>JAEXLD010000070.1 GCA_023445445.1 Bacillota bacterium
AATAAGAATTGTCCATGACAATCTGTGAAAGTGTGAGTCAAAGGATATGGATATCTATATCCATCCACTACTTGTAATAATTTTACTACTGCATCTACTACAGGCATTCTATTGCAGTCTAATACTGTTCCAAATATAACTGATCTTTTTTCTTCTGGTAATTTAACTATAGCTTCAATTTGTTCATTACATCCTGTTTTTAATTCACATGATGCTATTCTTCCGCTCATAACTTTGCCTCCTAAGTTTTGAATTATAAGTTTTGTTATTTATAGTATAGTTTATTCTAATAACATTAAAATGTGATTTATAAGTAATATTTTTATAAAAAAAGACTAGCCTCTATATAACTATACTTTTAAACGTACAGTTAAATAGTAACTAGTCTTTTTAATTAGCTCTTAGCCTCTAATTCAACATTAAAGGTTTTATTTTCTCCATTCCTGATTACTTCCACAGTAACGGTATCACCTTCTTGTTTAGTATCTCTAATAGCTTTTAATTCTTCAAAAGTTTTAATTCTCTTACCATCAAATTTTACTATTAAGTCTCCACCTTTTAATCCTGCTTTTTCTGCTGGAGAAAACTCTGTTACTTGAACTATATACAAGCCTTCATCCATATTATATTGCTTACTAAGATCTGAATTGATTTCTCTTATTGATATACCTAAATTTAATATAGGTTTAGACAATGCTTCAATTCTATCTTTAACTGAATCTATTGGAATTGAAAATCCTATTCCTTCTACCTCATCAGAAGCTATCTTCATGTTATTAATACCAACTACTTCACCCTTAGTATTAACTAAAGGACCACCACTATTACCAGGGTTTATAGCTGCATCTGTTTGTATTAAGTTTAATTGTGTTCCTGAATTTGTTTCAACTGTTCTATTTACAGCACTTACAATTCCAGCAGTAACTGTATGATTAAATTCCTTAGATAAAGGAGTACCAATTGCTATAACTTCTTCTCCTGGTTTTAGTGCATCTGAATCTCCAAGTTCAACCACTCCTGGCACCTTAACGCTATCATCACTGATTTTTAGCATTGCCACATCTTGATTTTCATCATAGTTTATGACCTTTGCCTTAACATCTCTTTCATCAGATAATGTTACTACAACTTCTTTAGCTCCTTTAATAACATGGTAATTAGTTAAAATATATCCTTCTTCATTTATAATAAATCCTGATCCAATGCCCTCTGTTTCTTTAGGTATTATTCCACTATAATCTATTACACCACTAACAGATACTATAACTACTGCTGGAGAAACCTTTTCAAATGCTTCACTTGCTGTTAATGCTTCTGAATTAGAACTAAATGTTTGAGGATTTGGAGTTAGTACTTTATAATTAGACTCATTAATATAACTCTTCATTAAATAATAAGTACTTCCTCCCCCTATAGCTCCTCCTAATAATCCAGCTATTAGGCCTAAAGCTATAAATTTAAATGTACCTTTTTTTCTTTTTTTCTTTGGTTTATTTGAAATATCATTTATTGGATGAATATAAGACTCTTTTTCAAAACTTTGCTCTTCAGTAGCCTTTTCCTCATTTGTTAGTGATTCATTACCACTATTTACATCTTCGTATTTTTCTACATCATATATATTATCTTCATTCATTTGAAAAGCCTCCCTTAAATCTTTAATAATTCCTTTTACAATTATTAATATAACCCTTCTTTGTGACAATTATATGACATATATCTAACAAATTTAATTTGAATTATTTTTCTTCTCTAACCTATCTATTTCATTTGCCTGTTTTATAACATGTCTTATACCAGTTATTACTGTATCAGGTGCATACATTGATACTATATTTTCCTCATAATTAACATTATATACTTTTGTTAATGCTTCATCTCCTAAATTTGATAAAACTTCTTGTCCAGGTTTAGCTATTAAATAATATGGTTTTCCTGAAAAAGCTCCTTCCTCTTGACTAGAATTATTGCCTGAAGTTATATTTTTATATTCATTACTTACAGCCTTATTATAGTTAGATTTTGTTCTATGGATTTTAAACTCTTCTAAATCTCTATAATCAAGCTTTGCTTCAAATTCATCAGTATTACAAGTTAAGTTAACTTTATCTAGTAGTGTTGTAAGTCCTATTTCAGATCCAATACTTTCTATTTTTCTTCTAATCTTTTCAAATATTAAACCTTTTTGATATTTATCAGTGTTAATCTCATTTTCCACTAAAGGATTTATTAAAACTATACCTGCTACTAAGTCTGGATAAGCCTTTTCAAATTCTGTTAATACAAGACTTCCATACTCTTCTCCTACAAGTATATATGGTGATGGAACTGCAGCTTTTCTTAAAAGTAATCTTAAATCCTCTGCTTGCTCCTTAGGTGTTCTTATAGCTCCACTATCACTAAATCCGTATCCTCTTCTATTATATGTAAATATTGATACATCACCATAATCTGATAAAAGTTTATCTGAAATTTCACTCCATTGGTTTAGATTAGTCCCAATATTTCCATCAAAAATTACAGTATATTTTCCTTCTCCTTCTAGCCTATAATCTAGCCTTTTATCCTCAACTCTTACGTAATCTACTCTTTCTTTCAACGTTTCTTTTGTAATAAAATTACTTATTCTTTGATATATAAAACCAACTACTAATAATATTAATATTACAGTAATAATCTTTTTTGCCTTTTCTTTTGGGTTTAGCTCTTTTTTCATATTTACTTTATAAAATCCATTAGAATGTGGTAAAAGTTTCAATTATCCCTTCCCCCTTATAGATTACAACTTTAAGTTTGGTTTTGCATTAATGTTTAAAGGTGCTTCTAGTCCCCTTAAGAAATTGAAATAGGCAGCACTTCCTATCATTGCTGCATTATCTGTACATAATATTTGTGATGGAAATAGTACCTTTATATCTTCTTTAAGGGCTGCTTTTATTAATGTCTCTCTTAATGCAGAATTTGATGCAACTCCTCCTGCAATAGCTATTTTATCTACATTTTTTTGTCTACAAGTTTTTAAAACATTTTCCTTTAGAACTTCAATAACTGCTTTTTGAAATGATGCAGCTACATCAGCCTTATTTATTTCAATATTTTGCATTTTACATTTATTTAAATAATTTAACACTGCAGACTTAACTCCACTAAATGAAAAATCTAATGTCTCATCATGAAAGTTTGCCCTTGGAAATTCAATAGCATTTTCATTTCCTTCTTTTGCAAGCTTATCTATTTTAGGGCCCCCTGGATAACCAAGACCTAATGCTCTTGCAACCTTATCATAGGCTTCCCCTGCTGCATCATCTCTTGTTTGACCTATTACTTCATATTCTCCATAATCCTTAACATGAACTATAAATGTATGACCTCCTGATACTACTAAGGATACAAAAGGTGGTTTTAAGTCTTTATGTTCTATATAATTTGCACAAATATGTCCTTCTATATGATTTACTCCAACTAACGGTTTCTTTAAGGAATATGATAGTCCTTTTGCATATTGTAATCCTACCAATAATGCTCCTACTAATCCTGGTCCATATGTAACTCCAATAGCATCTATATCATCTAATTTAACATTTGCTTCTTCTAAGGCTTCAGTAACCACTCCATTAATAACTTCAATATGCATTCTTGAAGCAACTTCTGGAACTACTCCTCCATACTTTTTATGAGTTTCTATTTGAGATGCAATTATATTTGATAAAACTTCTCTACCATCTTTAACAATAGCTGCTGATGTTTCATCACAGCTTGATTCTATTGATAAAATTAATTTACTTTCCATTATTTTTACCTCTTAATTTCTTCTTTCTATTTACTTACTAATATTGTGTAAGCTATTTAATTATTGTATATTAAAATTAAGCATATAGCTTATTATATATTTCTTTAGTTTCATTGACTATTATATAATGAATAAAAAAATTATTCATTATTTTTTATTAGAATTAATGGATTTTTAAGGATATCTTTAAATATAAAAGGAGTTTTACATGAATACATACGCTAAGATAGTGGTACCAGGGTCCCCAATAACCAAATCTAACTTCAAACTTCATAATAAAGATGGTAGAGCCATACTTCCTAGTAATACAGGAAAATCTCATGATAGATACGCAATCTATGAAGAAAAAATAGCTTATTATTCTAGACTACAAAATCCAGGTGTTGTGTTAGAAGAATCTCTTATAGCTATTTTAAAAGTTTATTATAAAAGCGAAAAGAGACATCCAGATACGGCTAATATAACTAAAAGTATTTTTGATGGTATTGAAAAAAGCGGCCTTATTGTTAATGATGCCCAAATAACAAGAATAATTACAGAAGAATTTTATGATAAAGAAAACCCCAGATTTGAATTAGAATTTTTTGCTGAAAGTAAATATAAAATTTCATATTCCGTAGAAGAAAAGTCAGAGCCAAGCGATAAAAAAATATATTCAAGTCTAAAGAAAAACCCAGCTACTAAATTGCTTAATAATAAGACTAACAAAAAAGAAAATAACAGTAGTGATTTACTATGTGAGTTTTGTAATAAAAAAATTAAAGAAGAAAATATAATTAAAGGAAATGGTGGAAAGACTTTAATTTGTAGAAATTGCTTTAATAAATTATTTTAATTGAGGTGACTTTATTGAGTACTAACAACTTTATATTTATTGGTGATAGCCTTACCTTTGGTTATGGAGTTCCTAAAAATAAATCTTGGATAGAAATCTTTAAAAATTATAGTTTATCTCATGATTTAGATTTCTCCATTATTAATAAGGGCATTAATGGAAATACCACCACCGATATGTTAAATAGATTTACAGAAGATGTAACTATGTTGTCTCCTAAATCAATATTTATAATGGGTGGCACTAATGATTTATTATCTAATAGGTCATTAACTCAAATTATTGATAATATGGAATTAATGTTAAGAGAAGCCTTAACTAAGACTAACCATATATTTATAGGAATTCCTCCAAGAATAATAAAGGAAGATGCCTATAGATTATTTATGCCTTCTCAAACTTATGATTACTGTGAAATTGCTCTTCCACACTTGAGAGAGGAATTAATAAAGCTTTGTGATAAGTATAAAATTAAATATATTGATTTTTATAATATGTCTTTAAACTTAAATTCAAAGGAAATATATGCAGATGGCATTCATTTCAATGAAAAAGGTCATAAATTTATTTTTAATGAATTTATTAAAAGGTTGAATCAATAATTTAAGTATATTAAAAATGGAGCTATATAATAAATAGCTCCATTTTTAATATAAATATTTCTTTAAATATTTAGAAACTAATTCTCCTACCTTATAGCCATCTTCTCCACTATTAAAAAGCTCTGTATCTCTAGTAAGTACACTTCCACAAGCAAATATTCCCTTTGCAGAAGTTTCATTATTATTAACTATAAGATTTCTTTTTTCATCTATTCCAATTTTAGCCTTTCTTACAAAAGATATCTCTGGAAAATATCCTACAGTTAATATTAAAGCATCACAATCTATATTAACTATACTCTTATCCTCTTTATTTTCTATATCAATGCTTTCTATTCTTCCATTTCCATGTAACTCAATGACTCTGCTGTTTTCTATAATATTAATATCCATATCTTTAATAATCTTTTCTGCTTTATCATTTAAGATATTCTTCTTAGAGCCATTTATTATAGCTTTAACTTCAGCTCCTTCTACTATTAACCTTGTTGCTAAAAGTAAAGACCATTTATTTCTTCCTAGTATAACTACTTTTTTGCCAGGTAAGTATCCTTGTAAATTAATAAGTTTGTGTGCAGAAACCAAAGTATATATTCCAGTATATTTATGAATTGGTATATTGATATTACCTGTGAATTTTTCCCTACATCCCGATGCTATTATAATTGCTCTGGCTTTAACATCCTGTATTCCTTCATCAGGATTTACGTAAGTGACTAGTTTATTAGTGGTAACTTCTAAAACCTCAGTATCAAGTTTATATTCTCCGCCATGAGCTTTAAATTCCCTAATAAGTTCACTACTTAGCTCTGGTCCAGTAACTTCCTTTCCTAAATAGTACTTTCCAAAGCCTTCATTTATAAATAAATTTAAGTTTCCACCTAAATCACTATTTCTTTCTAGTAGTAATACCCTTTTAGTTCCATGTTGAAGAGCAGAAACTCCTGCTGAAAGTCCAGATGCTCCCCCTCCAATTATTATTAAATCATATTGAAGCATATGTACCCTCCATAACTTTTATCAAAAATACATATATTATTATACCATAAATGGTAAGTAAATATAATATATACTATCTCCTATAATATCTTTAAATTAACATACCTTTTATAATAAAAATTTAAGAAAATCTTATTTGATTTATAAAAACTACTATACTATAATTTAAGTATTGTTAACTAGGGAAAGAATTATAATGGGCTTAATAATAAGCTCTTTTTTTGAGGTGAATATATGTTGGACAATATTTTAAAGACATTTAAAAATAAGATTATGGATATTTTAAGTTTTGATGGAATAATTAGAGTGATATTATTCTTAATTCCCTTTATAGCCATAATATTGAAATCTATAATATTCCAAGGGTTTGTAGCTACTGATGATCCTTATATCTTAAGCTTTTCAGATGGCCTTAATTCTGCCAAACCTTTTATTAATTATTATTATGCTTTTACTCTAATATTCTTAAGTTTTTCATTATTATTTAAAGGTAAAGGGAGAGTTATCTATTTATTTGTTATAGATATTATAATAACTACACTTATATTTTTAGACTTAGGATACTTTAGAGGTTTCTTAACAATGCCTTCAGCATTGTTATTAACTCAAACAGCCAACCTTGATAATATGGGTGGTACAATATCATCAATGTTCAGTAAAATGGATTTCTTATTATTAATAGATTTTATTATTTTAGCCATTTACGTTTTCTTCACTAGAAAATCTTATAGTAATGTAAAAAGAAGGGCGCCTTTAACATTTATAGTAATGATACTTTCTAGTATATTATTTATAGCCTATGTACCTTTTAATTTACATGTCTTAAAAAATGAAGATGTTAAAAATGGTTATATATTTTCAAATTATGATCCTACAAATACAGCTAGATATTTTTCTCCAATAGGATATCATATTTTCGATATCTACAATGTATATAAGGATTCTAAACCGTATGAACTTACTGAAGAAGACACAAATCAAATAAATGAATTTTTTGAATCAAAAGAAAACTTACCAAATAATGAATATGCAGGAATGCTAAAGGGTAAAAACCTTATAGTTATTCAAGTTGAATCTTTAGAGAGCTTTATAATCGGTAAAGAAGTTAACGGTCAAAAAATAACACCTGTTATGGATGAATTAATAAGTAAGGGCCTTTACTTCCCTAATATCTATGAGCAAGTAAATGAGGGTACAAGTTCTGATTCAGACTTAATGATTAATACATCAATGTTCCCATTAAGAAGAGGTAGCACCTTCTTTAGATATCCTTCAACAGAATATAATTCTCTTCCTCTTTTACTAGAAGAAATGAATTATGATACTATTGCAATACATCCTGATAAAGGTTCCTTCTGGAATTATGTAAATGGTCTTAAGGGAATAGGCTTTAATGAATTTGTAGATTATTATTCATTTAATATAGATGAGGAAATTGGTCTTGGAATATCTGATGAAAGTTACTTTAGGCAAGTTGTTCCTATGCTTAAAAATCTAAAAGACCCATTTTACGCATTTACAGTAACATTAACTAGCCATGGTCCTTTCGACTTACCTAAAGAAAAAAGAGTTTTAAGTCTAGATAGTGAACTTGATAAAAGTGAGCTTGGTGGATATTTTGAAAGTATTAAGTATACAGATGAGCAAATAGGTGAATTCTTAAAGCAATTAGATAAAGAGGGCTTATTAGATGATACAGCTATAGTTATTGAAGGAGACCATACAGGAGTTCATAAGTACTATAATAGCTCAATAGAAAAACTATCAAATAAGGAAGATTGGTACTTAGATAATGGTCATCATACAATGCCATTTATAATTTGGTCAAAAGATATGAATGAAGGAAAAACTTTTAATACTATAGGTGGGCAAATAGATATTATGCCATCTCTATTATATCTTATGGGTGTAGACAATGATAAATATATAGATACTGCTATAGGAAGAAACTTATTAAATACTAATAAATCCTTTGCAGTTCTTACTAATCTTGAAGTTGTAGGTGAAAATCTTACAGATAAAGAAAGAGAACTGTATAAAAATATAGTTGATCTTTCTGATAAAATGATAAGAGCAAATAAAGCAACAATTAATAAAAATTAATAATGTAGAATATAGAATTATTGAAGTAATTTGTTTTAAAAACTCACTATAAACTTGAACAAATAAAGTTTATAGTGAGTTTTTTCTTTGACTTTCTATTTTTCAGTAACTCCTATTAAATTTACAAATTTATATTTAGTTCAAATATAAGTCCATTAATATCTCATCATCAAAAACACCATTTAAATTAAAGAAATTTTTATGACGACCTATTTCTTCAAAACCGAACTTCTTATATAGATTAAATGCTCTATAATTACTTGCTTTAACTCCTAAACTAATATTTCTTATATTATTACTTCTTGCAAATTCTATTAATTCATTCATTACTGCATATCCTACCCCTATGCTCCAATATTCCTTTTTTACAGAAATAGCAACTTCGCTATTATGTTCTATTCTTTTTCTAAGTAATTTTGTGATATTTGCTACGCTAGCAATATTATTATCTATTAAACCTATAACCATAAATACATCTTTATTATTATTTAAATTTTTTATATATTCTCTTTCTTCTTCAATAGACTTATTAAATTCATTTTTACCAAATAATAAATTATCACTTTCTCCGCCAACAGCATTTAAATATTCAATCATTTTTTCTGCATCATTTACATTAGCTTTTCTTAATATTAAAGTTTGTCCATTTTTTAATTTTATTTCTTTTAACTCTCCCATAAATTAAACTCCCCTTTTTATTATTTAAAAAGAAACCCAGCTTACACTGAGTTTCTAATTTTATATATTATTATTTACCTGCTATGCTTAATCCTTCAACTCTTACAGAAGGACTTCCAACACTACTCATAGGAAATTTTAAATCAGCTCCAACTTCAACTATGTTTTTTAATAAATCAAAGAAGTTTCCAGCTACTGTTATTTGTTCAACTGGGAAATCCTTCTTTCCATCTTTAACATAGAATCCTTTTGCTGCTAATGAGAAATCTCCAGTTATTGAGTTTGCTCCTGAGTGTAATCCAGCAAATTCAGTAATTAATACACCTTCTCCTACCTCTTCTAATAACTGATCAAAAGATTTAGTTCCCTTCTCAATATAGAAGTTAGTTGGTGAAACTCCTACTGGTGAAGCATAAGAACTCTTAAATCCATTACCTGTAGATTTTGTATTACCTTTATAAGCAGTTTTTAAATTATGAAGTAATGTAATTAATTTACCTTCATGAATTATATCCTTCTTCTTAGTTGCTACTCCTTCATCATCAAAAGGTACTGATGCTAAACCATTTTCTAAATGTGGATTATCTAATAATGTTACCTTTTCACTTGCTATAAATTCTCCTTCTTTATCCTTTAATAAGCTTAAACCCTTTTGAGCAGCATCTCCACTAAATACTCCTGCAAAGGTTGAAAGAATTGAAACCATAGCCTCATTACTAATAATAGTTTTGTATTTACCAGATGGAATAGATTTTCCACCTATTCTTGATACAGCTTCATTAATTCCATCTTTAGCAATTTTCTTTGGATCTACATCTTCTAAGGAATGAGCTGTAACATACCCCATACCATCTTGCATATTTTCACCATCTTTAATAATTGGAACTACATATGCACTAAGTAAATTAGATTTATTCTCTAAATTAAGTCCCTTAGAATTAATTATTCCATATTTAGAATTATTATAACCTATTCCACAGCCTTCAAAGCTTACAACTCTACTGTCTAAGCTTTTAGCTTCTTTTTCCATGCTTAATGCCAAATCAATTAATTTATCAGCTGGAATATTTTCTAATGCCTTATAATAAGTATTTACTTTAGTATATTCCTTATCTCCTTCATATATAAATTGAATATCCTCATTTTCGATAGCTAGTGCACTTTCTTTAGCATTCTTAACCATCATTTCTATAGCATCTTCATCTAATATTTCTGTATAAGAATATCCAATTTTATCATTTATTTTCCCTCTAAAAGACAATCCATAAGAAGTCGTTAAGTTATATTTCTCAACTTCTTCATTATAAACATTTATACTTAAGCTTTCCCTATCTACATAATAAACTTCATACTCATCGAATCCATTACTTTTAGCTTTTTTGAATAACTTATCGATAAATTCTTTTAATTCCATATTCCATTCCCTCCTATCTTCCACCTACTGTTATTTCTTTTACTCTAATCATAGGTTGACCTACATTAGTTGGGATACTACCAGATATAGAACCACACATACCTTGACCTTGTTCTAAGTTCTTTCCTACCATATCTATATTTAATAGAACTTCACTACCTTTACCAATAAGACTTGCTCCTCTTACAGGTTCTTGTATTTCTCCATTTTTAACTATATATCCTTCAGAAACTGCAAAGTTAAATTCTCCTGTTACAGGATTTACTGATCCCCCGCCCATTTTCTTTGCATATAATCCATCAGAAATTGATTTAATAATTTCTGTTTCATCATCATTACCTGCAGCAATATAAGTATTTGTCATTCTTGATGTTGGGGCAAACTTATAACTTTGTCTTCTTGAACTTCCTGTTGCCTCCATCCCCATTCTTCTACCATTTAACTTATCTATTAAGTATCCCTTTAATATTCCATTTTCTATTAATACGTTCTTTCTAGTTTTGTTTCCTTCATCATCAATATTTAATGATCCCCAAGCATTAGGAATAGTTCCATCATCAATTGCTGTTACTTTAGATGAAGCTATTTGTTTTCCAAGCATATTAGTAAATACAGAATTTCCCTTGGCTACAGCAGTTGCTTCTAATGAATGTCCACAGGCTTCATGGAATATAACTCCACCAAATCCATTATCAATTGCTACAGTCATCTTTCCAGCAGGACAATTTTTAGCATGTAACATAGTATGAGCTATTCTTGATGCTTCCTTTCCATAATACTCTGGATCTATGCTATCAAATAATTCAAAGCCCTTATGAGCTCCTGGTCCCTCAAAACCTGTTTGATTTTCTCCATTGGCTGAGGCAACTGAGCTTATTGATAATCTAGTTCTTACTCTCCTATCTTCTGTTAGTAATCCTTCTGTATTTGCAATTAGTATATTTTGTTCTTTATCTAAATAACCCACTGATACTTGAGATATTTCATCATGATATTCCTTCGCTGCTTTATATCCAGCCTTCATCACATTAATCTTTTTCTCTGTGCTTATTGATGATGGTATATATATAATTGGATTATTATTATAAACTTCTTTTCTATTTAAAACTACACTTATATCTTCTTTTAATTCTCCAAGTGCCAATGCTGCTTTTTCTGCAGTATCTAATAAGGATGCTAAACTTGTATTATTAGTATAAGCATAAATACTTTTAAATCCCTTAAATATTCTTATTCCAATACCATGAGTTCTTCCTGATATTGAATTTTCTACTTTGCCATTAAGAATACCTATTGATGTATTTATAGTATCTTCTTCGAATATTTCTGCAAAGTCTCCTCCTGTTATTAAACATCTAGCTAAAACACTAGATAATGTATCCTTTGATAACATAATTTAATCCTCCTTAATATCAATTACTAGTAATTACTCCACCGCCTTTAAAAGCTCTTGTCCAAGTATCCACATAGGAACCTGTTGCCCATTCTGCCATGATAACACTTTCCCCTTCATTAAGGTTTATACTTATTAGTGGATTTCCCTTAATACTTCCTTCCTCCAACTCATACACAAATAACTTATTGTCAAATATAATTATTGCAATTCTTCCTGTTGGAGAAGTATATGCATCTTCTATAAATGGGAATTTTCCCTTTAAGTCCTTCCATGGTATTAATAATGTATCATAATTTAAAATCTTTTTATTTGGATTTATTGACAATTTAAAGTCAACTTCCTTTTCATTAGGATTATCTGATGTAATTCTCCCAACCAAAGTCCATTTTCCTTCTATTCTCTTAATAGTAAAATTAGTATAATCTACTTCATTAATCAATAAATTTTGCTTTTCTAAGGATAAGCTATTAAAAGCTTCATTGAAATCTCTTTTATATTTTTCCTTTACTTCTGTTGAATATATTTCATTTATACTAAGACCTTCATATGAATTTATATTATCAATAGGTATAGTTCTATATATGGGTGCTGAATAAGTAATATCATCTTCTTCAAATCTCTCAATGGAAATATAATCATTGGAAACAAAATTAATATCTTTATACACGCTTATTGACATATCACTAGCTATTTTCATATCTTCTCTTACATCTATTGGCTTTGTAATAAAATATTCATTATGAATATTATCTTCATTAATTTCTTTCTTTTCTATAGTCCATATTCCGTTTAATCTTGGGAAAATAATATTATCTTTTTCTAGTATAGGTTCTATTTTATTATCTTTAAAGGATATCCATAAGGTTCTATAACTTGAATCATGGTAACTTCCATTTTCACCTTTTTTTATAGAAGTTTTTAATGCTAACATTACTCCAACATTACTATTGTAGTCTTCATCTATTACTTCTGCTTCTACTTTATTCATAGAACTTTCAATATCCCTTGGACTTACATCTTCCCTAACCAACTTTAGTAACAGTCCAGAATAGAATAAATATCCATTATTATTATCTATAAATATAAACTCTCCTATTAAATTGTTAGAATCTATTAAAGAAATTATATCTACCTTATCTGATGAATTTATTATGTTTTTTAAAGTAAGATTTAATTCATAAGAGAGAACATAACTTCCATCTACTACCTTTAGTTTAAAGCTAGGACTTTGATATATTTTATTAAAAATCGAAATTTTACTACTAGATATACTAATTAAAGAATCCTTTTGCGACAATATTTCATCCTTATTTTCAATTTCATTATCAACTATATTAATATCTTCAATTTTCCATGTCCCTTTTATAGTTAAATTTTCATTATTAGGTGCTTTTACTGATTGTGTATCTTTTCCATTTACTTTACTACAACCAATATTAAATGTAAATAATAAAATAATTATCACTGAAAAAATCCTTTTACCTAATTTCATATTATTCCTCCTTGATTATTGGAATAATAACTTCTACTTTTGTCCCTATTCCTAATTCACTATATATGTTAAATTCACCATTGTGAAGTTTTATTATTTCATCACAAATAGATAATCCTATTCCATTTTTAGAATTTGAATTTTTTCCTTTAAAAAATTTCTCTTTTACTCTTGGTAAGTCTTCTTCTGGTATTCCACATCCATTATCTTCTATTATAAAATTAATTCTATCATTAGCTATAAATTCGCTAAACAATATATTTCCTCCAGCACCTGTAAATTTAAAAGCATTATCTAATAAATTTATAAAAACTTGTTTTAACCTATTGCTATCTACTATCATCGTTCCCTTAGCTTCATTAATAAATCTTAAATTAATTCCTTCTTTGCGAGCTCTAGGAGACATAAAAGATTCAATATGATTAATAAATTCTGATATGCTAATTTCTCTTAAATCTAAACTTACATTTTCATTTATAAGCCTAGAAAAATCTAATAACTCCTCCACCATTAATGAAAGTCTATCCGTTTCTTTTTCTATTATTTTAAATCCCAAATCTAAAGTTTCCTTATCTGTTTCAGGGCTATTTAACGTTATAGTCCACCCTTTAATGGCAGTTAATGGAGTTCTTAATTCATGAGAAACTTGAGAAATAAAATCATTTTTCAACTGTTCTCTTCTAGATATTTCATCTGCCATAAAGTTTAATGTATTAGAGAGTTGACCAATTTCATTGCCACTATCAATATTGCTTCTTACACTTAAATTTCCACTTCCCATTTTTTCTGCAACTTGATTTAAATATTTAATTGGATTTATAATGCTATTTGCTAAAAATATACTTAATAACACACCTAATAGTAAGACTCCAATGGATATACTTGAGAAAATAATCATTATATTTCTTATGATTCCATCAATCTCTTCTAGTGAAGTGACAAATCTTATTACTCCAATTATTTCACCATCAATTTCTAATGGATAGGATACAGCCATTATATTTTTATTATAATAATCTACTTTACCAATCCATCTAGATGGCTCTCCTTCAAGAGCTCTAGCTATATCAGGAGCACTTATTAACTTATCATCTTTTATTCCAATAGAATCCATAAGTAAATTCCCATTAGAATCGAATATTTCTACTTGTGCATTATTTTCATTCCAAAAAGCATCTACATTATCATAAATATTTTCTATTAATGATCTAGAAGAAAAGTATTTATTATAGAAATTCATAGATACTTCAATTCTACTTGTTAAAATTGCCTCCATATTATCATAATAATACTTTCTTATAAATATCATTAGTAATATATTCAACACAATAACAGTTGAGAAAATAATTACTACTATCCCTTTTAGAAGTTGATTTTTTATACTTTTCATTCCTTTAACTTCCACCTATAACCTATCCCCCATACTGTTTGAATATAATTTGGTTCAGAAGGCTTATCTTCAATTTTTGCTCTTAGTCTTCTTATATTTACATCTATTATTTTGGCATCACCAAAATAATTTTTTCCCCAAACCAAGTCTAACAATTCATCTCTACTAAAAGCTTTATTAGGATTTTCTAAAAATATTTTCATTAATAAATATTCTTTTGGTGTAACATCTATTTCAATATTATTTTTTAATAATTTTTGAGAATACAAATCTATAATAAATGGTCCAAGTTGTAATTTTTCTCTATCTTCCTCTCCTAATCTTCTAAGTAATGCTTTTACTCTTAATACTACTTCTAAGGGATTAAAAGGCTTAACAATATAGTCATCTGCACCATATTCTAATCCCATAATTTTATCCATATCTTGCCCCTTTGCTGTAAGCATAATAATACCTATTTCTGGAAAGCTATTGCGTAATTCATTACATACCATAAAGCCATCAATTCCTGGCAACATTACATCTAAAATTGCTATTTTAGGATTCTCTTTATTAGCTAATTCTATACCTTTCTCACCAGTTTCAGCTTCAATAACATTGAAATTACTTCTTTCTAGATTTATTTTTAAAAAACCTCTTATGCTTTCTTCATCTTCAACTAATAAAATTTTATTCATTAACTCACCCCTTATCTGCTTTTATTTACATAATTAAATTATACCCTAATTATCTAAATAAGAAGCTATATTAAAAACATTTTAATTAATAGACGTTTTTAATATAGCCATATAATTACTTTAGTGTTCTAAATTCAAATCCTTCAGATTTAAATAATCTATTGCACTTTGCAAATATTCTACTGTACCTTGCGTATAATCTGTATCATGTATAAGTATAATAACAACATCCTGATTCCATACAGTCTCTTTCAATTTGCTCAATAATACTTCTTTTGGAAAGTTCTTACCTTCAGCATCTCCATTTAAAGCGTTCCAATCTACTTGCCATATCCCCATTGATTTTAAAACTTCATCTACAATTCTTTTTAAAATATATTTTGCCTTATGATTCCTTTCTATAGAGGAACCTAGCTGAAAAAATGTGGCTTTTATATTGTTTTCTTTTAATATATCTAATATTCCTTCAGTGGAATGTTCAGATTGGCCGTCATCAAAAGTCAAATAGGCTATTTTTCTACCATCTTCTCTATAAAAATTCTATTTATACATTGTTTTAGAGATAATCTCTGAAGCATCATCAGCATTAATATCCTCTTCTAAACTACTATATCCTGAGTTATCCAATATATTTATTTTTTCTTCTTTATCTGATTTTTCTTCTTCTACTTTTTCTTTATCTTCATTTTCTGCACTATTTTCATTGTTACCAGCTAGAGCTTCTACCCTTTTATAAGAATTTACATTTTTCTTCCCCACTTATCCTAAATGCTTGTCCCAAATTTAATTATATAAGAATAATTTTTGTTAATCTTTACAATAAGTTAACTAATAGTTACAAAATGATTACATAAAAGGAGATAAATATCATATTTTTTTCCTCTATCCCTTTACTCTAAGTAGACCCATATGTTATTTATCTCTTCTATTTTATTTGGAATTATAAAAAGCTATTCTGTATGTAAAAAATAAAAGAGTTTTATAACAATAGACTTAAAATCTACTCTTATAAAACTCTTTAAAATATAAAATGGCTCCGTGGAGAGGATTCGAACCTCCAACCTATCGGTTAACAGCCGAGTGCTCCACCATTGAGCTACCACGGAATATTTTATTTTCAGAGTGTTCTCTGAAAATTGCACATGAATGAGAGCCAAAATCTTTGATTTTGTTTCTCGAATTTACTCAGCTTGCTGAGTTTCCTTCTTGAATTTTATTGGTCAAGCCCTCGACCTATTAGTATCAGTCAGCTAAATATGTTACCATACTTACACCTCTGACCTATCAACCTTGTGTTCTTCAAGGGGTCTTACTAGCTTATGCTATGGGAAATCTCATCTTGAGGGGGGCTTCACGCTTAGATGCTTTCAGCGTTTATCCCTTCCCGACTTAGCTACC
>JAEXLD010000101.1 GCA_023445445.1 Bacillota bacterium
GAAAATGTAGAGGTATCATACTTAATCTAACTGATATATGAAATATGATAAAACCAGTATTTGTTATTATTTTATATTAAAATTAAAATTATGTCAAGTTACTTATATAATACAATATAACAGTTAATGCTTAAATAACAGATATTAATATTAATTTTTTAATTATTACAATAAATAATTAAAAAATCGATAGCATAATAAATTATACTATCGATTATATTATTATCATATTTATATAATTATATTCAAAATTAACTATATTTATTACTCTTTATCTTTTTCTTTATCTTTCTTTGCTTTAACAGTAGTTTCTTGCATTATAGGTAATTCATATTTACTTCTGATTTGATTTTCTATATCAAGTGCAGTCTCTGGATTATCCTTTAAATATTGCTTAGCATTTTCTCTTCCTTGTCCTAACCTTATATCTCCATAAGAGAACCAAGCTCCACTTTTTTGCACTATTCCTTCTTTTACACCAACATCAACTATATTACCTGTTCTTGATATTCCTTCATTATACATAATATCAAATTCAGCTTGTTTAAATGGTGGAGCAACTTTATTTTTCATTACCTTAACTCTTGTTCTGTTTCCTACTATGCTTTCTCCTTGCTTAATAGAATCTATTCTTCTTACATCAAGTCTTACAGAAGCATAGAATTTTAATGCTCTACCACCAGTAGTTGTTTCTGGATTACCAAACATAACTCCAACTTTTTCTCTTAACTGATTTATAAATATAGCTACACATCCAGTTTTTTGAATAGTACCTGTTAATTTTCTTAAAGCTTGTGACATAAGTCTTGCTTGAAGACCAACGTGAGAATCTCCCATTTCGCCATCTATTTCAGCTCTTGGAACTAATGCTGCAACTGAGTCAACTACTATAACATCTATAGCTCCTGAACGAACTAAAGCTTCTGCAATTTCAAGTCCTTGCTCTCCTGTATCTGGTTGTGAAACTATAAGATTTTCTGTATCAACGCCTAAATTTCTCGCATAACTTGGATCTAAAGCATGTTCAGCATCTATAAAGGCAACTGCTCCACCTCTTTTTTGAGCTTCAGCTGCAATGTGCAGTGCAACTGTTGTTTTACCTGAACTTTCAGGTCCGTATATTTCTACTATTCTTCCTTTAGGGACTCCCCCTACTCCTAAAGCTATGTCTAAATCAAGGCATCCAGTTGAAATAGCTTCGATATTTAAAGAACTATTTTCTCCTAGTTTCATAACTGATCCCTTACCAAACTGTTTTTCAATTTGGCTCATTGCATTTTCAATAGCTTTTAGCTTATCCATATCTATATTTCCCATATAGCACCTTCCTCTCTATAAGAACATTTGTTCTGTATATAAATTATAAAACATATATTAACTATAGTCAATATAGTTTGTAATTATTTATTATTTAGTAGTAAGAGTTCCAACTCTCTGAGTAGGAACTCTTATAAATTATATCCTCTTTTAAATAATTTAAACTATTTATTAGAATTAATTATATTTAAATTCTTTTTGAAATAATCATAGCCTGATATTAATGTCATTATTACAGCTAAAATCAATAACATTCTAGGGCCATAATTAAATATATCCTTAATTATTGTACTGCTTTCTACTAAAGAGATTAAATGTTTTGATGAACCTATATTAACTTGAAATAATAGTGCTATTATTGCAGCTATTTGGGTTACTGTCTTAACTTTTCCCCACATACTTGCAGCTATAACCTTTCCTTCTGATGCAGCTATTGTCCTAAGACCTGATACAGCAAATTCTCTAGCTATTATTACTACAGTTGCCCAAGCTGGTACAACTTGAAGCTCTACTAATGATATTAGTGCTGCTGTAACTAAAAGCTTATCTGCAAGAGGGTCCATGAATTTCCCAAAATTCGTTATTTGATTTCTACTTCTAGCAATATATCCATCTAACTGATCCGTTAATGAAGCAATTATAAATATAAAAGTCGCTATAAAAGTTCCATAGGGAATATTTTTAACTGCAATAAAAATTAAAAATAACGGAACTAAAAATATTCTTAACATAGTTAGCTTATTTGCTAAATTCATCATATATCTCTCCTACTAAATCATACTCTAAAGCTTCTGTAATTACTACTTTTACCATATCGCCTTTTTTCAATTTATCTTTACTTTTTATTAATATGGTTCCATCAATTTCAGGTGCCATTTCCGAACTTCTTCCAATGAAAAACTTTCCTTTTTCTCTTTCTATTATAGTATCATAAACTTTTGATATTTTCAATTTGTTTAAGTCCTCTACTACTTTCTTTTGAATCCTCATAAGCTTATCTTTTCTACGTTCTTTTGTATCTTCATCAATTTGATCTAGCATATTTGCAGCAGGAGTACCTTCTTCTTTAGAGTATTTAAACACCCCAACATTTTCCAACTTGTATTCTTGTAAAAATTTACATAGCTCATTAAAGTCTTCTTCAGTTTCACCTGGAAAACCAACTATTAAAGAAGTTCTTAATGCTATTCCTGGTACTTCTTTTCTTAATTTTTCTATTTTTGCTATTATAGTTTCCTTATTGGTTCTTCTTGCCATTCTTTTTAGAATATTATTGCTAATATGCTGAATTGGTAAATCTAAATATTTAACAACCTTTTTATTATTAGCCATTTCTTCTATTAACTCATCAGTAATTTCTTCAGGATAGCAATAAAGAAGTCTAATCCACTGTATTCCATTAACCTCTGAAATACTATTAATTAATTCATGTAGTTTATTTTCTTTATATAAATCAACTCCATAGTATGTTAAATCTTGAGCTATTAGTATAATTTCTTTAACACCATTTTTAGCAAGAGTATTTACTTCTTCTAATATGGATTCTTTAGATCTACTTCTAAATTTACCTCTTATTTTAGGAATTATACAATAAGTGCAATAATTGTCACAACCTTCTGCTATTCTAACATATGCTGTATGTTTATCAGTAGTAAGTACTCTTACTCCTTCGTTAATATTGTCATCACTATAATTTGCAGCAAATATTTTTCTTTCACCCTTTATAAAATCTAGGATTAACTTATGGATTTTCATATAATCATTAACTCCCATAAGTATATCTATTTCAGGCATTAGTTCTAATAATTCCTCACCATATCTTTGGGTTAAACATCCTGTTGCAATTAACATCTTACATTTATATTTATGCTTATATTCAGCCATTTCAAGTATAGTATCAATTGACTCTTGTTTTGCGCTTTCTATAAAACCACATGTATTTACAATTATTATTTCAGCCTCTTTAGGGTCATTTGTTATTTCATAAAATTTATTTATGGTTCCTAAAATAAGTTCAGAATCTACTCTATTCTTATC
>JAEXLD010000006.1 GCA_023445445.1 Bacillota bacterium
TTTATTTCAAACTCTTCGCCGTATCTTTCTTCTAGCTTTTCAAGTGCTGCCTTTTTATAATCATTATCTGTTTTTATAGAACAACCAGTAATTGAACTCCCTAAAACCATCATTAAAATAATTCCCCCTATTTTATATAAAGTCTTTATCTTAGCTTTAATCAACTTTTAACCTCCTTTTTAGTATCTTCTCAGATTCTCATTTCTTCGTGCTATTTCTTCATCTTCTCGCTTTTTAATTTCTCTAAGTTGTCTATCTATTCTATCAATTTCAGCTTGAATCTTATTTTTAGCCCTAGATGCTAATCCAATGCTTTCTTGAATTTTTTTATAATTATCTTTATTTATATTATCTACTAAGGCCGCTAACCTTCCTGTATTATCCCCCTTTAAACCACTCTGTACAGCATATCTTACTTCCTTAACACAACCATTAATAGATATACATTGATTGTCTAGCTTTCTTATTGTATTCTGTATATCATTTATTGCATTAAGCTCCTTTTCTTTCTCTCTCCTTCTATTTTTTAAGTAATTCTTCATAAATCCTCCTTTAGAAACTTAACTTATATGCTATTGATTTATCAATTTTTTCATAAGCTGAATTTATGTTATTTAACTCTAATGCTAATTGTCCTATCCCATCATTTAATATTTTCATGTTTGTTATAAGAATTTTATTTTTTCCATTAAATCTATTTCCACTTTTACTATCCCATGTACTTGCAAGTTTTTTCGTTTCTATGTTCATTTTATTAATACTATTACTTAAACTCATGTTTATTTGGGTTAATATATTTGCCGCTTCATTAAAAACATCACTTTTAATTTTTATTTCATTAGACATATATTTCCTCCTAAATATATTTTTCATTTTTTTAATTTTCAAAGTATTAATATAACTAATTTTATATTTCATTTTAAAATATTATTAGAATTAATTATTCAAGTTAAAATAATTTACAAGATAAGTCCGTATTTTATTTGATTTTATACGGATTTGAATTTACTTCTGAGTATTTGGAGTTGTTGTATTTTTGAATTTAACTGTTTAACTGAATTTTGATAAGAATACAATAAGTTCTCATTATATCTAATATTTTCTCTTATTTCTGCGGACGTCATTACTTAACCCCCTTTATTTATATTAAACACATAAGTGTAATCTTTCTTAAATTTGTGTAAGTAATAGTCTCATTTTAGACTATTACTTACAATAATTTTATTTAGCTTCTAAATTTTAAATAAGAAGCATATCCATTTTTATCAGTTCTATTACTTTCTGAATTGTGAAGCAATAGAGTTATCTGTTTCTTCAACAATTTGAGCAGTAGATTTAAGAGCAGTTGAAATTTCATCAATAAGTTCCTTAGCTTTTACAAAACCTGGACGTAATTCCCCAAATCTTGCAGCATAGGCTTGGCTTGCATTACCTTCCCACTCTCCTTGAAGATTTCTTAACAATGCATCCATCTTTGTAATAATAGATTGAAGATTGTTTGCTTGAGTTGAGTATTCTGAAGCTCTGCTTCTCATTTTCTCAGGGGTCATTCTAATTTGATTTCCCATAATAAATTCCTCCTTTTTATAATATATATATATCAATTGGTTTCCCAACTTGATAGCTTAAGATTCATCAGTATGATGCACTACTTTTAATTTTGTAACAGTACTGTCCTTTATATAGTAAGCATCACCTAATTGTAATTTCTTTCGATTTGCCTTTATTTCTTCATAAGGCACATCGAATACTTTTAGCATATCTAAATCGTCTAGTAGCAATAAATGTTGCTCTTGTTTTATCATTCGTAGTGGTTCTGGTGCATCATATGAAACAGCTGCATTTTCATAATTTGAATAAATCACACAAATATTTAAATTTTTAAATCTTGTAACCATTTCTGTATACTGTCTCATAGCATCCATATCTTCATATATCTTTTTTGCAACATCATTGTTTTGAATAATTAAAACTAATAATTCTTCTTGTGAAGAAGTTTCTTCTGATATAAGCATTTCAGAATATCTTTTCTCTAAAATCTCATACCACTCATTAAGTTTTTCAATAACCCTATCCGTATTTAGGGTATATTCCTCCACTATATCCAGATTCTTAAATTCTGCATACTTTCGAGATATATCATCAAATATACAAACTCTAACAGGATATTCCTTACTTTCTTTATTAAAATTGTGTAGCATGTATTTAACCAAGTTAGCATGTCCTTTATTTGGTTTACCAGATATACCAAGTGCTCCAAGATTAGCAAAATCAAGGTAGAATGGTTTAACTTCTTCATAGGTAATACCAATTGGAAGGCTATAATTATTTCTTCTTCCTTCATAGGTTCCTATTAACTCTTCTTCTGAAAGAATATTAGGTATACTAGGAATTTTTTTAGCTTCTATATTTATTGTTAAAGCATTGATTTTATTAATAAATGCTTTTATACTATGGACACGCTCTATTTCTTTTTCACCTTCAAAGGCTAAATAACTTTGACACTCTAAAATTCTTTTATCAATTTCAACAACGCAACGCCCTGGAGTATCATCTGGTTGAATAGATACCTGTTCAAGTAAATTTGAGTATTCATTGGTATCATTACAGTGCATTACTATGCGATTTGAAAAGTTAGACATATATCTGTAGCCTATGCCTGATGTTTGAGAATTTGCTATAATTGCTGTAATTCCAACTGACAATCCATCACGAATTATCGTAAGTAAAGTATCATCATTTTCCAAATATAATTCAATTAACCCGGTAAAGTTATCTATAACAAGATAAATTTGTGCTAAATCTGAATAACCAGCTTCTTTATATGCTGAAAAAGAACTTACACCAACAGAAACTAGCTTTTCTTTTCTTGTTGTGATTTCTTCTAATAATAATTTAAATAAATTCTTTAACTTTTCATCTTCAGATGCAGAAACTACCCCACCAACATGTTTTAGTTGTTCAAAGTTTTTCAAAACCATACTGCCAAAATCTATAATATAAATATTTGCTTCAGCAGGAGAATTCATAATAGCTATTTCCTTTATTACACACTGCAAGAGGTTTGTCTTTCCAGTTTGTGCCGATCCAATTATTAATGTATTTTTACTATTCATATCCATTAATGTTTGTCCTTGATATTGTGAATCTGGATCATCATAAATACCAATATCTATAAACCTATTATTGTTATTTATTGTACTTGGACAATTAATAACATCTTTTAACCCATCTAAACATATATTGGGAAGAGGTTTAATTCCATCTAGGCTACAGTACTCTGAAACATAATCAACAACTGCTTCCAATTGAGTTTTTGATTGCTTTTCTACCTTGTTCTTTTTGCTTACAAAAACACATTTTCTTCTTCCATTCTTCTGAAACTCATACAATGCAAAATCTTTATAATTACCTTCATCCACTCTTTCAGAAGCTCCACTATAGGCAGACTGGAATAATTCGAATATTTCATTGTTTCCAACTTGTAAGTAAGCTCTTCCAGGTTCCTTTATTTCAGCTGCAAGAGGAGATTTTAAAACTTCATTACTATCCTCTTTATTTTGCACCTTAAGACAAAGCTTAAATCTTGAGTTACTCCAAATTTGTTCATCAACTTGACCAGAAGGTTTCTGTGTAGCTAATATAAGATGCACACCTAAACTTCTACCTATACGTGCTGCTGAAATTAATTCCTTCATAAATTCAGGTTGCTCTGCTTTTAATTCTGCAAATTCATCAACTATAATAATTAGATGAGGCAATGCTTCCTGAACTTCTTTTTCTTTATATTTCTTAATATATTTATCAATATGATTAACTTCTGCTTCTGCAAATAATCTTTGCCTCTTTTTTAATTCTGCTTTTATAGACTTTAATGAACGTTCTATTGATTTTTCATCAATATTTGTAATAGCCCCTAAAATATGAGGCATATTTTTAAATTGATTAACCATCCCACCGCCTTTGAAATCAATAATTACAAATGCAACTTCGTAAGGATGATATAAGGTTGCCATTGATAAAATATATGTTTGTAAAATTTCCGATTTACCTGCACCTGTAGTACCAGCCACAAGTCCATGAGGTCCATGAACCTTATCATGTAAATCAAGAGAAATAATTCCTGACTTGGACACACCTATAGGCGCTGCCATACTTTTAAATACAGTAGACTCATTCCATCGCTTTAATAAATCTAAATCCTCTACTGACAAAATTTTCAACATTTCAAATAGAGAAATATTTTTAGTTAAAGAACTTTCTAATGTTATTTCTTCTGTATAAACTGGAGCTAATATTTCAACAACCTTACTTGAAACTTTGTCTTGAATTGTTGGATACTCAAATTTTATTACATTGAAATCTGAAACATTTATTAGCTCTGCATTTTTATTATCTAAAATGCTTATAATTGAATCACATCCTATAGGAATATTAAATTTATTATCTGCAAAGAAGATAAAGGTAACCCCTAGTTCATTTGCCTTACTTATAAATTTTGATATAGGATGGCTATTAAAGCCACAGTTATCATAGAAGAATATCACTAAATATTCCGTGAATTCTTTAGTTTGTTCTCTTAATGATAATTCCTTGTATAGATATTCAAAAATAAAGTTTTTACTTTCTATATCACAAGCAATGTTTCTCATATTTGTTTCTAAGTTATATACATGAGGTAAAAATCTTAGCCAGTCAATTCTTGATGTATGTTCCTCTTCAACAATAAAAAATGTTTTTGCTTCTGTATAAAAATGTCTAGTGGCTAAGTCAATAACTATATTTTTAAATAAAGAAAATCTATTTTCTTCATTTCCTACAATTCCAACTGCATTATTTGCAACCAAATCGCATACCACTGGAACTTCCTTTACCATTTCGTATTCATTAAAAAGAATTTCTGGTTCATTCTGTAAATTATCTTCAATTTCTAATCTTTCCTGTTTTTTATAGTCAATTTGCCTTTTAGCTTTAATATCTCCTGTTCCAATACGGATGTTTAAAAAATCCTTATCATTTATGGTTCTCTCAAATAAGTTGCTAGAAAAAGATTTTACCCTTTCAAGTTCTAAATCCTGTGAAATAAATATTTTCTCTAATTCATTTCCTTCCTGCTCTCTTATTGCCTCAATTTCTGCACGCTTCTTTTCTATATAAGCGTTATACTTAATAATTCTTTCCTTACATTCTTTTTTATACTCTTTATTACCTTGCATAACTGTAAGTACAGATGTAATAATAGCCATTGCACCTGATACAATACTAAAAATAATCATTGCTCCTCCCATAAATGCCATTGCACCTGAAGCAATTAGCATTCCAATAGAGGGCATTAAGCTAATGAATAAATTATTCTTAGGTTTTTGAGGCTTAGAGGGTGGATCTAATATTTCAATTTTGCTGTCATCAACTACACTCTTAATTCTTGTATTTCTTATAAATTTAGGATACATATTGGGATTTGGTTCATCTATATAAGAAAGTCCATTTATGGCACAATCTTTTCTTATTTCTGTATAAATATTATTATCTTTATAATAGAATATGAAATCAGATATAGAGAAAAAATCACCATTATTAACTGTGAAATTACTTCCTGCTCTATTACCATTATGGTAAACACCATATGTGCTATTTTTCACAGATAGTAGTAAATCCCCCCTCTTATTAATAACCCTAACCTTATCATCTTTTACATATCTACTTTTTATAATAATGTTGTTGTTAGTAGATGTTCCTATGGTAAATTCATTTATATTACAGACATTAATCTTTCTTTCAAAATGCCTTTGTTTATTATCAAAATCAATAAGAAAATCTACAAAAAATACATCATTATTAGACTCTCTATACTTTACAACAAATCTTTCTCCATGCTGCAAAGGCTTTGTTATTAATTTTCTTACATCACCTACTGTAAAATACAAATTATCAGAACAAGTTACAGTCCATTCATCTTCAGTTCTTGTGAAAAAAAGCTCAATTGGTTCAAAAAATAAATCTTTATGTAACCTAATATCACATTCAATACCTGTACCAACTCTAATTGACTCCTTTTCTGATGAAAGCTCAATTTCTTTATATAAGTTTTTGTTGGAAACTATTATTTTGTATCTATTTTCCATTTAACCTCTCCTATTCTGTGTAATTAATAATGCTACCATTTCTTATGCCATATTCATCAAGGGTTTTATTACCTCTAAGTAAAGCTATTGGTCTTTCTGCTTTTAGATAGCAATTTTTAATATCTGATACATCTATTTGCAAATTATATGCTGAATTCAATGCCATCACTAATTCATTTGCAGTTATAAAAAGTGGAATTTCTAAGTCAATACTAAAATTTTTCTTTGTAATATTAAAAATCACAATTGCTGTGTCCTTTTCCATAAAAACCTCCTTAAATCACAAGAAATGCTGTTTTTTGAATTCCCATGTCCTTTGCTAAATCTTCACACCCTATATGATCATAGTGTTCAAAGTGTTCAATATAATCATTGATAGTAAATTTCAACTTTATATTAGGAGAAATACTTGCATTATTTTTATCTTTATCAAAATTATTACACACAAATATATACTTATCAGAATTTATACCATTTATATTATCAATAAATAAATTAGTTGCAAAAATAGATGCACTAGTTTGTTCAGTAACTACAATTACTCTATCTGCTATATTCAAAAGTCTAGCAGTATCTTCATCCAAAGTAGTGTCTGCATCTATCACTATATAATCATAGTCCTTTGATTTCTTTGCTGATATTGCAATCTTCTCATATACTGAGTATGGAATACCTACTGACATCAAGGCTGCCTTAAAAGGAGGTAAATAACTGAAAATCTCTGTTCTTATAATATGTTTTATTTCTGAATAAATATTTTCATCTGATTTTGCAAGCTTTGAGTATATATCAGCTCCTGATATAGCGCTTGAATTTTTCAGCATTCTTTGAAAGCATTGTAATCTTCCAGCATTGATATACATCACTTTCTTGTAGTTTTTAGCTAAGCTAGTGCTAATTCCCAATGCTACTGTTGTTTTTCCTACACCTCCAGAAGCTGAGGAAACAAGAATTACTTCCGTTTCTTTTTTTATGCTTTCATTAATGTTTAATGAATTTGCACTTTTTCCAATAATCTTATTGAATATTTCTTTTATGCTAGTATACTTGAATAATCTATTTAAATTTAGCTCATCTGTTTGAACTTCTTCATATTGTTCCATCATGAGAAATAAATTACTTATATTATGTTTTTTTAAAGATGAATCATATAAATTTTCAGATACTATTAAAATATCTGCTCTTTGAGGAGATGAAAACAAATCTTCAAAATATTCCTTATCAGTAATAACTTCTAATTCAACCTTATTAAAAAATTCTTCTATAAATTTAACTTGAAGAGGTACTATATAGTTTAAATCTGTATCTGCAATAATAATTCTTGGTTTTACCACTCCTTACACCCCCTAACCTATAACAATTTTAAAATCACTATTTGCCAATCGAATTACATCACCATTCTTCAGTGGATGTGGCTCTTTAGGTAATAATCTAACTTTATTTACATAAGTACCATTTACACTTTCTAAATCTGTTATCATATATTCACCATTACTATTTGTAATTTTACAATGTACTCTACTAATTGCTTTGTTAAATGTAATTGCTCCATCTACCATTGAAGGATTTTTACCTAAAATATAATTATCCTTATCTATTAGAATTTCAATAGGTCTAGGTGAGTTAATAGCTACAATACTCATATTTCTATGATTTATAGTATCCTTTGGTTTTATATCTGCCATTTTCATACCTTTAATTCCATTGTAGATATCTTCTAGGGATAGCATTCCATTAGCTAAATCCAGGGCAAATTGCTTTGCTTTTCCATTTGAAAAAGAAGCCTCACTATTAATTAATTTAATGAAATTTGTTCTTAATTTATTTTCAAACTCATTATAATTATTAAATACTCTAGTTCTTACTGGAAGGTATACTAAGCTCACCTTTAAAGTATTCATATCAATGAAAATTTTATCAAATGAAATATCAATATTTTGACAAGATAAAAAACCATTATTCTTTACTTCAACAATATTACTAAAAAGATTAGAGGTAATTGTTATAAAAATATCAGTATTAATGGATGGAATTATAGCTTCAAAGCTTTTAAAATTATCTGCATTATAGAAGAATCCTATTTTGCCATTGTATAACATTTTCATACACTTAATGAATCCACCATTTACTTGACTTTGTAGAAACTTATAATCAGTCATTAAAAACTCACTATCATCATCCAATATATATAGAAAATTATCACCACATGGTAATTCAGTAATTATTCCATTTTTTAATAAGTCATTCATCTTTCATCCATCCTTTACATTTGCCTATTTATCACAAATAATATCTCCCTATTTAAAGATATTGTTTCTAATAAATAGTCCTGGTATATCCTGCGTATGTAAACTTACAACAGGATATACACAATTACTATTTATTAAATTATTTATTTTATTTTTATTTTCTTTTTACCGTAAATTGTATACAAAATTCCCCCTGCTACTACTAAAGTTCCAATAGTTGAACTCCAGAATATCACCTTATTTGCATACCATCGTACCAAGGTATTTGTAGATACTGTTACAGCTTTTTCAAATATATATGCACTTGTAAAATCCTCTGAATTTGTATCTGTAATATTTCCAGCCATATCTTCTATAATAATACGGACTTTTTGTTCTGAATTACTTTCATTAATTACAAAACTTCCTGAATAGTTATTCATATCAGCTGAAAAATCTGTAATTTCATCACCTTGTTGTTTGTCATTTACAAAAACTTTAATGGACTTTAAAGCAATAGTATCAAAGACTGTGTAGTTAACAGTTAACTCTTGAGAATTAATAATATTCTTTTCAAGACCTACAATACTTGTTAATTCAGGAGCTGTGCTATCAACTCTAAATAAAATAGATTTATCTTTATAATTTGTATTTTCTGGAGTATTTCCTGTGGCATCCTTAGAAGAAATTGACATCTTGTAAAGACCATCTTCAGCAAAATTCTCTTTGCTAATTGTGTACTGATACTGGAACCAACCACTATCACCAACTTGAACTTCATTGTTAATTGCAGTAGAAACATCATATTCACGATTTTCTATTGGTCTTCCATCACGAGTAATATCAATTGTAAGTGAATCCTCTAATAAACGATCTGCATTATACTCAGTAATTAATAAGTCATCATCTATACTTTGCACATAGGCTCCACCATTTGAAATTAATGATATTAAGTAATCATTATATTCATATACGGAACCAAACCTGTTAACAGTAAATTTCACTGTTTTTTCACTTTCATTACCTGCCTTATCATTTACCTTTACATACAATGTGTAAATACCATCATTTTCTTGATCTTTTTCAAAGGTATCATTTACTCCTGAAGCACCTTGTGCATTTAAATTTAGGTTCTTTATAAATTCTTCAGTAACATCTACATCCTTCTCTGTCACATCAGTTCTTGTTAATGTAACTTGGTGACTACTATAGTTAATATCAGAAAAACTTATACCAGGAATAACATCATCCTTATAGGCTTTTCCATTTTCAACTCCTGTAATTTCCGGCTCTGAAATATCTGTATCAATGGTAAACTCTTCAGCTGCTATGGCACCTCCATAGTTTGCTTCTCCACTATTGTTTCCTGCCATATCACTCATTTTAATACTGAAGGTATAATCACCATCTGCATTATAATTAATAGTTGCTGTATGAATATCTCCATTACTACTCCAATTAGCAGAAGGTACAGCTATTGTTGTCCCATTTTTTGATGCAGTTTGAGAAATTTCAACTCTGCTTACATCAAAGTTATGCTCCTTAACTACAATAGTTGAAGTACGGTTTTCATTGAAATATTTGCCATTTGAAGCTCTATTATTATCATAGTTTACTGAAATCTCAGGCAAAGTCTTATCAATGGTGAATTCTTTAGGATTTGTTGTTCCTGCTTCATAACTTTCTCCACCAGATTTATTACCTGCAAGATCTGTGTATTCAATTTTAAATGTGTAATCTCCATCAACATTATAATTAATTGTTGCTGTATGTGTGGTATTATCTCCATTTCCACTTCCTGCTGACTGTTTCCACTCACTAATACTAGGCATTACTCCATCAGTATTAGTAATTGAAATTTTCACATCTTTAGGATTGAAATTTCTTTCAGTTATAACAACCGTTGCTACACGATTCTCATTGTAATATTTTTGATTTTCTGCCTTATTGTTATTATATTTAATAAATATACTAGGAGCAGTAGTATCTATCTTAATTGGAACCTTATTTTTTGAAGAATTTAATGAGTTATCTTCAGCATAAACTTCAATGACAACATCATTACTATTATTCTTTGCACTGTCAACAATTATTTCTCCTGTCCAAGTCTTTAATAACTCATTATGTTTTGGATTACTTTTTGCAAATGAGTATAAAGTACCACTTTGTGTTTCTTGTCCCATATTTAAAACCCTATAAGAAACTGTTTTTAGCCCTGAATAGGTATCACCAACTAATGGATCATCAACCTTTATAGTTACTTTAACATCTCTATTGTATATTCCATTTATAGGTTGCTGTGGTGTTACAGTAACTTCTGGCGCTATTCTTTCTTCAGCAGGAGAAACATTATCAGCTATCATTCCATCTGAACTAATATATTTAATGTTTCCAGACTTATCTGTAATCTTTAGGTATACTGTAAATTGCTCATTAGGCACAACAGATAATTCATTAAAGTTCTTCCAATTAGTTATCTTCTTTAATTCAGCTTCTGAAATAGCTTCTTTTGCATCAATTTTGTAATATTCAACACTTTCAATAGGAGAAGTAGCATCTTCAGAAGTACTTGTAAGAGTAATCTTCTTTCCTGACCAGAATCCAAAGGTTAAAGAATCAACTAATTCACTCCAGATTTCCTCTCGTCCCTCTTCTGATACTGCTTTAATTGTTCCAGTAGGTGCATTCTTATCTACTGTAAACTTATATGGTGCAACAGAATTACCTGTGTCTACAGGTCCATTAACATTACCTGCTTTGTCCACATAAGAAATTTTAAAAGTATAGTTTGCATCAGCCAAATATTGAATTTTAGCTGTATGAGTGTCTAAGTCTGGATTATCTCCTTTAACAGTTGTCCAATTACTTATGATTTTCCAATTATCAATAAGAACTTTATTTCCCTTTGAATCAGTTGCTGTAATAACAATTCCTTCTGTAGCTTCCTTTTCATCAAAGTGATTAGTTCTTTCTGTAATAGTAATTGTAGCTATACGTTTTTCATTAAAATAAGTATTTCCTTTATTATCTTTATTATTATCATAAGCTACCTTTACTTTTGGAGCAGTTATATCAATATCTAATGGAATTGACTTGATATTTTCATTGCCTGCATTATCAACAGTTCTTATATAAACCCTAACATTACTACTATTATTCTTTTTAGCATCTACTATCAAATTTCCATTCCATTCTTTAATAAGCTCTTCTTGAGTTGGATTTGTATTAGTAAATGTATATAAGTTTCCTTCTTCAGTAGGCTTGTCATTATTGCTATCTTTTATAACCCAATAATCAATAGTCTTAATACCTGAATAAGGCTCCTCATCTATAACTTTAATTGATATCTTTACGTCTTTATTATAGGAATTATTTTTATTTGCCTCTTCAGGAGTGATTATAATATCACTTTTTTCCTTATCTACAATAAATCCATTAGAACTTATATAGATGAAATTACCAGCATAATCAGAGATTTTTAAGTAAATAATAAATTGCTCATTACCTTCTAAAGCAAAATCACTGTAAGGTTTAAAAGTTACATCATTTAATTCTTTTGCTGTCATAGCAATTGGATTGTTAGTTTTATAGTATTCAATTACAACAGGACTTGTAGCATCCTCTGCTGTTGCTTTAACTTGAACCTTTTTATTGCTATATAGACCAAAAGTAATTATTCTTAATAATCTATCCCAAGTACTTTCATTAATAGATAATGTACCTGTTGGATTTGTTTTGTCTACAGTAAAATCAAATGGAGTTGTTCCAGTGGCTTTGATGCCTTCCATAGAATTAATAGCCTTATTAGTATAATTAAAGGACCATGTATAATTTCCATCCTCTGAAAAAGTAATAGTTGCAGTATGTCTATCTCCATTGCTAGACCAACTACTAAGGATTTTGTCAGTATCTAAGTCTACTTTCTTTCCATTTGCATCTACTGCATTAATAGTAAATCCTTTTGTTGCAGCTTCTGCATTAAAGGAAGATGGCCTATCTATAATTTCAATTGTAGCAATTCTATCTTTACCAAAGTATCCCCTATTATTTTCTATTTTGTTAGCTGTATCACTAAAGGATACATTAACTATAGGTCTATCAATATTGATGGATACATTAATTGATTCCTCTGACTTCATTCCTGAATTATCATAAGAAATTACAGTAACTTTAACATCATCATCATTATTTTTAGAACTATCAACTTTAATACTTCCAGTCCAACTCTTAGTAAGTTCATCTTGTGTTGGATTTTTTTTATCAAAGGTATACAAGGTTCCTTCTTGAGTAATCTTTCCCTTACTCTCAACTACATAACTAACAGTATTTATTCCTGAATAGGCTTTTCCATTAAAAACCTCATCATTTATCTCAATATCAACATTAACATCTTTGTTGTATAAGCCACTTTCATTAGCTTTATCAGGAGTTAATGTAATATTACTTGGAGTATTATCTACAATAACACCATCAGTACTGATGTATGATGTATTTCCTGCATAATCTGTGATTCGTGCATATACTGCAAACTGTTCATCAGGATTAACAGTATACTTTTCTGTTACAAACTTGTTATCATTATAAAGTTCAATTAACTCATTCTCTGATAGAGCTGTTGTTGAATTGGACTTATAATACTTAACATCATATAGAGGAGATATTAAATCCTCTCCTGCTGCTTCTACAGAAACAGAGTAGTTTTTCCAAATTCCAAAGGTAAGTTTATCAATTAACTTATTCCAAATTGTTGTATCTAATTTAATAGAAGCCTTTGGTGCCCTCTTATCTACAGTAAAGTTATAAACTGAATCTCCTGATATAACTGCATTTTCAGCTATAAGATCAGCTTTATTAGTGTAGGACAAGCTCCAATTGTAATTTCCATCTTCTCTAAAGGTAAGAGTTACCTTATGAGTATCTCCTGTATGCTCCCATTTTCCTAACATGGCAGCTTTAGAAACATTAATATGATTTCCCTGAGCATCTTTAGCTGTAATATTTAATCCATTAAATACAGCAGTTTCATCAAAGGTTCCTGCTCTATCAACAATTTCAATAGTTGCCTTTCTATCTGAATTATAATATCCACTTTCAGCTTCAGAATGAAGACTTCCATCAATACTTATGCTGATAATTGGTTTGGTTATATTAATTCTCAATTCTTTTTCTACTGTCTTTTCATTACCTGATACATCTGTTACTTTTACTCTTACTTTTACATTATCACTATTATTTATACTTGAATCTACTGTGATTTCATTATTGTATATGGCCTCATTATTACCATTAAGAACTTCATGTTGAGTTATAGTTTCCCCATTTAAAACCCAATATTCAACTTCCTTAATGCCTGAATAATAATCTGGATCTGAAGCAGAAATTCCAACTTTCACATCCTTATTATAATAATTATTAGAATTTGGATTATCTGGAGTTATTGTAACTTCAGGTGCAGTTTTATCCCAAACAATAATTATTTTTTTATTATTAAGATTTATTATTTCTTCGTTTGATTTTCCTATAGTCTTAACTTTTATGGCTTCAATTGTAGCAGATGAAGAAATTATCCTTTCTGATTTCCAACCTTCATATATAGGCTTTCCTTGTAATTTAATATTTACTCTATCATATATAGGTAAGGCTTTTATACTTACTACTGCACCTTTAGAATAAACATATACCTTATTATCATCTTTATCTTTATATGAATTTATAAGGCTACCTCCAGTTGCTGTAATAGATACTTTTTTATCCCAATCACCATCTACCACTGGTATATCTTCAAAGGTAGCTTTAATTTCAATATTTTCAGTAATATTTTTTAATGTATATGTTGCACTTCCATCTGATTCTTCAATATAATCACTATCTAATGTTTTATCTATTACTATGCCTTCAGGATTTGAATCTGTTTTTATTTTAATTTCCCCAATTCTATATGAATCACTTTCAGGAGTTAATTTAATTTTCGTTGTTTGTCCATAGTCTACTAAAGGATTTTCTATACTAACTTTACCTTTAGTTGTTTCAGCTGAAGTTACCTTATAAGTATTTGGAGAAAATGTAATTTCATATGAATAATCTTTATCTACATTAGTAATTGTATCTTCATATTCTTTATTATTTTCATTAAATTCTTCAGATACCCCATTCTTCAAAACCTTTGCTACACGATAGGTTGAATTTGGAGTAGCTTTTATATGAATATCTTTGCCTTCAGTAACATGGATTTTTCCACCTATTCCCTCAGGGCTTGTAATTACTGTTCCTTTTTCATGATCATAGGTTACTGTAATTGTATATAATTTAATGAATGTAGCAGTAATTATCATCTCCTTTTCTACAATAATCTCCTTAGAGAAGGTAGAAATATCAATTACTTCTTGATTCTCGCCATTAATTGAAACAGTTTCTATTTGGTATCCACTATTAGGGGTAACTTCTATATTTAAGTTATCTCCCTTGTTTATATTAATGCTATCAGAATTATTTCCATTAAGTTTAACTGTTCCACCATTATATGCAGATGCTGTTATAGTAAATTCTGTAATGAAATCAACAATAATTTCAGTATTTTCTGTAATAATAAATTTATCATTTATATATGACTGACCTTTATTAACATTAATAACCTCTGTTCCAATTTTTAAAGACTGAATATAAGTTACCCCACTATCTCCATTAATTGGAGTTATTTCAAGTTTTGTTTCAGTCCCCTTTTCAATAGTTGTATAAGAATCTTCAACTTTAGTTCCATTAATTTTAATTTCACCACTTCCATTTTGGATAATAGATAACTTAGCTTTAGAATTATCATTAGTGGTAAGCAGTACATTAATATATCCATTTACTTCTAAAACTTTCACATTTTCAGCTACTGTTGTTGTATAACCCTCTTTTGAAATGGAATAGCTAATTGTAATGGTGCTTCCATCCACATTGGTGATTTTATTAGAATACTTTGCAATTTCTGTAATGGAAATCTGTCCATCTATGTCTGTTTTACCCTTTGCTGATTCAACAATTGAATCACCATCTTTAATTGTATAAGTAACCTCTGCATCATTAACGGCAGTACCATTAGAATCCTTTACGCCAATTGTAAATACATCTATGTTATTATTATTTTCTGCAAAAACAGTAACAGGTAATATACCTACTATCATTACAAATACAAGTAAAACAGCTAAAAGACTTTCTATTTTTTTTATATTGAATTTATTCATCCTTACTTTATGCTCCTTTTTGATTCTTTCTAAAAATGAAAATCTGTATCTAATAAGTTTTCTCATTAAAAATAATTTTGTTATAATAGGCTATCATTGAATAACTTCATCTGTATGAATGATTACTACTTCATCAATAATTGTGAAAGTGTTTTCTATATTATTTTCTTTATTTACTACACTCTCATTTAATAAAACAGTAGTATTATCCTCTACCTCATTAATTTCTTTTTCATTTAATAGGCTTGTTGAGTTATCATCCCATAAAAGTTCTGTTACATTATCATCCAAATTGTTTAATTTATTTCCTTCAATAAGAACTGTTTCAATCAATTCTTCTGTTTTCTTTAACTTTTTCTTTTTAAGTTTTTTTGTATCTTGTATGCTATCTGTTAGTTTACCTCTTTCTATATTTACAAAGCTTGGTTTAAAATACTTTATCCCTGTCTTTTCATTTTTCTCTCGCATTTTAGCAATGGATTTCTTTGCAGTTCTACCTGATAAGTCACCAATGATATTAAGAATTCCAAATCTAAACCATATAAAAATGGAAAGCAGAAAAAATACAGCTGCTAATATAAAAGAAATTGTTGAAACTGTTGATAATATCTCTACCATATTTATTCCCTCTCTTCAGCATTAGTATAGGTTCTTTCAATTGCAGACTTATATGATTCATAGTTATCAAGTATCTCACTCTTTAGTTTTTTTGACTGTTCCTTTTGAACTGCTAAAGAAGAAGTACTGCTATATATATTTTCCATTAGTGAAATTACCATTTCTTTATCAACATTTACTGATTCCAAGTTTACCCGTTGATCATAAAGTAGCATAAATGTTCCATTATATAATGTTAATTGATCATAAGCACCTGCTTCTTTTACTAATTCAAGTGATTCTTTAATCAATTCAAAGAGTTCTGAATATTTTTCCTTTGAAGCCTCTTCTACATTTGCAGAGATTAATATATATTTCTTATAGAAGGAGCAAATTTGATAATAACAATCTGATAATGTCTTATATTTAAAATCTAAAGGAATATTATTATTTTCATAATTTGCTGCAAAGAAGGGATATGCCTTCTGAACTCTATTTGAAAAACTATAACTACCATTATCGTTAGTATAATAATTAAAATACATCATACCAATACGGTAATTTAACTCAGCTAGTTCAACACTAGCCACATCAAATCCATCTTTATTAGCATTATAAAGTGCTAAAAATTCATCATTTTCTTTCTTTCCAAATTCCCCTTCACTTTCGTATGCATCTAGCATATACATATATGCTCTTGTATCGTAGGGATAAATTTCTATTGCCTTTTTATAGCTAGATATTTTCTCTTGTAGTGAAGTAGATGGAACTACTGATACTAATGCATCATAATTATTCTTATTCATATTAGTTGCTAAAGCGCTGGTGGAAAAGCCTAAAATCAACATAAGTATAAATAATGTAGCTGATGTTATAAATGATGTTAATTTTCTTTTTTGTTTCTTTTTAAAATCCTTTGTAATTAAATTAGGATGCTCTAAGTCATACATTAATTCAGAGCAATTTTGGTATCTATTTTCAGGGTCAATTTTAGTACATTTATCTATAATTGCTTCTATACCTTCTGACAACTCAGGATTCCATTGGCGAACTGAAGCATAAATATAATCATCAGGTCTTGGATCTATACCTGTAATCAAATGGTGTATTGTCATCCCTAATGTGAAAATATCAGATCTTGCATCGGTTTGCCTTGCACCATAGTGTTCAGGTGATGCATAGCCCTTTGTTCCAAGAACTGTTGTGTCAGCCAAATTTTCTTCTTTATATTCTCTAGCTATCCCAAAATCAATTACCTTTAGATTCCCTTCTGGTTTTAACATTATATTAGCTGGTTTCATATCTCTATAAATAATAGGTGGTTTTTGAGAATGTAAATATCCAAGGGCATCACATAATTGTTTTGTCCATTCTATTACTAATTCTTCTGGCTGAGCTCCATATTCTAGAAGAATTTTATCAAGAGATTCTCCTTCTATATAATCCATAACAACATAGAGGGTTGTCCCATTATTAATAATATCTACAATTCTAGGCAATGCTGGGTGGTCTAAGCCTTTCATAAGGTTAGCTTCGGCAACTAAACTATTAATTACTACTTCATCATTTTTCCCTTTACCTGTTTTTCTTATTTCTTTAACTGCCCACTGCTTATTTAGTCTTTTATCCATTGCAAGATAAACAACAGACATTCCTCCCTTACCTATTTCTTTAAGTATTTCATATTTTCCATCAATAATAGAACCTATCTCAGCCATTTACTATTACCTCACTCTACTTTAATAAGAATAACAGATATATTATCACGTTCTTCTCTAGACTTAACTAAATCTATCAAGTGCTTTACCTTTTCATCCATTACTCTCTTATTTATAAGTTTTGTAGGATTTAGTGATTGAAAAATTTCACTTTCAGTTATCTCATGCCTAAATCCATCAGAGCATAACATATATGCTCCCTTTTTCGTTTCTCCATATATAATTTGTGGAGTAACAATTTTTGATGCGCCTATACACTGTAGTAACATATTTCTTCTTCTATCAACTTTTGCTTCCTCTATAGTCATTCTTCCTAAGCTTATTTCTCTAGCTACAAAGGTATGATCTTCTGTAAGCTGATTTAAAGAATTTGAAATATGATAAATTCTTGTATCTCCTACATGAATAATCACATATTTATTATCCACAAATAACACTCCAGAAAATGTTGTTCCTAAGGTTATTCCCATTGACTTTCCATACTCCAAAATTCTTAAATTTAAATCTTTAAGCATCAATTCAATTTTTCCAGCTATAACCCTCATATCAATGGAACTAAGTTCCTTAGTAAGCTCCTTATTAAACCATTCTGAAAAGGCACGAATAACTGTCGCACTTGCTAATTCCCCTTTTGACAGTCCACCCATTCCATCACAGACAATAGCAAGTAAGACTTCCCCAACCTGTGTAGAAACATGCTTTATTAGTAAACTATCTTCATTGGTACCTTTACTAATTCCTATATCAGTAGCTGCTATGGCCTTAAAGTTCATTCTCTCACTCTCCAATATTATTTTTATTACAATGAACTATTAATAATTTATATATGAAAGATAAATTCTTCATTTGCTAATTTTAGTGCATCTCCATCATAAATTTCTATCTCTGTCTTTACAGGTACTAACTCGTTATTTATATATGTATGATTGGTAGAATTTTGGTCACATACAAAATAACGATTACCTCTTGTAATAATATCTGCATGACTTCTGCTAACTGCGTTATTGTTTGTTATAAAATAATCAACATAACTTTTCTCTTTCCCTAGTCTAAAAACAGGTTTATTTATACTTATAATTTCATTAGTTGAAACTCTCACTAATGATGGAAAACGAATATTTTGATTAAATGAATCATTATGATAAGTAGAATTTCCATCAAGAAGTGTGGTACCTTCACTATCATTTAGTAACCCAGTTGCTTCCTCCTCATAATCATTCTCATAATCATTCTCATAATCATCCTTATAATCATAAAGTAATCCTGTAGCTTCCTCTTCATGTAATTCTATTGATTCCTCTTCTTTCAAAATACTAGTTTCTTCATCATAATCTATATCTTTAGGCTTATATTTCTGGTTGTACTCTTTCAACTTCTTTGCAATAAATCCACTTTGAGTCATCTTCTGCTTCTTAATTTGTTTTGCTATATCCTTATCTTCATTTGAAATATATCCTTCAATAGCTGATACATCAAAGCTATTTAATGATCTAAGAAAGCTTAAATATTTAGCAACAAAATCAAAGTCTTGGTTTGGCATTGGCTTTACAGCATATATTATTGCCTCCATAAATCCCATAACATTTATACAAACATGATTTAATAAGATAGGCATATAGATAAACTGCATTTCCTTTGTATTTTCATTGATATAAACATATCTTAAATCAAGTATTAAATTATTTAAAAATAAGTTATTATTTTCAATTTTCTTGGTCATATCCAATATTTGGGCCATTATATAAAAAAACTCATATTTTGTTATTGGATTTTTCAAATGCTCTATCATTGAAACTCCAGCAGGGCCAGAATATTCTATTAAATTTCTTTTTCTTTGGTTGGGTTTAAGAAAACCTCTAATATTTTTATTTTCTAAAATATCTATTTCTCGGTCACTAATAACCTCATCTGATGAAATTTTAGCTTTTACAGTAAGCTCACTATTTTTAATCTTTGCTTTAAATTTCAGCATAATCTTCCTCCCAGAATTTCACTTATATAGAAACCTTACTTCTTAGCTTTAATGTTCATATAAAACGAACATTAAAGTGTAATATATCGAAAATATAAGTATTTTATTATATTATAAGAAACAACATCCATATTTGTCAATATAATACTATTTAGTAATTTTTTAAAAAATCCCCTAGGGGACATTCCCCTGGGGACCAATTTTTTACCAATTTTTTTAATTAATATCGAAATGATCTAATTAAATCTCTAATTATATCTTCACCCATACCTGAAGTGCCTTCTTTAATATTGGTTTTTATATAGTCAATATAGAAGTTTAATGTTTGTCCATTAATCTCATAACTTCCTATAATACCTAAAATTGATTTATTATAAACCATTATAATAATTGCCATAGCTATGAATAATACTATAATAAATATTAATATATCAACTAAATTTTCAATTCCATCAGTAATCATATTATATATTAATGATACTGTTGCTATAAATGTAATTAAATATATTGCTTGTGCAAATAGTATAAATTTATATGAAAATACTAATTGTAATACTGAAAAAATTATAAGAACTGTTGTCATTGGTATAGTATTAACTATAGTAGCATATAAAATGCTTTTATTATTCCAACTACTTTTCTTAATCATTCCAAGTATAAATGTTGTAGCTATTAAAACTATAATTACAGCTACTCCTAATAGTAATGAATATAATATAGTTTTACCTATATCTGAGCTTAACTTATACTTAATAATTTCTAAATACTCTAAATCAAATGATGTTGCTACTAATTTTATAGCTTTATTTATATCATTCCCAAGTTTAGTGAAAGCAGTAAATACATTAAGTAAAACTGCTATAAGGAAAGCAGCTCCTGAAATATATACAAATGATTTATTATCCTCATCAATTACTTTTTTAGTAACCATGTTTATATTTTTAAAATATTCTTTAAATCCGTTGAATGCTTCTTTTGATTCTTTATTAATGTTTTCTGTTCTATTTACAATACGTGCTGCATTTTCAAGACTTTCTGAGCAATCACATATTTTCCCCTCTTCCATTTCTTTTCCACAATACCTACAAAATCTAGCCATTATAAATTCTCCTTTACCTTTTAATTATAGTTATATATTTGGTTTATTTTTTCTCCACCATATGTATTATTAACCTCTGTAACAATCCAATTTCCATCAATATTCTTAACCGTCATATAATATCCTTGATTTGATTTACTAGTGTTTCCTCTATTATCCTTTACTTTCCCTTCACTATCATAATAAACACTAGTTTCTTGTAGTGTAGCTTCTACATAAACTTTAAATTCCCCTGAAGCTATATTTTGATTTCTAAACTCTTTATCAGCAGCTAAATTACTTATATCAAATGAATATGAGTAATAACTATATTTTTCAGCCTTACTCTCTTCTATATTTTTAAGACTAGTAACAAAGTCATCAATTCTATTTATTTTATTTCTGTAATTCATAGCTTCTAAAGATGCTATATCCCTTTTATTATAAAATGTATACATATTCTTATAAAACTCACTAGCTTTATTTAAAATAGCAACTTTTGTTTCTTCTCCTACTTTAAATTCTGGTTGGAAATAATTATATCCCTCTTTGCTATTTGTAGTATAAGACGCGCTTAATACTTCCCCCCAAGGTGCTCTACTTTCAAGCTTAACTTCTGAATTTAACGGAATAGGGGATATATGTAATACATTATTAGTAAAAGCTAAATTACTATATGCTTTCCCATTTACAGAAATTCCAGTTACCTCAAAATCAGGTTTATAAATATCAATACTTGTATAAGGGAAAGATAACTGTACTTCTGTAGTATTAGTTAATACTACAGATTCCTTATAATTATATTCAAATCCATAATTATCAGTAGCTATTGCACTTACATCATACTGTCCTAGTAAAAGATCCTTTACCACTGTGCTGCTATCAGCCTCATCTATCTGCATTTCTTCATTTAAGCCTGTAACCTTCACATTACCTAAACTAGACTTTAGTTCTATATCATAATCTTCTATCCCTACTTTATATGTACTATATAATCCACGCTTTTCTTTAATTAAAGTTACCATTACAGATTCAGAAGGAATATCATTTTCAACTCTAATTACCTCATCATTTAAAGTTTTTTCAATTGATTCTTTAGCACCAATATTATTATTATATAAATTAAATAGTGCATTCCCCATAGTTTCATTTAAAGTTATAGTGCTATCTTTAGGAACTGCCACAGCACTTAGCTTATCATAATCTGAATTCTTAAGAGCCTCAATAAAAGTGTCTACTACCTTTTTAGGATTATTTACACTACGTAAATAAATTACTCCACCAATTCCTATAAGCACATTAATTATAATAACTGCAATAATAATCTTTTTTATAATACCATTAGAAAATTTCTTTCCTTGGTCTACTTGACTTTCCTCTTCTATATCCTCATTAAATTCATCTTCTTCATTAGTTGAATCAATGATTTCAGAATTATCTAATTCCAATTCTTTAGCATCAAACTCTTCTGTAATATTCTCTGAAGAATTATTTGTTTCTTCCTTATATGAATTATTCTCATCCTTCAATGTTTCACTGAAAAAGTCATCTTTATAATTTATATCTAAGTCTGTTCTTTTATCTAAATTATCAATAATTAAATCTTCTACTGATTTTTCTACTGTAGCAGTTTTAGTTTCTATATCACTTTCAATTTCTAAACTATTTTCTACTGTAGCAGTCTTAGTTTCTATATCACTTTCAATTTCTAAACTATCTTCAATGTCATCATTATTTTCTTTCATATTTTCAATATATTCTTTTATATTTAATCCACAAAACTCACAAAAATTGGAATCTTCTTCAATCTCTTTTCCACATTTATAGCAATTCATATTATCCCCCTACCTACTAATCTACATTAAGTATATTTCTATTTAGTTTTACTCTTAAAATTCTTCTTACAGATTCATCCACTCTTTCCTCAGGTATTACTTCTTCCTTAACAGCTACAATTACTTGATTATAAACATCTTCAAAATTAGGAGTCATAAGTAAAATATCCACTCCAGCTTTTAAAGATTCAATTGCAGCTTCCCCTGGATAATAATTAAAGGAAACCGCTCCCATATTAAGAGCATCTGTAATAACTATGTTTTTATAATTCAGTTCATCTCTAAGTATATCCTTTATAATTGTTGGTGATAATGAAGCTGGTACATTACTACCTGTTATGTTAGGTGCTGATAAATGTGAAACCAACACAAAATCAATTCCCTTTTCTATTCCAGCCTTAAAGGGTAAAAATTCAACTTTCCTTACCTCATCTAAAGTCTTTAATGTATAAGAGGATCCCATATGAGAATCTTCCAATGTATCTCCATGGCCTGGAAAATGTTTTAAAGTAGCTGATACATTACTATCTTGTAAGCCTTCAGCATATTTAATAACCATATTTGATACAACCTCTGGATCACTTCCAAAGGATCTTGTCCCTATTTCAGTATTCTCTGGATTAGTAAGTATATCTGCAACTGGGGCAAAGTCTAAATTAAATCCTAATTCATGAATTTCCCTACCAATTGTATTTCCAATTTCATATGCCCTATCATAATTTTTACTATTACCAACCTGAAGCATATCTTCAAACTTAGTAGTATTCATTGCAGGAGTATTACCTATACGTGATACAACTCCCCCTTCTTCATCAACAGATATAAACAAAGGAATCTTACTTGAAGATTGAATATTACTTATTAAATCCTGTACTTGACTTCTATCTTGGATATTCTTTTGAAAAAATATAACACCACCAATATTATATTTATCTATACTATCCTTCATATTATCATTAAAGTATAAAGCATCTAATCCACTATTAATGTCTTCCAATGTTACTATAAATAATTGTCCAACTTTTTCTTCTAATGTCATATTACTTAAAATATTATCTATATCTTTTTCCACATTATTTTCTTCTTTATTTGAATCATTATGTACTTTAATATCTTCTTTTAATTTATACTCTTCTGTTCCTTCAGAACTATTAGTATTATTATCTTCTTTTGCTACATCTTTACCGTAATCCATATAAGTTCTATATAAATATACAGATCCTATAAATATAGCTAATACAGCTATAAATAATAAAATTTTCTTTTTGCTTATAATCATTCTTCTACTTCCCATTCACATACAAAACCAATATTTTCTGCTTTATAATATTCATTTGTGTTTAATGGCCCATCATTCCACAACCAATTATCCTCAACTTTATATAAGACTAAGTAGTGCTCTACTCCGCCTTCATTATTTGGCTCATTTATTGCCCAGTTATAATAAGAAAAATCTTCTCCATTAACCCATTTAAAATTACCACTAGAGTTTAAAGAATTAGCACCTAACCAAAGAACTTTTACATCACTACTATTTACAATAGCTAAAACTTTTTCTTCTTCTTCTTTAGATGTTATAGTGGCTAAATGACCTCCTAAAGATTCACAATAAGCTTTTGCTTCTTCCCAATTCATATTAGCTTGGATAAGTTTATAGTTATGAGTTTTCTTCTTTTCAGTATTTTCTTTTTCTTTTTCTTTATCTTTATCCTTATCATCCTCCTTCTTAGTAACATCTTTATTATTAGTAGTATCTGAGTCTTTTTTGGTATTATCTTCTTTATTACCCTCTGTTTTTTCTTTCTCAGTACTATTAACTACATTCTCTGTTTTATTATTACTAAAAGCTTTTATCTTTCCAAAAATCACATCTTTAAAAATAAAAATATTTACACCAATTAAACAAATAAAAATTAAAATAAAGATACCCATTTCAGCTTTTTTTGATATCTTTTTCTTATTTGAATTAACTTTTGGTTTTTCATTAGATAGTGTTGATGCAGACTTTTGTCCTGCTTTTATAGAGTTACTATCAGCTTTTGGCATTTCATTGACAATAGTCTCTTTTTTTCGAGAAATTTCTGAAACAGGCGTTCCACAGCCTTCACAGAACTTACTATTTTCTTTGATTTCCATTCCACATTTTTCACAAAACATTTTTTATCTCCTCCCATACTATTTTCGGTTATTGTACATATATATTGAACATTTTAAATTATAATTTGAAATGTTTTTTCTCATATATATCATTTATATTGCACAAAGTTCTCAGTATATTTTACCATATTAAAACCTTTTTATATGTCGCTTTATGAGGTAAAAAAATATTTTTTCTAATCTTATTAATCATTTATAATGCATATTTTATACATATATATTACTATCTTAATTACTATTTATATATAAGTATAAATTTTAATTATAATTTAAATACATTTAATTTTTTTCAAAAAATAATTCTATTAATACTTTAATATTATAAATTATCTTTACTATCATTAATTTTTCTTTTTCATCTTTATTCTATTAAAAAAGGAGCCATTTTTTAATAAAATGACTCCTTTATATTAAAATATAAAAAATATATTCTTCACTTCTTAATCTATTTACATTCTAAAATTATTCTTATTTTAGTAAAAACTCTTCAATTTCTTCTTTATTATCCTGTGCATATTCTTTAACAGCTTTTAAATTTACATAAAGGGGAACAGAAATATTCTCTCTTTCTAGCAAATCATCAGTCTTTTCTATTAGATCCTCTACACTCTTTATTAAATATTCTTCTCTATCAAAAACTTCTTTTTTCTCTTGGGCAAAGGATATTAAATCTTTATTTACCTTAGTTAATCCTACAAACTCTGATTTTCCACCTTTATTAATCCATCTAAAAGCTCCTAGAATCTTAGTTTCCCCTATTTTTTCTGGAGATTCACATAAAAGCTTTCTTCCATTTTCTTCCCAAAGTTCTCTATTCATTGAATAAATTATTGTATCTGTAAAACTATTTCCTCTTATATCTTTCCAATCACAGGAACCACTTCCTGTTGGTACTAAAAGCCCAGCACTTGATTGAGCTACTCTATTTTGAGTCCATATTATTAAATAATTGTCACTAGTTATTGCAAGAGTACTAATGCCTATTTCATTATTCATAACAGATGATGTTATATCTTTTAAGTAGTAACCATCCTTCTTTTTAATTATTGGCATAAAATCTTCTGCTGAAGCAATTAATTTATTATCTTCATTAGATCTTAATTCTTTTCCTGAAATTATATTAGTTAAATAAGTATCGTAGTATGTCCCTTTATGGCAATAAACCTTCTTTGAATTAGGATTTATCTCTATATCTGCTGAAATACATAATTTTTTCTCATTGAAAAACATCTTACCGTAGAAATTAGAAAGTCTATAATTAAATTTTAAAAATGGAAGTAGATTGTCCATATTTTCTTTAATAAACTTATTTATATTTCTCTCCATATTTTTGCACTCAACTAAAATAAGGTTTTCTTCCCTTATATATTTATCTAAATTTGAACTTCTAAGTACTCTTTCCTTTTTACCTGAAGGAAGGTAAATATCTTCTATTATATAATCACTGGTTAAACTATTATCTACTTTAATTTCATTATATATACTTTCTTGAAGATCTGATTTTATATATCCATATCTTAAATCCATACTATCTTTTACTTCGCAAATTATATTATATAAATCATATATGAATTTAATTATAGTCCCAAGAAAAACAAAGACTATTGCTTTTCCATTGCTATTTTCTATAAATATATCATCCCAACTATTCATTAATGTATAAGTTGAAGTAATGAATAATAATAAATCTATAAAAACTATTATCACTTCAATGCTTTTTATTTTGAATATATATATGTTGTAGTCTATAAAATTTTTTAACATGTCTTCCCCCACTATCCATCAAAGAAATATATCTGTATTTTATTATAAGTTCTTATTTAAGTTTTCTCAATTTATTCTTTATGATATATTAGCTGCACTACTACTTTTAGTTATAGAAAAATCATATTTCTTTTGCTATTAATTATCCCAACCTAAAAGTTTTCTTTCCAAGTCAGCATAATCATAATCTCGACCCTTAAAGTTATCAAACCTTAGTTTTTTAGGATTTCCATAAGAGTTATTAGGTGAATAGTTGCTATTAGAGCCTTCCCTTGGAATAATCTTTTGATTTAAATATACTTCAAACTTATCTCCAAACAAAGTAAAGGGTGTTAAGTATTGCTCAAAGATAGTATTCTTCCACTCCTTCACCTTTTTATCAATAACAGTTATAAAATTCTCAATGGTAAAGCCTTCGGTTAGTCTAGCCTTAACTAAGTTTATAGTCTTTGTATTACTTACTTTATACATTACACCAACCTTAGAATTTAAATAATTAATTATATTACTTATATTTTCTTTTATATTATTATATATATTAGTTACTTTAGTAGATGAATTATTTAATAGATGAGTCTTTGTTGAACATTTTTCTGCATAGCCTTTGTGATTATTTTGGGATACCCTCTCTTCATTATTATCATTACCCTCTTCAAAATCATAAAAATTACCACCCCCTTGTATATTATTATAAGCACTCTCTTCATTATTAATAACTTCATCCTCATGCTCATAATTTGTATCCTCATTATAAGAAGATTCTAAAGCTTCACTTTTACTATTATCTTTATTTAAGTTATTAGCTTGTCCACCAATCTTTCTATATTTACTATTAGAGTTATTATTATAATGGTCATTAGTATATAATAATTCCTTATATTTATCCCCTATTGCATAATAAGAAAAGGTTCCACCTTCCTTTTTAGTGTAATGAGATAAAATACCTAAGTCCCTTAGCTTTAACATTCTCATCATAATAGTTCTTTTTCCTAAACCTAAGAAAGGTAATTCATTTTCTATATTTTGATAGCTAATCCAATAATACTTAACTCCATCTATTACTTCATAGTTCATCCTGCCACTTTTTCTGAAATCATCAAAGAACCTAAGGATAGTAATATCCTTAACATCTAAATTTAACTCCATAATTTTTTTAACTGAATACCCTAAAAATGAAAATTGCATATTTAATAACCTCCATAATTCTTAATCTTGAATAACCTGTCATTAAATAAATACCCTCTTTAGGATAAAATTGAGAAAAAATTAATAAAAAAACTTCAAAAGTTAATAAACTCTTGAAGTTTCAATATTTCATATGCATATTTAAATTGGATTACTTACTAATAAATTTATTCTATTATTCATAAAACATTACTAAAGCAAAATTTTTCTTAATTGATATTCGTAAAAAACTAATTAACTTTGAATAGTCTTCTTTTTCTTCTTTCAACTTATTTATTAACAACTCTACTTGCTCATTATTCAAATAACTTCTATTTAGTAGCTCTCTTATAGTATTCTCTTCATGAAATTTATCCTTAATTTCACTAATATCTACATCATCTAAATAATCAAAGGTATTTTCTTTTAATAGCTCACCTATATAATACTTACACTCTTTAATATTTTTTTCTAATTCCTTATCATTTTCTTTACCAGAGAAATATTTCTTTGCTAGCAATTTATTATATATCTTTACTTTTTTATTAAACTCTTCTATTGCATCAGGATTTAATAAATATATTCTCTTCATAATTCTTCCTCCTACATACAATCCTTAACTTTATTGTCTATATCTTCAGCTGTTATTTCTAAAACCACTAACTCAGTTCCTACTTCTTTTAGATGTTTTTCAAAGTTAGCTCTTTTTTCCTCATTAACTTCTTTATAATCAGCTGATACAACTATCACTGACTTATATCCATTTTCAGATTCTTTACCTGCATTATGATGTCCCTCAATTTGTTTTTTCATATGGTTATCTATTTGATCTACCATATATTTTTTATTCCCTATTTTACTTTCTATATATAAATCTTCTCCATTTTTTACTTCAATATTACCTACAGTAAAATCTTTTTTCGCATCTCTGCATGTAATATCAATTTTTGTCTTTCCCTGAGAAGTTTCTTTTTGTATTTCAACATCACTTATTTCTGTAAATTTTTCTTCTAATGATTCTTTTATTATTGCTTCTACCAAATGACCTTTAAACATCTTAATTTGTTGTTTTAAGTCCTTTTCTAATTTTTCCTTTTCTTCGCCAAGTGCATTTTCTAAATTTTGCATTCTATCTTCAATACTATTTAACATATTATCTACTTTAGGATATTTTTCTCGTATCTCTTCTAATCTTTCACTATCCATTTTTTCTAAATCATTTTCAATAAAATTTAAAGATTCTCCAAGATCTATGATGTCTTTTTCATTTATTTTCTCCTTAAAATTAAAAGTACTCTCAATATAATCTTTAACCTTATTAACATCAATTGGAGACTTAAGAATATTAGATAACTCTGTTATTTTAGATGCATCTTCTCTATAAATAGGCTTTTCTAAAACCTTATCTAGGGTTTCATAATTCCAAGTTTTTTCTTTTTCAAAAGCTTTATTACTTAACTCCATCAAAATATTCCTCTCCCCTTCATCATATCTACCCAACCATTTAGAATTGACTTTTCTTCTAATTCTCCTTCATAGGCTTTGTAAACTAAAATATGTCTTATTAAATCAATACTATATTCATATTCTAAATTAAACATTTCATTGATTTGCATAAATAACTCTCTATTTAACTCATCAATACTTTCAGATAATGTAATAACTCTTTCAAAGGATTTTCCATTTGCTATTTCATATACTAATCTTGATAGATTAATTGAATTAATTTCTCCAAATATAGCTGGTGTTTCTCCTTGAACTAGTTCATCAATTGTTTCAACCAATACTTTTTGTATATCATTTTTAGGAATATTTTCTTTTATATATTCTATTAATTTCTCTCCTTCTTTGATTGATATACTTTTTTTCTCTCCAGTTGTTTTACTTAATAAAAGCTCTATTAATTTCTTTTTACTATTTATTAATTCTTCATACCCTTTTGAGTTAGGTATAAAATTGGCTTTCCCATCAAATTTATCAATCTTGCATAATACAGGCTCTAACCAGTTATTTTGAAAAATTACCCCTACACCTTTTCTTAACCTAGAAACCTCAAATATTTGTTCATCTGTCATAAGTATAGATTTACCAACAAGCCTCCTATCACTTTCATCTGGTAATCTTAAGGCAATCTTTGTATTAGTATTTCTAATTGCAGATTCATCTAGACTCATAGGAGCTTGATCTACAATAACAAACCCTTCACCAAAAGCTCTCATCTCAGCTATTCCATTTGATATCATCTCTACTGATTTTTGTTGTATATTGCTACCTTCAGAACTTCCTTGGGTAGATTTTTTTAATAAGTTATGTGCTTCTTCAATAACTGTTAAGTGCTTTAATTCATTTGAAAATTCACTTTTATCAAGTCTTTCTTCATATAGCTTTAAAAATACTACACCCATTATAAGTGACTTAGTTTCTAATGATCCAACTCTACTCAAATCTAAAATAACATTAGAGTTAAATAATTCATTACTACTAATTTCATTTCCCTTAAAAATATTTCCTACTAATCCTGTAGTTAAACTCTTTACCCTTGTAACTAGTGAACCTATATAATTACTTTTTACTTCTTCTGAATATGCTGATTTAGTAATTAATTGTGGCAATACTTCTAAAAGCACACTAAATGTAGGGTATTCATTTTTAGGATTAATTGAGTATTCTAAATTCCACCCTACCCTTTCATATGAAATCTCTACTGCTTCTTTTAATATTGCAGGCATTGCAGCATATAATGGCCAACATGCACTAAATATTTCTATTAATCTATCTATATGTTCTAATACATGTATATTAGATGGAAAACTAAAAGGATTTACCTTTAAAATCTCTGAAATTAAAGGATTACTTCCATAAACTTTAAAAGAATCTTTTTCACCAAAAAAATCCTTATATTCTCCCTTAGCAGGTTCAATTATTAATACCTTAGCACCTTTATTTATAACTTCATTTATTAACTTACATGTAGCATTAGTTTTTCCTGACCCTGTTGAACCAGTAATAAAAGTATGCATTGTTAAGTCATTAAAATCTATTTCAACTCTTCTGCTCTCCGCAGCTCCCATATGAAATATATTTCCTAAATTAATTTTCTTACCCCTTGTATCATCATAAGTGCAAATATTTCTTGCAAAAGGAGTAAACATCATAGACGGTACCCCTGGCACTGACTTATATGGAAAACCTGTTCCAAATGCTAGTTCTCTACAACTAATTACAGTGCTAGGAGTTATTTCTACCCCACTATTATCAATAAAAATTGGATGCTCCATTCTTTTTAAGTAATTTACCACTTCTATATAGCTATCATTATCATTATTCCAAATGTTAATAAAGTTATTTTCTAATCCTGATGCTTCACCTTTAACTATTCCTGTATATGTAGAAGCTGCTCTTAGTGCAATATCTTCTGACATACATAAAAAGTATGCTCCAAACCTTGCCATTCCAATATCCTCCGATGAAGATATTCTATTTAGCATGTTATCTACTCTCTCCAATAGAGCCAAAATATTTTTATTTTCACTTTTAAAGGAATATGTTTTACTTCCACCAGTAGTCTTAGTATTACTATCAGTAACATTTTCACTAGTTCCCTTTTGCTTACCTAGTGAATTGGCTGTGCTTTCTGATGTAGTTTTTCCTCTAGCAGTTGAGTGACTATAATTTGCTGATACATTAGTTGATGATCCAACTTTTAAACTCCCAAATCCAATTCCTGAATGGAATCCTACACTTACACTTCCCCCTACTGTATCAGTTTTAGTTATACTATCGCTAGTCCCATTTGTTTTAGTAACTGTATCTGTTACGCTTTCAGTAATACCTTTAGATAAACTTTTAGTTACTGAATCACTTTCATTTTCATTAAAAGAAAAATCAGTTTCTTTAAAAGGAGATAATAAAGTATACACATCCTCTAAACTATTTCTAATTTCCTTAATTGTATTTGTATCTAGAAACTTAGAAATAAATAAGGCAGTGTACTGTTCTCCTAACATTGAATCTATAAATTTTTCAATTCCTTGAATATTCATCTCAAGATTTTCTTTCTTTTCTCTTGGAACTACAACTACTGAAGATATACTATTAATCTTTTCATAGTTAAATATCTTATGATTTATAGTATTTTCTATATCATCCTGAAAAATGTTTTCTATTTCAATTCCTGGAAAATTTCCTTTTAACCCATTAAATAATGTATCTTTACCTAAAGCTGTATCTCTACTACTTTTAATAATATAGTAAATCTCTATATTATTTCCATCACTATTAACTACATATCCATATGTACAACCAATATTACATAAAGCTGTTAATACTGATGTCAGCTTTTCTACATCCTTTTCCTCTTCAGAATATACAAACTTCTTTAATTTCAATATCCTTAAGCCATTAAAAATATAATTATTTTTTTCATATATTTCTTTTACTGGTAAATTACTTATATTTTGAAGATAGTTTTTATATAAATACCTTTCACTAAGCATAAGAGCTTCAATTAATTCATCTTCAGTTCTCACATCTTCATTACTCATTATTACTCACACCATTCCTTATACCTATCTGGGCTTTTCCAGTAAGTTTCTTTTTATAAAAATTTCTATTTATATTATTGCTTTCTTTATCTAATAAAATATTTTCAGTTGTTATTATACTTTCTAATCTTACTTTATCTTCTTTTTCTTTATCTTCAGTTTCTTTTACCTGATTTTCATTTCTTACTTCATCACAAGCATAACTATGACAGCTACAAGAATTATTGTTATTATAGCTATTGGTAATATTAAGCTGCTGCTTTTCTTCTTTCGCACCTGAATTGAATTTCTCTTTTTTTTTTCAATTTCTCCTACTTTTATGTCACTAATATTTGCTTGTCTATTAGTTTTATCAACAATATTTTCCACTTCTAAATAATTAGCAACATCTAAAGCATGTAAATACCTTTCCTTAGAAAAATTAAATGTAAGATCTGTATTTAAATCAATTAAATACTCTTTATTATAACTTTCTTTATTCTTATTTATTTCTCCATTATCATGTGTATCAAAAACGCCTTCAATTTTACTAAATTCTTTTACACATTCTTTTATTGTAGTTATATCATCTGCATTCCATAATAAACAATTATTTAAAAATGCTCTCATATCTTTAGAATCCTTGGATAATAATAATTCATTTATATCATTTTTATCTACCTTCACCCTTACACCTCTTAAATTGTCAATATTTTTTCTAATTTTTCATTTATAACTTCAATGGTATTAAGTTTATCATTTTCAATTGTTATAGCTACTTCCATTTCAGCCTTATTATCTATAACTTCTTTTAAACTATTAAGCTTGTTATCAATATTTAAATTCAGCTTATCTAGATTTGAAATTAATATTTCTTTTGCCTTTTCTTTATGCTTTTCAATTGATTCTGTCATAGATCTTATACTTCCATCTAATTCCTTAAATATACTTGTTGTAAACTTAAGTATTTCTTTTATCTCAATTACTTCAATATTTCTTTTTCTATATACCTCTACATACTTAGGCTTCCAAAACTTTAATTTTCCAAAAAAACCTTGTTTTTCTGAGTTAAGTACATATTCAGTGTAGCTTTCACTTTTATTAATAGTATTTTTTTTAATAAATACCTTATAATCAGGTACAGAACTTTTTACATACTCATTTAACATATTATCTTTACAGCTTAATATATTTATAAAACCTTCTAATTTATTTTTATATTCTTGTATTACTTTTTCACCAACTTCATAAATTCCATACTGAATAAATCTATCAAATTCACTTTGTAAATCTATAGTAATATCTTCATATTTTTTCATAAGTTCTTTCATATATCTTTCAGCTTCTATTTTCTTAACACATTGAATTCCGCTTATACTTTCCACATTCATATTTTTCGCATTTTTTTCTAGCTTACTAAGATTTATATGTACTCTGTTTACTGCTAGTCTAAAAGTATCTTTAAATTTCATATTATTAATATCATTTTTAAAATCTTCTCTAACATCATTTTCATTTAAGAAATTCTTGATTTTAATAATATTTTCTTCTAGCTCCTTCATTTCTTCTTCTTTCATTTGTATTTGATTTTTTATATTTTTTAAAATGTTCTTTTCTTTAATAATCTTAGAACAATCTTCAATACTATTTCTTACTAAGCTAATATTTTTATATTTATTTGTTAATTCTTTTATTGTAAGCTCTAAACCTAATATTCCTGAAGTAACTAAAACTTGTTGATTTCCTTTAGCTCCTTCAGCTATTCTCTCTATCTCAGTTCTTACTTTTAGAGATAAGTCACTTTCTAAATAAAATTTATATGTACCTCTTGATGCTTTTCTTGTAATTAAAAATAGATCATCTTCCTGGTCTTCAGATAATTTAACTCCATTATCATCTAATCTACTTAATAACGCATTTTCAGCTGCAATAAAGTGAATATTGGGATTTTCAATTCCATATTCTTTTAACTTTCTTTTTACATCTTCCTTTATTTTACTTATACTATCTTCACTTTTAAAATCATCTGCTTTATTAATAGCAAATATAAATCTTTCTTCATCTACTTTTCCATCACGCTTAGTTTCATCTGCTATTACTTCAATTAAATATGCCTCATCATCAGTAAGTAATTTTGAGCCATCCAAAATAAAAAGTATTATAGGCTTGTCCCCTGACTTTATATACTCCATAGTTCTCTTTTTATGAGTTCCATTTAATGAATTATTTGGTCCTGGTGTATCAATTAATTGAAGGTTTTTAATTTCATTTAAAGCTTTTATATTCCCTTCAATCTCTATCTCCTTTATGCCTTCTTTATCATTTAAACTCTTCATATCTTCAATATTTATAACTTTGTTTTCTTCAACTCCATCTATAGATATTAATTTAAACTCTTTTATATCTCTGTTACTAATTGTTACTATTTTTGAAGTACATGCTCCACTTTTTGATGGCATAATTTTTTCTGCTATCATTGAGTTTATTAAAGTTGATTTTCCTGAGCTCATAGTTGCTATAACAGCTACTTTTACTGGATTATTTAATTCCTTATAAACTCCATTAATTAGTTCTTCATCTCTTAATTCAGAAATATTAGAGTTTAACATAGTAACTACTAAATCTTCTATTTCTTTTCTCTTATCTAAAATGTCTACTACTTTATCTTCTATAACACTAATTTCTGTATTATACTTTTCATTATACAGTTTAACTAGCTCAGTAATATCCTGAAAATCATATCTTGTTCCATAAAATTCTATTATTAATAATTTATTATTTAATTCATCTACTAAGTCAGTTAGAAATGATTCTCCTAATTCATATGCATATAAATTCCTATATTTCAAAAGTTTGCTTTTATTGCAAATTTCACCATCTACTTCAATTAAATTTTCTTTTTTATATGGATTACATTTTAATTTTACTTTCATTTTATTACTTATTGACCTTTCCATATGTATTTTATTTACTATATCTATTAAAGTTAGCTCTAATCCTAAAAATCCTGATTTTAACTTAATAAGTTCATTTGCTTCTACTTTGCTTTCCTTATCTTCTATTTTTCTTTTTATATTATTTGTCACGTCACTACTTTTATAAAAAGATTTTCTCTTTATCTTTCTTTCAAAAGATAGTAATTCATCTTCTTGATCCATTGTTAAAGTATAATTAAATTCTTTCATTATACTTAAAAATGCATAATAAGCAGAAATAAACTGAACTTTGGGACTTTTTATACCATAACTTTTAATCTTATCTACAACATTTTTCTTTATTAATTCAATATTATCCTCGCCTTTGAAATCATCAGATTTATTTACTACAAATATAATATTATTTTCATCTATTTTACCTGATGTTTCTTCAATAACCTTTTGAAGTAAATAATCTTCATCATCTGTTAATAATTTTGATCCATCTAAAACAAATAGTATTATATCTACTAAATTTTTTTGTAGAAAATCCATTGTTGTTTCTTTATGCCTAAGATTTAATGAGTTATTAGGTCCTGGTGTATCTATTAATTGGATGTTTTTAAACCTATTAAAAGAATTTACTTTTCCTTCAATTGTTACTTCATTAATATTTTCATCAATATTAATCTCCTTTAGATCTTCTAAAGAAGCCTCTCTATCCTCACTAACTCCATCTATATCTATAAATTTAAAGTTATTCTTATTAGTATTATTAATTTTTATAATTTTAGCAGTACACGCTTCACTTTTTGAAGGCATTAACTCTTTACCTAAAAAAGAATTTATTAAAGTTGATTTCCCCGAACTCATAGTAGCTACTATAGCTAATTTTATATTATTATCCTCACTTATCACTGTTTTACTATTACTCCTTTTTCTTTTATTAGTAACTTTTCTCTACTCTTTTTTATAGCACATAGTTTTATTTTTCTACTCCCTATAGGATTAATTACTTTCTTTTTCTAAGTATCTTAGCTAATACTGCAACTCCTACAATAATTCCACCTACTAATAAAATATTTTTTGTAATATTCCCATTTTTATTTTTGCTATCATTATTGAAAAAACTCTTAGAATTAGTTCCATAAACAGTATTTTTTATTTCAGAAAAATCATTACTTCTATTTTCCTTTGATTTAAAATCTTTTTTATTTAGATATCTTGAAACTTTATAAGCTAATAAACATCTTTCTTTTGAAAAATTAAATGTTAAATCAGTATTTAAATCTAATAAATCATTTTCATCATATTCATTAATATCTTTATCTTCTATTACTCCATCATGTTTATCAAAAATACTATAGAATTCACATAATTCAACCATCTTATAAAACTCTTCTTCACTTGAATTATTCCATAATATTTCATTATTAAGTATAGCTCTTGCTCCACTAATGTCACTTTTCATCAAATTTTCTTTTAATTCTTCCATATGTACACCTCTCACTGATTCTAATATTATAAAACCCCTAGTATATCATTAATAAGAGTATTTATATTGCTCATTATATCAAACCTTAATGATTTTTGTTGTCGAAATATGTATTCTAATAAAAACAGATAAATTTGAAAAACAAATTTACCTGTTTCAATCCTTATATTTTCTCATAAAATCTCTAAACTAATAATTAAAATACACTAACCTTCTTAAACAAGCTCCATTCCATTAGCATTATTTAATTTTCCTAAGACTATTTGAATTAAATCTATGAAAGCCCATATATTTGCTATAAAAATTATAGGTGTAAAAAATAAAAATCCTACAATAAATATTCCAATCTGCATAAATCCTATTTCTTTATATCCTAAATAAAATCTATGTATACCAAATCCACCTAAAAATAAAGCCAAGATAATTGCTAGTATTTTATTATTATTTCCATTAGAAGATATACTTGCATTTTTTATATGATTTGTAAAATTATTTATTCCTCCTTTTAATCTAACTCCACAATTTAAACAAACATCTGCAGATTTGTTTTTAACTTCTTCACCACATTCTTGACAATAATTATCTCCTTGTCCCTTATTGGTTCCACATTTAACACACATTACAGCCTTATCATTAGTAAAAGCTTGTCCACATTGTTTACAATACATTCTCTATTCCTCCATATCATTTAAATCTCTTTTGTAATATTGATAATAAATGTGATTTTCTATTATATAACCATATTTATTATTCATTTAATTACAACTTTTGCTAAACCTTGTATAATTATATTACTATAGACTTATGGACATATAATGTACCTGTAAATAAAATAATAAAAAAAAACTATGAAATTATTTGTATAATCTCATAGCTTAAAATTATTTATAAATCTCGTACATTTTTCTTATAGTTTCTTTTATCTCATTTCTATAGGATTCTGGTCTTATTACCTCTAAAAATTCCTTTTGAGAAAGTAACCATCTTTTTACCCCTTCCCCATATACTTCTGCATTTATTAAGGCTACCTTCTTTCCATTTTCATAAAATTCTTCTACAACTGTAGCTGTAGGTAATCTATCTAATATAGCCTCTAAAGAATCTCCCCAAAACTTAAACTGAATGCTCATTAATTCTCCAGTATACATAAACTGTATTCTCTTACTAAACTCGCCTTCTTTTAATTTATCCTCATAAGGCATAAACTTCTTTTCTGTTATTTCATATTCCTCAAATCTATCTATCCTAAATACAATAGAATTATTATGGTATCGCCCTACTATTTCTCCTATAACATAAAAATAATATTCACTAAAAACTAATCCTAGTGGTCTTACATAATACTCTCTTATCTTATTATCTTGTCTTCTATATTTAACCTTAACCTCTCTGTTCATCCTAATGCTATAATTAACATCCCAAATAAAATCAATAATATTTCTATTATGCCTTGGTGGTGTATAGTAAAACTTATCATTTGATATCATCTTTTCCATTTTATTTTTATCTTTACTTAAAGCCTTGAATATATTTAAAATTCTATTCATTTCTTCTTTATTAAAAGCTCTTGATTCCAATAATATCTTTAATATAACAAATATATCTCTATCGCCAAACTCATACCCTAACTTATTGCATATTTTATATCCTTTTTTCTTTCTATCATACACTATACTCTTATTATGTAAACCTTCTTCATCAAAATATCCTCTCAATTCATCAATATCTCTTTGTATAGTCTTAGAATCAACCTGAAACCTTTCTGCTTCCTTTGATTTTATTATTATTTCTCCCTTATTGAACCTTTCATAAATATTTAATACTCTTGTTGTTTTTCCCTTTTTATATATCATTTTAACTCCTCTAAATGAAATTAATAAGCATTAATAAATTCTCTATATCTTATAATTATTATATATTATTTTATATGCAAATTTAACTCATAGTAAAAATCCTTTAAGGGATTATATATAAATTAGAATGTTTGTTGATCTAAATACTACTAAAACTTAATGATTTTACTAGTCTTAATCTTTTTATAAAAATGAAGTTTGAATATTTAATAACCTCCATAATTCTTAATCTTGAATAACCTGTCATTAAATAAGTACCCTCATTAAGATAAAATTGAGAAAATTTAAAAAAAATAAAAAAGATATATAATATTTGATATTTAAATTAGTAATATATCTTCCATACTATAAATGTTAATACTTCTTTGCTCTTTTGCATATTTAGCTGTAATTAATACTCTATTTTTTTCTTATGCCTCTAACCTTTACCTAACCTCTTTCATACTGTATCTTCAAGCCCTACTATAGTAACAGAAAGCTGACAAGAAATAGTATTACTTTTAATATTTACTACATAAGCATAAATTCCTTATATAGCAAAACTTTTAACTACTGATGCCAACTTCAATTCCAATTAAAGTTACCCTATTCACATTTATACCTACTAGTAATATTCTGTCTAGATCATTAACAAGACCATATATTTTTATTTATGATAAATAAAAAGCAGGTGAATTTTTAATATCACCTGTTTTAGAAATCCCCGGGAGTGCTTGTGGAGTGCTTTGCATCCCACTTGCTAATATATCCTTTTATGTAATTGATTATTGTCTTTAAATCTTGTTTAATATTTGTAAAGAAATATAATAATATAAAATAAACTATAGCACAAATAATAATGGATATAAAATTCCACACTAAACTACTATTAACTTGTTTTAACATATATCCTAATATCCCCATAACTATACTTGCTATTGAAGTAGGAAAAATACCTTTAAATATTGTTCCTACTGGGAATCCTATAATAAATTTCATCAAAATAATTCCTAATAGTATTCCCTGAAATCTTATTAGTGCTCTAGCATTAACTAACGCCCAAAAGCCGTACTTAGAACTTATTACACAAACAGGTACTAATACAATTATATGTAGTATTTGTGATAAAAATGATAGTTTAGGCCTTCCTTTTGCTCTATAAACTTCACTATTAAAATTTCCTAAAACTATCATTATAGAACTAGTTAATGCCCATATTCCTATAACGCCACTTGCCTCGCTCCACTTATTACCTAACATTATTTTTGTAGCTAAATCACTATATACAAACACTCCTACTCCAAGTGGAAAAACAAAAATAGAAACCACTCTTTGTATTTTTAAGAACATATCATTAAATTTTTTATCATCATTCTGTAAACGGGAAAGCATAGAAAACAATACCGGAACAATGGATGCAGTTATTATAGACATAAGAGAATTAACTAAATTAGTAGAACTTTTATATATTCCTAGATAGTACTGATTCAAAGAATTCCCAATAATAAATACATCAACCCAACTTGTTAACCATATTGATATAGCCTCTATTAAAGACCAAACACTAAATGATAGCATTCTCTCTAATATTTTAATATCATAGAAAAATTGAGGCTTCCATGGTGATTTTATAGTCATAATTATGGCATTTGATAATTGCCCACATATTGTACCAATAATAAGTGCCCAATAATTTAAACCTAAAATAGCCAAAGGTATTGTTACTACAAAAGGAATAAAAATTGATACGATTCTAACTATAAATAAGGTTTTGAAATCGAAGTCTCTTCTATATAATGCCATTTGTATACTAGAAAAAGAAGTGAAAATTAATTGAACACACGCAATTACAGCCACATTACCTAATCCAGGATTTCCTACCATTACTGCTATTTTATGTCTAAATACTATTATTATTGTCCATATAATAAATGATACAATTATATTAGTCCAGAAAGCTACATTAGCATATTTAAATTTATCATCATCATTTCTAAATTCATGCTGAATTAAATACTTTTGAAAACCTGCATCTGTAAACATATCTGCAAAGCTAATTATCATTGTTATTGTACTTATAACTCCAAAAGCTTCAGGTGCAAGTATTCTTGCAAGTATCATACTAGTTATTGGAGTAACTAATTTAGCTGATATTTCTGTTATTGTTGACCATTTAGTTGCATTTATAAATTTTTTATTAATACTTTTCCCGTTCAAATTCAATTTCTCCTTTTATATCTTTTAAAAGTAATTCTCTATGCACTTCGCATTCTATAGAATTTTGAATTGCTAATAATTTATTGCTATTATATTTGTATTTGATTAATTTACCATTAAATAAATGTCTATCTATTCTAGAAAACCACTTACATACGCCTGAAATTTTTTCAAATATTCTTCTAAACTTTCATTTACTTTTTTTAAGTATTCTTGTTCTATAAAACTTCATCTAAAACTTTTTTAGGTCTTTCATAAAATTCTTTTATTATTTTTTCTTTCTCTGATTCTTTTGCTAAACGTATTGTATTATTTCTTTTTACTATAGATTGATAATTTATTTTTATATCATCATTAATATCTATATCAATTAATATACATATTCCCCATTATTAACTATTAGTTTTGCCAAATATAACATTTCCTTTACCATAAACAATAGTTCAATTATTATACTTTTCAAAGGCTCCTATACAATGACTGTGTTGACATACAACTAAATCTGTACCCTTTTCAACCACTTTTACATTTTTTATAAATATGACGATAGATATCTATAATGTTCCTTACCTCCATGATAAATAACTATTAAATAATCACATTTTTCTTTTAGATAATTAATATTATCGAGGCTCTCCAAAGGATCAAATGGGTTGGCTCCTGGCAATTTTGATGTAGCTATTGAAAATTCATATTCGGCACAATTATATATTCCTATTTTTATATTATTTTTTCCTATTATACAATGTTTCATTATATCCTTAATATTTTTTCCTACTCCTATAAACGGAATATTATTTTTTGATAATATACTCATTGTTGAATTTAGTCCATCTACATCTTTATCTAAAATATGATTATTATCTAATGCAATTATGGTTGGATTTAAAGCTTTAATTCCAGCTATAGAATGGTAGGTGCACTAAGATGTGGTCCACGTTTTCTAATAGGCTTTGCTAAATCAGTTAATGGAACTTCCAAATTAAACATTTTTAAATCTGCAGAATTACATAGCGAAAGTAACTCACTTCCAAGTAAAGACTCAACATCCACATTATTAAATAAATTTATATTTTTTTAGTAGGTACTAAATCTCCAGCTATTATTATTTTCATAAAGTATTTCCTTCTAAAGTTAATGTTTACCCTCTGGAATTTCTATCCACCCCCCTAATATTTCATCATATTTTTCTGGTTTAAACCCTGTGAAACCAGATGCTGGATAAAATGTTAACTCACCAAAATAAACTTGCCCATTGATTTCATAAAAGTCAACTCGAATAAATGATTTACCTTCTGATAATTTTTTTGATAATGATAACATTTCATCTAATTTTGTTGGCTTATGTATATTAATATCTCTTGAATGTCCTGGTCTTTTAATATTGGTAATATTCCAGGCTGTATCAAAAAATGTTTCCTTTAAACCTGTATCTCTATATCTTTCAGAACAAACTAAAATTAATTTTGGTTCTCCATTAAAACAAAAAAATTTGTAGTCTTTTAAATCTTTATTCCACTCTCCCATAAACTTCTCTGCAATTATTCTGGGTTTAATATTTTTATATGGCCATTCGCGACCATAATAATAATAATTTCTTTTAAGTTTTCTATTTATACTTTTTATTACTGAATTTATTTTTAATTTACTTTTATCTTTACAAATTATAACCCCACCAGAATCGTGTGTACATTTCAATACAAATTTATTTGGCAACTTTGAAAAATCAATTTCATCAAAACTATTCCAGACTCCTATCAAAGGAACTAGATATTCTTCACCTATAGCTTCAGCTATATATTTCCTAACTTCGTACTTGTCTACTAAATTTGTATATAAAGGGTCTCTATCATATAATTTTAGCCACTGTAATTTTTCATTGAAAGTCTTAGGATTTATTATATTAAGCTTTTTTCCCATTCTAGCTCTATATAAGATTTTTAAATATACTTCATCAGGAAAACATTTTAGTTTTACCTTTGCTCCTAAATAATCTATTATTTTATATGGATTCTTACAAAACTTTATAATTCTGCTACTCAATAAACATTTCACCTCCATTAAATGTAGTTACTGTTAATATATTTTTTTCATAAATTACTAAAGTCCATAACACTCCAATAATTAATTGAATATATTTATTACTATAAGTTACTAATCCATATTCATTTATCAATAATCCTAGTATTAATCCTAAGCCTAATATAAGCTTTATATTCCTTTTACCAAATTCTTTAAATATAGTTAATATTGTATCTAGATAAATCCAATAGTACATTATCATCCCAACTAATCCTCCAGAAACTAATAACTCTATAAAATTATTATGTGCATAGGTTCCTTCTGTACCTGCCCATGTATTCTTAAAGCCTAATAAATATCTATAATTATCAATGCCATACCCTAAAATTGGCTTTTTATAAAACCATTCTTTTCCCCAATTTATTAGTTCCATTCTAAACATAGTGCTTCCATCAGTTTTACCTGAGCCTAAAATTCCTTTTATCATTGTTTCAATACGATTACCTATAAATTCATATAAAAAACTTACATTCATAATGCAGTAATATATAGCGAATAATGAAATTATTACAAAAATACCATTTCTAAATAGAGAAGTTACATTTTTATTTTTAAAAATCATATATATAGAAAGCGATATAATTAGTATAAGTAATGATTTTCTTGATGCCGAAAGGATAATCCATAAAATATTAATTCCACTTCCTAATATATATAATTTTTTGTATTTACTTGATTGACTAATTATTATTAAAGCTAATAATATTCCTATTGAAGCTCTTATTCCAACAGTATTTGCACTTATTTTTTCAATATATCTTTGATTTATGAATACAAGGTAGCCGTATTTTACAAATACTAATGCTCCATAAACTATTGAAGAAAAAAATATAGTTTTAATTGCATTATAAAAATATCTCTTATCAGCAGATATAATAATAACAATACAGCTAGTACATATTGAGTTCCATAAAACAGTTAATGCCCCACTAAAGGCTGTAGCTCTTGATTCAGCCCAATATATAGACGTAAAACAAAAAAGTGAAAATAATACTGACCATTTAATGTATCTATTAATAATTACTTTTCTATTTTTTAATATATACAATATAAATACTCCCAAAATTAATAACCTAAATATTTTTATTAATACATTCCCATCAGGTAATAAACTTATTCCTAATATATATATACATACTACTATATTTACTAAATTAAACTCTTTAATAGTCATTAATTATCTCCTTACTTTTTTTTTGCTATTTTACCTAAGTAAGTAACCCATTCTTCATAAATCATATTAGATCCCAATCTATCTCTAAGGTTCAAAGCGTTGTTTCCCAATAACTCTCTATAAGATTCATTTGTTAGCTTCTCCATTGCATTTACCAAAGACTTGCTATCCCCGACAGGGACTAAAATTCCATTTTCTTCATTTATAATTAAACTTTTAGGGCCACCAGATGGACAGTCAGTAGAAATTACTGGCATTCCCATTGCCATAGCTTCTATAAGAACATTAGGCATTCCTTCATAATCTGAAGACAATACAAACATTGATGCATCATTAATTTTTCTTAATACATCTTTTGATTTACCAGGAAGTAAACATCTCCCCTCTGGAAGTAATTTTTGGGATAAATTTTCTAATTTATCTCTTAATTTTCCTTCACCATATATAATCAGTCTATAGTCTGGATTATTCTTATAAAATTCAGAGAACGCTTCTATAAGTAATTTAAAATTCTTTTGTTCTGTTAGCCTCCCTACTGCTACTATTTCTTTACTTCTATTTCCCTTGAAAGCATTGGGAATTCTTCTAGTATCTAATGGGTTTTGAAGAACAATCCCCTTTTTTTGAATACTATTTGAAAAAAAAGACATTGCCATTTTTGTTTGAAATATTATTCCATCTGTAAAATTATACATAATTGCCCTTAATAGTCGTGTAATACTTTTATCTGGCATAACCCACGGATTGTTTCGTTCTGAAACTACTATTGGAATCCTAGTACCTAGTAACGCAGCTATTACATAAACTCCTATATCCTCTGGCATTGATAAGACTATATCTATTTTATTTTTTTTTATAATTTTCCTTACTTTAATATATCTTAAAATTCTATCTATAATCTTATTTGAAGATTTTTTACCAATAGAAATCAAGACAGTGCTTTTTGGTAATTCATAAAAGACTTCTTCATCATCAATAGTTATTAGCAAGGATTCGATATTAATGCTATCAAAATATTTTATTAATTCCGCTATAACTCTTTCAGCACCTCCACCAAACATATTACGAGTTACAATTGCAATTTTTTTCATATTTTCACTTTCCTTTTAAATAATTATTTATTATTGTAATTTATTAATAACTTCATTTATATTTAAGTATTTCAATTTACCAATTAGTTCATAAGAATATTTAATCTTCAATTAATTTTTTTCGCTATTAATGTATATAGTATCATTAATATTGTACTTATTATTAGTGAAACAAATCTTGTTTTTAAATTTAGAGAAAGTTTTAATATATTCTTGAGAACATTTATTGATTTAACTAAATTTATACAGTACATTATTCCAGTTAATTCTCTTAAACCGTTTGATCCACTTTTCATATGCCTCATTTTTATCTTTATAATGTAAAAAATGTATTTCTATATCATCAACTATTCCTATTGGGTATTCTCCAAATTTATAAGTTTCTTTTAAATCTTCTATCCATTTTGATTCTTTAAGATCAATGAATTTCAATTCACATTCTAGATAATACTTAATATTATTTATAAATTTAATATAATCTTCTGCCATAAAAAACAAACCAATTGTAGATGTATTATATTCTAATCCATAACTCTGATATACAAATCCTCCCCAACAATTATTGGATATTATTGTAAAATTCGTATTTCTAATTTTCTTTCTTCTAAAAATTGATGTTTTTTTATGTATTTCTTTTTTAATTTAATTCTTATGGTTTCATAACTAATCATTTAAATTACTCCTTATTTAAGAAATTAAATGCTTATTAAGTTAATTTATTATACAAATTAACTAAAATATCTGAATTTGCCTTTATATCATATCCTACTTCGCGAATTTCATTAATTTTTGAAACTCGTTCATAATTTATCATAGATTCAACTGTTACTGCCCAATCAGTAGCTTTATCATTTAAAGATTTAAAGGTAACTAAATTTGTCAATTCTATTTCAGAAGTTACTTTATCTGAAACAACTATAGGCAAACCTGCTGCTTGCCATTCTATGGTAACCACTGGTAAGCCTTCATATATTGACGGTAATACCATTAGATCCATTGCTTGTAATAATTCTGATATGTCTGTCCTTCTTCCAAGAAAAATGACTTTATCCTCAATACCTGCTAGTATAGCTTTCCTTTCTATTTCTTCTCTTTTTTCCCCATCACCAATAAGAACTAATCTATAATTTTTATCAATTATAAGCAATTCTTTTAAAATATCTATCAAAAAAGTGTGGTTTTTCTGTTCATTAAAAGAACCTACATGTCCGATAACTTTTTTTCCTAATAGACTGAGATTAGTTCTAATTTTTTCTCGCATTTCTTTGTTATATATAAATTTCTCTATCTCAATTCCATTTCTTATAACTTTAAAATCTCTATGTCCAAATAGCCATTTCCCCGCATCTTCCCCACAAGCCAGTCTGAATGTAGTAAGATAATTGAATATAGGTTTTAAAAGTATATTCAAAATTCTATGGTTACAAGTTGTGTTATGGCTATGTGCTACTCTAACTTTGATTCCACATAACTTAGCTGCTAAAAGTTCTATAGCAATCAAACTACTACTGCCATGAACATGTACAATATCATAATTATTTCTTTTTAAAAGTTTTACAAGTAGAAATATATACTTTATAATATTCATGCTTCTTTCTAACTGAACAACATTATCTCCATTCCTTTCTATTTCATTCAAAATTAAATCAAAATACTTTTTTTCACATTTAATTTTGGTTGCAACAAAAGTTGTTTGTATATTACTTTTATTAAAATATCGGTAATAGTTCATTATTGACATAGTTATGCCATCTAAGCCAATACCACCTGATGGTATTATCAATAACTTCATAATTTACTCCTTTAAACTGATTTTCTTATTAATATTGTTCCAATTTTTCTGAATGAATTTATCAATTAAATTAACTATTGCCATAGGATCTTTGTTTTCCCATTGAATCAAATCATCATTACCATTTTCTATAACTTTAAAAGCATCTTCTAACTCGTCCATTTCATACACAGGGATAACATAATTATTTAATGCAAATGCTTCATTATTTTGTATTTGATGATCATTAATATGCTCGCCGTATTTTTGTAATCTTGTTACAGCGATGACTTTCTTTCCTGCATTTAAAGCCTTCATTATAGAACCTGATGCTCCGTGACTTATAACTAAATTTGCTTTATTTATATAAGTAGTAAATTCTTCTTGTGATATAAAATCCTTATATTTATAATTTCTTGGTATATATGTTGATGTACCTATTTGTGCAAAAAGTTCATCCTTTATTACACCCTTATCAAATAACTCATCTAATTTTATAAATAATCTATTAAATTGATAATTCCTTGATCCCACTGTTACAAAAATCAATATAAGCACCCCCCATATATTGCCTTTTTATAATGCTTCTTTTGAGTCTCCCATTGAACTATAAATAAATCTGTATGTTTTTCCATTATTTTTCCTGCTACTGTTGGCATATCTGCTCTACCAAAGGTTTCTATAAAAATAAATTTTTTTCTGAATATAATTGCTAATAAATAAAAAGGATATGCAACCATAGTACCTGTAGTTATAACAAAATCAGGTTTTTCTTTTATCCATATTTTTAAAGCTAGAATTGAATTGTATATCATTTTAAAAATCATCATTTTATCTTTTAAATCAGTTTGCTTCATTAAATATTTTGAATTTGCTTCAAAACAAGTTTTTTCTGTTACTAAAAAACCATCATATTTATCTACTAATACCTTTAACTTTTGAAGTTGTTCCCAATGTCCACCTGATGAGGATACTAAGCATAATTTTGGCATATTTTTTTTCATTTCCATCTTTAATTACTGACCCTTCTCGCCTATATCAATTTCCACTCTATAAATTTTTTAATACCTTCTTTAAAGGATGTCTGTGGATTATATCCTATAATTTCTCTAGAGTGATTTATATCAGCACAAGTTCTATTAACGTCACCAGGTTGCATTGGCAATCTATTAAGAATAGCTTTTTTATCTAATACTTCTTCAATAGTTTCAACCATCTCAATTAAAGAAACTGTTTTATCTCCTCCTAAATTAAATATATTAAATACTTTTTTTTCAGTATTAACATACTCAATACTAGACACTATTCCTGAAACTATATCTTCAACATAAGTATAGTCTCTAGATGTACTCCCATCCCCATAGAATGGTATTTCTCTATTTTCTAAGATTAATGAAGTAAACTTGTTAATAGCTAGATCCGGACGTTGTCTAGGTCCATAAACAGTGAAAAATCTTAGGCACGCTATATTCATATCAAATAAATGATGGTAAGTATGACATAGTAGTTCACCTGACTTCTTTGTTGCTGCATAAGGACTAATAGGATTATCTACTCTATCCCTTTCTGAAAATGGAACTTTCTCATTATTTCCATAAACAGATGAACTTGAAGCAAAGACAAACTGTTTAACTCTAAATTCCCTGCATTTTTCAAGTAAATTTACTGTTCCAGTTATATTTACATCATAATATAATTTGGGATTTTCAATTGAAGGTCTTACCCCTGCCATTGCTGCTAAATGCATTATAGAATCAATCTTATTAGAAAATACTTTTTTTAAAAATTCATTATCTCTAATATCACCTTCAAAAACTTTATAGTTTTCTAAAGATATATTGTTATTAACACAAGTTTTTATTACTTCTTCTACATTATTTCTCTTTATTTTAGTATCATAATAATTATTAAAATTATCAATAACTAAAACTCTATTTCCTTCTTTCAATAATCTTTCACTAAGATGTGAGCCTATAAATCCAGCTCCCCCTGTCACTAGTATTGTTCTCATTTCTTAAACCTCCTCTCTAATCCCTAGTAAATAAATCTCTTGTATATATTTTTTCATAAACATCTTCTAATTCATTTGATAATCTGTTTGATACTATAACATCAGATATTTTTTTAAATTCATCAATATCTTTTATTACCTTTGAATTAAAAAATTTCTCTTCTTTTAATACTGGTTCATAAACTACTACATCTATTCCTTTTGATTTAATTCTCTTCATTATTCCTTGAATAGAAGAAGCTCTGAAGTTATCAGAGTCAGTTTTCATAGTTAGTCTATAAATTCCAACAGTTTTAGGAGCTTTCTTTATAATCATATCTGAAATGTGATCTTTTCTAGTTCTATTTGCTTCTACAATGGCACCAATTATATTGTTTGGAACATCAGCATAGTTTGCTAATAATTGTTTTGTATCCTTTGGAAGGCAATATCCTCCATATCCAAAGGAAGGATTATTATAGTGGCTTCCTATTCTTGGATCTAAACAAACTCCTTCAATTATCTCCTTAGTGTTTAATCCTCTAATTTCTGCATAAGTATCAAGTTCATTAAAATATGCAACTCTTAGAGCTAAGTAAGTATTTGCAAATAGTTTTACAGCTTCTGCTTCTGTAGAATTTGTGAAGAGAATTGATATATCTTCTTTTTTTGTACCTTCTTTTAAAAGATTTGCAAACTTTTCTGCTCTTGATGATTTCTCTCCAACTATTATTCTTGAAGGGTAAAGATTATCATATAAGGCTTTTCCTTCCCTTAAAAATTCTGGTGAGAAAATGATATTATCTACTTCAAACATCCTTTTCACTTTTTCTGTATATCCTACTGGCACTGTAGATTTTATTATCATGGTTGCATCTGGATTTATAGACAATACATTTGCTATAACAGCTTCAACTGTTCTAGTATTAAAATAATTTAATACTGGATCATAGTTAGTTGGAGTTGCAATTACTACATATTCAGCATCTTTATAAGCCTCATACACATCTGTTGTTGCCTTTAAATTTAAATCTTCTTTTTTTAAATATTCTTCTATTTCTTTATCTACTATTGGTGATATTTTATCATTTACCATATCAACCTTTTCTTTTATAACATCCACTGCTATTACTTCATTACTTTGAGCTAAAAGAATTGCATTAGATAACCCCACATATCCAAGTCCTGCTATTGCTATTTTCATAATTTTCCCCTTTCTTAACAAGCATTTTTATCCCCAAATAAAACAAAAAATGTTTTAAATATAAGCTTTAAATCAAGCAAAAAGTTTCTTTCATTTATATATTTTAAGTCAAGCTCCATCCATTCAATAAAATCTATATTATTTCTTCCTGAAACTTGCCAGTAACATGTAAGTCCTGGTTTTACGTTTAATCTATCTAACATCCAAGGCTCAAATTTAGAAACTTCTCTTGGAAGACTAGGTCTAGGTCCTACTAAGCTCATATCACCCTTTAATATATTTATTAATTGGGGTAATTCATCTATACTAGTTTTTCTAATGAACTTTCCCACCTTAGTAATCCTTGGATCATTCTTTATTTTAAACATTGGTCCAGACATCTGATTTTTCTTTTCTAACTTATCCTTTAATTCTTCAGCATTTATTACCATAGATCTAAACTTATACATCTTAAATTCTTTTCCATTTATACCTACTCTTTTTTGTGAAAATATAATTGGCCCTTTGGATTCTATCTTTATTAAAATAGCTATAATTAATAAAAATGGGCTTAAAAATATTAATGCTAGTATTGCTAAAACTAAATCTAATATCCTTTTTGAAAAGTTATATATTATCTTTTTATCTTTGGTTAAGGTCTCTATACTACTGTCTTCTTCCTGAAGCCTTTCCATTAACCTTCCCCCTTTTTAAATTACCTTTTACTAAGTAAACTTAGTAAGCCCCTTTTTTCTTTTATTAAATTTCCTATAAATATAATCTCTCTATTATCTAAAAGTTCTTCTCCTGAATTATTTAAGTAGTTAAAGTACTTTCTATCCATATCCTTTAAAATCTTAATTCCATTTTCCATATTAGGATTTCTTTTTTCATCCCTATGTGCATCTGAACCAAAAAAGCTATATATCTTATGTTTTAAGAAAAGTTCTGCTGTTTTCTTAACTTCCTTTCCAAAGTTTCCAGTTATGCTTCCTATATTTAATTGAAATAAAAATCCTTCCCTAACAAACTCATTAATTAAAGAAGGATTTTTTATAAACTTAATATATCTTTCTGGATGTGCAATAACAGGCACAATTCCTTTAATCTGTAGCTCATATAAAATCTCAATAACTTCTTTAATAGAAAAGCTCCTCATATTAAACTCAATTAACATATACCTTGACTCATTAATTGTTCCAATTAGCTTATTTTCAAAATCCTCTAGTATTTTTTCATTAAAATAAACTTCTTGACCACAATAAATCTCTATATCCAAATTAAGTTCATTAACTAAAAGCTCTATATCCTGCCTTCTTTCTTTAACTTTAATATTAGGTACTTCATAGTAACCTGGAAGATAATGTGGTGTAAGGACTAATTTTTTAGTACCACCCTTAACTGCCTGTTTTAGCATATTTATTGTCATATCCTTAGACTTGGAACCATCATCTATGGCCCAAATTAAGTGAGAATGTATATCTACCATAGTAACCCCCCAAATCTTGCTTTTAACTTAAAAATAATTTATAATTTGAATTCTAATTAATAAAATTAAAGCAGAGAAAACTCCTCAATTTATCGTCACCTGTAAATATTACCTAATAAGTAAATATTTTACATTAAAATAGTAAGAGGAACCTAATCTCTATTAGAAATTATAGATAAATCAATTAATTAACTAATTTATTTATCTCCATAATAATAGTAGTATTTATTTCTACTTATATCTATCTCATTTAAAACTGTTCCTATAATATTTGAATTTACCTTTTTTAAAAGGTTAATTGCATTTACAACTGATTCTTTTTTTGTTTTTTCAGCCTTAACTACTAATATTGTTCCATCTGCCTTAGTAGATAAAATTTGTGAATCTGTAACAGCTTGTACTGGTGGAGTATCTAAAATTATATAATCAAAACTTTCTTTTAATGCTTTTAATAATTTTTCCATGGTTTTTGATGAAAGCATTTCAGATGGATTTGGTGGTATTTTACCTGATGTTAATAAAACTAAGTTCTTATTATACCTATGTGTAGCAGTTGTTAAATCTGACTTTCCTACAATTACATCTGATAAACCAACTAGATTGGAAACCTTGAACTTTTTATGTAAGCTTGGCTTTCTTAAATCACAATCTATTAATATAACTTTTTTTTCACCTTGAGCCATGCATAAAGCTAAATTTCCTGCTGTAGTAGATTTACCTTCTCCTGGCTCTGAACTTGTTATAACTATCACTCTATATTCATTATCAAATGATGAATACTGGATATTTGTTCTTAATGTTCTATAACTTTCAGCTGCTATAGATTTAGGCTCCTTTTCAACTATAAACATAACTTCCTCCTAAGATTCCTTTATAATAGGTATTGAGCCAATTACAGGAATTTCAAATTCTCTTTCTAATTGATCCTTATTCTTAAAGGTATTGTCTAAAAACTCTAATAAAAATGTTAATCCAACACCAAGGATTAATCCTAGTAAAAATGCTATTGCAATATTCATTTTTTTATTTGGACTAACTGGGTTTTCTGGAAGATCTACAGCTTCTATAATTTTTATATTTCCATTAGGAACTAATTCCTTAGATGTTTTTATAAACTCATCAGAAACTTTTTCTATAACAGTCTTAGCTTCTTTAGGACTTTCACTCTTGTATTTAATTTGTAATATTTGTGTATCTGCTACTGTAACTACTGTTATCTTCTTTAAAACTTCATTAGGTTCTTTATTAAGGCTAGTACTTTTTAATGCTCTAGAAACTAAATCTTTAGTTTTTATTGCTTCAGAATATGTCTTCATAAGTTTTTGATACATAAGGACATCATTTTGACTATAGGCTTGATTTTCACTTTCATCTTTGCCAATAAACACCTTTGTACTTGCTTCATATTGAGGCTTAATAACAAAAAAACTTAAAACTACAGAAATTATAGTTGCAATTAATGTAATAGAAACTATCATTATCCATCTCTTTTTAATGGCTTCAAACAACTCATCTAATCTTATCACTTGCTCTTCCAAAACTCTTCCTCCTAACAAAATACTAATAATATCAAAATATGCATTTAATAAAATTTATATAAATAAGCCTTTTGTGTATTTTATATTTATATGTTATAAATATTATCTTTTATATAATTTTTATCACTACTTTTTAACACAAAAAATATTATACCATATTTTACCAAATATTGTTTTTAAAATTATATACATATTTCGATAGTTTACTACTATATGGCAATTATGAATGTCTATTCTTTTAGAAAAATTAGTTATTATGGGTATTTAATTAACTTCTTACAAAGAATTTCTTTTTACTCTTTACCTTTTTACTTGCTTCACCATTATTTATTAATATAAATAATCCTTTTTTACTTATTTCTTCTATTTCTTTATTTATATATTCTTTCTTTAGATTGTCTTCGAATCCAACAAAGCTATAAAGATCTTTTTTCTTTAAGGCTTTAGCTGTTTTTAAAACCTTTTTCCCATACTCACCATTTATGCTTCCTAAGTCTAATTGTAATAAACAATTTTCTTTTAGTAGTTTATTTATATTTTTATTATCATCAATTATTTCTTTAACTTTTTCTGGTGCAAATATTATTGGAGTATAATTTCTTAAGTTAAATTCATATATAATTTCTACTAATTCTTTTATTGTATTAGTTTCATCTACATTTAATAAGACATAATGGCTATCATTTATCCCACCTATTTTCCCATCTACGAAATCCTTTATATTATTAAAGTTATCCCTAATAATATTTGCAGGATATAATTTTAAATCCATACCTCTTTCACTTAAATATAAATTTAAATCCTCTACTACTCCTTTAACTTCTTCTATAGAGCTTTTGGAACTTTCATCATAGTAAAAGGGAGCAATTATTAACCTTGTAATCCCACACTTACTTATATATTCAATTTGCTCTAATAAATTTATAATTTTAAACTCATTATTTATAATTGATTGTTTTAAAATTAGGCTTGCAAACATACTATAACCACCTCTAATCTTAATCTTTTACGCAAAATTAATTATAGGACTTTCTTCCTATTTTTACCATATTTTTCGTTATTCATTTTTTTACAAAATAATGTATTTTTTTATAGTTTTTTTATTTTATATATAAATATATCAATTTAAATTTCTCAAATTTTATTAAGAATAGGTATTTACTTTATGAAAAATATTTTAGGAGTGATAGCTTGTGGAAGAATTAATAAGAAAAGCAAAAAATAATGATGCTGCTGCAAAAGAAGAAATAATTAAGATGTACTATCCTTTAATAATTAAAGAAAGTAAAAGAGTATTTTTAAAAAATAGAAGCTTTGAGGATTTAATTCAAATAGGAATTATGTATTTACTAAAAGCTATAAATTTATTTGATTTATCTAGACCTGTTAGTAGTTTTAGTTCCTATGCCCTTTGGAGCATAAAGAATGGGTATATAAGCCTTATAAGAAGTGAAGCTAAATATAATGATGAAATGAGTTTAAACCTACCTGTTTACAATGCTCCTGATTTTGATGTGGCTGATACTTTAGTTGATGAAAGTATAGATATAGAAGAAGAAGTCACTAATTCTATTATTTATACAGAAATTACTTCTGCCTTAAATAGTCTTGACTATGAAGAAAGGGATATTATTAACTTCTTATATATTGATAATGAATCACCAAACCTTTCTAAATATTCAAAGCTTAGAAATAAAGACTATTATTATTGTTCTTGTTTAAAGAAAAGAGCCCTTCAAAAGCTTAGAAAGCTTTTGAAGGTAAAATTTAAAATGTAAAATGTAGAATTAAGGAAAAAACTCCTTTGGGAGTTTTTTCTTTAAATTAAGAAGGTTGCCCTTTAGACACCTTCTTAATAATTAAAGTTTAGTATTGGAATTTAATCTGTTAATTAAAGTTTCTTTTAGCCATTTAACTAGATTTTTATTTACAAGTTAATAATTAAGTAAAACAGCTTTTAATTTCTTTAGTATCTTATCCTTAGCATATCTAGCATTATGATATTCTATATTTTTTTCTTCAGCGTATTTCTTTAAGGTTTTATTATTAAGATAAAGCTCCTTAAGTAAATTTCTCTCTTCTTCTTTTAGTAGGCTTATAGCTATTTCTAAATCCTTTTTCCCTTCTTTTTTAATGTAATCTTCTTGTATGTTTGTATTTCCATCTACTATATCCTTAATGTCTATAAAGGTTGCAATCTCTCTTGATATTTTCCCTTTAAAATACACCTTTGTAGCTTTATCTATCTCTTTATACATAGTATTTCTTACTGTCTCTTTCACATAACTTGGAAATGAATTACTTAAAGATATATCAAATTTTTCTATAGCTTTAATTATTGCCAGCACAGCTAATTGTTTTATATCTTCATTATCATAACCATAAATATAGAAGCTCATAGCTGTATTATTAATAAGAGGTTGAAACTTTCTTAATATTTCTTCCAAGGCACATTTATCTCCTTGCTTTGCTTTAATAATTAAGTTTTCCATATATAATCGGACTTTTTTATAAATGTAGAATGTAAAATTTAAAATGTAGAGTTATTAATGCAATTTGTTTCAAATCACTAAAATATATTAATCTCCAAAAACTCCTTTGGGAGTTTTTACATTAATTCTACATTCTTCATTATTAATTTTACATTCCTTCAAGCCCTTCCCCCTTTCTGTATTTTCATTTTAATTATACCAAACGTATGTTCTCATGACTATTCTTTTCTATCGCAATTTTTGACATTAAAATTCTATTTAAGAAGAGTATTAGTTTTTATTTTTGTGTTTTTAGATTATACTATTTATATTGATAATTATTTTCTTTGGGAGGGATAAGTTTGGAAAATAAAATTAAACTAATATGTATTGATATGGATGGTACATTGTTAGATAGTAATCATGTAGTAAGCGAAAGAAATAAAGAAGCCCTAAGAAAAGCAAAAGACATTGGAGTTACAATAGCAATATCTACAGGTAGATTATTTTGTTCAGCAAAATACTACTCTGAATTAATTGGTATAGAAACAGCTGTGATTTCATCTAATGGAGCTTATATAAAAATTAGTAATAATCATGACAATATTATAGAAACACCTTTACCTGCTGAAACTGTTCTTGAAATATATAATATAGTTAAAAAACATGGATTATCAGCAAATTATAATAGTTGGGATACTCTTATTAGAGAAAAGAAAATTCCTGAAACTCATGCTTATCAAATTATGAATAAGGATTTACCAGAAGAAAAGAGGGTTAAATTCTTAATTGATGAAAATGATCTACCTACTACTCTTAAAAACTTCAAAGGTACTATCTTGAAAAGTATAGTTATTGAAGAAGGTGAAAATAAGGATAATCTTTGGGCAGCTAAAAAGGAAATAAAGGAAACCTTCGGTGATAAGCTTCATGTAGTTAGTTCAGGAAATGATAATTTTGAAGTTATTAATGGAAGTATATCTAAGGGTAAAGCAGTTGCATACTTAGCAGAAACCTTGAATTTAAAACCTAGTGAGGTTATGTGCATAGGGGATTCTGAAAATGACCTATCTATGATTAAATATGCAGGTATTGGAGTTGCAATGGGCAACGGACTAAATATAGTTAAGAAAGAAGCTGACTTTGTAACAGACAGTAATAATGAATCTGGAGTAGCCAAGGCTATAGAGCACTTTGTGCTAATGAAGAATGAAGAATGTAAAATGTAGAATTATGGTGAAAACTCTTACAGAGTTTTTTGAAATGAAAGAATGAAGAGCTTCTTTGCTGAAGCAAAATCAGCATGAAGGAATGAAGATTCTCTTTTGCTTTCGCAAAATTGTAATGAAAAAATGAAATAGTTATGGATTAAATTCCAAAGGAATTTTTAAATTTCTTAATTCAGCTTGGCTGAATTATTTCCACAATTATGCATTATGCATTATCAATTATGCATTGATAAAAGTGTATTAAAAAACTCCCTTTTGGGAGTTTTCTCATTCATTTTTTATTTTTTTTATTTTTAAATTTATGCTTTTTGCATAGCTTGGTATTTTTCTAAGTATGAAACTAAGTTATTTGCTGTTGCCATATCGCTTTTTTCTAAGTCTGTTGGTTGAAGTTTTATATTAAGTACTTCTTCTATTTTAAGTAAAACTTCAATTATTCCTAGTGAGTCAAGTAATCCTGCTTCAAATAGGTCTAAGTCTAAGTCCTCTCTTATTTCATCTGTTCCTGTAACTTCTTCAAAAATATCTAGTACTTTTTCTAACATCTTTATTCCTCCCTTATTTATTATCTAAAAAGCCATCCTGAAAATATAAATAGTCCAAAGCATGCCACATTAAAGTTAACTGCAATTTGTACATATTGGAACCATTTTTCCTTTTTATGCTTCTTATAATACTTCCATTTTCTTTGGATAATATCAGTTAATACTAGTACTAGTCCTTGATATAATCCATAAATAATATAAAATGTGCTTATTCCATGCCATACTCCCATTACTAACATAGTAATTATTTGTGCTACATGGGAGGCTGTAAACCTGCTTTTAAATCTCTTTTTTCTCATAGAGCTTAATACTATTCTTGAATATAAATAATCTCCAAACCACTTTGATAATGATATATGCCATCTTGTCCAAAATTCCTTCATATCTTTACTTAAGAATGGTTTATTAAAGTTATCTGGTGTCTTTATTCCTAATATATAACTTGTCCCAACTGCAAATGAGCTATATCCTGCAAAGTCAAAAAATAAATACATACTATAAGCATACATATAACTTAATCCATTTATAAATGTAATATCTGCTGGAATCTTACTCATCCACATAGTATTTATAAAGTAAGCTAAAACAAATTTATAGCCTAATCCAATAATTATTTTTCTAATTCCTGTATATAAATAATCATTTAAATATTCATCTTTCTCTATAGTTTTGTTTAAATCTTCTTCAAATCTTCTATATCTATCTATTGGTCCCGAACTTAAGCTTGGGAAGAAAATAATGAAATATACTAATGTAAAAAATTTAACTTCTTTTATTGCTCCATCATATATTTCTATAATCATTTGTATGGCTTTAAAGTTTAAATATGATAAACCTATAAATCCTATTGGTCCAAACTTTGTAAGTACTGATGCTTTTGTTACTATTACTGGTAACATAGAAGCTAATAAAGCTAAATAATATAATATCTTATTGTCTGTTTTTCTTCTTATAAATAAGTATCCATATATTACTGTAAATTCTCCTATAATAAACATAAAGAATAGAAGCATATAATACTTACCGGTACCAACTATTAATCCCACCATAAGTATTGATATTAAAATACCATAGTATTTAATATTTTTACCTTTAATTCCTAATATTATTGCTGGTATAAATGATAAAAGTAATATATATAAATATAAGTAATCTCCATATTGTGCTAATTTCATTACTTAAATTCCTCCATAAGCTTCTTTCTGTCTATTTTTCCATTAGTATTTATAGGGAATTCCTTTATAACTTTAATATTTCTAGGAATCATATATGACGGTATATATTTCTTTAACTCATCCTTTATTATTATTGAATTTTTTAAACTACTTAATTCATTTTCTTCTTTTAGGGTAACAAAGGCAGCTAAGTGTGAAATTTTTTCATCTTTATAAACTGGTAATACAATACAATTGCTTACATTAGATACCTTTCTAAGATTATTTTCAATATCTTCGATTTCTATTCTAAAGCCATTTAACTTTATTTGAAAATCTTTTCTTCCACAATAATATAAAACTCCATTATCATAATAAGCTATATCACCAGTTCTATAGCCTCTTAATTCTTCTCCATTTACTACTTCATTAAAGAAAACTTTGTTGGTCATTTCTTCATTATTAAAGTATCCTTTACTAATACTTTTCCCTAAAGCTAATAACTCACCTTTTTCTCCCTCTTTAACTTCATTGTTTTTTTCATCTACAACTTTTAATATTCCACCTTCCATTGGATATCCAATTGGAATAGATCTTTCATCATTTAGCATTGCTTCTGTTACATCTATTGCTGATAATAATACCGTTCCTTCTGTAGGGCCATAGCCATTGATAATTCTTACGCCTTTAAATCTTTCCATTAGTTCTCTAACTAATTTTTTAGAAAGAACTTCTCCTGCAAAAAAGAATGTTTTTAGATTTGGTATTAAATCACTATTGAAATTTGCATCTCTAATGCACATTTCAGCTAATGCTGGTGTTGATACCCAATATTTTATATTAGATTCTTTTAAATTATTGAATAAAAGCTTAAAATCCTCTAAAGTATTCTTTGATAAACTATTTAGTGTTTTACCATATATCAAACCTAAGTATATTGGTATAACAGATACATCAAAGGAATATGAAACTTGATTCATAATAATTTCTTCAGCATCATCTAATTCCATATATTTACCAAACCAATCATTAAAGGAATCTAAATTATCTTTACTTATTTGCACGCCTTTTGGTTTTCCTGTACTACCAGATGTAAATAATATATATGAATTATCATTATTTTTAACCCAATTTTCTTTTGATACTGCACTTGACTTAAAGCTACTAATTATTTCTTTAATATTTTCCTTGCTACATGAATTTTCTAAAGTTTCTTCAGTAAAATTAATTATAAATTTAGCTTTTACTTCATTAATTACTTGCTTAACTCTTTCTACTGGAAATGTTACATCTAATGGAACATATGCCCTTCCTGACCTTAATGCTGCTAACATTAAAACTAAAATTAAATTATCCTTGTTCCCATATATAACAATAGGGGATTTATCTTCTCCAAATTCATTTAATAAGTATGTTGCCATTGAATCTGACATCTCATCTAACTCTTTATAAGTTAATTTTTCTCCATCGCATACTACAGCTAATCTCCCCAAATCAGCATATTTTTTAACACTGTCTAATAGTTTCATATTTTCTCTCCCCGATTCTCAAACTATTTTTTATATAAAACTTTATAATATCCTATTTAAAATTGATTATATATAAATGGTAAATCCTTAAGTGTTGATAGTACAAATATTAAAAATATAGAAATAAGAATTATAGTTAAAATTATGCTATCTATAAAATCTTTATTTTTTATTAAAGTAGTTACAAATTTCTTCATCTATATTTAACCATCCCTTCCATCCCAAATGCATAACATCACTTAAATAATACTTTTCATATTCTTTATTTTGTAAATTTAAAACATCAAAATCATAATCTTTGGCCATTTTCTCTATAGTATTATAAAATTCTGTTCTTTTATCAACAGTCCATCCCATATGATCATAATATATCCCATTTACTGGCATTAGAACAATTAAAGGCTTTACTCCAAGTTCATTACTTACTTGTAAAAATAGCTTATAATCATCTAATTCTGGAGCACTTAATAAGTTCTTTTCTTTCCACTTATCTTTAACTGAATCATAGTTATCTTTTATATATGTGTTATAGTAATCGTCATCTACATATAAATCATTATTTGTAACTTTGCTTTCCCCTTGTTCTTCAGCCTTTTTATATTCTTGTGACCAATTAATTCTCCTTAATGTATCACTACTTATTTTATCTTCAAGACTATCAATAGCCATTATTGCTTGTACCTTATCTTTAGTTACTAACATATATTCTTTGAACTTATAATAAGGCTTTAAAATATTTAAAATTATATTTGAAGCAATAGTATCTTTTGAATATAACTTTGCATAAATACCTTCTTCAGTGTACTCCCCACTCTGTTCTAATAAATCTCCAACTCTCTCTGCATAATATTTTTTACTATCTTTACTTAATTTGTCATTATTAAGAAAATCATATAGTTGAAGATCTGAAAAATTAACACTAAACTCACTAGCATTACCCTTTATAGGGTCAAAATCAAACCATTGTGCAGAAATTATAATAACAATCTTATCATCTGCAGATAGATTTTTTGTACTGCTTAATATTGCTGAATGTTGTAATGTTTGTGTATGTGCTCTTCCATATATGCTTACATCATAATTAGCTTCTTTAGATGGAAACATCTTTACTGGATTTTGATCTAATGGTGATGATAATTCAGATGAACCTAAAATCATCAAATCATTATCACTATGCATTGAATCTTTAAGTACTTCCCCTCTATCTCTTATAATTTGATTATAGGTATGTTTTAATGTAGTGATATCCTTGCTTTCTAATAGCTTCTTATATTTTTTATCTACCACCATATTAAACGCACTAACAAATACCAATATACAAACTATTGGTATTAAATAAAACTTATACTTTTTCATATTAGACTCCCATCCATTATATAATAAAATATTTTTCTATTTGGTAACTATTAATTATTTTACCATATTTTTATAAATATAGTATTATTTTTTTATATATTTTTTATGAACATTAACAACTTAAATTATTCGTGATGAGAAGGATGTAAAAAAAACTCCCTTTCGGGAGTTTTATCTTTAATTCTAAATTTTACATTTTTCATTCTTCATTGTGTTTTGCATATTATAGTTTATATATCTTTTCTCTATTGTTCACAACATTCTTAGTTGCATTTCTTGTATCATAAACTACTTTTGATCTGCTTACTATTTCTTCGTAGTCGTAAACTGTGTGTCCAGTAGTTATTACTACTATGTCTGATTCGTCTATTACTTCTTTCCAGTCTACTGAGTAATAAGTTTTACCTTTGTACTTACCTGTAGCACAGAAAGGATCGTTAACTATAACTTCAGCTCCGTTTTCTTCTAGTAATTCTATTACTTTGAAGGATGGTGATTCTCTATAGTCATCTATATCATTCTTGTATGCTAATCCCATAACTAAAACTTTTGCACCATTTAAAGCCTTCTTTTGCTTGTTTAATATCTTCATTATGTTTTCTAAAACAAATTGTGGCATTGAGTCATTTATCATACCTGAAGTTTCGATAAGTTGTGTATGATAATCGTATTCCTTAGCCTTCCACTCTAAGTAGAAAGGATCTAGTGGTATACAGTGACCACCTAAACCTGGGCCTGGATAAAATGGCATAAATCCATATGGCTTAGTTTTAGCTGCATCTATAACTTC
>JAEXLD010000012.1 GCA_023445445.1 Bacillota bacterium
GTTTGACTGCATTTTATCTTGTTTTAACTTAATTCAAAATTACTCAACTGAATTTTTGAAATCTCAAAAACCCAGTGTTTAAGCCACTTTTAAGGCATTTTAAGTAATTTTGGCAAAAAATAAAAGGTGGTTAAAAAACCACCTTTTTTGGTCGAGGTGACAGGACTTGAACCTGCGGCATCTTGGTCCCAAACCACTTAATAAATGTGTGAAAAGCTTAGTGTTTATCGGACTTTTCAAGTTCAGTTGCCTAACATTTGCCTTGCATTTATTTTTTAGCTTATTTTACGATTGAGAAAATCATCAAGTTTTTTCGCAGGTGCTTCAGTATCATCTTGCATTAAATGCGTGTAAATGTTCAAGGTGGTTTCGGGTTTGGTATGCCCTAACTGGTGTTGAATGTAGAGAATATCATAGCCCGAATAGAAAAGATTTGTTGCGTGGGTGTGTCTAAGACAATGAGCTGTAAACGGTTCTATGACCTGCGGAATACCGTCGGGGCAGTATTTACTGCGTGGAGCAATGCCGACAATTTTGCCTTGCTGTGAATTGAATGCTTCGAGGTTTAGGCAATTGATGTAACTCTCCCACAATCTCCGCCACGCTGAATTTGTCATAAGTTTGCCTTTGGTGGTTGTGACTACATAATCAAATGGGGAGTGGGGTGCAAGGCTTTTCAGATAGTCTGACAGAACGGTCGGAATATCAACCTTACGGACACCTGCTTCTGTTTTCGCTCCTGCTTTTATGTAAGAATTGTTTCCGTCAAGAACCAAAGTCTGATGAACATTTATTTTGTTGCGTTTCAAGTCAATATCCGCCCATTGCAAGCCGAGGCATTCACCTCTTCGCAGTCCTGCAAGCAACATAATCATTGCCGGCAATCTTCCTCTGTGCGGAGTGTTGATTATTAGCTTTTGCTCTTCAGGTGACAAGGCTCTGCGTTCTTTTTTCTTTGCCGCATTCTTTGATATTTTGACATATTTCAGTGGGTTGAAGTCGATAGCTCGGTTTTCAATAGCATACTCAAACACTCGGCTTGCGGTTGCGATGAACTCCTTCAGCGACTTTTTCGCTGTGGGTTTGCCTGTCGTAGGGTTCTTAGCAGCTAAGTCAAACACGATTTCCTGAAAGTCGGCAATCGTCAGCTTGTTGATTTTGTAAGGTTCAAGCTCTGTAAAATGTTTGAGATACCGTTCAAGCGTTTTGTATTGCTGTGGTGTTTGCAGTGACCTCTGAACCGTTAGCCAGCGCTTTTTCCAAGAGCCGTATGTATCATCAGATGAGATATCTATGCCTTTGCCGAGTTTTTGTTTTAATTCGGCGGCAAGCGTTTCAACCTCTTTTCGTGATGTGCCGCATACGGATTTGTACTTTCGTTTACCGTTTTCATCTCGTCCGATATAGATGTTCTTCTGATAGCGCCCGTCTTTGCGTTTTTTCATTTTATACACTCCTTTTGTTTAAAAAAAGGGCGCAAAAATCCCCTGATATTCAAAACTTGAAAAATTCAGGGGATTGTGATACAATTATTTTGCGTTTAAATCGTATCATCTGCACCCTGTGTAGGTGATTCCGCTCTGTTCGAGTACCAGTCGAGCAGGGCGGATTTTTTTTATTTAATTTTTATTTGCTATGAGCATTTTAACCTTTGCATTGTAACTTACTTTATCGTTCTCATCGTAATGTTCACCAATTGTAAAATCGTTAATGCCAAGAATTCGCTCTTGATTTTCTTTAACGAAAGCCACATCTTCTATATGAAGATTTCCGACATCTAAACCGTTGACAAGCACCTTGATTGCAGGTTCACCTTTATAATCGTACTCCTCTAACTGCACATTAAGCACTTTGCCTGCTTTTTTGTCAGTTTTGAGTTGTTTAAGTAACTTCTGTCTGCCCTGAAAAGTAACACCCGCAACCTTAAAAACTTTTATGTGTGATTTGCCTGATTCAGGGTGCATCGCAGGAGTTTTTACCTCTGATTTTGGCTTTTTAAATAATTTTGATAATAATCCCATAATAGCCTCCTCATTGACACATAATGTCAAATATTATATAATAATATTCGGGGAGTTCCTACTTCTCTAATCCTTATTTTGACCGCTCACAGTTGCCGCTGTGGGGGGTTTTTCTTTTTGTTGATAAAATCTGCAAATTGCTCTTTTACCCGCCTTTCAAGCGGATGTAGGTAAAAAGCGTTTCTGCGTTCAAGCTCTGCCATTCTTTCTGCCCTGTAGGTTGCCGCCTCAAGGCTAATGTCACATAAATTTGCAATTGCAGCGGCATTGATTACTTGCATTTCGTGCAACACACAAGCCGGAGCTAACAAGTCCCGAGCAAATACATTTGCCGAATGTTCGGCATCATCAGTTATTAAAAAGCCGTTGCCGTCAGCTTTAAATAAATGCCCTAAGAAAATGTGTCCAAGCTCGTGTGCGATTGTGAATCTGCATCGCTGAGGAGATTGCTCATCAGCATAGACGATGTACAGCTTATCATCTTGCATCAAAGTTATTCCACTCTCATTTTCACTTAGCAGATTGACTGCCGAATTTTTCAGTAAAACAATGTCTGCTTGCTTTGCTATCTGACTGACTTTAACAGGCAAGTTGCTGATTCTGTAGTCGATTAAGCATTGCCAAGAGGCATTGCGCGCATTTTTATATTGTCCATAATTCAAGTTTTACCACCTCATAGGTATTGTAACCTATGGGGTGTTTTTTATTATGTACTTATAAATCTGTATCGTCAGGCTCAAACTTACTGAGATCAGGGAGATTAACTATTTCAATTGGTTGATTATTGCCGTCACTTCGTGCGGCTTTAACCGTTGGTATCAATACTTCATCTTCCACACCGAGCAATCTATCAACTGCAGGTTGCATTTCGACTTTATTACGATATGCAAGTATAACCTTTTTCTCGTGATTCGAAAGTTTATCTATATGTATTTGTTCTTTGATTTCGCCATTTACCAAAGCGTTTATATCAATAGATAAAAAATTACATATTTTGGTGACATTTTGGATGGATGTTCCCCAAATGCCCCTACTAAAAATTCCTTTAACGGTTGTATAAGGCAAATCAACTAATTTTGCAAATTGCATCACGCTTTTATATTTATCTAAAATATAATCTTGCAATTTTTGCTCAATAGTCATTGCACTCACCTCTCTTTGATAGTTAGTATATTACAAAATATTGTAGATGTCAATAACAAATCTACCTTTTTTAGTAAATTATTTTTAAAAAAGTGTTGACAATCTACCGTAAAAGGTATATTATAATGCTATAATCTACTAAATAAGGTAGATTGGAGGTGAAAAACTATGTTATATCCTAATTTGGTGAAAGCAATGAAAGATGAAGGCGTAACAAAAACAGATATTGCAAATCTGCTTGGATTACATTTTAACACCGTAACTGCAAAACTTGAGGGCGAAACATCTTCAAGCAAAGCTGTTTATCAAGTTGGCTTTACTTTGATTGAGGCGGTAATGATTAAAAACATATTTTTTAAAAGATATGATCTTGCTTGGCTTTTTGATTTTTCTGAACACACAAAAACAGCTTAACGAAATGTTAAAAAAGGAGGACTGAAAATGCCGAGAGAAAGACCAATAGTCAACTGGGATGAAGTGCCTGTGATAATTGATGTGCCATATGTGGCACGGTTGCTTGCACTTAATGTTGAGTACACAACACGGCTTGCACAAAGGGGCGTTCTTCCTGCCCACAAAATCGGAAAGCTTTGGCGATTTGATAAGGAAGAAATCAGACAATACATAAAGGAGCATTAACAATGTGGTTAAGAAATTACCCGACAAAAAGAAAGCTGCTCAAAGATATCGAAAACCTCAGAGCAGAGAACAGACATCTCAGCATTGAACTGAGAAACGCAAGAACAGACCTTGCACTTGAAAAAACAGCGTCAAGCGGTTATCGTCACGAGAACAGAGAACTAAAACGCAAGCTCAAAGCCCTTGAAACGCCTGAATCCGATTCCTTCGGTTTTGAATGTGTGGGGGTGAAGAAATGAGCAATAAAAAAAGTGCCTGTGACACTGCAAATGCCACAAGCACAAAGAACAATAAACCTAATTCAATTATATCCTCTGCAACAGAAAAAATCAAGTTGTGCAACAAAAAAAATCTTAAAGACCATAAATCTAAAGCAATTCTTGAGCCGGTAAAGA
>JAEXLD010000005.1 GCA_023445445.1 Bacillota bacterium
CCTTTAATGATTTGATTATTTCTTCATTTGTTGGTTCTGCAGTTATTCTAAATAAAATAACTAAAGTAATTAAAATAATAGGTATAGATACCAAAAGTATTAGTAATAATTTTTTCTTCATTATATCGTCCTTGGATGTTGTTACTTATTATTACTAATATTAAATTTAATTAAGATTTATTCATATATAATTCATAGCTCTTGATATATTTTCAATTACTTCAGATGCTATTGTTGAATATTTTCCTTCAGAAGCAAACTCTCCAGCTAAACCATGAACATAGGCACTAATCAAAGCAGATTCCATCATATTATGTCCTTGTGCTAAAAGAGCTGAAATAATTCCAGTTAAGCAATCACCCATTCCTCCAGAAGCCATCTTACTATTACCACTACTATTTATGTAAACAAGTTCCCCATCAGTAATTATGGTGTTATAACCCTTTAATAAAACCACAACTTTATTTTCTTTAGCAAATTTTTTTGCTACATCTACCCTATTTTCTTCAACATATTCTACGCTTTTATTAATAAGCCTTGCCATTTCTCCTGGATGTGGTGTTAGTATAGCCTTTCCCTTTATTGCCATCATTATTTCACTATTATCTTTTAATAAGCTAAATGCTCCAGCATCTATGACAAACTTCTTATCTTTAAATCTAATTAAATCAGCAAAAATATCTTTATATTTATCTTCCTTATCAATACCAGGCCCTATAGTAATAACATTAACCTTTTGAAATAATCCCTTTAAATCTTCCATAGAGTCAATATTAGCTGTCATTGCTTCAACTAGCTTACTACTTAATTTATCTTGCACATATTCTGTTGTAACTAAAGTAGTTAAGCCAGCTCCTGCAACAACACAAGATTGAGTTGTTATATATGCTGCCCCTGTATACCCTTTACTACCTGCTAAAATAGCAACTTTTCCGTAACTTCCTTTATGACCATATTTTTCTCTCTTCCTCAATAGCTTCCCGTATTCATTTCTACTCAATATATAAACTTTTTCCGAATTTATTTCCTTTACATATTGTGGCACTCCTATTTTTAATACTTCTACATCTCCTAAATACCTTAAAGCCTTATATTTAATAAATCCCTTTTTAATTACTTCAAAAGTATAAGTTTTAATTGCAACTATTGAAGCTCCCATTATTTCCCCACTATCACAATTTAACCCCGATGGAACATCTATACTAATTATATTTTCCCATTTTTCATTTATATACCTTATCACCTTTGTATAGAAGTCATCTAAAACCCTATTTAACCCAACTCCAAATATGCAGTCTATTGCAATTCTGTAATCCTTTGATATTTCTTTTAGAAGATTAATATCCTCTATTCCTCTTATATATATAAAGTTATTAGTAAGCTTCTTTAAAATATTTATATTAGTTAGAAAATCCTCTGAGTAATTTTCATTTTTACTTACTATAACAATGCAAACATCTTTTTCTTCTATAACTAACTTTCTTGCAATAGCTAAACCGTCTCCACCATTATTTCCATTCCCACAAAAAATTATAAATTTCCCATTTAAATTAACTATTTTTCTAAAAACCTCATTAGCAGCATTCTCCATTAATATAACACTTGGTATTCCAATCTCATCTATAGTATATTTATCTAATGCCTTGCATCCCTCTCTAGACATTATTTCCATTACAATTCCTCCAATATAGCAAAAGCTATTGCAGATGTTTTATTATGTGATATGGATATATTTAATTTATATTTTCTATTGATAATATTTTCTATAACATCATTTAAATATGCTATAGGCTTTCCAAAGTCATCTCTTAGAATCTCCATATCTATTAATGAAAATCCTTTAATTCCAGTTCCCAAAGCTTTACTTATAGCTTCCTTAGCTGCAAAATTTCCAGCTATAACCTCTGATCTCATATTTCTTTTATTAAACATTTCAATTTCTTTTTCAGTAAATATCTTCTTCATAAAATTCTTGTTATTCTCAATAGCCCTTTCAATTCTGTCTATCTCTATTATATCTGTTCCTATTCCAATAATCACAAAATCACCTCTTTAATATAGTTTACTATATATGTGATTTATTTTTCTATAAATTATATATTGAAATCAGAAACATATCTGTCAACATATTCTCCTAATATGTCAACAAGATGTATAGGTGACACTTGATTCTTATGAACTAAATTTAGAAGTTCCTTAACTTTTTCTTCTTTGTTAGAAATTTTATTTATTGAGTCTCTTTCAATTCTAACAACTTCCCCTTCTATTAAATCTTGTCTTTCTATCTCGATACCGAAAGCTTGTCCAAAATCAAAGTCCTTTTTTGTCATCCTAAAATAATATTGACTTTCTTTATTGTCACTTTTGAAATTACTATATAGGCTATTAACAATATACATACAATTATCACTCCTATTAATATTTATTTGCTGCCTAACATAATATTACATTATCATAGTTTTTACTAAAACAATGTCAAACTGTGTTTGTAACTTACACAAAATATTTCTCTATTTTTCAACAAAATTCACCTTAGAGAAAAAGGTTTTTATGTATTATTTAATCTATATAAAAATCTGTAATTAAACTGCAAAAACATTGGATATAATTGATGATATTTAGTGTATTTAGCACATAAAATTAAAATATATAAAATATAATAAGTAATTTTGTATTTTTTTATTTATTATTTTTTTTGATATTAAATACATATTTTGCAATATAATTTGAATATTAAATGCAAATTTAAGAAAAATAAAATATTTTCTTATTGATATTGTTAATAAATAGACATATAATAATTTTATAATAGTAGTTATTAATTAATATTTATTTAAAGGAAGGTGTTAACTTGAAATCGTTAGAGTTAAAGAAAGATATACACTGGGTGGGAGCCTTAGACCCAGGCTTAAGAGTTTTTGACATTATTATGTACACACCTTATGGAACAAGCTATAACTCATATGTAGTAAAAGGCAGCGAAAAAGTTGCTGTTTTCGAAACAGTAAAGGTTGAGTTTTTTGATCAATATATTGAAAGACTTCAAGATTTAGATGTGGATATTAGTAAAATTGATTATATAGTAGTAGATCATACTGAACCAGATCATGCTGGATCAGTTGCTAAATTGTTAGAAATTTCACCAAATGCAAAAGTTGTAGGATCAGCTCCTGCCATAAAATTCATGAAGGAAATTGCTAACAGAGAATTCGAATATATAGTAGTTGGAGATGGAGATACTATAGGTCTAGGTAATAAAACCTTACATTTTATATCTGCTCCTTTCCTACATTGGCCAGATTCAATATATACTTATATTCCTGAAGATGAAGTTTTAATTACTTGTGATTCATTTGGAAGTCACTATTCATCTGAAGCAGTAATAAATAGTAATGTTGAAAACAGAGAAAATTATATGGAAGCATTAAAGTATTACTTCGATTGTATCTTCGGACCATATAAACCCTTTGTATTAAAAGCAATTAAAAAGATAGAAAATTTAAAAATAGATATGATTTTACCAGGTCATGGACCTGTATTAGTAGAAAATCCAATGGAAGTTGTAGAATATTATAGAACTTGGAGTACTCCAAGAATCCCATCTGCAGATGAAAAGAAGATTGTAACTATACCTTATGTTTCTGCTTATGGATATACTGCTTCTTTAGCAAAGAAAATTGCAGAGGGTATAGAAGCTGCTGGAAATATAGAAGTTAGATTATTTAATGCTATTGAACATGAGCTAAGTGACATAGTTGCTAGTATTAATGAATCTGATGGTTTCTTATGTGGTTCCCCTACCATAGTTGGAGAATTACTAGAACCAATTCGTGATATTCTTTCAAAATTAAACCCAATTATTCATGGTGGAAAATTAGCTGCAGCCTTTGGGTCCTATGGATGGAGTGGTGAAGCTGTTCCTAGAATGGAAACTAGACTAAAAGAATTAAATATGAAACTTTATCCAAGCCTTAAGATTAATTTTAAACCATCAGAAGAGGAACTAAATGAAACCTATGAATTTGGATTAAATTTCGGAAAAATTCTACTTGGAGAAAAAGAACTTCCAATTGAAAATAAAAATTCAGTACAAGAAGCTAAAGAAGATAATAAATCTACTGAATCAAAAGGTGGATTGAGACTTTGGAAGTGCGTAATTTGTGGTGAAATAATTGAAGCAGAAACAGTTCCTGAATACTGCCCTGTATGTGGAGCTGGAAGTGATGCCTTTATAGAAGTTCAAAGAGAAGTATCAACTTATAAGATAAATAAAGAAGAAACTTATGTCATTATAGGTAATGGTGCCGCTGGATTCTATGCAGCAAATGCTATTAAGCAAAGAAACGAAAGTGCTATTATTAAAATAATTTCAAATGAACCGGTTCATTCTTATGTAAGAACTCAATTATCTGACTTAATTACTGAAGAAATTAGTGAATCATTCTATCTTGCTAGAGCTAATTGGTATAAGGAAAATAACATCATAGAAATACTTGGTGTTAATGTTGATAGTATTGATAGACAAAATAAACTTGTAAGATTAGATAATAAACAAGGAGTTCGCTATGATAAATTAATTTTAGCTAATGGTAGTTATAACTTTGTTCCACCTACTAAGGTAAAATTAGATGATTCAGAAGTTGAAATAAATTCTTGGACTTACAATACTATAAAGGGTATCCATACTATTAAGAAAATTGCAGATGTTAATAATCTTAAAGAGCAATTACCTGAAGTTAAAAATATAGTCATAATCGGTGGTGGTTTATTAGGTTTAGAAGCTGCTTGGGAAGTTCAAAAATGTAATATTAATGTTACTGTTGTTGAATTAGCAGATAGAATGTTACCACGTCAGTTAGATAAAGATGGTTCTAAATTATTCGAAAATCTAGTTAATAAAACTCCAGTTAAAGTTCTTTTAGGATCTGCTGTTGATTTTATAAACGCTGATGAAACTGGTGTTAAATCAGTTCAATTAAAGAGTGGTGAAGTTCTAGCTGCCGATGCAGTTATATTCTCTGTAGGAGTTAGATCTAATATATTCTTAGCTCAACCATCAGGTATTTTATGCAATAGAGGTATTATAGTTAATGACCATATGGAAACAAATATTACTGATATTTATGCATGTGGTGACATTGCTGAGTATGATGGTGTTTATTACGGAAACTGGCCTGCTGCTATAGAAATGGGTAAAGTAGCTGGTGCTAATGCAACTGGTGATAAAGTTAAATTTGAAAAATTTGTTTCATCAACTATATTCCAAGCTATGAATACTCAAGTATTCTCTGCTGGAACTGTTAATTTTGATGACCCTATATTAGAAAAGGTTGGATATGTAGATGAAATAAATAATAAATACTCTAAGTTATTCTTCCAAAACAACAAATTAGTTGGTGGTATTTTAATTGGAGATGTTTCAACTTCAGTTAAAATTATGGAAGGAATTCAAAATGGAGAAGATAAAGCTACTGTTTTAAGTAAGGGTGCTATCTAGATAATTTTAGTAAGGAGCTGTTTCAACAGCTCCTTACTTTATTTATAACTCTTTAGTTACTAGCTAATTCATCAAAATTGTTCTCTGATGGATTAGACTCTTTGTCATTTCTTCTATTTCCAACAAATTTAAAATCTTCTGCTACAACTTCAGCAATATATTTTTTATTTCCGTCTTTATCTTCATAGCTTCCTGTTCTTAATCTACCACTTAAGCTTATATAGCTTCCCTTTTTTAAATACTGGCATACCACTTCTGCTTTTCTACCCCAAAAGGTAACTGGAATTAAATCTGATTTTCTTGTTCCATCTTGAGCCTTAAAGTTTCTGTCAACAGCAATAATAAACCTTGTAAATACTTTATTGCCCTCTTCTAAGGTTCTAAGTTCAGGGTCCTTTATTAATTTTCCTAGTAATACAATTTTATTCATTTTTACACCTCCTGAATATTTCTTCTTTGATTATATCCACTTAATATTTTTCTATTCAGAATTTATAATTTTTATTGTTTACAATGAAAAAGAGATAGTTATTATATTATTCTAGAAATCATCACCTTTAATTTCTCATAATATAATAACTATCCTCTTATATATGGATTTTATTATTTTTTATCTTATTTAATTATAATCTTTTTTCCTTGTTGCACTTAGAACTGAATTAAATTCTGCACCAACAATTAGTATTATAGATGTAATATACAACCAGGTCATAAGTACAAATACTGCTCCTATGCTTCCATAAAGCCTTGAATAGTTAGCTATATTATTAATATAATATGAAAATCCTAGTGACACTATTATCCATCCAAAGGTAGTTATTATTGCCCCTATATAAACTTCTCTCCAGGGAATTTTTTTTGCTGGAGCATATCTGTAAATACTAGCAAATACCATTATCATAGCTAATACAACTATTATATATCTGCTAATATTCCATAACCTTGTTATAAATTCTTCAAATGGAAATATTGCTAAAAGGTATTTACCAATGAGCTCCCCAAATACTAGCATTGCTAATGTTAACACTATAACTAGTACTAATGCTAAGGTAAAAATAATTGCTATAAAAGATCTTTTAATAAAAGACCTAGTATCTTTAATATCATATGCCTTATTTAACCCCTTAATAACAGCTCTAAAGCCTGATGAAGCTGACCATACAGTTACAGCAATAGATGCCCCTAATAATCCTACATATTGAGTATTTATTATCTCAACTACTGTTAAATCTATCAACATAAAAACATTATTAGGTAAAATAGCTCTTAGACCATCTAATATATCGGCAGAGTCTAATCTAATAAAACCAATGACAGTCATTAAGAATATTAATAAGGGGAAAAATGATAACATTAAATAATATGCTAATTGAGCACCTAGTGCAAAGATGTCATCACCTTTTATTTTAACAATAAAATATACCATTCCTGTTAGAAATGATTTTTTATTTTCATCTTCCCTTCTCATATTATCACCACATTAATAATTATTCTTTGTTATATCTATATATAATACTACATTATCTTTAAATTTATAAGTATGAAAAGTTAATTCTTTCTATAAAAAATATATTGTAGTATAATTTTTATATATATTTACAATTTAAAGGGGTTTTTTTATGAAATTTATATTAGAAAATGGAAATGTTAAAATATCAGCAAATACTTTTGGTGGCGAGCTTAATAGCTTGATTTCAAAAAAAGATAATACTGAGTACTTATGGAATGGCGATGAAAAGTATTGGAAATATCATTCTCCTATATTATTTCCAATTGTGGGTAAAGTAATAAATAATAAATATAGAACTGAAGGAAAGGAATACGAACTTCCTCAACACGGCCTTGCTAGAACAAGGGAATTTACAATGGTGGAAAAGGATGAGTCTCATATTGTATTTGAACTTCTATGGTCTGAAGATACTTTAAAAGTATATCCTTATAAATTTTCCCTAAAACTTACTTATGAACTATTAGAAGATGGGGTTAAAGTTAAATATAGCGTTAAAAACCTTGATAACAAAGAAATTTATTTTTCTATAGGTGGTCATCCAGCCTTTATGTGTCCTCTATTAAATGATGAAAAATTAGATGATTACTATTTTGAATTTAATAAAAAAGAAAATATTAGTGTTATGGAGTTAGATGCTAATAATGGTTACTTTACTGGTAAAACTAAGGAATTCTTAAATAATTCTAATATAATTAATCTTAATCTAGAATTATTTAAAGATGACGCTTTGGTTTTTAATGATTTAACTTCAAATCTTATAACTCTAAAATCTCATAAAAATAATAAAGAGTTAACAATGGACTTTACAGGATTCCCTTATTTAGCTCTATGGACTAAACCTACTGGTGCACCCTTTATATGCATAGAACCTTGGTATGGACATGCAGATTATGCTGACTTTAGTGCTGAATTAAAAGATAAGCCAGGAATTGAAAAGTTAGCTATTAATGAGGAATTTAATTCTGAATATAAATTATTTATAAAATAGTTAGAAGTAGCTGTGGCAATAAAAGCTGATATCCTACAATAAAAAAGGAATATTTTTTAATTTGAGGCTGTTACCACAGCCTCAATGTATTTTAATGCTACAGATTTTTATCAAATATGTTTTTAATAATTCATATAAAATTATATTAATAATTCTATATTTTTATATAAGGTTCTGTCTGAATTGCCATTGGTTATTGCAATTGCTCTTATTGGTGAAGCATCTCCATTTTCTATCTTTAATGGTGTTGCTACTAATGTAAATTCACTTTCTATTACTTCATCTAAATTAGTTAAATTTTCAATAATAATTCGTCCTCTAGATAATATAGTATTATGCACTTCAAAATCTATACTATCAAAGGAATCTATAGATATAGTATCAGTTCCAATCCCTCTAATATTAAAACTACATAGCCATCTTGCAGCCTCTTCTGTTAATGTTGGAAACTCCTTTAAATAACTACTACTTCCCCAATATTTATCCCATCCAGTTTTCAATATAACAAAGTCACAATTATTTATTTTTTCCTTATAACTAATTAAATCATTTATATCTATCTTTTTTAAATTTGATACATCTATAATAATAGCAATTCCTATAAAATCATTGATATTAAATTCATCTATTGTCTTTCCTTTATTAATCATATGACTTGGAGCATCTATATGTGTTCCTATATGAGTACATAACCTTAACAGCTTTTCATTATAACCATCCTTTTCTATAGATGCTATATCATATGCTTCAAATTTCTCATCCTTAGTATAGGTACTCATACTACTATTTATAGTATGACTTAAATCAATAACCTTCATAAATATTCTCCTTTATTCTATTAATTCCCATTCCTTTGGCAGTAAACTTCTATATTTCAATGTATAATATCTATCATCAATAAGTAATATTCTACCTTTATCTATTTCTGTTCTTATAACTCTTCCTGCTGCTTGCATAATTTTATTTATTCCAGGATAAATATATGCATAATCAAATCCCTTTTCCTCATAATAATCTCTAATTATATCACCTTCATTAGATATCTTGGGGAAACCAACTCCTACTATTATACTACCTATTAGCCTTTTGCCTGGTAAATCTATTCCCTCAGAAAATACTCCACCAATAACACAAAAAGCTAATATATTTGAATCAAGTTTAAAACTATTTAAAAACTCTTCTCTTTCTTCTTCTGTCAATACTTCACCTTGGCAAATAATATTCTCTTCACCATATAACTCTTTATATCTTTCAAAGATTTTATTTAAATATTGATATGAAGGTAAGAAAGCCATATAGTTTCCTTTTTCCTCTTCCTTGAAGTTATATATTAATTCACATACCTTATCTATATTGTTTTCTCTTTGTTTAAATCTCATATTTAAGGGATTACTATATATTTTTAAATTTTCTTTCTTAAAAGGAGAAGGTAGTTTCATTCTATAACTCTTCTCATTACCTCCAAGCAAATCAATATAATAATTAATTGGTGATAGTGTTGCAGAAAATATTACAGTTGAATAACTTCCCTGAACTATATTGGATAAATTTTTAGAAGGATTAACGCAAAACAACTTTACTTTTACATCATTTTTATTCTTTTCTACTAAAGTTACATATTCCTTACTATAAAGTTCAGATATTGATATAAATGATCTGATTTCAAAATAAAGATCTTTTATATCATCATATCCTTCAGTATTAACGGACTTTATTAAATACTCATCACATTCCTTCATAAAAATTCTAAGTAATTTATATAATTCCTTATACTCTTCTTTTTTATATATACTGTTAACTTCTGCTTCTTCAACTTCTTTTCTAATTTCAATTAAATATTTATTTATAGCATTTAGTGATTTAAATAAATTAGGTGCTTTACCCTTAACCACTTTACTTGCTTTTAATATTTTATCTTTATATATTTCTGCACTAAACATACTTCTAGATCTATCCACAAGATTATGACCCTCATCCACAAGTAATATATTATTATTCACATCTTCCTCAAAGAATCTCTTTAATCTTGCTCTTGGATCAAAGGCATAATTATAATCACAGATAATCAAGTCACACCAAATACTTAAATCTAAAGATAACTCAAAAGGACATAACATTTCCCTTTTAGCATATTTCTCTATCTTGTCTCTATTAAATGTATCCTCTTCCTTAAGTATATTAAAAATAGCATCATTTACTTTATCATAGTAATTTAATGCATATTCACAATTCTCTGGATTGCATGTAGTCTTTTCTTTAAAACAAATTTTTTCTTTTGCTGTTAAAGTAATACTTTTACATTTTAAAGATTTATCTTTTAACTTATTAACAGATTCTTCTGCTACTGTCCTAGTTATTGTCTTGGCTGTCAAATAAACTATCCTACTACCCCTATCTTCTCCCAAGGATTTTACCGCTGGAAAAATAGTAGATATGGTCTTCCCTATACCAGTTGGAGCTTGTGCAAATAAAACAGCTCTTTCTTTTATTGTATTAAAACAGGCCACAGCTAGTTCCTTTTGTCCCTTCCTATAGTTCTCAAAAGGGAACTTTAAAGATTTTATACTTTCATTTCTTTCTTTAAGTAATTTTGATTTTAAAAGCACCCATTTTTTATACTCATTAATAACTTTAAACACAAATTCTGCTAAAGTATCTATCATAAATTCCTTATCAAAACTCTTTACTTCCTCTGTTTCTAAGTTAAAATAACTCAATCTTATTATAATTTTCTTTAATTCGTTTTGTTTAGAATATATGTAAGCATAGAATTTAGCTTGGGCCCAATGTAATTGATTATAATCCTCATCTATTAATATAAGTGATTTCATTGTAGATTTAATTTCTTCTATATAAACCTCATTATCTTCAATTATAATTCCATCAGCTCTTCCATCAACTATTAATGTAACATTATCTATTTCAAATTCTTCTTGTAACCTAACTTCCTTTTTATAGTTGCTATATAGCTTTTCATTATTACTTTGAAGTTTTTGATGTGCTAATGTTCCCTCTAACGCACGTGTGCTTCCTGTATATCTGTCATCTATGCTACCTTGTTTTAATACATATTCGATAATCCCTCTAACTGAATCCTTAATAATAATCTTATTCTCCATTAAAGTTCTTCCTATTCTTATATTTTAAGTATATTATAATCCTAATAGTAATATATTTATAGTTTATATATAAAAAAACAAGGTACTATAAAAACAGCACCTTATTTTTTTACTTACTTTATTGAATTTATACTTTGAGACAAATTGTTAATGCTATTTGTAAGTCCTTCTAGCTTTCTTTCAATCCTTACTAAAAGATATATAGATACAGCCATAGGAAATCCAATATTAGCAATTAAATTAACTAATTCCTCCATAAAATCACCTCATCTATTATATACGTTAATAGATATGGATTTTAAAATTTTATTCTGAATGATATTCATTTACCATCTTTTGAACTAACTTCTTAATTGCACTTGCTTGAGCTATTAAAGACATTACGATTACAAAAGTTCTTATACTATTCTCATCTTTTTCATTTAGTTCCATTTCTGAAATTATTTTATCTAACTTTTCTTCATTTACAGCAGGTTTACTTAGGAAATCCTTAAAGCTTTCACTTTGTGTTTCTGAAAATATCTTATAGGCATCTTCCCAAGATATAATGTCATCTGATCTATCATTGATTTCATTAAATGCTAGGCTAAATACCTTTTTTATTTCTTCAGTAGTAAGCACTGGTCTCATATAACTTAGTAAAACTAGTTGAACTAAATGTATTTTAGTATATCCTCTCTTCTTTCCATCTTCTGGCTTACTAATTACTTCACTCTTTATATAATTTTGAACTATATTGTTAGTATATTTATCATCAATGAATTTATCATTTAAAAAATCGATAACTTGAGATAAAAAAAGATCGTATTTTGGTAAATCATCATAGGTAATCATCGTACCATTTGCCATATCTTCCGCAACTTCTTTTATATAATTAGTATCAATTTTCTTTACCATTATATTCACCTCTACGTTTCATTATTAATATAATTATATAGTATGTATAAACTTATTACAAGTTATTTCTATCTCCTTAATTTCACTTTATAGCTATTACTAATTATTATTTACATTTTTTTCTTTTTTTATTATTATTTTTTTAATAAAGATTTTATTTTTCTACATTTTTTCACTACAAATCTAGTAGACAAGCCATTCTACATTTTTTTGTTATTTTTTTGGAAATTTGATTAATTGGTATTGACTTTTCTAATTTATGGTAGTATATTGTAATTAGAAAGAAGAATATATAAAAAAAATGTAGTTTTTGAAAAAATTTTGTTTTCTTATTGACTTTTAATTACATTTTTAGTAATATTAACTTCGCAAGATGTCGAAACTTGTTTAAGGAGGGATTTAAATGAAATCAACTGGAGTTGTAAGAAGAGTAGATGAACTTGGAAGAATAGTCATCCCAATAGAATTAAGAAGAACATTAGATATAGCAGAAAAAGATGCTCTAGAAATCTATGTAGATGGAGAGCAAATAATCTTAAAGAAATATGAGCCTGCTTGTATATTCTGTGGAGATGCTAGGGATGTTGTTAACTATAAAGGTAAAAACATCTGTAAGAACTGCTTAACTGAATTAAAAAAGTAATCTTAATCAAATCCCCTATGTGATAGGTCACATAGGGGATTAATACTTTACTTATTATAAATTAGTTGAATACCTATATACTTCTTTTTTAGCTAAACCTCTTTCTTTAGCTACTATTTTTATAGCTTCTTTTTTATCTATTCCTGATTCTATAGTTTTAATCAGATGTTCCTCAATACTTAATCCACTCCACTTAGATTCTTTTTCTGCCCTAATCTCTTCTTCTGGTTTTCCTTCAATAACTAGAACAAATTCTCCTCTTGGTCTAACTTCATTAAAGAAATTAATGGCATCTGATATTTTCCCTCTGTAAATTTCTTCATGCAATTTAGTAAGTTCTCTACAAATTGCTATTTTTCTATCTCCTAAGTTATCTCGCATATAATCAAGAGTATTAAGCAATCTATGTGGTGCTTCATAAAATATTAGAGTATCTCTAACATTTTTTACTTCTTCAATTATAGGGTTTCTATCCTTATTTTCTCTTGGTAGAAAGCCCCTAAAAGTAAATTTTGTGGTGTCTAATCCTGAGTACACTAAAGCAGTAGTTATAGCAGTTGCTCCAGGTAAAACTTCAAATTCTATACCCTCTTCAATACACCTTTCAACTATTACACTTCCTGGGTCAGAGATACCTGGTGTACCTGCATCAGTTATTAATGCAATATTAACTCCATTTCTTAGTTTATTTATTATATCTAAACTTTTTCCTTGCTCATTATGCTTATGATAGCTAAACAAGCTTTTCTTAATCTCAAAGTGATTTAAAAGCTTTAAGCTAGTTCTTGTATCTTCTGCTGCTATCTCATCAACACTTTCTAAAACTTCTAAAGCTCTTAATGTTATATCCTTTAAATTCCCTATAGGTGTAGGAACTAAATATAATTTACCTGCTTTCATTTTAATCCTCCCTACCATAAATTCTATTTATTTCTTTTGTATATGTTCCATCTTCATTGTATACATATATTGGCTTTTCCCATTTTAAATATGCTCCGCCATCACGTTGACCTTCAACTAAGACTATATTAGGAGCCTTATTTGTATTAGGCTGTATCATCTGAACTCTCTTGGGTTCTATTCTATGCTTTCTCATAAGCTCAAATATGTCTATTAGCCTCTCTGGTCTATGTACCATATACATTCTACCATTATCTTTTAGAAGTTGTCTTGCAGCTATAATAACATCTTCTAAATTGCATAGAATTTCGTGCCTTGCAATAGCTAACTTATCATGTGGATTTATAATACCTGAATTATTTAATTTATATGGTGGATTAACTGTTAAAACATCAAATTTTCCTAAAGTCCTCAATAATCCTAAATCCTTTAAATCAGCATTTATAAATTTCACAATGTTCTCTATTTCATTATATTTGCTACTTCTGCTAGCCATTTCTACCATGTCTTCTTGAATTTCTATACCAACCACTTCTTTAGGCTTATATTTACCTTGTATTAAAAATGGAACTATTCCAGTACCTGTACATAAGTCTACAACTCTATGCTTATTTTTTACCTTTGCAAAGTTAGATAATAAAACAGCATCTACTCCAAATCTAAATCCTTGTTTTTTTTGTATTAAATATAAATTATCCAACTGTAAATCATCTATAGATTCATCTTCTAATAACTTAATATCCTTATTCATTTATTTACCTCTATCTACTATTTTTATGTATAATTTCATTTTATTACTTTACTATATTTTAAATCTACTAAATTATATCATAATTTATAATTCCCTATACATAAAAAATAAACTCCGTCTTTAGACGGAGTTTATTTAATTAATATTAACTTTTTAATTAAAGTACTCTTCTAGCTGCATAGAATGATGTTACTGGTGAAACTTTAACGCCTTGACCTGGTTGTGGAGCGTGTATATACTGACCGCCTCCAACATATATTCCAACATGGTCTAAGCCATAAGTAAATACTAAATCACCCGGTTGTAATTCTCCATATGAAACTGGTGAACCAACATTAATTTGTGAATAAGTTGTTCTAGAAATTTCTACTCCAGCTGCATTTCTAAAAACGTAGCTTGTGAATCCTGAACAGTCAAAAGCATTTGGTCCAGTAGCTCCAAATACATAAGGAGTACCGATAAATCCATATGCATAATCTACAATAGCATTTCCTGTAGCAGATGATTGGCCTCTATTTGGCATAGCTGCTGCTGCTTCTTGTGCTTGTAAATCTTCAATTTTAACCTTTGCATCTTCTATTGCATTATTAACTTCTTCAACTACTGTAGGGCTCTTTAATTGATTATCCCTAATACTTCTTAATTGAGCTATTGCACTTTGTAATTCTGAAATTTCACTAGATGAGCTTAAAATACCTAATTGATATTCTACTAAGCTTCTTTCTGCTACAGATAAATATTGAGCATCAAATTTTCTTTCCTCATCTTGTGCTTCAGCCATCAATTTTTCTTGCTCTTTCTTTTTACCTTCAAGTTCAGATAATATTTTCTTATTTTCCTCATTAATCTTAGCTATCTCATTAGACTTTTCTTCTAATGAAGCAACTTTCTCATCTAATTTCTCTTTCTTTTCAAGTAAATCCTTTACTATCTTTTTATCAATATTAACTAATCTACTAGCAGAATCTATTTTTGAAATAAGATCTGAAAAACTTTCAGCACTAAATAATAATGTTATATAACTTCCTTGGCCACCTGATTTGTATAGTTCTCTTAATCTTTTTCCTAACACTTCTTCTTTACTTTCAATTTCAGCTTTTGAAGCATCAATTTCTTTGTTAGTGTTAACTATTTCTTCCTTAATAGATTCTATTTGTCTTCTATTATTTATGTCTTTTTCCGCTAATGGAGCTATTTGCTCGTTTAAATTATATATTTTACCTTGAATGTCGTCTATCTTCTTATTTAATTCGTCATACTTTTGTTGGCTTTGTATTACTTCCTCATTCGGAGTAGCAAATACTGGTGTTATTGAGGTAATTGTTAAAGCTCCAGCTATAACAATTGACAAGATCCTTTTTTTCATATGCGCTGGTCTTTTATGACCATCCCCCTCTCCCTTACATGTTACTTAACCATTATAACACTTATGGTAAGCTTGGACAATGGTAATTTTTAAAAATTATGATAAATAGAGCATGTAAATGTATACTATACATATTCTTTAAGAATATTATTAATTTATTAATTTATTAATAATTCTCTCATTAAAGTATATTTATTTACTTTAACTTTTATATCTAAAATTTATTTATATCTTGCAATGAGTCTATATATTCTTATATTTCTTAAGTACTCTATTTTGAATTATTGATAATATAAATATTAATACTATATATATAACTATTATATAAGTAGATTGTTCCGTAAGTATTATATCTAGTAATCCCAAGATTGTTCCTACTATTCCTATGGATAAATTAAATACTCCATTATAATACATGAATTTATCCGCATCCTTATATACTCCACTTTCCTTAAAATAATTCCTTATTTTCTTACTTAATAAAGATACTAAACCAATTATAAAAAAACCAAAACTTCCTAAAAACATTATTAAAGTTGTACTATTCATTTATACTCCTCCTATATTAATATTTGCCTACTTTTTACAATCCTAAACATATTGATATATATTTTATCAATTATATTTTCTTCTGTAAATTTTTTTATTTATCTATATAAAAAGTGTTGACACAATTATATATAGTTACTATAATAGTAATGTACTTCGGGGTGTGGCGCAGATGGGAGCGCGCGTGGTTTGGGACCATGAGGTCGCAGGTTCAATCCCTGTCACCCCGACCACAAAAAATCCTCTCATTTATGAGAGGATTTTTTTAATTTGATTATAATTAAATTTTTCTAAATTGACTTTATTTCATGATTATTTACAATCTATATAATCATGAAATTCCTGAAATTGATCATCGAACCCAATAGATTTACAAGAATTTAATACTATTGGAATTATAGAAATATAAATACACAATAATAATATCCACATAAATCTTATCCCCTTTAATATTTCTATTTAAAAACATTATATTAAAAAGTTCTTATAATATCTATATTTTTAAAAAATTTTTATTTGGAGGTACTATAATTGAATAACATTAAAGCAGTAATATTTGATTTAGATGGAACATTAATAGATTCTATGGGACTATGGGCTCAAATTGATAGAGAATATTTAGATTCCTTTGGATATACAGTGCCTGATAATCTTCAAGAAGAAATTACTCATCTTACCTTTACTGAAACTGCAATTTATTTTAAGAATAAATTTAAAATAAATGATGAAATAGATGATATAATTTTAACTTGGAATACAATGGCCTTAAATCATTATTCAAATACTATTAAATTAAAGGATAATGTTATTCCATTCTTAAATAAACTTAAAGATAATGGTATAAAAATAGCTTTAGCTACAAGTAATTCCATACCATTACTTGAAGCTACGTTAAAAAATAATGGAATCTATCACTACTTTGATGCTATCAGCACTACAGAAGAAGTAAATAAATCAAAGGATAACCCTGATGTATACTTATTATCTGCTGAAAAGCTTAATGTAGATCCCAAAGACTGCTTAGTTTTTGAAGATATTGTACAGGCTGTAAAAGGAGCTAAGTTAGCAGGAATGACAGTTTACGCAATACATGATAAGAGCGCAGAAAATCAGAAAGCTGAATTACTAAGCTTAGCTGACAAATATATTTATAATTTTGGTGAACTTCTATAATAAAAAAAGCATGAAATATTAAATTTCATGCTTTTTTTTATATTATGCTCTAGTTACTCCATATTTAATTTCTAATTCTTTAACTATATCTAAGTATTTTCTTTGTTGAGCTTCTTGAAGTAATTTATTTACTATTTGATCCTTAATTTCATCAAAATTAGCTTCTTTTCCTTCATTTTTATCTTCTACTTTTATTAAATGATATCCAAATTGAGTTTGAACTGGCTCACTAACTATATTTAAATCTAAATTAAATGCAGCTTCTTCAAACTCTGGAACCATCATTCCTCTACCAAATGATCCTAAGTTTCCACCTTCTTCTTTAGATGGGCATGTTGAATATTTTACTGCAGCTTCTTCAAAAGTTAATTTATTTTCATCCAATTCCTTCTTAATTTGCTCGCATAACTCCTTATCATCTACTAAAATGTGTTTAGCTGTAACAGTAGGTGGTTGAGTAAATAAGTTCTTATTGTTATTATAGTAGTTTAAAGCGTCTTCATCTGTAACTGTAACTTCTAATAATAATTTATTTAAAGTTAATTGAGTTAAAATATCCTTTTCAGCTTGCTTAACATTATCTTCATATTCCTTAGTCTCATCTAATTTTAATTCTTTTCCTAGAATATTTAATAATTCAAATGATACTATTTGTTCTAATAATTGTTTCTTTGCTTCATCAGTATTAAAATATGCTCTTTTATCTTCAGGATATCTGGCTATTATATTTTGTAAATCTGACTCCTTAATTTCGTTACCAGCAACAGTTGCTAAAACTTTATTTTCCATTATATATTCTCCTTTTATTATAATTTTATTAACATCATTAATTATAACAGAGTTTAAATATAAATATTATAATTATTTTTATAAATTCAAACAATTTACTTAGAGTATAACTTCTTGATAATAGTTATTATTAGTAATATAATATATTTATCATAAGGAGGTATTAAAATGGAAATAGGAAATTTAGCTCCAGATTTTACTTTAATGGGATCTGACGGAAAAGAACATAAATTAAGTGATTACAGAGGGAAAAAAGTAATACTATACTTCTATCCTAAGGATAATACTCCTGGATGCACTACAGAGGCCTGTGATTTTAGAGATAATATAAATAAAATAAATACTTTAAATGCTGTAGTTCTTGGGGTAAGCAAAGATAACTTAAATTCACATAATAAATTTATTGAAAAGTTTAATTTACCCTTTGTACTTTTAAGTGATGAAGATAAAGTAGTATGTGATTTATATGATGTAATCAAAGAAAAGAATATGTACGGCAAGAAAGTTCTTGGAATAGAAAGAAGTACTTTTATAATTGATGAAAATGGTATACTTATAAAAGAATTTAGAAAAGTTAAAGTTAAAGGACATATAGAAGAAGTCTTAAATAGTCTATAATTTAAATAATAAACTAAATAATAAAAAAGCACTAACTTAGTTAGTGCTTTTTTATCTGGTGGCTCGACCAGGAATCGAACCAGGGACACGAGGATTTTCAGTCCTCTGCTCTACCGACTGAGCTATCGAGCCATATATAACCTGGCAACGTCCTACTCTCCCACACAGTCTCCCATGCAGTACCATCGGCGCTGTAGAGCTTAACTTTCCTGTTCGGAATGGAAAGGAGTGTTTCCTCTACGCCATCATCACCAGATAAGT
>JAEXLD010000033.1 GCA_023445445.1 Bacillota bacterium
AGCCTGTATAGGGAAACCTATTTGATGCATAGGTATCACATTTTTATTAAATGTTTTCATAATGATATTATTATGCGCAAAAAAGGAAGTTCAAATACGAACTTCCTTTTTTAAATCGGCTAGTATCAAAATTTATTTTGATACAGCCCCATCTTTTTTCTATAAGCACATTCTATATATTTCTTCTATAGCTTTTTCATCTAAATCTTTAAAACCTTTAATAACTTTTCCATTGCAAGCTTTATTAGCCATTAAACTAATCTTAGAATCATCTATTCCTATGGATTGTAAGTTACTTTCTAAATTTAAAGTATTGAAGAAGAAATCTGATAGCATTTCTATACTCTTCTTTGCAACAACCATTTCATCTAATTTTTTATCTATTCCAAATACATTGCATCCAAATTGATAAAATTTTGATACTCTTGTTTCATCTAAGCAGTATTTCATCCAACGTGGTATTAAAATTGCAAGACCTAACCCATGAGTTATATCATAAAAAGCTGAAAGTTCATGTTCCATTGGATGACAGCTCCAAGCTTGTGCCTTTCCTCCACGAATATATCCGTTTATTGCCCAAGATGATGCCCACATTAAGTTTGCTCGTGCTTCATAATTAGTTGGATCTTTTATTGCAATAGGTGCATATTTAATAACTGTTTTCATAAGTCCTTCTGCAACAGTGTCTAACATATATAAATCTTCATTCATATTAAAATAAACTTCTATAATATGTGCTAAAGTATCAGCAGCTCCACAGGCAGTTTGATAAGGATTTACTGAGTAAGTGTTAGTTGGATCAAGGAAAGATACCTTAGGAAGCATCTTAGGATGACCATAGCCAATCTTCTCATTGGTTTCTAATTTACTAATTACTCCTCCATTATCCATTTCTGAACCTGTTGCAGAAAGTGTTAGTATTGTAATTATTGGAAGACAATCCTTAACCTCAGCCTTTCTAGTTAAAATGTCCCATACATCTCCATCATAGAATGCTCCAGCTCCAATAAATTTTGTGGCATCAATAGTAGATCCACCCCCAACAGCTAAAAGAACATCTATCTTTTCTTTTTTGCAAATTTCAGCTCCCTTATTTACTGAAGTAATTCTAGGATTTGGTTCAATTCCTGAAAGTTCAAATAATTCTAGTCCAGCCTTTTCAATTTCAGTTACAACCTTATCATAAAGTCCTATCTTTTTAATAGAACCTCCACCATAAACCATTAAAACCCTAGTTCCATAGTTTTTAAGTTCTTTCCCTAGGTTGCCAAGTTGATTTTCACCAAAATAAACTTTAACAGGTATGTCATAAACAAAGCTGTTCATATCAATCTCCTCACTTTCCTTTTAACCTTTAAAAACCTTATTAGAAAATTATTATATAATTCTCTTTAATTAAATAGTTCTTTAAAAATTAAATTAATCCTTTTCTTAATTCAATATTAAATATAAAAATTATAAAGGGGCTGTCATTAAGGGATATTAATCCTCTAATGCTACCTCCCCTTTAAATCACAATAATATAATCTTCTTTTAAATCTACTATTCTTTTTCAATAATCATTTCTTTAACATTTATTGTTTCTACTTTTTCCATTTTATTTACACTAAATAAAAAAACTCCAATAATATTTAAAAGTATCACTCCTAATATAATTCCTATAACTATTTTCCAAAAAACATTCCATCTTCTATTCTTAATGGCTAACTGCTCATTTATTCTAGATAACTGATTTGCTATTTCATTTCTATTGTTATCTTCTTCTATTTCAGCTCCTAGTATTTCACTAACACTTACATCTAATACAGCTGCAATTTTCTGTAATGTTATAGCATCAGGAACAGATAAACCTTTTTCCCATTTCGATACTGTTTGGCGTACTACATTAACCTTTAATGCCAATTCTTCTTGCGTAAAACCTTTACTTTTTCTGATAGCCCTTAAATTCTCACTGAACATATTTGTTCCCCCTCGTGTTTTAATAGCTTTAGTATAGCTTAGCCCTTATAAATTCTTCAAGCAATACATTTTAACATTCTTAAATAATACAAAATAATATCAACAGTTGCTTTTAAAGCAACCAAAATACTAACATTTCTCATCATTATAAAATTAAATAAAAAAGGGGCTGTATACTAATTTTAGTTCTTCAGCCCCTTTTTTATTTATATTTTGCGATTTATTTCCATAACTTATCTGCGACTTTTCCCCAGTCCTCTGAGTATTTTAAGCATTTTCTGCATAGGTGTTCAACTGATTCTGGAGACATAAGATCCGTTGATTTAGCTCCTGTCTTCTTAACAATTTCTTGTAAACACTCTGGATTCTCTAGCATAGGACAAGGTCTTAAATGATTTTCATTAAAAGGTTGTCCTTCTCTATAAGCCATAAAAATAGGTTGCTTAAAGCATTCTAAAAGACTCTTATCATGTATATTTGCATTAGAATAATGAATAAATACACAAGGTTCCACATCTCCATTAGGATTTATATGACAATAACATCTTCCTCCTGCTATACATCCACCTACAAATTCTCCATCATTTTGAAAATCCATTGCAAATATAGGCTTTCCACCTTCCATTGAACGAATTTCTCTTACTCTCTTATACATATATTTTCTTTGTTCACTTGTTGGTAATAAATCTATAGCAGCCTCATTTCCAACAGGCATATAGTGGAAGTACCAAGTGAATCTGCATCCTTTTTCAATAATTAAATCCAAAAACTCATCAGATGTTACTACATCTATATTTTTTCTAGTATAGCATATAGAAGTACCAAAGATTAATCCATATTCTTTTAATAAATCCATACTATCCATTACTTTATTGAATATACCATTTCCTCTTCTACCATCATTAACATCCTCAAATCCTTCAAGACTTATAGATAATGATAGGTTTCCAACCCTCACCATTTCTTCACAAAGTTCTCTATCTACTAATGTACCATTAGTGAAAGCATGAAAAGCACAATCATTATGTTTTTCACATAACTTAATTAAATCTTTTTTTCTAACTAATGGTTCTCCACCAGTATACATGTAAAAATAAATACCAAGCTCTTTTCCTTGAGTGATAATATTATCTAAATCTTCAAAGCTTAAATTTAATTTATGTCCATATTCTGCTGCCCAGCATCCTGTGCATTTTAGATTACAAGCACTTGTTGGATCCATAAGTATAATCCATGGTATATTACAATTATATTTTTTTTGAAGTTCTAATGTTTTTTTATATCCACTAAAACCAGCTTCAAACCCCATATTTAAAGCTGTCATTTTTATTACATTTGGATGTAATTCATTTAGTGCTCTATCTAAATATTTCATCCACTTACCCTCTGGATTCTTTATAAGATTTCTAGCTCCATCAAAAGCCTCCTTACTAAAGGTCCCATCTAAAAATTGTTCTGATATATCTACTATTTTTAATAAATTTTTTTCCTTATCTTTATTAACATATTTTAATATACCATCTATAGTTGTTCCCAAAGCCTTTCTAGCTACCGCATGAGTTAATCCCATATCTTCCCCTCCTTGACCACAGAAAATAAATAGTTTTTATACTATTATATACCATTTTTGCCATGGAGTCCTTATACAAATATCCCCTTTTTTCTTTAATTTTTATGGATTTTTACTATTTATAGTATATTTTCGCAATTTTTTGATATTTATTAAAAACTTATATTTTGATAATTTTATTTATTAATCTGAGGAAATCATAAAATACTATAATTAGCATTTTAAAGGAACATTTTTATGTATTATTTTGATTTATCCTACTCTACAATGATATTTGCTTATCTACTGTTATAACATGCTCCACTAACCAGTCAGTAACAAACTTTAATAATTCAAGTAAATTATTTTGTTGGTCATTATCAATGATATTGTAATCTATAGAGTCAATTTTATTTATAAAGTCTTCATGTTTTAACTTATGCTCAAAAAACTTCTTATATCTAATTGAAAGCATATACTCCTCTTCAGCTTTAAAATGGTATTTTGTATAATCTTTCAATTCTTCTAATGCTACTATTATTTTGTCATATTTATCTATTAGTAATTTATTATTATACAGCTCATATATCCTATTAAACAATCTAAATAACTCTTTATGTTGCTGATCTACTAGTTCTATGCCAGTTTTGTATTTCTCATTCCATTCAATCATTTTCACAAATCCTCTCTAAGAATCAAAGTACTTAACTTTTATTATCCTACTAATATATTTTTTTATCCCTTAAACTTGTACTACCAATACCTAATTCAAAATAATATTTTTTATACTCCCCAATATTTAAAATTAATGTTTCCCCTTGATATTCCCCAGAATTAATCACTTTCTAATTATAGAATAATACCATAATCTACTTCAATATATTATATTGACTTCCTTAGAAAATATAGTGCTTAATTTATATAATATAAAATTTATTGTATATCTTCTTCCTTAAAATTAAGCTTAGATGAAGATATTAATAAATAAACTGGCAAATACCATATGATATTGCCAGCCTAAGTTTTTGCTAATTCTTCTATGCCAAATATTTACTATTTTTATTAATCCAATCATAAATACTTTCTTCTACAGCATATGGATAATAAAAATTCTTTTTTTGGGATATATCATGTGATAAGCGTTTAAATAAGTTTATCGTAGCCATTAGAGCCTTCCAACTGTCAATCCTATCAAAATGACCAAATGAGTTCTGTAACTCAACTTGAGTTTCTTTACTTGCCCATTCACATAAGAAACGGCCTGCATGCCAGGTATCATAGTCACTTCCATTTACTATCTTTTCATGCCATTCTATCATCTGAAGTAGAAGTTCTTTCATATTGTTATCTCTTACTTTTGCAACCCATAACTCATTTCTTAGTATTTGTTTAGCCATATATAAAGCTATAAACCAAAACATATTTATAGATTGTAAGAACTTTTCTTCTGATAAAATATTCCCTTTAGGAGCCATACTATATTGAGGCATAATATAATTTGCAACATTATCTTTATCAATAAGTACTTTTACTCCTCGATAAAAATTATCTGGAGTAATTTTATTATTAACAATATGTCTTAAATCATCTAATGAGTGAATAACAAAATCAACCTGCCATCCACCATTAAATAGTGTAAGGCATTCATGGTCTCCCCCTTCTGTCTGAGATACAAATGAAGTACAGATCTCCCCCATATTATTAAGCCATTGGTTATTGGAAAGATAATAATTCTGTCTTGATGTAAAGAAAATAATATCCATATCTGACCACTGATCTGCAGGATGATCATTACGTGCCCTAGAGCCCACAATAAATGCTGCTCTTATATCTTCAACTGTTTGTGCCCAAGAAACAAAATCTCTTTCCATGTTTTCATAAAATATTTTTGAAGTTATCATTAATAAACACCTCCGTATTAACAGTACTCTCTATTTTCAATTAGATTTTTCTTATGTTTATATCTGGTTTTCTTATTACTTCTTTTACTTTGTTGCATCCAAAATTAGCTTTACAATTTTTGTGCTGTGTAAGACATAGCTTCCATGTCCTTCTCCTTTCAAAATGTGAAGCTTACTATTTGGAATGCTATCAGCAATATACTTCGTATGATTTTGTTTCACCATATCATGACTTCCTGCCAGTATAGTAGTAGGGATTATAATACTACTAAGCATTTCCTCTGTAATATTAGGCTCAGTTAGCATCATGGTCATCTTTGGATCTTTCACAATTGCATTTATGAACTTAAAAAGTTTGAGCCACCCTGTTCGAATACCATCTGGTGATAAGTTTGCCCCACTAATAATAATTTGAGATAATAGCTGTGGATATCTTGCTGCAAGTAGCAATCCAATAATTCCACCATCACTGAATCCATAAAGAATTGTTTCATGAAGTTTAAGCTCTTCAATAAAACACCTTATATCCTCTGCAAAATCATCATAGTGATATTCCACAACAGATTCACTCTGCCCATGCCCAGGACTGTCTATTGCATATACTGTAAATTTTTCCGCTAATAATGGTATTGCCTTATCAAAAATCTTATGAGTTTGCCCATTTCCATGTATAAGAATTAGTGGTCTTCCTGTGCCATACTTTTCATAGTAAAGATTAGTATTGTTAACACCACATATCATTTCCTGACACCCCCTAGTTTATATTTTTTTTATTCATTATTCCTATAATTTGCATCAAATATATCTATATGTTTTTCTAAAAGTGCTAATGCTTCTTTTTCCTTTTCAGGCTTACCATCATATTTACATAGAAGCAAAAATATAGGAGAATAAAATTGCATAGCCAACACTTCCGAATCAATGGCTTTAAAATAGCCTATCTCAATCATTTTCTCAAATAAAGCAGTTTGATATTGTAATGCACCATCTATCAAAAACTCCCTCAGTATGTTTTCTGCTTCTGAGTGGCGAAACTGTTCTAGCATCAACAGTCTACGGAACTGTGCTGCCTGATTGTCTTTAAGCCAGTATAAGAATAAAGAGGAACATTGTTTTTTCAGTTCATTTAACCCCTCGTTTTTATACTCCATGGCAAGCATAGAAAAATCATTACCCTCTGGTAATTTAATTGCTTTTGATGCTTTCTCAAAGTGAGCTTTCATTTCAATAAAAATAGAATCCAATATTTCCTGTTTACTTTTATAGTGCTTATACAATGCACTCTCACGAAAACCAACTGCCTTTGCAATATCTCTCATGGAAACTCCGTCATAACCGTGTTTTGAGAAAAGTGCAAGGCATTCTGTAAGTATCTGTTTTTTTCTATCTATCTTTTGCATATAATTCACCTCGTAATTTTTAGGTATGATGTACAAAAGGACAATTTTTAAAATATAAATAATAAATATTTTTAGAAAGGCTCCATGAGATAACATAAAAAATAATATTTCTATTACCTATCCAATTAAATATGTAAATACATCCTACCTTTACTAATAAGTTATAATCTTATCTATTATTTCTTTCATTATAGTTATCAAATGTTCACCTTAATTGTAAGTTATCAAACGTTCACCTGTCAATATTTTATTGAAAATTCATATTTTTTTCAGTGTTAAAATATTGTTATAATATCTTATTTACTAATAAAGTTAGAAAAAGTGGTTAGACTTGAAAATATGTAAGATTATAAATTAATTTATGGCATAACTTACTTATATAATATAGGGATGTCAATCCGTCAAAATTGATATCCTAAAGTATTTGACCGTAACTCACACAGACCCTAAGTATCGTCAAATACTTAGGGTGAAATTCTAAACAAAAAAGGCTGGATTCTCTTTTGAGATTCCAGCCTTTTATACTGTTTTTAACTTGAAAGTTCTTAATATAACTTCATAGGAAAACAACTCAATCTTTACCCATGAGAGATTGAACTGAAATTTGGTATTGTATCCTTAAATAATAAATTTTTCCAGATATGTCTACTGGAAAAATTTCAGTTGGCAACCATCGATTGTTGTAACTACACATGATTTCGAACCCCAAGGTTCACAAACAGCATCCTCTATTTCTGTCCATCCTTTTGAAACTACATAATCATGTAGTTTTTCAATACCTTCAACTTTCATAAAACCAATCATTCTCTTATCGGTTTCACCATGAAACATATGAATTACAGTAAATGGAGCAAGTCCCAATGACTCAAATTCAATAGGAATATTATTTACGCAACCATACATTCCAAAATTATTTTCATCTCGCGCATCAATCTGACCATACCATCCAAGCACATCCGTAAACCAAGCCAAAGTTTTATCCATGTCCATAGAATAGTAAACTGCACCTGTCTCTTTAACAAGATATCCTCTCTTCTGCAAGTCATTCATAATCATTTTACCTCCTGATATCCTTATTAATAAGTTAATTTTAGGAGTAAATTTCTGGCTAGATTTACCTTCGCCTTGATTATAGTTATCTTTCTTTTCAAAGCCTAACTTATCTTTAATCTGAGTGATATAAAGACTGAAAATATTGAAACCGTATATATCTTTTATCCATTTCTTATTATTACCGTAAGTAGGTTTTTCAGGAGCTACATATTCACTCTGAGGCACCCTTGCACCTTATAAATCAAACTTTATTGATACAACTTCCTCATCGTTGATTTATTCCCTGACAAGTAAAACGCATGTCTCTATGTGACTAGTATGTGGAAACATATCTACCGGTTGAACCACTTCTGTCTTATAACCCTTTTCTTCTAATATTTTTAAGTCTCTTGCTAAAGTACTTGGATCACATGAGACATAAACTACTTTTCTTGGTTTTGCTTTTTCAATGGAATCTAAAAGCTTTATATCGCAGCCTTTTCTTGGAGGATCTACAACTATCACTTCAGGAACTATACCTTTTTCTATCAATTCAGGTATTACTTCTTCTGATTTTCCCACAAAAAATTCTGCATTGTCTATATTATTAATTCTAGCATTTTCTCTAGCATTAATAATGGCTGGTTCTATTATCTCCACACCATAAACCTTTTTTGCTTTTTGTGAAAGGAAAAGTGTTATAGTTCCTGTTCCACAATAAGCATCAAAAACAGTTTCTTCTCCTGTTAATTCTGCATATTCTAAGGCCTTTGAATATAGCTTTTCTGTTTGTACTGGATTCACCTGAAAAAATGAAAGTGGAGATATATTAAACTTAAAATTATCTATATAATCTGTTATTATATCTTCTCCCCATAATGTTATACACTCTTGGCCTAATATAACATTGGTATTTTCTTTATTTATATTTAATATAATACTCTTTATTCCTTCTATATTATCTTTAATTAATTCTATAAACTTATCAATGTGTTCAATCTTTTTCTTTGTTGATACTAGCACTACCATAACTTCATTGGTAGTAAAGCCCTTACGTATCATTATATGTCTTATTAATCCATTTTTATTAAAAACTCCATCAATACTAGCTGCTGGTATTTTATATTCAATCATCCATTTTTTCGTAAGCTCAGCAACTTTATCTGCTACCTTATCTTGAATTAGACATGTATCTAAATTTATTATATTATGACTTCTTGGAGCATAGAAACCAATGTTTAGTTCTCCTTTTACCATACCAACAGGTAATTGAACCTTATTTCTATATCTCTCTGGAATATCCATACCTATTGGATATTTAACTATTGATCTATCTAATCCACCAATCTTTGATATACAATCTTTTACTCTTTCAAATTTATAATCTAATTGCTTTTTATAACTCATATGCTGAACAGTGCATCCACCGCATCTTTTATAAACATTACATTTAGGCTCAACTCTTTCATCAGAAGATTCTATTACTTCTAATAGCTTTCCATACGCATAATTTTTCTTAACTTTAACTATTAAAGCTTTTACTCTTTCTCCTAAAATAGCCCCTTCTATAAATATAGGATATCCATCTATCTTAGCTATACCTTCACCTTCATATCCTATACTTGTTATATCTAATATATATTCATTATTCTTTTCAACCAAATTATCCACCTCTTAAAACCTTGCAAATTTAATGATTTCTAAAGTTTCATCTTATAATAGCATAAAAATATATAAAACACAAAGCAGTATATTATAATGCGTAATGCGTAATGCATAATGCATAATTATTGAAGAAACTCCTTACTTAGTTTCAAATAATAATAGCTCAGTATTTACATTCTATAATTTTTAATACACATATTTTTAATAGTTTCTTTAAATTAGTAATTATATTTTATTTAAAAAAAATAGGCATCATATGATGCCCAAAGCCAGAATTAAGTTGCCATTTAATTCCATAATAATATTATTACTTTATTTAATACATAATATACATTATAACTTAAGATATATCAATATAAATGTTAACATTTTGTTAATTATCTATTTTTATATATTATTTATACTGTAATTATACAATTTTATAACTAAATAATAACTTTTAGATGTTTATATGATAATAGTTTTCAATTACTCTTTTTTCTAGCTATTATTTAGAATATTAACTATATTTTCTTTAAATTAATAAATTAATTTTTCTTATTTATAAAAATAAACTGTGGTACTAACCATTTAGCACCACAGCTATTTATACCTTAAATATTAATTTTTACTTATTAACTATTCTACTACACTTATCTTTAATAAGTTTGTTGCACCAATCTTATCTACTGGAACACCTGCAGCTATTACTACTGTATCTCCCTTTGCAACAAATCCATTCTCTTCTGCAACCTTCACTGATTCTTCCATCATATGATCTGTTGATTCCATTTTTCCTGAAACAACTGGATAAACTCCAAAGTATAATGCTAACTTCTTAGCTACTCTTTCATCTGGAGTTACAGCAACTATCGGGCAATCTGGTCTGCATTGAGATAATCTTCCTGCAGTAGCTCCACTTTGTGTTGATGAAATTATTGCTGAAGCTTGTAATTCGTAAGCAGCATTTGCAGCAGCTCTTGAAATAACTCCTGCTATAGCAGGTATATGTCTCTTTGCTTTTGAAGTAGCTATTTCATAATCTAATTGCTTTTCAGCTTCTATAGCTATTTTCGCCATAGTTTGAACAGCTTCTACTGGCCAATCTCCATTTGCTGATTCTCCTGATAACATAATTGCGTCAGTTCCATCATATATAGCATTTGCTACGTCTGATACTTCTGCTCTTGTTGGTCTTGGATTTCTTATCATAGAATCTAACATTTGAGTAGCAGTTATAACTGGCTTTCCTGCAGCATTACATTTTTCTATTATCATTTTTTGAACTGCTGGAAGTTTTTCCATTGGTATTTCAACACCTAGGTCTCCTCTAGCAACCATTATACCATCAGAAGCTTCTAATATAGCATCTATATTATCAACACCTTCTTGGTTTTCTATCTTTGAGAATATTTGAATGTCTTCTCCACCATTTTCAACTAAAACTTTTCTTATAGCTTCAACGTCAGCTGCTTTTCTTATAAATGATGCTGCAACTAAGTTTACTCCTATTTCACATCCAAACTTTAAGTCTGCTATATCTTTTTCTGTTAAAGCTGGTAACTTTATTGAAACTCCTGGAACATTAACTCCCTTATGAGTTCCTACGAAACCTGTATTCATAACTTTACAGTTAATTTTATTGCCTTCAACAGATTCAACTCTTAATCCAACTAAACCATCATCTATTAGTATAGTATCTCCTGATTTAACATCATTAGCTAAACCTTCATAAGTTACTGTACATTGTGTTGTATCTCCTACAACATCTCCACCTGCATATATTATAAAGTTATCACCTGTCTTTAATTCAACTTTTTTAGGTTCAAACTTTCCAGTTCTAATTTCAGGTCCCTTAGTATCTAACATTATAGCTATTTCTTTGTTGTATTTTTTAGCTAAATCTTTTACTAAGTTTATTCTAATTGCATGCTCTGCATGATCTCCGTGTGAAAAGTTATGTCTTGATGCATTCATTCCAGCTTCAATAATTTGCGATAATATTTCTGGGTTTTCACTAGCTGGACCTATAGTACAAATCATCTTAGTTTTTCTCATTTATAACACTCCTTTAATTAAGTATATAATAATTTTTGGGTTTACATTAAATAATTTATATTAATATTTTGAGTAACAAATCAAGTATTTATAACCTAAGATGATATTTCATCTGCTATATCAAATAATTTTTCATCAAACTTTCTTTCTAACGCTAATGCTTCATCTATATCTTGATCAATTATCTCATTATTTTTTATACCTATAACTCTTGAAGTTTTTCCTTCTAGAAGGACTTCAACTGCTCTAGATCCCATTCTAGAAGCTAATACTCTATCTGCAGCTGTTGGGCTACCACCTCTTTGAATATGACCTAGTACTGTTGCTCTTGTTTCAATTCCTGTAACACCTTCAACATATTTAGCTAATTCTTGAGCTCCACCAACACCTTCTGCAAGTAATACTAAGTTGTGTATTTTTCCACTTTGTTTTCCTTCTAATATTACTCTACAAAGTTCATCCTTATCAAAACCTTTTTCCGGTGTAATTATATATTCAGCTCCACCAGCAATACCAGCATATAAAGCTAGATCTCCACAATCTCTTCCCATAACTTCAACTATTGATACTCTTTCATGAGAAGTTGATGTATCTCTAATTTTATCTATTGCATTAATAACTGTATTTAAAGCAGTATCGAATCCAATTGTAAAATCAGTGTAAGTTAAATCATTATCTATAGTTCCTGGTAAACCTACAGTTTTAACACCTAGCTTTGATAAAAGCTTAGCTCCTGTAAATGATCCATCTCCACCAATTACTACTAATGCATCAACGCCATAAGCCTTTAATATCTTAGTAGCTCTCACTCTTACTTCTTCTTTTTTAAATTCAAGGCATCTAGCCGTTCTTAAAATAGTACCACCTCTATGAATGATATCAGAAACTGATGATCTATCCATTGGGAATAGCTCTCCATTAATTAAGCCACTATATCCTCTTTGAACGCCCATTACTTCAATACCATGATGTAAAGCGGTTCTTACAACGGCTCTTATTGCTGCGTTCATTCCTGGAGCATCTCCACCACTAGTTAAAATAGCTATTTTTTTCATGTTGCTTCCTCCTTAACACCACCGGGACAAAGGTTGTCCCACTTCATGTGGAATTATCCATTTTTTATTTACTATAATAATTTTATTTTACCACATTAATAAGTTTTTACTATTTTTTATCATCTTATTTATTTTACTTGCTTAATTAAGTTTATGCAACTAAAATAAATACAATAATTGATTTTTATCGACTTTTTTTATTCTTTATATGTTATATTATAACCTAAATTTATTAGATTTATATATTAAATAATAATATTTTCTTATTTATCATTTATAACTTTTTGAAATTAAGTATTTTATTAAATTATATTAATTTTAAAGACAAATAATTAATTATATTGAAAATTTTTGAAATTTCAATAAAGGTAATGAAGCTTACAAATATAAATTCTATATAAATCTTTATAAACTAATAAATGTAAACTTCATTTATATTATTCTACTACTTTAACGTTATCTTCTCCTATTATTTCCTTAAAATAAATAACTGCATCTGACTCAAGGTTTATCCAAATATCCTTTGACATCCTATAGCTTTTTCTATCATTTTCAGTAAATAAGTATACAGTAGTATCACCTTTATAGTAATCTGGCATCTTTTTCAATTCTTGAATTAAAGCCTTTCCTTCTGTCAAATCTTTTGTTCTTAAATATACTTTTGCTGTATTTATTTTTTCTAAAGGTTCAATAGTTTCACATATTAACTTCGGAAGTTCATCTTCCTTAATATTTACTCTTCCTTTAATAACTACTAAAGCATCTTCTTTTAATTTTTCTCTAACCTTATCTAATGTCTTTGGAAAAACTATAACTTCTATTATACCAGTTAAATCCTCTAGTTTTAAGAATGCCATCATAGTGTTATTTCTAGTTATTTTTTGATTATATTCTGCTATTATTCCTCCAAGAATAACTCTTTCTTCATCATTAATTATATCTTCTGGCAAATCATTAGGATTAAAGTTTTCCTTTATTACCTCATAGGACTTATATATTTTTTCAATATTTGTAGATGTCTGTACCTTAAGACTGTCTACATATTCATCTAAAGGATGTCCTGATAAATATAATCCTGTCATTTCTTTTTCCATAGATAATAAATTTTTCTTTGCAAATTCCTTTATATTTGGATAATTTATTTCTGGAAGTTCAATTTCTTCCTCAATTCCAAATAAACTTATTTGTCCATCAATATTTCTCTTCTTTTCATTAGCTACTCCATCCATTAACTTTTCATATACAGCTAATAATTTTGATCTATATATATTAAATCCATCTAAAGCCCCTGCTTTTATTAAGCTTTCAATAGCTCTTTTATTAACTGATGATAAATCTATCTTATTTATGAAGTCCATTAATGATTCAAAAGTTCCTTTTTTATTTCTAGATTCTACTATTGTTTCAACCACATTAAATCCTACATTTTTTATAGCTGCTAATCCAAATCTAATTTTATCCCCTTTTACAGTAAACTTTGAGTAGCTTTCATTTATATCAGGGGGTAATACTTGAATTCCTAAACTTTCAGAAAAGGCTATATAATGGGCTACCTTTTCACTTGTTCCCATAACTGAATTAAGCATAGCTGCGATTGTTTCAACAGGATAATATTTCATTAAATAAGCAGTTTGATATCCTATAACTGCATAGGCCGCTGCATGAGACTTATTGAATGCATATGATGCAAAATCCATCATTTGATCAAAAATCTTATTTGCTGCTTCCTCTGAAATTCCATTCCTCTTACAGCCTGGAACTTCTACCTTTCCATTTTCATCTACAACACCAAATATAAAGTTCTTTCTCTCTTCTTCCATGACCTTGTGCTTTTTCTTAGACATAGCTCTTCTAACTAGGTCACTTCTTCCCATAGAATATCCAGCAAGCTTTCTTACTATTTCCATAACTTGTTCTTGATATACCATTACTCCATAAGTTACATTAAGTATATCTTCAAGTTCTGGAGCTTCATACTTAACTTTATCTGGATTTTGCTTACATTCTATATATCTAGGAATTTCAGCCATAGGACCTGGTCTGTAAAGAGAGATACCAGCTATAATATCTTCTAAACAGTCTGGTTTTAACTCCTTCATAAAGGAAGTCATACCTGGAGATTCTAATTGGAATACCCCTGCTGTCTTCCCTTCTCCAAGCATTTTATAAACTTCTTTATCTTCAAAATCTATCTTATCTAAATTAATTTCTATACCTCGGTTTTCCTTAATCATTCTAACTGCATCATTCATAACAGTTAAAGTTCTAAGCCCAAGGAAATCCATCTTTAATAAACCTAATTCCTCTAATGTTGTCATATCAAATTGTGCTACTATAGAATCTTCATTTTTTTGAAGTGGTACATATTCTACTAAAGGTTTAGATGATATTACAACACCAGCCGCATGAGTAGATGAATGTCTAGGTAATCCTTCTAAATCTCTACTAAGGTCTATTAGTTCCTTAACTCTATCTTCATTATTATATGCTGCCTTAAGTTCAGGATTTATTTCTAAAGCCTTATCTATTGTAATTCCAAGCATGGTAGGAATCATTTTTGCTATTCTATCTACTTCAGCATAGGAATAATTCATAGCTCTACCAACATCTCTAATACAAACTCTTGGTGCCATAGTTCCAAAGGTTATAATTTGTGATACATTATTTAGGCCATACTTATCCACAACATAATCAATAACTTCCTGTCTTCTTTCGTAACAGAAATCAGAATCTATATCAGGCATACTTACTCTTTCTGGATTTAAAAACCTTTCAAAAAGTAAGCTATATTTTATAGGATCTATTTTAGTTATCCCTAATGTATAAGCTACTATGGATCCTGCAGCAGATCCACGTCCTGGACCTGTTGGTATCCCATTTTCATTAGAAAATCTAATAAAATCCCAAGTAATTAAGAAATAATCTACATATCCCATTTGCTTAATTACTGATAATTCATATTCTAGTCTTTCAATATATCCACAAGCATCTTCATTTTCCTTATAATAATCCACAAATTCTTCAACATTTAGTGGTTTATTTAAAAATTCCTTAAATACATCATATCTTTCAATTAATCCTGAATAACAAAGATTTTTTAAATACTCAAAGGGCTCAACTCCTTCTGGTACTGGAAACTTTGGTAACTTTGATACATGGAATTCATAATCAAAATTACATTCTTCAGCTATCTTTGTAGTATTTTCTAATGCTTCTGGAACATAAGAAAACATATTCCACATTTCTTCTGGAGATTTTAAATAAAATTGATCTGATGGATATCTTCTTCTATTTGGGTCATCTATTGTTTTACCCGTTTGTATACACATTAGAATATCATGAGAAGCTGAATCCTTTTGGTTTATATAATGAACATCATTAGTAGCCACTAATGGAATTCCTGTTTCCTTAGATAACTTAATATTAGCTTCTGTAACCTTCCTTTGTTCATCCATACCATGATTTTGTATTTCTAAATAGAAACCCTCTTTAAAGATATCATTATATAAAAGTGCTACTTCCTTAGCCTTTTCATAATTATCTTTAAGATGCCAGTATTGAACCTCTCCACCTAAACATGCACTTAGGGCTATTAGTCCTTCACTATGTTCTCTTAAAAAGTCATGATCAACTCTTGGCTTATAGTAAAAGCCCCTAATAGAAGCTTCTGATACTATTTCCATAAGATTTTTATATCCCTCTTCATTCTTTACTAATAAAACTAGATGATGAGTGCTATTCTCTTTATCATTTAACTTTATATCCATAGATTTTGCAGCTACATAAACCTCACAACCAAGTATAGGTTTAATTCCCTGTTCTATAGCTTCCTTATAAAAAGCTACACAACCATACATAACTCCATGATCAGTTATAGCAATACTATCCATGCCTAACTCTTTAGCCCTACTTATTAAATTCTCTATTTTACCAGAACCATCAAGCAAACTATATTCAGTATGAAGATGCAAGTGCGTAAATTTCTTTTCCAAATAAACACCCCCTGAAGAAGCTGAACAAGTCAGCTTCTAATTAATAATGCATAATGCATAATGCACAATTAAGGAAGTAATTTGTGCCAAATTACTAAGATTAAATTTAAGAAACTCAGCTTGCTGAGTTTCATCATAAATTATCCATTTCCCATTATGCATTATGCATTGAACTAATATGTTCCTGATCTTATTTCTTCTGCTATTTTTTCTATTTTTCTTAATCTATGATTAATTCCAGATTTTCCAACTGGAGGGTCTAGCATTTCTCCAAGTTCTTTTAAGGATTCATCTGGATAGCTTAATCTAAGTTCTGCTACTTCCCTTAAGTTTTGTGGTAATCTTTGTAGCCCTATTTCTTTTTGTATAAGTTTAATACTTTCAACTTGTCTAACAGCTGCATTAACTGTCTTACTTAGATTCGCAGTTTCACAATTCACAAGCCTATTAACATTATTTCTCATTTCCTTCATTATTCTTATATTTTCTAATTCTAACAATGAGGTATGTGCTCCTATAATTCCTAATAGATTTGAAATTTGCTCTCCTTCTTTTAGATATATTATAAAGCTATTTTTTCTTTGAATTACTTTAGAATTTAATCCAAAAGTATTAATTAAAGCTGATAAGTCTCTTGCATATTCTTCGCTATGAGTTACAAATTCCAAGTGATAGGTTTTTTCTGGATTACTTATACTACCTCCACCAATAAATGCTCCTCTTACATAAGCCCTTTTTAACTCATCTGAGTTAACCATGTCCTTATCTATTCTATAATTTAACGTCATTACTCCTTCTATTTCTGTAAGTATTCCTGTATCTCTTAAAAGATCCCTAACACCCATATCTTCTTCTATTAAAACCATGTATATATTATTTTTCTTTAAAGAGTTACTCTTCTTAACCATTAATTTTGAATGTATATTAAAATGCTCTTTTAGCAAACTAAATATATGTCTTGCAGATGCAGGATTTTCAGTAGTAATTCTAAAGGATAGACCCAATCCACTAAAGGATATTGTTCCACTTACCTTCATTATTGCTGAAATTTCAGCTAATGCTTCCTCTTTAGTTAACTCTGAATATCTACATATTTCTCCTTTTACTTTTGATGAAAATGACATATTGCCTATTTCTCCTTATTTACTATTCTTATCAAGTTATTATACCATAAATACCAATAAAAATTTAGATGTAAATTCTAGCTTATATAAGCTACACATATATTTCTATTACTAAATAGTCTTCAACTATTCTAGCATATATTGAACCTTTATATTTTTTTACTATTTTCTTAACATTATATAATCCATAACCTCTTCCAGTTCCCTTACTTGAAACACCCTTCTCAAAAAAGCTCTGAATCTTATTTGGATCAATGTTTAATTCATCAATACTATTCTTAACTACTATCTTATATCTTTCTAATTTTGTTATATCTACTATTATCTCTTTCTTCTTATTATTCTTAGTTGCTTCAATAGCATTATTTAATAAATTACTAAGTATAATAGTTATTTCAGGGTCATCAAGTATTGAATTTTCCAAATTAGTTTTTATTTCATAACTTAAATTAATTCCTAACTGATCACATTCCACTAACTTACTATACAAAACAGCCTTTATTATTGTACTTTCAATATCCAAAACATCACTTGAAACATTAGTTGACTGTATATTTCCAATATATTTTTTTGCTCTATCTTTTAGTTCAGGTATATTAGTAGATACCTGAATCATTGAAAATAGCATTCCTATATGATTTTTATATTCATGCTCATTTGACCTTATATTTGATATTATTTCATCTAATAGTGGATTATAAGCACTCTGAACTTCCTTATTCTTATTTCTTATTATGGTCTTATGTATACTTTTATAAAAATTTATATTAAAGAAAATAATAATAAAGATAATTACTATAATTTGAATAATTAAATTGTTAACTATACTTCCACTATCGTAAATTAATTTTAATATCATAAAAAACATAAAAATATTAAAAATTGTATTTGATATTAAAAGATTATTTTCAATATAACTTTCAAAATTAATTTTTTTTAGTTTCTTAGACTTTCTCATTGATATCATTAATAAGAGTATACTAAATGCATATAAAAACAAATGTATACCTCTATTTTCTTTAGTTTTTCCTGTTATTAAAAATACTATTACCACAGCACTACTTTGTATTATAAAAGTAATTATTAAACCTATAAGTATTTCTATTAAAACTAAGTTAATGTTCTTTTTATCTACATAACCTATAGATATTATTTCTACTACTAATAAAGTTATATAAACAAATATGCCATTGCTTTTGTTAAAAATATAAAATAATATACTGCCTATAGCAATTATTATAAAATAAATTAAAAGCTTTTCTGTCTTCCCTTTGTTAAATAAAGCATTATATAGAAGTATAAGTACCATTTTTTCGATAAATATCATTAATATATCCATAAAACTCTTCCTTTTACTCTAATTTTTCCCCATATAAACATATTTTAACAAATAATTTCATTTTTTTCTATAAATCTTATTTATTCTTTAATTATATTATAAAAAAATGGACTAAAGAAAGTTATCTTTTAGTCCATTAGTGTTTATTATTATCTTTGCTAGCTCTATTTTCTCTTTCTCTTTGTTTTATTTTTTGAGAAACGTACATATATTCTATTATTCTCTTTCTATCATACAAAAGTTTTTTCTCCATTATTGTATCCACAAGAACTTCAGCAAGATATTCTGAATCATGTTTAACATAGCCCTTTTCTATTTTAGCTAAAGATGCTTCTATAACTTCTACTCCTAGTTTCTTAAGCTCTCTGTTATCTAATTCAACTAATTGAGAATTATCCTTTGAATATCTTTCTTTTATATCTGCAGGGATATCCCCTCTGTTTGCTATTACATAGTCAACAATTCCTCTTCCACCATACTTTTTCAGTACTTTTATATGGTCTGAAGCTTTAAAGCCATGAGTTTCACCTGGCTGAGTCATTATATTTGAAATATATATCTTAATAGCATCACTTTTCCTAATACTATCTGCAATGTCCCTAACTAATAAATTAGGAATAATACTTGTATAAAGGCTTCCTGGTCCAAGAACTATTGCATCAGCTTCTTCTATAGCTTTAATAGCATCTTCTAGTGGCTTAGCATTATTAGGCTCTACCATTAATTTTTTTATTCTTGAATTTTGTCTTATTGCTTCTTCTGGAATTTGAGACTCTCCCTCTATTACATTTCCATTTTCTAATTCGGCTATAAGCTTCATATCTTCTAAAGTCACTGGTAAAACCTTTCCTGTTACTGCAAGAACTGAGCTCATTTTTTGAACTGCATCTTCAAAGTTGTCACTGACTCCATCCATAGCAGCTAAAAATAAATTCCCAAAGCTTTGATTCTTAAGTCTTCCATCTGTAAATCTATATTGAAGAAGTTCTTCCATTAAAGGTTCCGTATCAGCTAATGCTAGTATACAGTTTCTTATATCCCCTGGTGGTAGCATACCTAAATCTTCTCTTAAAGCACCTGAACCACCACCATCATCTGCAACAGTAACTATGGCAGTAATATTTGATGTATAATACTTTAGTCCTCTAAGCATTGTAGATAGACCTGTTCCTCCACCTACTACTACAATTTTAGGCCCCTTTACTAATAATCTTTTTTCATATATTAAATTTTCCATTTTTCTACTATCTAATGACAGATGAATATAACCTTTATTAGTTAAAGCAATTATTGACTTCATGCTTTCAACTACAGAAATATATATTACTAAAACACCTGTTATATTAAGAAATATATAGAATATCTTATAGTAAATATCATAAACTCTTCTTACAGCCAATTCAGTAAAACCAAAAGCTATTAATAATATTCCAAAAACCCCAAAGAAAAACCATCTTTTTACTTTAACTCCTGGCTTTAGCCATTCTTTTATACTCATAGTTTTTTTGCTCCTTGATGCACATCCTCTTTTATATCTCTATGTTCTATAGAGATATTATAATCCTTACTTAATAAACCATTATATATCTCATTTGCAATTGCAACGGATCTATGCCTTCCCCCAGTGCATCCTATTGATATTATAAGTTGTCTTTTCCCCTCTTTTTTATATTTAGGTATTAAAAATTCTAATAAGTCCTCAACTTTTTCAATAAATCCCTTTGTTTCTTCTTGTTGTAAAACATAATTCTTAACTGGTTCCTCATTACCTGAATAAGGCTTAAGTTCTGGTATATAAAATGGATTTGGAATAAATCTTACATCAAAAACTAAATCTGAATCTACTGGTATTCCATATTTAAATCCAAAACTTAGTACAGTTACAGAAAGTTGCTTTTTAGGTTGTTCTATGTCCCCATAGTTCTTTGTCATTTCTTCTCTTAAATCTTTAATAGCATATTTTGATGTATCTATTATTATATCTGCTCTATCTTTTACTTCTCTTAGTCTATTTCTTTCTTCATTAATGCCTGTTATTATCCTACTTCCAGGGGCCAATGGATGACTTCTCCTGCTTTCTTTAAATCTCTTAACCAATACCTCATCAGAAGCATCTAAAAATAATATTTCATATTTAAAGTCTTGTTTTTTTAAATAATTTAAGCTTTCAAATAAATCATCAAAGAATATTCCTCCTCTAATGTCTATTACTAAAGCTACCTTGCTTATTTTCCCTTGACTTTGAACACAAGCTTCTGCAAATTTAGGTATTAGCTTTGGTGGAAGGTTATCTACACAAAAGTATCCCATATCTTCAAGGCTTCTTGTTGCTTCCGTCTTACCTGCTCCTGATAATCCTGTAACTATTATAAATCTCATCATGCTACCTCCCTTTGATTATATTACTTAATACGATTATATCATATTAGACCTTTAAATATAACAATAATACCTTAAATACACTGATAGTTATATAGTGCAAACTATGAAAAATATTATCTTTTACTCTATATTATAAAAAGGAGAAAAGCTTGTACTCATCTCCTTTTACTTTATTTATTATCTCGTTTTTCTATTGATAATCTTAATAGTTTACAAAACTCTAAATTTTGCTCTCCAGTTCCTAAACTTACTCTTAACCAACCTGGCATATCCAATAAGTATCCTGGTCTTATTATATATCCATGCCTTAATAAGTATTCATGTATTGGTCTATCATCTCCATTAACATTAACCATTATAAAATTAGCTTCTGATTTTATATATTTAAGTCCCATTTTCTCAAACTCTAAAGCTAATAATTCTCTTTGTTCTTCATTAAAACTCTTAACTTTATCTATAAATTCATTATCCTCAATGGCAACAATTGCTGCCTTTTGAGCAAACAAATTTACATCAAAGGAATTTATTACCCTATTGATATAATCTACTATTTCTTCATTAGCTATTCCATATCCAAACCTTAAGGCAGCTAACCCATAGGCCTTAGATAAGGTTTTTAAAATAACAATATTGGGATATGATTTTATTAATTCTAATGAATCTGGGTAATCTTTTGAAGTAACGTATTCTCCATAAGCTTCATCCATTACTATTATTACATCTTTAGGTATTCTATTTAGTACTCTATCTAATTCTTTCTTTGTAAATATTCCACCTGTTGGATTATTAGGGTTACAAAGCCAAATTATTTTAGTTTTTTCAGTTATAGCTTCTACCATAGCTTCTAAATCTAATCCATAATTTTTTAAAGGAATCTTTACTGCTTTAGCACCCATTAGCTTTGTATTACTTTCGTATCTTGGAAAAGTTATATCAGCCATTATGCTTTCATCTTCTTTATCTAAAAATACCTGGCAAATTACGTTTATCAAAGAATCTGACCCTGCCCCACAGAATATCATATTCTTATCTATATTTAGCTTTTTACTTAAGACTTCTTTAAAGTCAAGTGAAGCTGCATCTGGATACATATTCATTTCATTAACTAAATCAACCATAAGTTTTTTAACCTTTTCTGATGTTCCTAAGGGATTTTCATTAGAAGCTAGCTTAACTACCTTATCTATTCCATACTCCCTTTTAACTTCTTCTATTGGCTTTCCTGCAACGTACTTTTCAAGCCCTTTGACTTCTTTTCTAACTTTATACTCCATGCTATATCGAACTACTGCATAAATATTAAACGAATAAATTTCATGTAATTAAAAATTAATTATTAAACATATATTTTATTAGAAACTCCGTAAGGAGTTTCTACATTAATTCTACATTCTTCATTATTCATTTTTCATTTATCTTTAGTTCTCCCCCCTTATTAATTATTTATTGCTTTATTTTATTATATATAAGTTAAAATTAAGTTTCTACCACTACTTTTCAAATATATTTCCTATGCTTCCAAGGATGCTTCCTTCGTCAACTGATCTGCCCATATTTTGTGGCGTTGATGCATATATTCTTGATGCTAATTTACTAAAAGGTAAACTTTGAATCCACACTTCTCCAGGTCCTGTTAAAGTTGCAAAGAATAATCCCTCGCCTCCAAATACAGCATTTTTAATTCCACCAACAAATTGTATATCATATTTAACACCATCTGTCATGGCTACTAAACATCCTGTATCTATTTTTATAGTTTCTCCCTGCATCAAAGTTTTCTTAACAATAGTTCCGCCAGCATGAATAAATGCTAATCCTTGACCTTCTAATTTCTGTAGTATAAACCCTTCACCACCAAAGAACCCTGTTCCTAACTTCTTTGTAAATTCTATTCCAATGCTTATTCCTTTAGCACAACATAGAAAGGCATCCTTTTGGCATATAAGTTTTCCACTATAATTTCTTAAATCCATAGGTAATATCTTTCCTGGATATAGAGCTGCAAAAGCAACCTTTTGTCTTAACATTCCTGTGTTAGTAAAGGAAGTCATAAAAAGACTTTCACCAGTAATAACTCTTTTAGCTGCACTACCTAGCATTCCAAAGAAACCACCACCTTTAGATTTTTGGCTTCCATCTCCAAATATGGCATCCATAATTATGTCATTATCCATCATCATCATTGCTCCAGATTCTGCAACTACAGTTTCCCTTGGATCTAATTCAATTTCTACAAATTGCATTTCGTTACCATAAATTTTATAATCAATTTCATGAACCATTTTTATATTCCTCCTAATAGATTTAATAATTAATTATTATTGTGAAATCTAACCATATCAATCATTATTAGCAATCCAATAAAAAATAAAGTGTAATTTTCATCTATTACTTCAAGAAAATACCTATCCCTGCCAAGGGTAAACTCCTTGCTGATTCTCCCTACAGTTATTCCATCTTTTTTAATTTCATAATTCCTTCCTAGAATGCTAGAACTACTCATATTCATTACTCCAACAGATCCTGTTATGTTATATTCAGGAGTCATAAATTCCTTCTTTACAGTTGCTATTTCCCTCATATTCTCATCATAAGTTATATACTTATGACTTCCCAATCTAATCTGTTGTCTCATATACAATACTTTTTTATTGTTAGAATCATAGATATTTATGTTTTTCCCTATGTCAAACTTATCTGCCTCTGATATAAAGATATTATTTCCTTCTTCATCATATACATCAAATTTGGCCCCTATAGCAAATAACCTTTCTTTAACATAAAACTTTTTCATAATTTAAACACCCCTTTATAGTTCTTATTAACATTAAATAAAGTATATTATACCACTTTAACTTTGTCAATTATTTACTTTTAGTTTTTATAAAAAAAAGGAAATTTAATAAAATTAAATTTCCTTTTTTCATATTTCTTTACTTTTCATCTTCACCTATTATTCTTACTTCTGGATGTAAATCAACACCAAACTTTTTCTTTACCTCATTCTGTATATGGGCAATTAAATCTAATATATCCTTTGCTGTAGCATTGTTTTTGTTTATTACAAAACCTGAATGTTTTTCTGATACAGCTGCCCCACCTATAGTGTAACCTTTTAATCCAGCATCTTGAATAAGTTTTCCAGCAAAATACCCTGTTGGTCTTTTAAATGTACTTCCTGCTGAAGGATATTCAAGAGGTTGCTTAGATTCTCTTTTACATGTAAGATCATCTACTATTTCTTTAATTTTTCTTACTTCTCCATGAATTAACTTAAACTTTGCTGATAGAACTATATAATTATTTTTCATAACTATAGAGGATCTATAGCCCAATTCCAATTCTTCTCTTGATAAAACCTTAATTTCTCCATTGCTATCAATAACTTCTGCGCTCTCAATAACATGTGAAACCTCTCCATCATAAGCACCTGCATTCATAAATACAGCACCACCTACTGTTCCAGGTATACCACATGCAAACTCAAATCCTGTTAAAGAATTTTTTACAGCTTCATTAGATACATCCTTTAACATAGCTCCACATTCTGCTTCTATTGTTTCCCCTACTACACTAATATTCTTAACTTCATTTAACTTTATAACGACACCTTTGACTCCGCCGTCTTTTACTAATAAATTTGATCCATTTCCAACAATAAAATAAGGTATGTTATTTTCTTTACATATCTTTATAGTTTTTATAACCTGTTCTTTATTTTCAGGAATTAAAAGAATATCTGCAGGTCCGCCCACTTTAAAATGAACATAATTTTTCATTTCAGCATCAAGGATAACATCTTTACTTTTATAAAATTCTTTAAACAATCCCTCAAACATCTTATATTGATTCATACCTAACTCCTTACAAATAACCTACTAATTACCTACATATAGCTTAAGTAGTAATTACATTTCTGTATTTCTTTATGTCTCGTAATTTATGCCTTAAAATAGTATAAATTAAAAATAATTAATTAACAACCCATTACTAGTATATTTCTATATATTAATCTATTTGTAACTATTTTGTTACTTTTTATCCTGTGACTTAAAATAATCAATTATACTATTTGCAGCCTTCTTGTCTATACTTTCAGTCTCTAATAATTCATTATATGTAGCTTTTCTTATATTTTCTACACTTCCAAATTTCATTAATAAATTTCTTCTTCTTTTTTCCCCCACATTTGGTATATCCTCTAATATCGAATGTAAAGTCCTTTTATCTCTAAGGGTTCTATGATACGTAATTGCAAATCTATGAACCTCGTCTTGAATTCTTCTAATCATTTGCATTAAATTAGAATTTCTATTAATTATAAGTTCTTCATTATTATATATAATTCCTCTTGTTTGATGTTTATCATCCTTAACTAAACCACAAACAGGAATACTTATATTAAGCTTATTTAAAACTTCAAGAGCTACATTAACTTGCCCCTTACCTCCATCCATCATTATTAAATCAGGAAAACTAGAAAACTTTCCATTTGAAAAAGAAAGCTGTCTCTCTTGAATTTTCTTTATCTCCTCAAGACCATGGTTAAATCTTCTCTCTAGTATTTCTCTCATACTATCATAATCATTAGCACCTTTTACAGATTTTATCTTAAATCTTCTATAATCACTGTTCTTTGCTCTTCCTTCTTCAAAGACTACCATTGTTCCAACAGAATCTACTCCTTGGATATTAGAAATATCATAGGATTCAATTCTAAAAGGTGCTTCTTCTAAATCAAGTAAATCTCTTAATTCATCTAGAGTAATTCTATTTATTTCTTTTTCTTTAAAGAACTTATCTTTAAATTGCTCTAAGGTGATTTTAGCATTATTTTTCACCATTTCTAGCATATCTTTCTTCTGTCCCTTTTGTGGCACCTTTACCCAAGCCTTAGCACCTCTTTTAATAGTAAGAAAGTCTTCTATCAGCTCCGAATCTTCTATATCTGGCAAATATATAGTTTTAGGAATCTTTGCAGTACCACCATAAAATGAAGTAATAAAATCTTCTAAAATCTCACTAACTTTATCATCTCCAGTATTATTAAATATAAAATGCTCACGTCCTGTTATTTTTCCATCTCTTGAGAAGAACACTTGAATACAACTATCCATTTCATCTTGATAAATATTTATAAAGTCTTCGTCCCCTTCCATGGTCTTAAATATCTTTTGCTTTTCAACTATTGCATCTATAGCAAGAATCTTATCTCTAATTTTAGCTGCTAATTCAAACTCCAAATTTTTAGAGGCTTCTTCCATTTCTGCTTTTAAAGAATTAACAATAGTCTTATCTTTACCATTAAGTATATCCATAATTTCATTGATCATATCAGCATATTCTTCTTTTTTTACATATCCAGCACAAGGTGCTACACATTTTTTAATATGGTAATTTAAACATGGTCTTACCTTCTCACCATTTTCCTTAATTAATAACTTACAAGTTCTTATTGGGAAAATTTTATTAATTAAATTTATAGTTTCATAAACTGCAGTAGCATTAGTATAAGGTCCAAAATACTTTGCCCCATCCTTTGCATATTTTCTAGTTACAAATACCCTTGGAAAATCATCATTAGTTGTAATCTTTATAAAGGGATAAAATTTATCATCCTTTAAAGCTATATTATATCTTGGACTGTACTTTTTAATTAAATTACATTCTAGTATTAAGGCTTCCATTTCTGAATCTGTTACTATATATTCAAATTCTGAAATATTCTTAACCATTACCCTAACTTTCTCAGAATGGTTTTTTGAATTTTGAAAATAGCTTCTTACCCTATTTTTTAATATCTTGGCTTTTCCTACATATATAATTTCTCCAAGAGAGTTTTTCATTATATAAACACCGGGTTTTTCCGGCAAATTTTTTAAATGATATTCAAAGTCAAACATTTATTATTCTCCTTAATTTTCACTATGTAATATAAATTTTATCACTAGTAAAAATATTTGCAATTAACAATAGAGAAAAATGGGGAATAAATAGTATATTCGTTGCTCCGTCGTAAACTCCAAGTCGCCCTCATATACTATTTATTCCCCTCTATGCGGAAGGTAATAATTCCTCATTTCATTCGGAATTATGAAAAAAGATAAATGTCATATTCATTCGAAGGTGTAAATTTTACCGAACTAAATCGAAGATTTAGGGTATCACTTAAAGTTATTGAAATGTTAAACTTTTTATACCTTCTTATATATACTTTAATTATTATTATTAAAATGGTGAGCTAAATTCTTCAAATTTTGGCCAATTCTCATCTTCTTTTTCTACTTCAATATTGTTATAATCAAAGTCCCAAGGAATACCTAATGAATTCCAGTGTATCCCCCCTCGTAATTCTTTAACAAATGGTTTTGTTACTTTATAATAAACTAATGCATGTTTATCACCTTTGATATAATATCCATGAGCACATCCTGAAGGAATATATATTAAATTTTTATTATCTTCATTTAAATCTAATACTGTATATTTACCAAAGGTTTTAGATTCCTTTCTTAAATCTATTACTACATCTTGAATTTCTCCTATTATGCAAGTTACAAGCTTATCATGTTCTTCAGGTGGCAATTGAAAATGAATTCCTCTTACTACCCCCGGCTTTGCAATAGCATAATATTCCTCTTTAAATTCTGTGCTTAATCCATATATATTAAATTGAACATCATTAAAAACCTTAATTAAATCACAAGTACTCTCCATAAGTACAGTTGGAGTTATTAAGTAACATCCTTCCACTTCTAATTTTTTTACTCTAAACATAATTAATCTCCCTTTATCTTAAAAGTTATAAAATAATAGTCATATTTTAATATATGAATTAATATTTAAAGAGTGAATGTCGAAATAAAAAGGAAATAGATGTTATTTTCCTTGATACAACCATTCACTTTAAGTGATACTTATATAACATCCATTTCCTTCTATATTAAATATGATAATTCCTAATTTTATTATGAATTAATAAATACCTATATACTAAACCTCTAAAACTGTAGTATTTAAATTTATTATTGTCCTAATACAGCAGTTCTTACTACTTTAGAAGCTATATTAGCAGCTGAACCTGCTCCATTTTCTCCTTCTTCAACTATTACTGCTACTGCAATTTCTGGATTATCTAAAGGTGCCACTGATATAAACCAACCATGAGGTATTCCTTCTGTTCCGTCTTCTTTCATATAATCTGCTGTACCTGTTTTTCCACCAGCATTAGTTCCTTCAAAAGCTGGCCATCTATAAATATTATTAGAAACTAAATATCCCATATATTCCTTTATAGTACTTGCAACATCTGATGATATTACATCTTCCTTTAAAGCCTTATTAGATATTTCCTTTACAGTATTTCCATCTTTATCAACGATTTTATTTACTAACTTAGGTTGCATTAAAACTCCATCATTTGCAACGGTTCCAGCAACTATAGCCATTTGTATAGGTGTAGATAATACACTTCCTTGACCTATTCCACTTTGCGCTATATTTCCCATTTCTTCTTCCTTTAAAGTAGGAAAATTGCTTTGTGGTATAGATAATCCAACTCCATTAATTCTTGAATTAAAACCAAATCTCTCTGCTACTTCTCTAAGCTTAGCATTACCCATATCCATAGCTAAAGTACCAAAAACAAAGTTACTTGAAACTCTATATGCCATTTGTAAACTTAAGTCTCCATGAACTTGATTCATATAATTACTTAAAGATGTTCCATCTGGAAAAACTATCTTTCCAGTATCATGAAAAGTTTCATTAACCACATCTGGATTGTTTTCTAAAGCTGCTGCTAAAGTTACTGTCTTAAATACAGATCCTGGAGGATACATTCCATCTATAGCTCTATTTAATAACTTGCTTTCTTCATCTACTCCTGAATTTGCATCCTCTATAACTTGTTCTAAATTATTAGGATCATATGTTGGCTTAGATACCATTGCAAGTATTTCACCTGTTTTAGGATTTATAGCTACAACTGAGCCCTTTAAGTCTCCCATTGCATCATAAGCAGCCTTTTGTATATTATAATCTAAAGTTGTTACAATACCATTACCAACCTTTTCTTCATCTCTGTTTTGTAAGGCACTTTTCAGATTAAAATTCTTAATAAAATTTCTTATTCCATTAGAAAATCCATTATACCTAGATAACTCATTATCAAATTCTTCTTCTAAGCCTGTAATCCCAAATCTTTCATCTATGTATCCCAAAGCATGAACGTATAAATCTCCATTAATATATTCTCTGCTCTGATTAAATTTATCTATTCTTATGCTATTAGTTAATGGCTCTCCATTTCTATCATAAATTGTTCCTCTTAAAACTTCATTCCTTTTTGCCCAAAGTCTTTTATTACCTGAATCACTTGCAATATCTGGCCCCTTAAAAACTTGGAAATAGGCTATATATGATATCAAGGCTATAAAACAAAAAAGAAATATAACCATAATATTTCTTACACTTTTAGATAATTCGTTCATAAAATCCTCCTTGCTCATAAAAGCTTCATAAAATAATATAAAAAGAGTATTGATTTTATCTTCAATACTCTTTTTATATTATACACTATAATTATTACCTATACCTTAAATTCTCTAATATTTTCTTTCATCTTTTCTGTTAGAGTTCTAAGATCAAAAGTCATATTTTTAATTCTCTCTATAGATCTTAATTCTTCTTCTTTTAATGCAGTTATCTCCTCTGTGGATGCAGCAACTTCCTCCATTGCCGCAGCACTACTCTCTACTACTATTGATATCTCATCTTTTTTAGAATTAACTACTTCATTTGAAGTTACAATAGAATCTATAGCATCCTTCATTATATTAATTTTATCCATAATTATATTCAATGAATTCACTGTATTTTTAACACTATTACTTTCTTTTATTGATACATTTTTAGTTTCATTTAATATTCCTTCTGTTTTCTTTATCTTATCATTGATATCTTTTGTTGTACCTTTTATCAATTCTGTGGCTTCCTTTGAGTTTTCTGCTAGCTTATTTATTTCTTTAGCTACTACTGCAAATCCCTTTCCAAATTCCCCAGCATGAGCTGCTTCTATAGATGCATTTATAGATATTAAATTAATACTATTTGTAATATCATCTATTATATTTATAAATTCATTAATTTTATTAGTACTAGTTGATATATCTAAAATATCTTTTGATAAATCTTCCATAGAATTTTGTAAATCAATATTATCATCTAATAACTTCTTCATATCATCATTATTTTTTCCTGCGTTATCCCTAAGGACTCCATATAACCCTCTTAGTATTTTTATAGATTCTCCCACCGCTTTAATAGATTCACCTAAAACACTTATATTATTAGAAATGTCAACCATACTCTCTGCTTGTTGTTGTGTAACTGATGATATATTCTCTATTGATAGAGTTACTTGCTTTGATGACTCATATATACTACTTGTTGATTCATCTATAGTAATACTATTATCATTTAAACTTTCTGAAAGAGAAATACTCTCCTTAAATGAATTTCTTAATATTTCAAAGGAATTATTTAATTCAACTAATGCATCTCCCAATTCATTATTTAATTTAATATTTGATTTATATGTAAAATCTCTTTCTCCCATAGATTTACTCATATTTTTTATATCAAGTATTGCACTTAAATATTTTTTTATTATAATATATGCCCCATATCCTACTACTAAAGCTATTGAAATAGTTATAAGTAAATTAAATATTATGCTTTTTATAATTTCAGAGTTTAAATCTCCTTTATCATATATTGCTACTACCTTAAAATTATTGGCAAACTTATGATATGTAATTAATTTTTTATCTTTTCCTATATTAACTTCTCCGTTGCCTTCTTCTTCACTTATAATTCCATTTAAATTTTCGTTAATTTTAGTATTTATTTTATCAGCATTATTACTTGACATTATTGTTCCAAAACTATCAGTTAAATCTAACTCTATTCCAGGAATTTTAGCTGCATCTATTTTCTTTTGGAAAAAGTCCATAGATAATTGCATATATGATTCTGTTCCATTATTTGATGACTTTATTACAATATGGCTTCCTCCACCAGCATTTACAACGTTTGACCAGAAAACCCCTTCTTCTATCCCCTCTGAAAATGTTAAATTATCAATATATGCCTTACTTAAAGATCCAGAATATGATACAAATTGGTTATTTTTCCCTTTATATGCTACTGAAGTAACATAAGTATTACTCTTTGCAAGGGAATAAACAAAGTTATTTGCCCTCTCCTTATCACTTATAGCAACTTCTACTGATGTTATTAACTGTTCTAATTCTACTATACCCTCTTCAGTAAAACTTGTCCCAAAATCCCTAGTTTGTTGTAAAAATGCATTTACTCTAGTCGTCTCATTTTTATATGATATATACGAAGAATATGTTGCTAAAGATAAACTTGTAATTAAAATAATTGCTGTAATAAATATAAGTATCTTTTGAGTAATTGTGATTCTTCTAATTCCCATTTCTTTAAACTTCTTTTTACTAACTTTTTTATTAGTTTTTTTATTAGTTTTATTATTAATTCTTTTATTAGTATTTTTTTTAATCAAGACTTCCCCCTCCTATAAATAATCTAACCCCTTTAAAGCAAAAAATAAAAGAAAAAGCAAATAATTACTTTTTCTTCTATTATATAACAACGAATTTCAAATTTATACATTTTATATAATCATTTTAGTATTCTTCCGAAATTTTTTGTAAAATCCCCAAAGCGAAGAACATAGTTAGCATTGAACTTCCACCATAACTTATAAGAGGTAAAGTTATTCCTGTTAATGGTATTACTGTGAAAATTCCTCCTACTATAACTAAAGTTTGACAAGCTATCATAGTACTAAATCCTACAGCAGTCAAAAGACAAAACCTATCTTTAGTTAAAAAAGCTATTCTTATACCTCTATAGAATAATAAGAAGTATATTATCATTAATCCTACTGCAAATATCATTCCAAATTCTTCACAAATAACTGCAAAAATAAAGTCGCTTTCACTAGCAAATATTAAATCTGGATATCCATTTCCAAGTCCTACACCAAATAATCCACCTGAAGCTATAGCATATAATCCTTGAACTATTTGATAACCTTCATTATTAGCATATTTCCATGGATCAAGCCATATTTTAACTCTCCTTTGTACGTGTCCAAAAACTCCATAAGCTCCTAAGGCTCCTATTGCAGAAAGACCTAAACATGTAAAAACATATTTTTTCTTTGAAGTTGCTATGTATAGCATAGTTACAGATATACCAAAAAATATTAAAGCTGATCCTAAATCTGTTTGAAGTACCATACATACTAATGAAAACATCACTACTAATGCTGGTTCAATTAGTTGCTTAAAATCTTCTTTAATTTTATTTTTACTCTCATAATTCATAAGTGATGCTGCTAAATATAGAACTAAAGTTATTTTCCCAAATTCAGATGGCTGAAAGCTAGCTGGCCCTATATAAACCCAGTTCATAGCTCCATTCACAGAGCTACCCATTACAAGATTATAAATTAATGCCATAGGCATAAATATCAATGTAATAATCATATATATTTTCTTATACTTAGCGAAACTCTTTAAATTCGGTAAAGCTATTACTATAGCCATATATCCAATTATTCCTAGTATAGTCCATATTAGTTGTTTTATAGCTAAACTAGCATCTATCCTGTAAAGAACTGCAATTCCTACAACAGCTAATATACTTGAGAAGATAAACATAAATTTATCTCCATCAGGATAATATTTTCTTAAGATAAAATGTGCTAAACCTATAATGAAACACAATATAACTCCAATAATCAATGCTTTTGTATCAAATGGCTTTTGTAATAAAGCTAGGTTTGTGAATATAAGTAAGCATAATAAATAAATTAATTTAAGAACTCTTTTTTCTAACTTTAATGCTTCATTCATATACTCACCTCTAATTTTTTTCTGCTCTTATAACCTTAAAAGTGGCACTACCTATCCTAATTTTATCATTAGGCCTTAATTTAGCATATTCATTAACCTTTTCATCATTAATGAATACACCATTAGTACTATTTAAGTCCTCTATTAAAATTTCATTATTTTTTACTACTATTTTAGCATGATTACCAGATGCATATTGATCTGTTAATCTTATTGTATTACCATCTTTTCTTCCTATGGTTATTATTCCGTTTAGCAATAGAATAGATCCTTCCTCTAAGTTTGAGTTTTCCCCTACACTTAGCACTTCTATTCCAAAATTCTTTATAGCAGAAGGTTTTCTTCTTCTTCCTCCACCCTTTACGTCCTTGTACATTATTTTTAGTGCATAATAAATAATAAAATAAAGTACTATTATAAAAGCTACACCAAAAACAATAGTCATTAGCCTTGAAAAACCCATAGTTTCACCTCAAAATTAGTATTATATTACCATTATATATTAAATCTTATATATAAAAATAACAAGTATTCTTCCATTATCTTAACATCTTTTTAAGATATTTACCTGTGTATGATTCTTCAACTTTTATTATATTTTCAGGTGTTCCAGTTGCAACTATAGTTCCACCATTATCTCCACCTTCAGGGCCTAAATCAATAATGTAATCAGAACACTTTATCATATCTAAATTATGTTCTATAACTACTACCGTATTTCCTGCATCTACTAACCTTTGAAGTATATCTACTAATCTACTTACATCATCTATATGAAGACCTGTAGTTGGCTCATCTAATATATATAAAGTTTTTCCTGTACTTCTCTTGGAAAGTTCATAAGCTAGTTTTATTCTTTGTGCTTCACCACCTGATAATTGTGTAGATGGCTGACCTAATCTTATATATCCAAGACCTACATCATATAGTGTTTCTATTTTATTTTTTATTCTTGGAATATTTTCAAAGAATGTTAAAGCTTCTTCAACTGTCATATTTAATATATCGTCTATAGTTTTTCCTTTATACTTAACTTCTAAGGTTTCTCTATTATATCTCTTTCCTTTACATACTTCACAAGGTACATATACATCAGATAAAAATTGCATTTCTATCTTAATAATACCATCACCTGTGCATGCTTCACATCTTCCACCCTTAACATTAAAGCTAAATCTGCCTGGCTTATATCCTCTCATCTTAGCTTCAGGTGTATTAGAGAATAATTCTCTTATTATATCGAATACCCCTGTGTAAGTTGCTGGATTTGATCTAGGTGTTCTTCCAATTGGACTTTGGTCAATGTCTATAATCTTATCTATATTTTCATGTCCTAAAATTTCTTTATGGGCACCTACTGGATTTTTACTTCTATTTACTAGTCTATTTAATCCTTTATATAATATTTCATTTACTAAGGTACTTTTACCAGAACCTGAAACTCCTGTTACCATAGTTAAAGTTCCTAGTGGAATTTTTATATTAACATTTTTTAAATTATTTTCCTTAGCCCCTTTAACAGTTATAAAGTTTCCATTTCCTTTTTTTCTTTCCTTTGGAGTTTCTATTTTCTTTTCACCTAATAAATATTGTCCTGTTATTGAATTCTTACACTTTTTAATATCTTCTACAGTACCAGTAGCTACTATTTCTCCACCGTGCTCACCAGCTCTTGGTCCAATATCTACAATATAATCTGCTTCCTTCATAGTATCTTCATCATGTTCAACCACTATTACAGTATTACCAACATCTCTTAAATGCTTAAGAGTTGCTATAAGTTTATCATTATCTCTTTGGTGAAGTCCTATACTAGGCTCATCTAGTATGTATAATACTCCCATAAGTGCAGAACCAATTTGAGTTGCAAGTCTTATTCTTTGGGCTTCTCCTCCTGATAAAGTTCCAGAATTTCTTGATAGATTTAAGTAGTCTAATCCTACATCTATTAAGAAATTAAGTCTATTTTTTATTTCTCTTATTATTTGATCACTTATTATTGTGTCCTTTTCTGAGAATTCTAATGAATTTATGTAATCTAATTCTTCCTTTATAGATAGTTTAGTAAATTCATATATATTTTTCTCTCCTACTAATACAGCTAAAGCCTCTCTTTTAAGTCTTGCTCCATTACACTTTGGACAAGGATTGTCACTCATATATTGTTCAATATCATTTTTTATAATATCTGAGTTAGTCTCTCTATATCTTCTCTTTAAAGAATTTATTTCTCCATCATAAGCATAATTATATTGAGATTTCACACCATCCTTAGTATAAGTAACCTTCATTCTCTTTCCATTAGTTCCATAAAGAATTATATCTAATTCTTTTTTACTTAACTCTTTAACAGGTCTGCTTAAATCAATATCATATTCCTCACTTATTGCCTTTAAAATTGCATAAGTCCAAGAATCTTCCTTTAACCTTCCTTCTCCCCAAGTAGCTATAGCTCCTTCTAATATACTTAACTCTTTATTTGGTATAACTAGATTTTCATCTATTTCCATTAAGGTTCCTAATCCATCACAGCAATCACATTTACCAAATGGAGAGTTAAAAGAAAATAGTCTAGGTGCAAGTTCATCTATACTTAATCCACACTCTGGACATGCAAACTTTTCACTAAATAATATATCTTCGCCATCAATAATATTAATTAATACTAAGCCTTCTGCAAGCTTAAGTGCAGTTTCAATAGAATCTGATAGTCTACCTTCTACACCTTCTTTAATTACTATTCTATCTACAACAGCTTCAATATTATGCTTTATATTCTTTTCTAGTTTTACTTCTTCTTCTGTAAGTTCGTAAATTGAACCATCAATTCTAGCTCTTACAAATCCACTTCTTTTTATATTATCTAAAACTTTTTCATGAGTTCCCTTTTTACCTCTAATAACTGGAGCTAAAACTTGAATTTTAGTTCTATCCCCAAGTTCCATTACACTATCCACAATTTGATCAACAGTTTGTTGTTCTATTGGAATCTTACATTTTGGACAGTACGGCTTCCCTACTCTTGCGTATAATAGTCTTAAATAATCATATATTTCAGTAATAGTTCCAACTGTTGAACGTGGATTCTTACTAGTTGTCTTTTGATCTATAGATATAGCTGGTGATAATCCTTCAATATATTCTACATCTGGCTTATCCATTTGTCCTAAAAATTGTCTTGCATAGGATGAAAGAGATTCAACATATCTTCTTTGTCCTTCTGCATATAAAGTGTCAAATGCTAATGAAGACTTTCCAGATCCTGATAAACCTGTAAATACTACTAACTTATCTCTAGGTATCTCTAAAGATACATTTTTTAAATTATGTACCTTAGCACCTCTTATTATTATTTTATCCTTCATATTATGACCTTTCTCCTTATATTTACATTCGCTCGAACAAGCGTTCTTTATTCTATTCTAGTTTTTATTATAAACCATGTCAATTATATATTAAAGTATTTGCAAAAAAAGAGTGTAATAAACAGCCATATTTTATCACACTCTTTTTTATATTAATTTATATTAACTTCAAAGCCTTTTACCTTATCCTTTGTAATTGAGTCTATGTTAATTTCTATAATCCCATCACTTTCATCAAGTATATCAAACCTAGTAATTACTTCATATATTTTATATATATTTTTAGGTTCTTCAACACCATGTGCAGATTGACTGTTGAATTTATATTCATTATCTTCCCTCTTAAACTCTATTCCTTCAACATTTGAAGTTTTTAATTCTAATATATTATTTTCATAACTTTCAAAAGTAGTATTATATTCATTATCTTGAACAAGTTTCTTATTTAAATCTACTATTACTTTTTTATCATACTTCTTATCATAAAAAATATTATCCACTTTAAATGTAATATCAGAACCTTTAACTTCACCTTCAAATTCTATCATTTTATCACCATTTAAGTATGATAACAAACGTGAACTTTTATATTCATTTCCCTTATTATCTATTAATACTGGATTTTCAAATGTAACAAAATTATATTCATCACTATTTAATTTAAAACTAATACTTGTTCTTGTTTTAGAGGTATTTACTCCATTTATTTCAATTTCTCCAATTTCTGTTTTAATTATTTTTTTATTAATAGAAGTATTATTTTCTCCAAATTTATCATCTAACTCTATTGGAACCTTAAATATGGCTAAAACTTCTGATTTATCTTTATTATAAACATTAAATTTCATCAAAAAGTCTTTTTCAAATTTCTCAAAATTAACTTCAATATGATTTCCACTTTCTCCATGAGCTTGTGGACTATTACTATAAAAAGCACTTATTTTTTCTTCTTCTTTTAAATCAGTTAAATCTACTTCTACAATATATCCTTCTTCTAGCTCGTATTCTATCCACATGGCTTTATAATCACCAACTAAGTTATTTACCTTTAATTTAATTCCATTTATCTCATTTTCATATCCTATATTTTGTATAAATCCCTCTTCTACTGCATTATTAAAACCTTTATCTATAGTTAAAAATTCTGCTAGTTTTCCTACTATAGGCAAATTCTGAGCTATTGTAGAAAACTTTAGAGATGCATTCAATAATATAAAGAATATTATTAATGAAGCTACAAGAACTTTACTTATGAATTTTATATTACTATGATTTTTCTTCTTACCTTCATTTATAGACTTAATAACTATAAATTCTAATTCTTCAGGAATCTCTATATTTTTATATGCTATTTTTTCTTTTTCAAATATATTCTTCATAATTCTTCCTCCTCAATTTCTTTTCTTAGTAAATTTAAGGCTTTATGAATTTTATTTTTCACCTGGGATTCCTTTAAATTTAATATCTCTGATATTTCTCTTATTTTATAACCATGAAAATATTTTAATACTATTATCAATCTAAGCTCTTCATTTAAATTCTCAATTAATAAATTAAATCCATCTTCTTCATTTTTTGATTTATTAATCAATACTTCCATATCCTTATCTTCTACTAATAAGGTTCTGGAGCTTTTTCTAATGTAATCTATTGAAGTATTAATAAGAATCCTTATAAACCACTTATCTATATTTTCTAGTTTCCTTAGACCTTCAATATTCTTATAGGCTTTTAGGATACTTTCATGTATTACATCCAATGCATCATCCTTATTTTTCAAATACATATATGCTATCTTAAATAGTTTTTCCTTATTTTTATTAAGATATTCCTCAATGCCCTTCTCCCTACCCCTCTTAAACACCATTTTCCCTCCAATCAAAAGCATAATTTACTATATATACTATATAGACGAACAAAAAGACTATTTTGTTTAAATAAAATAAATTAATAAAAAAACTCCGTAAGGAGTTTTTACATTAATTTTCTCATAGGCCCCCTCAAAAAGTTGGACTATTACATTCAATGTAATTATAATAAAAATAACTTAATTGAGGGGGATATAAATGAGTACAAGATTCATAAGAAAGTTTACTGAAGAAGAGAGAGTTGCT
>JAEXLD010000048.1 GCA_023445445.1 Bacillota bacterium
AGACCACATCGATATGAACGTTGAATTAATCACTAGAGTTGCTATGGACGAAGGATTAAGATTCGCTATTAGAGAAGGTGGAAGAACTGTAGGTTCAGGAGTTGTTACTAGCATAATAGAATAGTAATAGGCTAAAAAAGTATTATATAGGGCTGGGTTTCATTACCTAGTCCTATGTAATGCGGATATATTGACATAATAGCTATTTTGTGATAATGTGTTTAAGTAATTAACGAAAACAAATTAACATAAAGTAGTAGATTTTTATATTATTTACGGTAAACTGGAGGTGCAGACTGTGAGAGTAAAGGTAACTTTAGCGTGCACAGAGTGTAAGCAAAGAAATTACAATTCAATGAAGAACAAAAAGAACAACCCAGACAGATTAGAAATGCATAAATACTGCAAGTTCTGTAAAAAACATACACTTCATAAAGAAACAAAGTAATTAGCTGATATAGTGTTGACATATACTCACAAAGATTAAGGATGTGAAGTAATGGCTGTTAAGGAAAATGTAAATTTAACTAAGAAATCACCTAACAAAGGGGGATTACTTAAATTTTTTAGAGAGGTTAAGGCAGAAGTTAAAAGAATAACTTGGCCTTCTAAAAATGAAACTAAAAAAGCGTTAATTGCAGTTGGCGTAGTTGTGCTAATATATGTAGTATTAGTAGGCGGGTTAGATTATATTTTTCAAAACCTCTTTGAATGGATTTTTAAATTTAAATAAAAGGAGGTTTAGGCAATATAGCCTATAAGAAGATATGAGCGAAAGAGCAAGATGGTATGTTGTACACACATACTCAGGCTACGAAAACAAAGTTAAGGCGAATCTTGAAAAAACCATCGAAAATAGAAATCTTCAAAACTTATTACAAGACATTCAAGTGCCTATGGAAGAAGTTGTAGAAGAAAAAGATGGAAAACAAAAGATTTCACTAAAGAAGAAGTTTCCTGGATATGTGTTAGTAAAAATGCTAATGACTGATGAGTCATGGTATGTGGTTAGAAATACAAGGGGTGTAACAGGTTTTGTTGGCCCAGCTTCTAAACCAGTACCCCTAACTGACGAGGAAATTGAGTCTATGGGTGTTAAAGAAGCACCTGTAGAAATAGATTTAGAAGTAGGGGAAAGTGTGAGAGTTATCTCAGGTCCACTAAGAGAATTTGTGGCTACAATCCAAGAGATAAATCTTGAAAAACGCAAGATTAAAGCGTTAATTGATATGTTTGGCAGAGAAACTCTAGCTGAACTAGATTTTACACAAGTTGAAAAATTAGTTTAATATAAGCTAATGTTTTAATAAAGTGGGAGGACTAAAGTCCGTATTACCACAGTATAGGAGGAATATTAACATGGCTAAGAAAGTAACAGGAATGATTAAACTTCAACTTCCTGCAGGTAAGGCAACACCAGCACCACCAGTAGGACCAGCATTAGGTCAACATGGTGTTAATATTATGGGATTCTGTAAGGAATTTAATGCAAAGACTGCTAATCAAGCTGGATTAATAATACCAGTAGTAATAACAGTTTACCAAGATAGATCTTTTAGTTTTATACTAAAAACTCCACCAGCAGCAGTTCTTATTAAGAAGGAATTAGGAATCGAAAGTGGTTCAGGTGTTCCAAATAGAACTAAGGTTGGTAAATTAACAAAGGATCAAGTGAGAAAAATTGCTGAGTTAAAAATGCCTGACTTAAATGCAGCAAACATCGAAACTGCTATGAGCATGATCGAAGGTACTGCAAGAAGTATGGGAGTAACTGTTGAAGAGTAATTCGTAAAAAAGTGGGAGGTAAAAACCGTTAACACCACGAAGGAGGCAAATTATGGGAAAGAATTATATTGAAAGTTCAAAATTAATAGATAAGAGTGCATTATACGCTCCATCTGAAGCTTTAGATTTAGCTGTAAAAACTGCTAAAGCAAAGTTTGATGAAACTATAGAATTACATGTTAGATTAGGAGTAGATCCTAGACATGCAGACCAACAAGTTAGAGGAGCTGTTGTTCTTCCAAACGGAACAGGTAGAACTGTAAGAGTTTTAGTGTTCGCTAAGGGAGAAAAAGCTAAAGAAGCTCAAGAAGCAGGAGCAGATTTCGTTGGAGCTGAAGAATTAGTTCAAAAGATCCAAAGTGAAAACTGGTTTGATTATGATGTAGTTGTAGCTACACCAGACATGATGGGTGTTGTTGGTAGAATCGGTAGAGTTTTAGGACCTAAGGGATTAATGCCAAACCCAAAATCAGGTACTGTAACATTTGATGTTGCTAAAGCAATAGCTGAAATCAAAGCTGGTAAAGTAGAATATAGAGTTGATAAGACTGCTATAGTTCACTGCCCAATTGGAAAGAAATCTTTCGGAGTTGAAAAGTTACAACAAAACTTCCATGCTTTAATGGACGCTTTAATAAAGGCTAAACCAGCAGCTGCTAAGGGACAATACGTTAAGTCTGTATCAGTTTCAAGCACTATGGGACCTGGAGCAAAAATTAACCCAACAAAAGTTTTAGATTAGTATTGACAAGTAAAAGATTATTTAATATAATCTTAACTGTTGAAAAAAAGAATACTAATTCCAAAGACAGTAGGTGCCGAAAGGTTTAAATAATTGCCTACCGAGGAATACCAAGGTAAGTAATTATTATTGGTCTTCCTGTGTCTATGGGAAGGCCTTTCTTAATATAAAATTGCAGTTAAAAACTGTGAGGAGGTGGACACACAGTAATGAATAAGAATAGACAAATTAAAGAAGCTAAGGTAGCTGAAATAAAAGAAAAGTTAGAAAAAGCTCAAGGAGTTGTTCTAGCAAACTATCAAGGTTTAACAGTTGAAGAAGACACAGCTTTAAGAAAAAACTTAAGAGAAGCAGGTGTTGAATACAAGGTTTATAAGAACAACCTAGTAGTATTAGCTGCTAACGAATTAGGAATTCAAGGTCTTGATGAATACTTAGAAGGACCAGTTTCTATAGCATTTGGTTATGAAGATGCAACTGCTCCAGCAAGAGTGTTACATTCATTCGCTAAGGATCACAAGAAAATAGAATTAAAAGCTGGTATGGTAGACGGTACTATATACAACAAAGAACAAGTTGAAAAGCTTGCTACAATACCATCAAAGGAAGTTCTTATCGCAAAACTTCTTGGAAGCTTCAAAGCTCCATTATCAAACCTTGCATACTTATTAAATGCAATTAAAGAAAAAAAAGAATCAGAATCAGCTGAATAATAACTGATAAAAATTTGGAGGTGCAATTAAAATGACAAGAGAAGATATAATTCAAGCTATAAAAGAAATGACTGTTTTAGAATTAAACGAGCTAGTTACAGCTTGTGAAGAAGAATTTGGTGTAAGCGCAGCTGCTCCAGTAGCAGTAGCAGGTGCTGTTGCAGGTGGTGCTGCAGCTGCAGAAGAAAAGACTGAATTTGATGTAGTATTAGCTAACGCTGGTGCTCAAAAGATCAAAGTAATCAAAGTAGTTAGAGAATTAACTGGATTAGGATTAAAGGAAGCTAAGGAAATAGTTGACGGAGCTCCTAAGACAATTAAAGAAGGCGTTTCAAAAGACGAAGCTGAAGATATGAAAGCTAAGTTAGCTGAAGTTGGAGCTGAAGTAGAAGTTAAGTAATTAACTTTATAAAATAAAAAGGTGCTATTATGGCACCTTTTTAATTGCCTAAATAAAGCTATATAAAATATCGTATTCCTGGGATACTTTATATAGTTTTATTAAACTTAGAAAATATAAAAGATGTTTTGTACATTACATAAGTTATTAAATAAAATAATTGACATTAAAAGCATAATGTGATAGTATCAATAAATGTACTATTCATTGTGGGTACGTATATATTCATATGAAAAAAATGTATAATAGCATATAAGCTGGTTATACTAATTAGTGATGTTGTCCGAAAACATAAAGTCCTTAGGGAAAGTGTGTTTTTGGTTATTTTAGTTTTATACAAGGGGTGAAAATTCATGGTACATCCTGTCCAAGTCGGAAAAAGAACTAGAATGAGTTTTGGTAAAGTTAAAGATGTAACAGAAATGCCAAATCTTATTGAGGTACAATTAGATTCATATCAATGGTTTTTAAAGGAAGGTCTTCATGAAGTATTTGATGACATAAATCCGATCACAAATTTCACAGGTAATCTTGTTCTGGAATTTGTTGATTACAAACTTGATATGGATAACATTAAGTATTCAGTGGAAGAGTGTAAAGAGAGAGATTCAACTTATGCTGCACCACTAAAGGTTTCTGTAAGATTACAAAATAATGAAACTGGAGAAATTAAAGAACAAGAAGTATTTATGGGTGACTTCCCATTAATGACTGAACAAGGAACTTTCATCATAAATGGTGCTGAAAGAGTTATTGTAAGTCAATTAGTAAGGTCACCAGGAGTTTATTACAGTTTTAACGTTGATAAAACTGGTAAGAAATTATACTCTTCTACGGTAATTCCAAATAGAGGAGCATGGTTAGAATATGAAACAGATTCTAACGACATTATCTATGTAAGAATAGATAAAACAAGAAAACTTCCTATATCTATATTAGCTAGAGCTATGGGATTTGGAAGTGATGCAGAACTTTTAGACTACTTTGGAGAAGACGAAAGATTTAAAGCTACAATAGAAAAAGATAATACTAAGACTAAGGAAGAAGCCTTATTAGAAATCTATAAAAGGCTAAGACCAGGTGAACCACCTACAGTTGATAGTGCTATATCTCTTATTGACTCATTATTCTTTGACGCAAAGAGATATGATTTATCTAGAGTTGGTAGATATAAATTTAATAAAAAATTAGCATTAAATTTAAGATTAATCAACCAAATTGCAGCAGTAGATATAGTGAATCCTTTAACAGGTGAAATTATAGTAGAACAAGGTAAAAAGATAGGTAGAGCTTCCGCTGAAGAAATACAAAATATTGGTATAAATTCAGTTGATATTTTAGTTGAAGATAAAGTTATTAGAGTAATAGGTAATAACTTTGTTGACATAAAGAATTTTGTTTCTTTTGATGTAAGTGACTTAAATATTAAAGAAGCTGTTCATTACCCAACTCTAAAAGAAATTTTAGATAATTATGATGATGAAGAAGTAATTAAAGAGGAAATTAAGAAAAATATAAATAGACTTATTCCTAAGCATATTGTTAAGGATGATATATTTGCAACTATAAGCTACGAATTAGGATTACCTTATGGCGTAGGTTATGTTGATGATATAGATCATTTAGGCAATAGAAGATTAAGATCTGTTGGAGAATTATTACAAAACCAATTTAGAATTGGTTTATCAAGAATGGAAAGAGTAGTTAAGGAAAGAATGACTATTCAAGACCAGGAATCTATAACTCCACAAATGTTAATTAATATTAGACCAGTTGCAGCATCTATCAAAGAATTCTTTGGTAGTTCACAATTATCACAATTCATGGATCAAACAAATCCACTTTCTGAATTAACACATAAGAGAAGATTATCAGCTTTAGGACCTGGAGGTCTTTCAAGAGAAAGAGCTGGTTTTGAAGTTAGAGACGTTCACCATTCACATTATGGTAGAATGTGTCCTATTGAAACACCAGAAGGTCCAAATATAGGTCTTATCAACTCTTTAGCAACTTATGCAAAAGTTAATGAATATGGATTTATTGAAACACCATATAGAGTTGTTGATAAAGAAAAGGGAATAGTAACTGATGAAATTAGATACTTTACAGCTGATGAAGAAGATCTATATCTTGTAGCTCAAGCAAAGGAACCAATTGGTGAAGATAGAAAGTTTGTTGATAGCAGAGTTACTGTTAGAAGTAAACATGATATCTTAGTTGTTAATGCAGAAGAAGTTGACTTAATAGATGTATCCCCAAGACAAATTGTATCAGTAGCTACAGCTATGATACCTTTCCTTGAAAATGATGATGCTTCAAGAGCATTGATGGGATCAAACATGCAACGTCAAGCAGTTCCACTACTAAAGCCACAAGCGCCAGTAGTAGGTACAGGTATAGAATTTAAAGCAGCAGTAGACTCTGGAGTACTTCCAAAGGCTAAGAATGCTGGTAAAGTTATTTACGTAAGTTCTAATGAAATAAGAATTAGAAGAGACGTAGATGGTGGATTAGATACTTATAAGCTTCTTAAATTTAAAAGAAGTAACCAAGGTACATGTATAAATCAAAGACCTTTAGTAGATAAAGGTGAAATAGTGTTTAAGAACCAAGTATTAGCTGATGGTCCATCAACTGATTTAGGTGAAATAGCTCTAGGTAAGAATATAAGAATGGGCTTCATTACTTGGGAAGGTTACAACTACGAAGATGCGATGCTTATTTCTGAAGAATTAGTTAGAGAAGATGTATTTACTTCAATTCATATAGAAGAATATGAATGTGAAGCTAGAGACACTAAGTTAGGACCAGAAGAAATAACTAGAGATATTCCTAATGTAAGTGAAGATGCATTAAAAGATATAGATGATAGAGGTATAATAAGAATAGGTGCTGAAGTTAGATCAGGAGATATTCTTGTTGGTAAAGTTACACCTAAGGGAGAAACTGAATTAACTGCTGAAGAAAGACTTCTAAGAGCTATATTCGGTGAAAAAGCTAGAGAAGTAAGAGATACTTCTTTAAGAGTTCCTCATGGTGAAGCTGGTATTATCGTTGACGTAAAAGTATTTACAAGAGAAAATGGTGACGAGTTAAATCCAGGAGTTAATGAGTTAGTAAGATGTTATATAGCTCAGAAGAGAAAAATCTCTGTTGGAGATAAAATGGCTGGACGTCATGGTAATAAAGGGGTTATATCAAGAGTTCTTCCTGAAGAAGATATGCCGTTTTTACCAGATGGTAGACCGTTACAAATATGCTTAAACCCATTAGGGGTTCCATCTCGTATGAACATTGGTCAGGTACTAGAAGTTCACTTAGGATGGGCAGCAAGTCAATTAGGATGGCATATAGCTACTCCTGTATTTGATGGAGCAACTGAAAAAGATATAGAAGAATGCTTAGAAAAAGCAGGCTATAATGCTAATGGAAAAACTGTTTTATATGATGGTAGAACAGGAGAGGCTTTTGATAATGAAGTAACTGTTGGTATAATGTATATCTTAAAACTAGCTCACTTAGTTGATGATAAGATACACGCAAGATCTACAGGACCATACTCATTAGTAACTCAACAACCTCTTGGTGGTAAGGCACAATTCGGTGGCCAAAGATTCGGAGAAATGGAAGTTTGGGCATTAGAAGCATATGGTGCTGCACATACACTACAAGAAATATTAACTGTTAAATCAGATGATGTTGTAGGTAGAGTTAAAACTTATGAAGCTATAGTTAAGGGTGAAAATATTCCTGAACCAGGAGTTCCAGAATCATTTAAGGTTCTTATAAAAGAACTTCAAGCTTTATGTTTAGATGTTAAAGTTTTAAACGGAGATAACCAAGAAGTAAAACTTAAAGAGTTTGCTGAAGAAGATATGGAAGATTTAGAGGTTAACATTGAAGGAACAGAAGATGTTGTTTCTGATGATGTGAATATAGATGATAGTTATACAATGCTAGAAGAAGAAGTTGAGGAAGAAGTAGAGTTTGATAACTTTGCATTAGAAGGCTTCCATGAAGAAGACTTAGAACTTGATGATTTTGTAAATGATGAACACTAATTTTGAAGGGAGGATGTACCCTTGTTTGAATTGAATAATTTTGATGCTATACAAATAGGTTTAGCTTCACCAGATCAAATAAGAGAATGGTCAAGAGGTGAAGTTAAAAAACCTGAAACAATAAACTATAGAACCTTAAAACCAGAAAGAGATGGTCTATTCTGCGAAAGAATTTTTGGACCTATAAAAGACTGGGAATGTCATTGTGGAAAGTACAAGAGAGTAAGATATAAGGGCATAGTTTGTGATAGATGTGGAGTTGAGGTTACTAAGGCTAAGGTAAGAAGAGAAAGAATGGGGCATATTGAACTGGCTGCCCCAGTTTCTCACATTTGGTATTTCAAAGGAATTCCATCAAGAATGGGATTACTTTTAGATATGTCACCAAGAGCTTTAGAAAAAATATTATACTTCGCTTCATATGTTGTAATAGATCCTAAAGAAACACCATTATTAAAGAAGCAACTTCTTAATGAAAAAGAATTTAGAGAAGCAGTAGATAAATATGGTGAAGAAAGCTTTGTAGCTGGAATGGGAGCAGAAGCAGTTCAAGAATTACTTGGAGAAATCGACTTAGAATCACAATCAAGAGATCTTAAAGAAGAATTAAAAGTAAGCACTGGACAAAAGAAAGTTAGAATAATAAGAAGACTAGAAGTTGTTGAGTCTTTTAGAAAATCAGGAAATGATCCAAGATGGATGGTTATTAATGTAATACCAGTAATACCTCCTGATTTAAGACCGATGGTTCAATTAGATGGTGGAAGGTTTGCTACTTCAGATTTAAATGATTTATATAGAAGAGTTATTAATAGAAATAACAGACTTAAAAAATTATTAGATCTAGGAGCACCTGATATTATTGTTAGAAATGAAAAAAGAATGCTTCAAGAAGCAGTTGATGCATTAATAGACAATGGTAGAAGAGGAAGACCTGTAACAGGACCTGGAAACAGACCTCTTAAGTCATTATCAGATATGCTTAAAGGTAAGCAAGGTAGATTTAGACAAAACTTACTTGGTAAGAGAGTTGACTATTCTGGTAGATCAGTTATAGTTGTTGGACCAGAATTAAAAATGTACCAATGTGGACTTCCAAAAGAAATGGCTTTAGAATTATTTAAGCCTTTCGTAATGAAGAAGTTAGTTGAAGATGGTGTAGCACACAATATAAAGAGTGCAAAGAGAATGGTTGAAAGAGTTAACAATCAAGTATGGGATGTACTTGAAGAAGTTATTACTGATCATCCAGTTTTATTAAACCGTGCACCTACTCTACATAGACTTGGTATTCAAGCTTTCCAACCAATTTTAGTAGAAGGTAGAGCTATAAAATTACATCCATTAGTATGTACAGCATATAATGCTGACTTCGATGGAGACCAAATGGCTGTTCACGTTCCATTATCAGTAGAAGCACAAGCTGAAGCAAGATTCTTAATGTTAGCTGCTGGTAATATAATGAAGCCTTCAGATGGTAAACCAGTTTGTGTACCTACACAGGATATGGTTTTAGGTTCATATTATTTAACTATGGATAAGTCTGGAGCTAAGGGTGAAGGAAAAATATTTGCTTCTAAAGATGAAGCTATAATGGCTTATGAAGTAGGAGAAATAGCTATACATGCTGAAATTAAAGTAAGAATGTTCAAAGAAATAAATGGAGAGGTAAGATCAGGAATAATTACTACAACTGTAGGTAAGATAATATTCAATGAATCTATCCCTCAAGATTTAGGCTTTGTAAATAGAGATAATAAAGATGAAGAATTTAACTTAGAAGTTGATTTCTTAATAACTAAAAAGTCATTAGGAAAAATAATAGATAAATGCTATACTGTTCATGGTCCTACAAACACTTCTATAATGTTAGATAAGATAAAAGCTTTAGGATATCATTATTCATCAATTGGAGCTGTAACAGTAGCAGCATCTGATATGATAGTACCTGAAGCAAAGTACACACTTCTTAAAGAAGCTGATGAAACAGTTGAAAAAATCGAGAAGATGTATAAGAGAGGTTTCATATCAGAAGAAGAAAGATATGAAAGAGTTATAGAAAAATGGACTAAGACAACTGAAGATGTAGCCGATGCACTTATGGATAGCTTGGATAAATTTAATCCAATATTCATGATGGCTGACTCTGGAGCCAGAGGTTCTAAATCTCAGATCAAGCAATTAGCAGGTATGAGAGGACTTATGGCGAGTCCAACTGGTAAGATTATAGAATTACCAATTAGAGCTTCATTTAGAGAAGGTCTTGAAGTGTTAGAATACTTTATTTCTACACACGGAGCTAGAAAAGGTAATGCCGATACAGCTCTTAAGACAGCTGACTCAGGATACTTAACAAGAAGACTTGTTGACGTATCACAAGATGTTATAGTAAGAGAAATAGATTGTGGTACAACTGAAGGTATTTATGTTTCAGAAATTAAAGAAGGTAATGAAGCTATTGAAGGATTAGCTGAAAGACTTTATGGTAGATATACAGCAGAACCAATTATTAATCCAGAAAATGGAGAAGTTATGGTGGAAGCTGATCAATATATGGATTTAGATACTGCAGAAAAAGTTGCAGCTACTGGAATTAAAAAAGTTAAAATCAGATCTGTATTTACATGTAAGTGTAAAGTTGGAGTATGTTCTAAGTGTTATGGTATGAACATGGCAACAGCACAAAAAATAAATATAGGTGAAGCAGTAGGAATTATAGCAGCTCAATCAATCGGAGAACCTGGTACTCAGCTTACAATGAGAACATTCCATACAGGGGGAGTTGTTGGAGCGGATATCACACAAGGTCTTCCAAGAGTTGAAGAGTTATTTGAAGCTAGAAAGCCAAAGGGATTAGCAATAGTAAGTGAAATAGCAGGTACAGTAAGGGTTGAAGAAACTAAGAAGAAGAGAACTGTATTTGTAACATCAGAAGATGGCGAAGAAAGAAGCTACGAAATTCCATTTGGATCAAGACTAAAGGTATCAGATAATGATATTATAGAAGCTGGTGATGAGATTACAGAAGGTTCAGTAAATCCTCATGATATTGCAGCTATTAAAGGTATAGATGGAGCAAGAAAATATCTATTATCAGAAGTACAAAAAGTTTATAGACTACAAGGTGTTGATATAAATGATAAACACTTAGAAGTAGTTGTTAGACAAATGACAAGAAAAGTTAAGGTTTTAGATTCAGGTGATACTGAATTATTACCAGGAACTATGATAGATATGTTTGACTTTGAAGAAGAAAATGCAAGAGTAAGAGAATTTGGCGGTGAAGAAGCTAAAGGAGAGCAAGCGTTACTTGGTATAACTAAAGCAGCTCTAGCAACAGATAGTTTCTTATCTGCAGCTTCATTCCAAGAAACTACTAGAGTTCTTACAGAAGCAGCTATCAAAGGAAAAATAGACCCACTAGTTGGATTGAAAGAAAATGTTATTATTGGTAAGTTGATACCAGCTGGTACTGGAATGATGAGATACAGAAATTTAAAGATAGATGTTGAGGATGTTCCAGTAGAAGAAGAAGTTTTAGATTCAATGGAATAAAGACATTCAATTTTATTGACATGTGTATGCTTAAATGATAAAATACGAATTGTGTGATTTTTGAGAAACACATCAATATAATTGTCTGCATGAATTCATGGAGGCAAAGTTAAAAGCTATGCCTCTATGATATTTTATATAATTAATAAGAAAATATATAAAATGCGGCGAGTGATTGTCAAAAAAATGTTAAAAATATATAGTTTTTATTATTAAAAGGATATGAAAACTTGTATTATACTTATTATTGGTACAAAGTAAAATATTACTTGTGTTTCAATAATTTATAAAATAGCTTTTATCTTAAATATTAGATATATAGATAAAAAAATTTCAGGAGGTGAAAAAATGCCAACTATTAGCCAATTAGTAAGAAAAGGCAGAAAAACTGTTATCAACAAGTCAACAGCACCAGCACTTA
>JAEXLD010000131.1 GCA_023445445.1 Bacillota bacterium
AAGAGGACCAGACCATTTCCCATTCTTAGGTGTTAAGGCATCTGGAATTGGAACTCAAGGGATAAAATATTCAATAGAAGCTATGTCAAGACCAAAGGCTACTGTAATCAATATAGGTAGATAGGTATTTGTTATATAGTATAAATTAACAGAATATATTTTTAATAAGAGGCTATTTATATAGCCTCTTATTGAGCTTCTAAAGTAAATAAATTGTATAAAAAAAGAAGTAGTTAAAAATAACTACTTCTTTTTTTATTTTATAACACCTTAAAATTTAGGTGATTATGTTTTAAACTATTTGTTTAATGCTTTATCTATAGCATTTTTATCAAAACCAACGATAACAGTACCGTTTATATCTAAAACAGGAACTCCCATTTGTTTTGATTTATTTATCATTTCATCTCTAGCAGTCATATCTTCTTGAACATTAAATTCTTCATATGCCACACCAACTGAACTTAAGTAATTCTTTGCTTTTACGCACCATGGGCAAGTATTTGTACTATAAACTTTAACCATTTGTAATCCTCCTTTTAATTATCAAAAGATAATTAATATTAACTAATATTAAGTTTACACCATTTTATTAATAATTTCAATATTTATAGTATATTTTATTAAAAATAAAGAATGTGGTATTATATAATTTAAATAACAATTTATTTAATGATATTTCCATTATCTAAATTAGAATTAAGAATCATGTTATCTAAAGAAGTATCTTTGGAATTAAAAAATAATTCCTCAGATAAATTTTTAGATTTATCTTCACGTATTACATTTTTTGAAGGTATATTGGAAAAATAATTTCTATTAATCATTATAGCATCTCCTTTTAAATATATATAATTATTTTTCCAAAAAATTAATAATTTATAACAATATAAAAAATTAAGCAACTGGTCTAGACATCTATAACAATTTTTAATATAATAATTTTAGGAGGATTAACAATGATAGATAAAAGTAGCCCAATTCCTGTATATTACCAATTAAAAAATGATTTAATTTCTAAGATTTCCGAAGGAGTATGGAAACCTGGAGATTGTATATCAAGCGAAAGAGAACTTTGTGAAATATACGGAGTTAGTAGAATGACCATTAGGCAGGCTATTGGTGAACTTGTACAAGAAGGAGTACTTCTTAGAATTAAAGGAAAAGGAACTTTTGTATGTGAACAAACATTTAAGCAAAAGGATATGATGAGCTTTAGTGAAATAGTAAAGCAAATGGGAAAAACATTAAGATCTGAAGTGGTTGAATTTAATAAGATTTCAACACCTGAAGAATTAAGTGATATCTTTTTATTAGATGAGCTATACAAGATAACTAGAAAGCGTATAGTTGATGATGAATGTGTTGCAATAGAGAAAGTTTATATACCTGTAGATTATTGTGGGTATATAGATGAAGAAATGCTAAAGGGATCCCTATTTAAGATTCTTGAAACCTTTGGTTATAAGGTAGATTACTCTCAATCCTCAATAGTTTCAGTTATTATGGATAATGAATTAAAAGAAGCTTTTAATGTTAATCAACAAGTGCCTATGCTAAAAATTATTAGTAAAACTTATGATTTAAGCAATAAGTTGATATTTTTAGAAGAGGCAATATATAGATCAGATAAATTCACTATAGAAGTTAATATATCGAGAAGAGAGGGAAAAATACGATGAAGATAATAGTTACAAAGAATTATGATGAATTAAGTAAGGTTGCTGCAAATGAAATGGCAAAGATAGTTAAAAGTAATCCTAAGGCTGTACTTGGGTTAGCAACAGGTGGATCACCAATTGGTATGTATAAGGAATTAATTAAAATGAATAAAGCTTGTGAAATTGACTTCTCTAATGTGACTACTGTAAATTTAGATGAATATGTTGGCTTAAGTGGGCAACATCCTCAAAGTTATAGATACTTTATGAATGATAACTTATTTAATCATATAAATATAGATAAGAGTAATACTTATGTTCCAAATGGGTTAGCAGAGAATATTGAAGAAGAATGCAAGAGCTATGATGAAAAGATAGCTAAATTAGGTGGTACAGATGTTCAGTTATTAGGAATTGGTAATAATGGACATATCGCATTTAATGAGCCAAATGAAAATCTAGTGGCAGGAACACACTTAACTAGTTTAACTAAAGAGACAATAGAAGCAAATGCTAGATTCTTTGATTCAATAGATGAAGTTCCCAAAACTGCAATTACAATGGGGCTTGGTGGAATAATGAAATCAAAAAAGATAATAGTTATAGCAAGTGGAGAATCTAAGGCAGAGGCAGTAAAGGCTATGGTAAAGGGCAAGATAAGTACAAATATGCCAGCATCAATGTTACAAATGCATAGAGATGTTGTTGTTATAGTTGATGAAGCAGCAGCTAAATTATTATAAAATTACAATAGGGTTTAAATATTTAAAAGAATTGCAATAATGTAAATATTGTAGTTCTTTTTTTATGGAGCTATATAAAAAATTGGTTTTTATATTTTCTTATGATATAGTATTTATAGTAATTTAATAAAGATTTTTTTAATAAAATAAATAGAATTGGTAGGTAAATTTTATGGCAAAGATTAAATCCATATTTGTTTGTCAAGAATGTGGATATGAGTCCCCTAAATGGTTAGGTAAATGTCCAGATTGTAATAAGTGGAATACTTTAGTTGAAGAAATTAAAGAAACACATAAAGAAGTAAAATCTAAAGTAAATAATATAAAGGTAATAGAAAATATGCCAAAGAGCATAAGAGATATAAAATCAGGAGAAAAGGAAAGGTATGATACTGGTCTAAAAGAGTTAAACAGAGTATTAGGTGGTGGATTAGTAAGAGGTTCATTAACATTAATATCGGGAGATCCTGGAATAGGGAAATCTACACTTCTTTTACAAACAGCAGATTCTATTTCCAAAAGTTATGGGAAGGTTTTATATGTTTCTGGAGAAGAGTCGGAAGAACAAATCAAAATTAGAGGAGATAGGTTAGGAGTTAATGCAGAATCTCTTTATATATTATCTGAAACTAATTTAGATTTAATTGAAGCATATATTGATGAAATAAAGCCTGTTTTCGTAATTATAGATTCTATTCAAACTGTATATAAGGAGTCTGTTACTTCAGCACCAGGAAGTGTATCCCAAGTTAAAGAATGTTCTAATGCCATTATGAGAATAGGAAAAAATCAAGGTATACCATTATTCATAGTTGCTCACGTAACAAAGCAAGGTGAATTAGCAGGGCCAAGAGTACTAGAGCATATGGTAGATACAGTTCTATATTTTGAGGGTGAACGTACAGAGGAATTTAGAGTCCTTAGAACTATGAAGAATCGTTTTGGTACTACTAGTGAGATTGGTGTCTTTGAAATGGCAGAGGAAGGATTAAAGGAAATATACGATCCTTCGAGAATATTTCTAGAGGATACTAATTTTAATCAAGAAGGTTCTGTAGTAATAGGAATAATGGAAGGTACTAGACCTATATTAGTAGAAATGCAAGCTTTAGTTAGTGAAAGTAACACTCATTTGGCCAGCAGAACTGCTGTAGGTATAGATAATCAAAGACTAAGACTTATACTAGCAGTATTAGAGAAAAAATTAAGGGTACCTTTTTATAAATATGATGTATATGTAAATGTAGTTGGGGGTCTTACCTTAGATGGAACTACTGGGGACTTAGGGTTAGCATTAGCATTACTATCTAGTGTTAAAAATACAGGATTGAAGCTTCAAAGAACTGTGATAATTGGAGAAGTAGGTTTAACAGGAGAAATTAGACCTATATCTTCTTGTGAAAGATTGATTAAAGAAGCTGAAAAAATGGGATTTGAAAATGCTATTATTCCTGAAAGAAATAGGGATAAAGTTACTAGCAATAATATAAATATAATAGGTGTAAGTAATTTAAGAGAGGCTATAAATAAGATATTCTAACAGATTGGGTGAGTGTATGAGGATAAAAGACGATGAAGAAATAAAAAGTATATTAAAACTTATGAGTCCAGGCACAGCATTAAGAGAAGGTTTGGAAAATATCTTAAGAGCTAAAACAGGTGGACTTATAGTTATAGGTGATAATGAAGAAGTTATGAAGATAGTAGATGGTGGATTTAATATAAATTCAGAGTATTCACCAGCCTATGTTTACGAATTAGCAAAGATGGATGGAGCTATAGTACTTAGTAGTGATTTAAAGAGAATAATATATGCTAACACACAATTAGTTCCAGATCATACTTTAAGTACCTATGAAACTGGTACTAGACATAGAACAGCAAATAGAGTTGCAAAACAAACTGGAAATATCGTAATAGCAATTTCTCAAAGAAGAAATATTATTACTATCTATAAGGGCGATTTAAAGTATGTACTTCAAGAAAGTAGTGTAATTTTAGCAAGAGCTAATCAAGCAATACAGACATTAGAAAAGTACGTAAATGTTTTAGATAGAGTGATTAATAATCTAAATTTATTAGAGTATCAAGATTTAACTACTATTTTTGATGTAGTTACGGCTATTCAAAGAACTGAAATGGTAATGAGAGTAGTAGAAGAAATAAAAAGATATATAGTTGAACTTGGAAATGAAGGAAGACTAATATCCATGCAATTAAGCGAATTAATTAGATTTATTGAAAGGGATGGAATACTTTTAATAAGAGATTATTGTAATGAAGATATGGATTATCATGAAATATATAATGGAATCCAAAGATTAACTGCAGAAGAGTTAGTAGACTTAGACTTAATAGCAAAATTATTGGGATATTCTTCAATTTCATTAACAGATACACTAATTTCACCAAAGGGATATAGAATACTATTTAAGGTTCCTAGAGTACCGGTTTCAGTAATAGAAAATTTGGTAAAACATTTTAAGGAACTTAAATATGTAATAGAAGCAGATACCAATGCTTTAGATCAAGTTGATGGTATTGGAGAAGCAAGGGCTAAGGCAATAAGAAGCGGACTTAAGAGAATAAAAGAACAAATATATCTAAAAAATGAGATTTAACATTTTTATGTATAAAAGTAAAATAAATAGATAATAATAAAAAAGCAGGAGTTAGCCTGCTTTAAACTTATCTAAATGTAAACTTTCCCAATAGATTTATTTTATTTTCTTCTTTTAAAAGTATGTCATATAAATTTAAACCTAAACAATTACATAAAGAAGTAATATAAAATAGATTATTTCCTATTTCAGTTTCAATAATGTCACGACAATTATTACAAAGGTTTCCTTCAATTTGAGTGCTCAAAGAAGGATTTAGACTATTATCAGCATTAAAAGTATTTTGTTTTTTAGCCGAAATTTCAATGCAACCACAATTTGTTACTGACTTAGCTAATGCTCTATTAACTCTAGCATTTGATTCATTTAATTTAGTCATTATGTCTAGAATGCTTCTATGACGTAATAAAGAGTCATCAACATCATTTTGAAAATTATCAAAAATTATATCTTTCATATACATCAACTCCTTAAAATTTACGGCTGTTGTTTATGATTTTTATAGTGTTAAAAGGAAGTGTAATTAACTTAAACTTATAATAAATTAATTATATGATTATTTATAGGGGGTATTTTAAATTAATAAGAATTTAATAAATATTCATTTTAGATAATACCTTTATATGGTATAATTAATAAAAAATATATAGGAGGTGAAAAAATGTTAAAAAAGATTATAAGGGTTATATTTACCATCATAGGTTTAATAAGTGGATATATTTTAAGTGGGGCATTAATAAATATAAAGCTTATAAGTGACCTATCTTTTTTATCAGAAACCATTGGAATTATATCTTTTCGTGTTCTTCTAACTTTATTAATTGGAATTATTCTTTATTTTATTTCTCCGAGTATCTATGACTCTATTGTAAGGGCTATTGAATATATAGAAAAAAATATTCAAAGATTTACAGCTACAGAAATTATATATGGAATATTTGGAGCATTTATATCTTTAGTAATAACATCATTAATAGGACTACCACTAAATAGAATAGATTTATTTGGATTAGGTCCAGTACTATTTGTATTAGTAAATTTAATATTCGCTATAATATTTGCTAGTATATTTATAGAAAAAAGAGATGATATATCAAATGTTCTTAGTAATTTAAAAAAGAATAGTATTAAAGATAAAAAATCTAAAGTAGTTGTTAAGAATAATCCTAAAGTATTAGATACATCAGTAATAATAGATGGAAGAATTTTTGATATATGCCAAACTGGTTTTGTAGAAGGACCATTAGTTATTCCTAACTTTGTTTTAGATGAATTAAGACATATATCAGATTCTGCAGATTCTCTTAAGAGAAATAGAGGAAGAAGAGGTCTTGATATACTAAACAAGATTCAAAAGGAATTAGATATTGAAACTCAAATTTGGGAAGGAGACTTCCCAGAAATCCAAGAAGTAGATAGTAAATTATTAAAGCTTGCTCAAGTTTTAAAGGGTAAAGTAATAACTAATGACTTTAATTTAAATAAAGTTGCTGAGTTTCAAGGAGTTCCAGTACTTAATATCAATGAACTTGCTAACGCTATTAAGCCAATAGTTCTTCCAGGAGAAGAAATGAAAGTGGTAGTTGTTAAAGATGGTAAGGAAGCCACTCAAGGAATAGGCTATTTAGATGATGGAACTATGATAGTTGTAGAAGGTGGAAGAAGATATATGGGTGAACAAATTATAGTGATAGTAACATCTGTATTACAAACAGCTGCAGGAAGAATGATATTTGCAAAACCAAAAGATGAATAAGTAGGTGTTTAAATGATTAGTGCTATAATTTTAGCTGGCGGAAAAGGCAAGAGAATGGGTGCTAAAATTAGCAAACAATATATAGAGCTTAAGGGGAAACCGATTTTATACTATACAATAAAAAGGTTTTCTAACTCTAAGGATATAGATAAAATTATTTTAGTGTTGCCAAAGGATGAAATAGATTATTGTAAGGAAAAGGTACTAGATAAGTATTCTTTAAAAGTGGATTTAATAGTTGAGGGTGGAAAAGAGAGACAAGATTCAGTTATCAACGCTTTAGATAAACTAGTTGATGATGAAATAGTTTTGATTCATGATGGAGCAAGACCTTTTGTATCACAAAAAATAATAGATGAAGGTATAAAATATGCAAGGCTCTATGGAGCAGCAGCACCTGGAGTTATGCCAAAGGATACCATAAAGATAAAGGATATTAACAATTTCTCTCTTTCTACTCCAGATAGAAATACTTTAGTAGCGATTCAAACTCCTCAAGTATTTAAACTTAATATAATTAAGGATTGTCATAAAAGAGTAAAAGAAGACAATATAAAAGTTACCGATGATACTATGGTAGTTGAAGCATATGGAAATAAGGTTTATCTATATGAAGGTGACTATATTAACATTAAGGTAACTACTCCAGAGGATTTAATATTAGCAGAAAAGCTTATATAATCATGGAAGTTAGTATATTGACATAATTTTTGCAAGAATATATAATTAATTAAGCTATAATTAAATAGGTTTAAAACATTGAAGAAGAATAGTAAAATCCGCTTTTTCAGAGAGAAAATTCATGGGCTGTAAGATTTTCAACAGGATTTGAACCAGCTTTGGAGTTGTAGGTAAAAACTATCGGTTTAATATCGTTAAAATTATTAGAGCACAAATTTAGGTGGTACCGCGATATAAGTTCGCCCTAATTAATTAGGGTGAGCTTTTTTTATTTATAAAATTACAAAA
>JAEXLD010000041.1 GCA_023445445.1 Bacillota bacterium
GAGGAGGAATCCTTGAAGATGGAAGTATGTATGTATTAGGTGGATCTTGGAACTATATGAATGCAATTGCAGGAATTTTAAATATTATTACAATTACAGGATGGGTAGGTATATGTATTCGTAAGAAAACTAAGAAAGATGGAAGCATGGATATGCTTTGGCCTGATATGCTTTGGTTTTGGATAATAGCTTATGATTTATGGAATTTTGCCTATACTTATAATGCATTGCCAGGACATTCATGGTATTGTGGTTTTGCATTATTACTAGCACCTACAGTGTGTGCCTTCACAATAGGAAAAGGGGCATGGCTTCAGCATCGTGCACAAACCCTAGCTTTATGGTGTATGTTTGCACAAACATTCCCAGCTTTTATTGACAAAGGTAAATTTGCTGTTTCATCTACCTATAACGAAAATTATTTATTTATATTTAGTTCATTAGCACTACTTTCAAATATAGCTGTAGCTATATATATGATTTATAAAGTTAGAAAAACAAACCGTCATCCATACAAGGGTGAACTTTACACTGACTTAAAGAAATACAAAGAAGTTAAAGAACTATCAGAAGGTTCCTTAATCTATAAATAAAACTAATAAAATGAAAAATGTAGAATTATTGATATAATTTGTTCCATTAATTTTACATTTTTCATTCTACATTCTTAATTTAAAATGGGGGGTGTTTTTTATGCATATGGCTGATGCACTTGTTAATACTACTGTAGCTGGAATAATGTATGGAGGTACTGCAATAGTAACAGGATATTCCATAAAAAAGGTAAGAGAAGAAAATGATCCGAAAAAAATTCCCTTAATGGGGGTTATGGGGGCCTTTGTATTTGCAGCTCAAATGATAAATTTTACAGTTCCAGGGACAGGTTCCTCTGGTCATCTTTGTGGAGGTATTTTATTATCTGCCATATTAGGACCCTTTGCAGGTTTCCTTACAATGATTGGAGTTTTAGCTATACAAGCTTTAATTTTTGCTGATGGAGGAATACTTGCATTAGGTTGTAATATATGGAATATAGCCTTTTATGGCTGTTTTATAGGAGCTTCATTAATATGGAAACCTATTATGAAAAGAAAAGCTACTAAAGGTAAAATCATTCTAGCATCTATACTTGGGTCCATTGTTACACTACAAATAGGAGCTTTATCTGTTGGAATTGAAACCTTATCATCAGGAATTACAGACTTACCATTTTTAACTTTTATTTCAGTTATGCAACCAATACACTTAGCTATTGGGATAATAGAAGGACTTATTACTTCAGCTGTCTTATGTTTTATATATGAAGCAAGGCCTGAATTATTGTATGGAATTAATGAAACTTTAAATGAAAGTAAAAGAAGATTCTCCTTTAGACAAGTAATTATAGTATTTTCATTACTTACAATTTTAATATCTGGTGGACTTTCACTTTTTGCCTCTGAATACCCAGATGGATTGGAGTGGTCCATTGAAAAAATTACAAATTCTACGGAACTAGAGGTTTCAGGAGAGATATATGAAAATTTCGGAAAACTTCAGGAAAGTACCTCAGTATTACCAGATTATAATTTTAAAGATTCAGAATTAGCCTTAGGAACTTCTTTATCAGGAATTGTTGGAGGCTTAGTAGTTGCTACTGTTTGTATAGGGGGATGTTATTTATTCAAATTCTTTAGAAGAGAAGTTATAAATGAATAAATTAAATAAAGCTCTTTATGAAATTCAAAGTATAGAAGACTTATCCATTAGAGATTACTTAGTAAATAAGATTCATCCATTGATTAAATTCATTTTAACAATTACTTATATTTCTTTAGTTGTATCTATAGATAAATATAGTATAGGCCAAGTTATAGGAATGAGTATTTATCCAATAATACTTTTAATAACCTGCGATATATCTTTAAAGGATACCTTTAAAAGATTAAAAATAGTATTACCATTTATATTGCTTATGGGAATATTTAATCCCTTTTTTGATAATAAAGTAATATTTACTATAAATAGTATTAAAATTTCAGCAGGGGTAATTTCAATGATTACTCTTATAGTAAAAGGAGTCCTCACTATACTAGCATCATACTTATTAATAGCCACAACCACTATTGATAAAATCTGTTATTCAATGGATAAAATACATTTACCAAAGATATTTATAACAGAAGTTTTATTTATATATAGATATATAACAGTACTAATTAAAGAAGGAAGTAGGATAACAGAAGCTTATAGTTTACGTGCTCCTAACCAAAAAGGAATTAATTATAAGGTTTGGGGTTCTCTTTTAGGACAACTCTTGCTTAGAAGTATTGATAAAGCTGAAAGTATATATGAAAGTATGTCTTTACGAGGATATTCAGGTAAGTTTTATTACTCTTATAATATTGAATATAATAAAAAAGATTATATTTATTTTATTATATGGTTAGCCATATTTATTACTGTAAGATTTTTTCCTATATTACAGATAGTAGGGAAAATATTTATTTAGGAGGAAGATATGAGTCATATTCATATAGATGTAGAAAATCTATCCTTTGCTTATGAGAAAGAAGAGGCAATACTTAAGAATATTACATTTATAGCAAAAGAAAATGAATCTATAGGAATAATTGGAGCAAATGGAGTTGGGAAATCAACTTTATTAAAGTTATTAGTAGGCCTTAATTTAAACTTTAAAGGCAGTATTAGGGTAGAAAATATTCCAGTAGAGAAGAATACCTTAAGTATAATTAGAGAAAGAATAGGCTTTGTATTTCAAGATTCAGATAATCAACTATTTATGTCTAATGTATATGAGGATGTTGCTTTTGCACCACGTAATTATGGACTTTCAGAAGAGGAAGTTAAAATCCGAGTAGAAAATGCCTTAAATATGGTTCATATAAATAATCTTAAGGATAAAAAAATACATAAACTTTCTGGTGGGGAAAAAAAACTTGCATCTATAGCAACCATATTTTCTATGACACCAGATATTATTTTAATGGATGAGCCATCCATTGCTTTAGATCCTAAAAATAGAAGAAACTTAATTAATATATTAAATGAATTTCAGCATTTAAAGATTATTGCTTCTCATGATTTAGATATGATTTTAGATACTTGTAGTAGGACTATTCTTATGTCAAATGGAGAAATTATAAAAGATGGAGATACAAGAGAAATTCTAACTGATAGAATTCTTTTAGAAGCTAATAATTTGGAACTACCACTGTCTATGCAAAATAATATAAAATGCTGATTATATAAACATTATGAAAGTGATATAATCAGATTATGATTTGAAAAATTGGAGGGCTTATAAATGCCGATGATAAAGTTTAAAGCTATAGAAATTGAAAAAGTTTGTATAGTAAGCAAAAAACTAATAGATGAATTAGAGGAATTAATTAAATGTCCAAGAGATTATTTTAGTTTATCAGTGGATAGGTGTATATATGTAAAGGATGGAGATTTCGTAAAAGGAGAAGCTGTGGTGGAAGTTTCATGGTTTGACAGAGGACAAGCTACTCAAGATATGGCTGCAAAAATAATTACTAAACATATTAATTCAGTAGGCTATAAAAATGTTGATGTTATATTTTATCCCTTAGATAAAAATAATTACTATGAAAATGGTGAGCATTTTTAATTGCTATAATATATTTAAAAAGTCATGTATTACAATCTTAATTTGTTATACATGACTTTTTATATTACTTGTAATAATATTTTAATTTAAAACTTAAACCACTTCTTTAGGTATAATTATTTCTTCTCCATTTTTACGTCTCTTTGCAAATTCAGCAGTAGCAGTAAAGAGAACGTCAGTTGAAGAGTTAAGAGTAGTTTCGAAAGAATCTTGTAAAACTCCTATAATAAATCCAACTCCAACTACTTGCATAGCAATATCATTTGGTATTCCAAATAAACTACAAGCTAATGGTATTAGTAATAATGATCCACCTGATACTCCTGAGGCCCCACTAGCAGCTATTGTAGCTAATAAGCTTAATATAAGTGCTGTAGGGATGTCCACTTGAACACCAAGAGTATGTGCTGCAGCTAGAGTTAATACAGATATTGTAACAGAAGCTCCAGACATATTAACAGTTGCACCTAATGGTATGGATACAGAATATGTATCTTTATCTAAGCCTAATCTTTCACAAAGTGCCATATTAACAGGAATATTTGCAGCTGAACTACGTGTAAAGAAAGCTGTAATTCCACTTTCTTTTAAACATTTAAAAACAAGAGGATAAGGATTTTGGCGGATATTAAAATATACTATAATTGGATTTACAATAAGTGCTACAAAGATCATACATCCAAGTAAAACTGCAAGTAACTTTCCATAGCTTACGAAAGCTTGAATTCCATTAGTTGCAATAGCATCAAATACTAGTCCCATAATACCTAATGGTGCAAATTCAATTACCCATCCCACCATTTTAGATAATGCATCTGAAAAATTTTCAATCATATCTTTGGTTTCTTCTTTAGCATTTTTTAAAGCAATTCCAAGAACTATAGCCCAAGATAATATTCCTATGTAATTAGCGTTAAATAGTGCCTTTATTGGATTATCTACAATATTAAGCAGTAGGTTTTTTAAAACCTCTACAATTCCTCCAGGAGGTGCAATACTTTCTGGCACAGACACTAATGTTAAATTTACTGGAAAAATAAAGCTTACTAAAACTCCAATAAAACCACCCATAAATGTTCCAATTAAATAAAGCATAACAATAGACTTCATATTACTTTTATGCCCACTTTTATGATGAGATATAGCTGACATAACTAAGAAAAATACAAGTATAGGTGCTATAGACTTTAAGGCTCCTACAAATAAAGATCCGAAGATAATAATAAATTTCCCTTTTTCTGGTATAGTTAAAGCTAGTATAATACCAACAATTAAACCTAGTATTATTCTTTTGACTATACTTAGTTCATTCCATTTCTTTAGTAAATTTTTCAATTATTTTGCCCCCTAAATATATTATAAAAATATTATTTTATATATAACTTTTATAATTGTTTATAATAAAGTTACTATATATTCTAAATATTCTAGCATAAGTTTATCAGTAATAAAAGTAAATATTTAGAAAATTGTCAATAAAATAAAGATTTTGTTGATACTATATTTATAATGAGAAAATATTATTATATGTTTTGACATTACCTTAAACTATTGATAAAGTTTAATAAGCATTAGTGAAATGAAAGAGGTAGATATATAAATGAACTTTGAAAATCTTAAAATAAATGAAAATATTATCAATGGATTAAAAAATATGGGTATAAATGAGCCTACAGAAATACAAAAAGAAATTATTCCAGCAGCTCTTAATGGAGAAAATTTAATTGGACAATCAGAAACTGGTACTGGTAAAACTTTAGCTTACATTTTACCAACAATAGAAAAAATAGATACAAGCAAAAAGGAAATGCAATGCATAATACTAGCTCCAACACATGAGTTAGCTATTCAAATAAATAATACAATTAATGAATTGAAAAAAGCAGCTAATTTAGATATTACTTCTACATCATTAATAGGTAGTGCCAATATAAAAAGACAAATAGATAGCTTAAAGGCAAAACCTCATATTATAGTTGGCTCTGCTGGAAGAATACTAGAATTAATAGGCAAAAAGAAAGTATCAGCACATACTATAAAAACTATTATAATTGATGAAGTAGATAAGCTTTTAGATAAAAATAATCTTCCAGTTATAAAGAACATAATAAAAGCTACTCAAAAACAAACTCAAGTTATGATGTTTTCAGCTACATTAAATAGTAAGACTTTAGATATAGCTAAGACTTTAAAAGATGATATAAAGATTATATCAGTTAAAAATAACAAGGTTAATGAAAATATAAGTCATAACTACATAAAAACTGATAGCAGAAGAAAAATTGATACTTTAAGAAAGCTTATACATGCAATAAAGGCAAAAAGAATTTTAGTATTTAATAATGATACTTATACTACAAATACAGCAATTGAAAATCTAACAGCTAGCAAAATAAAAATAGCAGCTATTGGTGGTAACAATAAAATGGAAGAAAGAAAAAAAGCCTTAGAAGACTTTAGAAAAGGTAATATTCAAGTTCTAATTGCTTCAGATGTAGCAGCAAGAGGATTAGATATAAAGGGTGTAACTCATGTTATTAATATGGATATTCCTGAAGATTCTAATGATTATTTACATAGAGCAGGAAGAGTTGGAAGAGCAGGAGAAACAGGAGATGTATTTTCATTAGTTGATGATAGAGAAGAAAAAATAATAAAGAATCACGAAAAGAACTTTAAAATTAATATTGAAGAAAAGCATCTTTATAAAGGAAATATTGAATAAAAATATGGTATAATAGTAAGGTAAGGAAACTTATGGTAAGTTATCCTTCTTTCTTAGGTTAAGTGTTACAAATTGTCTATGGCAATTTATACAAAGAAAGAAGGTGGTATCTATGTCAGAATTTATACAGGCTTTGCTTATAATTAGTTTAACTATAGTTGCTATAGTTTCAATTGTATTTGGAAAGAAATTCTCAACGAAAGTTGATAAAAGTATAGATGGTGTTACAGCTGAATTAACTGTAACTGAAGATAAAGATCCAAAAAGAAAAAAGTAGCCCACACTCGCAAAGTAAAGCTACTTTTTCTTTAAACATATCATAAGCCATAGGTCAAATGTAACACTTGACCTTTCCTTACTAATATTATAACATAATTTAAAATAAATATACAATAATTTCAGGTCAAGTTTATATCTTGGCCTTTTTATTTTATTGATATTTATAAAAATATTACCCCGTAATCAATTTTTATTTAATTTTACTTTTTACAATACATATACCTTGAGTCATAGTTCCCATAGGACAATATACGCACCAAGATTTAGGTTTGTATAAAAACATAGTGATAAATCCAAGTATAGTAGATGTAAGCATCATACTATAAAAACCAAAAGCAAATTGACCAATCCATGGAGTAACATTTGTTAAATCCGTAAGCTTCCATGGTAATTTAAATGTCCACATGAGAGTTATAACTTCTTTTAATTCTGTAGCTCCACTAAATACTAAGGTTGTAACATATAACATATTAACAAACATAGTTAAAAAGAATATTAAAAATCCATATCTAAACCACTTTGTTTTTAAAAACTTAGGAATAGGTTTATTTCTTGAAAATTTTGCTCCAATAATTTCTAAAAGTTGCCCTCGGCCACAGTATATATTACAATAAGCTTTGTCCTTTTTAGTAAAGCTAATTATTAAAGGGATAGTAAAGCATAATAATCCAAGCCAAGCAAATAAAATATTAAATAGTCCTAATGTAAAATAAAGTATAGTTCCAATCCAAAGATAATCATACCAATTCTTTTTCTTCTTCTTTTTATTCATTATTGAATTACCCCCTCTTTGATTTCTATTACAGATGCGGGACATGCCTTAACACACTTAGAGCAACCAACACATTTATCAATATTAACCTCTGCATAAATACCCTTATATACAGCAATGGCTCCAAAAGGGCAAACTTTTTGACAAACTCCACAAGCAACACAATATTTTGTATCAACGGAAGCCTTCCTTTTAATTGTTTGTTTTGTCATCATAATCCTCCTAGCAATATAGATTTTCTCACATTGCCTATTTTACGTTAATACTTCAAATTAGACTGTAACAAAATCACATACTATATAAAATATTGTAGAATTGGGGATAATATAATACATTATAATATAATACATTGTTTTTTTTCTAAACTCATATAAGATAGAGTTATATAAGTTAACTAGGAGGTTGGAAGCATGAATTATCATGTTAAAAAGACAGGTAGTAATTTAAATTCTGGAACAGAGAAGGAACCCTTTTTAACTATTGGAAAAGCAGCTTATGTTGCAAAACCAGGTGATATAATAACTGTTCATGAGGGAATTTATAGGGAGTGGGTAAGTCCCAAAAGTGGTGGAACTTCATCACAAAGAATAACCTATGAGGCAGCTGAAGGTGAAAATGTAATTATCACTGGTGCTGAGGTTATTACTGAATGGGAAAGAGAAGGGGATATATGGAAAACTGTTATTGATAATAAGTTTTTTGGTGATTTCAATCCATTTAATGAAGTTTTATTTGGAGATTGGTTATTTAAATCTGATAGAGTTTTTCATTTAGGAGATGTCTATCTTCATGGACACTCTATGTATGAAGCAACTTCTATTGATGCAGTACGTAATCCTAAAAAGTCAGAAACATCATTAGAGCCGGAATTTTCCGTATATACTTGGTATGCTAATGTAGACGACTACAAGACTACTATTTATTCAAACTTCCAAGGAGAAGATCCCACAAAAGGAAATGTTGAGATAAATGTACGCCCTTTCTGTTTTTGGCCTATTAATCCAGGACGTAACTACATAACAGTTTGTGGTTTTACAATGAGACAAGCTGCTACTCAGTGGGCACCTCCAACGGCTTTACAAGAGGGTCTTATTGGACCTCACTGGAGTAAGGGATGGATAATTGAAAACAATATTATCAGCGATTCTCGTTGCAGTGGCATAAGCCTTGGAAAAGAAGAAAGCACTGGTCAAAATGAATGGTCTAATCTTCACACTAAAATGGGTCATCAAAGAGAACAAGAAGTTATCTTTAGAGCACTTAACAATGGCTGGAACAAAGACAATATAGGTAGCCATATTGTTCGTAATAACCTTATATATAATTGTGGACAAGCAGGTATTGTAGGACATCTAGGCTGTGTTTTTAGCCTTATAGAAAATAATCATATTCATCATATAAGACATAAAAGAGAATTTGAAGGGGCAGAGGTTGGGGGAATCAAACTCCATGCAGCTATTGATACAATTATTAGAAACAATATGATTCACGATTCCTTTAGGGGAGTTTGGCTAGATTGGCAAGCTCAAGGAAGCCGTATTTCTAATAATATTATGTTTGGAAATGACAGCGAAGATATATTAATTGAAGTTAGCCATGGACCAACAATGATAGATCATAATATTTTACTTTCTGGTCATGCTTTCAAAACCCTTAGTCATAGCTGCGCCCTTGTTCATAACCTTTTTGCAGGAACAATATCCATTGGAAATGAATTGAACAGACATACACCTTATCATGTTCCACACAGCACCTCTATTGCCGGGATGACAAGATTTACAGGGGGAGATGACCGTTATTATAATAATATTTTCCTTCGAGAAAAAGGGGATACTCGTTCAGATGAACCTTATTTTGAAGCATTCTTTGGTAACAATATTTTAAAGCCAGAAGAAATAACTCCATTTGCTAGTCCAGTTTTAACATATCCTGTAGGAACGGCTGTTTATAATAATTGCCCAGGACCAGAGGATATGAAGCCTTGGGATAAACTTAGAAAAATGTTTACTTCCATTACTAACCCTGAAAAATTGAATGAAAAAGAAGACCATAATAAGGATGAAGAAGAAAAACCAACTTATGCAAGCCTTGCTAATCCAGATTCACTTGCAGTATATATTGAAAATAATATTTACTTCAATAAGGCACTTGCTTATAAAAAGGAAAAGGGGGCTAAGGTATATCATGATTCAGGTATTGAATATAAAATTGATAGAGAAGAAAAAATGCTCATTATTGATATAACAAAGCCTGAAATGCTTATGGAAAATACTTCGAATATTATCACTACTAATATACTTGGCTATGGATTCCAAACTGAACAGCTTTTTGAAAAGCCTGATGGAACAGCATATTGTTTTAATACAGATTTCTTTGGAAATTCACGTGTTGAAGGAGCAGTTCCAGGACCCTTCCAAGTAAAAGAGAAGGAAAAATTTGAATTTTCATTTAAGTAATTTCTTAGAGCTTGCATACTTACATTACAAGGTTTAGTACTTTTAAAATAGCAAAATAAAAAGTTTATAAAATTTACACATATATTAAACTAAAGGAGAGTAAAAAAATGAAAAAGCAAGGCTTTAATCCTTATTTACCATCATGGGAATATATCCCTGATGGAGAACCATATGTTTTTAATAACAAAGTATATGTATATGGATCTCATGATCGTTTTAATGGATATGCATATTGTCTAAATGATTATGTTTGCTGGTCTGCACCGGTGGATAATCTTGCAGATTGGAGTTATGAAGGTGTTATCTTAAAAGCTACTGATGTTGAAAATAATGAAGACCGTGATAGCTGTCTATATGCTCCGGATGTTGCAGTAGGACCAGACGGTAGGTATTATTTGTATTATGTTGATAGCAAGCGTTCTATTGTTTCTGTTGCAGTATGTGACACACCAGCGGGTAAATATGAATTTTATGGATATGTTCATTACTCTGATGGTACATACCTTGGAAATAGGAAGGGAGACGAACCTCAATTTGATCCAGGTGTACTTAGAGAAGGAGACAGAACTTATTTATATACTGGCTTTTGCTCAAGAGGTGACAAATCAAGAAGTGGAGCTATGGCAACAGTACTTGGTCCAGATATGCTTACAATTATTGAAGACCCAGTAATTATTGTACCAAGTGAACCTTATGGTAAAGGCTCTAGCTTTGAAGGTTTTGAATTCTTTGAAGCTCCATCCATTAGAAAACATGGAGATACCTATTACTTTATATATTCTTCTATATCTATGCACGAATTATGTTATGCTACCAGTAAACATCCCACTAAAGACTTTAAATATGGAGGAGTTATTATAAGTAATAGTGACCTTCATATTAGCTCTTACAAGCCAGCTGAAAAACCAATGTTTTACGGTGGCAATAATCATGGAAGTATAATTGAAATTAATGGACAATGGTATATTTTCTATCATAGACATACCAATGGAACTAATTACAGCAGGCAAGGCTGTATGGAGAAAATTGAAATTTTGCCTGATGGAAGAATTCCACAGGTAGAACTGACATCCTGTGGTGCCAATGATGGACCATTGGAAGGGCGTGGAGAATATCCTACTTATATAGCTTGCAACCTATTTTGTAAAGAAGAATCACTTTATACTGATTTTACTTCAGCATGGATGAATAATCAATTCCCTAAGATAACTCAGGATGGAAAAGATGGTGATGAAGAAATCGGATATATTGCTAATATGAAGGATTCTGCTACAGCTGGTTTTAAGTATTTTCATTGCAAAGGTATCAAGAAAGTTAAGATTAAAACCCGTGGATATGCTTCTGGTGACTTTGAAGTAAAAACATCTTGGAATGGCCCAGCTCTTGGAAAAATATCCATTGGCTTTTCAAATGTCTGGAAGGAATATTCATCTGATATTACAATACCTGATGGAATCCAAGCATTATATTTTACCTATACAGGTCAGGGAAGTGCAAGTTTTGCATCCTTCACTTTGGAATAGGAACTTAATACTGATAAAATAAAGGATAAAAAAATTTATGAAAGGACATATATTCTCTATTAGGAATGTATGTTCTTTTTTATTATGAGAAGTTAGATTTTCATTTTATTGGAATATATTTAATAAAAGTGTATAATAATTACATATTATTATTTAGTATAGGGAGATTCATTATGAATAAGGATGATGAGTATATTTACAGTTATATTGAAAAGAAAATGGTTAAAGCAAATGATAAACATAAATTTGATACTGATAGATACAAAAATAAAAAGGCAAACTCCTTAAGTGGTTTTGCAGCATTTATAATTGGAATAGCCTTAGGAATTCTGGTTTTGATTATTATAATTTCTAAAGATATAAGTAAAGAATCTATTAATGTAGAATCAGCTAATATCTTTAACTCAATTTCAAATAAAAATAATACCAAAGTTGAAATTATGAATGACTTTTTATATACAGCTAATACAGTAATAACAGAAAGTAATAAAGTATTAAATTCTATGATTAGTGCATATTCAAATAAAGACTTTTCAGAGACAACAAAAACTAATTTTGAAAATGAAATAACAAAATTAAAAAATTATAATCTAAATAGATATCAAGGAGCGGAATATACATCATTAAAAAATAAGCTTAATGAGCATATTAACATAATAGAAACTTGTGTTGAGTACTATTCTGTACTTAATAATCAAAGTAATGAGGCTTCTACATATCTAAATAATCTTATTGATAAGAAGAAAGCTTTAGGTAATTCATATATACAAGATGTTAAAGAAACATTAAGTGATGCAGGATTTCAATATGAAGTTCTAGATAATGGGACAATTAAATTTTATTAAATTTATGAAGGTATAGATAATGGGGCTATTAGATGTTATTAGCCATTTATTATTATATTTAATGTTATTATGATATAATATTTATAAAAGCAATCATAAAATGAAGTTTTTTAATTGAATACAATTATCTATTATCATATATAATTATTAATAGGTATAAAGGGGAATAGAAATGAAAGCAAATGAAAAATACTTAATAAGATTTTTAGAATCATCAGACACTAATTTTGTCATACCAGTTTATCAGAGAAACTATGATTGGAAAAAGGAACAATGTAAGCAGCTTTATGATGACTTAGTTAGTATGATTAGAAATAAATATAAGACACATTTTTTTGGTACTATAGTTTCAATATATAATGATGATGCTAGAAATAGAGAATACTTGATAATTGATGGGCAACAAAGAACTACTACAATATCATTATTATTACTTGCAATTTATAATTTATTAGATAGTGGAAGATTAAGTTCAAATACTATAATTAAAGAAAAAATATTAAATCAGTATTTAATAAATCAATACTGTGATGAGGAATTGAAAATTAAGTTAAAGCCAATTAAGGAAGATAGAAATGCCTTTGAAAAGCTCTTTAATAAGGAAGAATTAATAGAAGAATCAAATATAACTTTAAATTATCAATATTTCTATGAAAGAATAATTGATGGAGAAATTACTATTGATGAACTTTATTCAGCTATAGAAAGATTAATAATAGTAGAAATCGAGCTTAAAAATGGTGAAGATGATCCTCAACTTATATTTGAAAGTCTTAATTCAACTGGTTTAGATTTAACAGATGCAGATAAGGTAAGGAACTTTATTTTAATGAATCAACCCTCTAAGAAGCAGGAAGAACTATACAATAATTATTGGAATAAGGTTGAAAAAAATACTAATTACGCTGTAACACAGTTTATAAGAGATTATTTAACTATGAAGGAAAATAAAATTCCTAATATTAATAAGATATATGTTAGTTTTAAGAGATATATTGAAGACAATAAAACTGATATAGAAGATTGTTTAAAGGATATGTTAAAGTTTTCAACATATTATAAATCACTTATAACAAGCAACACAGATATAAAAGAAGCTAATGCAGTAATTAAAAATATAAATAAATTAGAAGTTACAGTATCTTATCCATTCTTATTAGAAGTCCTTGATGATTATAATAATAATGAAATAAATAAGTCAGAATTAATTGAAATTCTTAAGACAATAGAATCATATATTTTTAGGAGGATAATATGCAAAGCTCCTACAAATGCTTTAAATAAAGTATTTATGAATTTAGGTAAAGAAATAAAACGAGTTACAAACTATAAAGAGAATTATTTAGAGATATTTAAATACATATTAGCTAATAAAAAAGCATCTCAAAGATTCCCTAATGAAGAGGAATTTAAATTGAATTTCATAGAATGTGATGTTTATAGCTGGAAAAGTAAAAATAAAGTTTATTTATTAGAACAGTTAGAAAACTATGATAACAATGAAAAAGTTGATATAGAAAATCTAATTAATGATAAAAAGTTAAGCATTGAGCATATTATGCCTCAATCATTAAGTCCTTCATGGAAAAGTTCATTAGGAGAAAATTATGTTGATATCCATTCTAAATATATAGGAACAATAGGGAATTTAACTTTAACAGGTTATAATTCTAATTTAGGAAATAAACCATTCCTTGAAAAAAGAGATATGGAAAAGGGATTTAAAGATAGTAGATTAAAACTAAATAAGTACTTAACAGAAATAAATGAATGGAAGGAAGAAACAATAAATGTTAGAGCCAATCAATTATTTAAAATAGCAACTAACATATGGGAATATCCTATAAGTAACTTTAGTTTCCAAGATGGAAATAACAGTATTTTTAGTTTAGAAGATGAAGATGACTTTACAAATACAAAAGTTGATAAGTTTGTGTTTAGAGATGAAAACATAAAGGTTAAGAGCTGGACAGAATTGTATGAAAATGTTTGTTCAATATTATATGAAATAAATCCTATGCCATTTATAAGATTAACTAAAAAAGAATTTAGTCAAGAATACTTAAATAAAAGATTTTCAAATGCTCCTAAAGGCTTTAGAAATCCATATAAAATAGCAACTAATGTTTATATAGAAAAGAATTTAAGTACAGAATCTAAGCTCCAAACATTAAGAATTATTTTTGATGAATATGGAATAGATTATAATGAATTGTTGTTCTATATAAAATAGAATTTTATAAAAATAGTAGATGATAATAAAACAGAATAGAATAGTATTATAGAAAGGTGCATAAACAGCACCTTTTTTTGAGACTTTAATTGTTTGTTTAGGTATAATAATTCTCCTAATATTATAGATTTTATCACATTCACCATTTTATGATAATAATGCAAATCAAACTGTAACAAAGTTACAAAGTATGTATTATCAGTTGTAATAAAATGGTATAATATATAGAAATAAACAAATTATTTTGATGAGATAAGTTAATGGAGTATTTAATTATAATTATAGTAGCATTAGTATTTTTAAATGCTAATAGTAGCAAAATTAAGGGAAACAAAGGCGAGAAGTACGTGGATTCAATTTTAAGAGAAATTCCTGATTCAATGGTGATGAGAGATATAGTATTAAAGAGTGTCTTTGGCACAAGTCAAATTGATAATATCTTAATAAGTCCAAAAGGAATATTTATAATAGAAACAAAAACTATAGTGGTTGGATCTTTGGAAATGAAAGATCTAAATATTGGACTTAAACACATATTTATAAAAATATGATTTTAATAAAAAAATAAGGATGTTATATTTTAAGAGTAAAATCTATTATAAAGATAGATTTTTATATATAATTAATATACACATAATTTTAAGCTGAATAGGAAGGACTAAGCAAATGAAATTATACAATAAATTAGTGAGAGACAGAATACCAGAAATAATAAAAGAAAGTGGTAAAGAATGTGAAATAGAAATAGTAAATGGAGTAGAGAAACAAGAACGTCTAGAAAAGAAATTACTAGAAGAAGTGAATGAATATATGGAAGATAAAAACCTAGAAGAACTAGTAGATGTTATGGAAGTTTTATTCGGACTAGCTAATGAACTCGGTTATAGTGAAGAAGAGTTACTAAATAAAAGAAATGAAAAACTACAAGAACGTGGTGGATTTAAAGAAGGAATAGTTTTATTGAATGTAAAGTAGAATTGAATGGAGAGGTAATTTATGTATACAAGAGATATACAAAATGATTTAATTGATGAAAAGATTATTATAGAAAAAGATATTATCATTAATGATGGAGTAATTTCATATAATTTACCTAACTCTACTTATGTAGATACTAAAATATTTTCTAGGTTATTAGAAGATAGTAGAGTAGTTGCAAGCTATAAAATGTATTGGCTGTTAGGAATTTTAGAAGAAGTAAATTTAGGTACTCTAGAGATAACATTTAAAAAATTAGTTGCACGAATGATAACAGGGGCATGGTATCCTACTTTACAATATAAACTATACTTTGGACAATTTGATAATTTAAAGAAATCTATAGACTATATTGCAAGCATCTATAAAAAAACAGCAAATATTAATAGTTCTGAATTACTAGAATTTATTTATAGTCTTGATGATAAGATTTTAAATAAGCAAATGAAAGAGTTAACTTATAATGTTCCTTATATGCTTTTAACACCATTTTTTGATAGCACAATAAAAGGAACCTCTGGTTCAAAAAGAGTTAAAGAAATAATAGATTTATCCTTAAGTGAACCAGGAGTGTTATATAAGATTGTAAAAGGAACTGAAGATAAAATATTGGTAGATGAAAATTGGGCAATATATATGAAAGGCAATTATAATGTAATAAAAGCTTGGATATATTATAAGTTAAGTTGTTTTTTACAAAAAAGAAATCCAAATGTACCAGCAATTATGTTTAAGTTAGATCCACCAATGATGAGAAAATTATCTAGAGCAACAAAAATATGGACAAACATTATTGAGGATAGAAAAATAAAAGAAATTTATACAGGGAGAGAGTTTTCAAAGCAAAATTACGCTGAACTAGGTGTTTTAAGTATAGATCATTTTATTCCTTGGAGCTTTGTAATGCATGATGAAATGTGGAACTTAGTGCCTACTTTTAAAAATATAAATAGTAGAAAAAATGATAAACTTTTAAGATATGAAAATTATATAGATGATTTTTGTGACCTACAGTATGAAGCTTTTTCTTTTATGTGTGACAATAATAGAAAGAAAGACTTAGAAACTTATGTAGATATCTTAAGATTAGAAAATCCAATGGATTTTTATAAGAATAAAGGTAAAGAAGGCTTTTCAGAAAAATTAAAATTAAGTATAGCACCAATATATCAAATAGCTGTAAATCAAGGATTTAGTGTTATCGATAAGTTATAAAAATTAAAGGTATTTTTATAATATATTCCTTTATAGATAAATTTCAAGCCTTAAATTACAGTACATCTATAAAGGAATATTATTTTATCTCTAGATTAATGAGATAAAATAATATTCTAATAATATATCAACTCTTTTTTCATCAGAATCTAACCTTTTATTAAAATAAAGTTTTTCAATGGCTATATCCATTTTTTATGAATTTCAATTAACTCTTTTTTTACTATATAAAGGATCATACATTTTGCTAAGAGAAAGATTTTGAAAATTAGAATGTATCCCAAGCGTTTTTTCAACTAATGTTATAATCTTTTTTTCTCATAAGCTTAAAAATCAAGGTAAGGAAAAAGTTGTTGTTAAGGTTAAACCTAATATTCGTAAAAAGGAAAAAAATAAAAATACTAAAAAAACAAATGATAAAAAGAAGCCGTTGAAAAAAGTAAAAAAGGATAAAGATGAATCAGGAAATGAAAAAGGAATTAGATATAACACTCATCCAGATATGGTAGAAAGATTAATTATATCAAATAAAGAGTATATTAAATTCGATTTTAATGATACAGATGAAATGAAAATATTAAAGCTTGTGATGTTAAATTAACTGTAGTTGATGGAATAGGAGATGACTATCCAAATGAATTTAGGCTAAAGTATAATTATGAAATTATTATAATTATTTATGTATCTTTCAAATAAAATAAGGATTCAATGATTATATTGAACATAGGCAACTTAAAATAACTAACATAATATAATATATTAGCTATTATTAAAAATATAGCTATTATAGTCTATGTTTAAAATGGGGGACTTTATATGAATTCATTGCCTTGTATTCAGCTTAAAGATGAGTTTAATCCCATCTGTACAGATAATAATATTAATTTAGAACATGGATATACAGGTTCAGCACTAGTACCTAATGGTACTGAAGTTGGAACCTCTTATATCATTTCTTCTATTGATGTAAATAACATAAATAGAAGATTATTAGAATTTGCTTGTAATATAATCAACACTAATTTTATTGGAACTATAAGCTTTCAAATATATAAGTTTTTTAATAATAACTCTAAATATATTTCAATTGGAGCACCTTGGATATTAGCATTTCCAGTTGCAAATACTGGAGCAGATATTCTCTCATTCTTTGTTTGTGATGATGATATTTCTTCAAATAAATGTACCTATATTGCACAAGCTTCTATTATTGATAGTTCATTTCGTAGTCTTTATTTAACAGACATTGTTGGTGGAGTCAATAATGTAACTCTAGTGGGACCTGCTACCTTTATAGCTGATGGTGCTTTATTTACTATTAATGCAGGTACTAATCTTACATTGAATAACCTTCACGGTAATATAAATATACAAGGTTTATTTGGTAGTGTTTCTCAAGTTGGAAATACTATAACTGTAAACAATATTGAAGCAGGTAGCTTTATATTTACTGAATCATCTGGATTTAATAAAATTTCTATTCTAAGTGGCACCCTAAGTTTAACAATTAACCCTTTTAACGGAGAGATACTGGAGAGATCTATTACTAGTGGAACTAGTGTTATTACAAATGGGACATTTGGATCTATATCTTTTTAAATATGCAATATGTATTTTATTGACGAATAATCTGTAACTAAGCTATTACAATTATCATAATTTATACTAGAGTAATTTATAGAGTGGAGAAATACATGATTAACTTAACATTAACACCACTACACTACATTTATCTTGTTTTGATAATAATTATTATAGTGGCTATGGTAAAGAAAAAAGATATATCTCTTATTTGTATAGCTGGTATATTTATTTTAGGTCTAATTGGAACAGGGTCGATTTCTAAGGCAGCCATGGGAATTTTCAATAGCTTTGTTTATGCAACAAAGGAGCTAATGCCAACTATATTTATTATTTCAGTAATAACTGCTATGAGTAGTATTTTAATGGATTCTGGTATAAATGATGAATTAGTATCTCCTTTTAAGGGAGTAATTAAAAACTATTGGATAGCTTACTGGGTTATTGGTATAGTTATGATGATATTGTCTTGGTTTTTCTGGCCATCACCAGCAGTAGCCCTTGTAGGTGCTTTGTTTTTACCTTTAGCTAAGAAAGCAGGCCTTCCAGCTATAGGGGTAGCTATGGCTATGAATTTATTTGGACATGGAATTGCTTTATCAAGTGATTATATTATTCAAGCAGCACCAAAGCTTACAGCTGATGCAGCAGGAATACCTGTATCAAGTGTAATTTCAGCTAGTATTCCTTTAACTATAACCATGGGACTTGTAACTACTATTGCTGGATTTTATTTTCTTAGAAAGGATATAAAATCAAATGAAGTTTCCTTTGAATATAACATTAACGGAGAAGAAGAAAATAAAGAAAATAAAATGCTAATTTCTTCGAAAAAATTAAGAAGAGCATTAGCTTTATTGATTTTAGTACTTTTTGCTTTAGACATAGTTATAATGTTTATAGCAAATCTACAAGGTGGAGATGCAACAGCTCTTATTGGAGGTACTGCAGTATTTATATTATGCTTAATATCTATAATTTCATATAAAAAGCAGGCTCTTGAAAAAGTAACAGATGATCTTGTGAAGGGTTTGCAATTTGGTTTTAAAATATTTGGTATTGTTATACCAGTTGCTGCGTTCTTCTATTTAGGAGATTCAGCTTTCAATGAAATTTTTGCTAATATACTTCCTGAAGCTTCTCATGGAATAGTAAATGATTTAGGTTTAGCTCTTGCCAATATAGTACCTTTAAATTCAGCAATATCATCAAGTACCCTTACTATAGTAGGTGCTATTACAGGCTTAGATGGTTCTGGTTTTTCAGGAATATCCTTAGTTGGATCTGTTGCAAAGATATTTTCAACTGCCCTAGGTGGAGGAATAGCAACACTTACAGCTTTAGGACAATTAGCAGGAATATGGGTAGGTGGAGGAACTTTAGTACCTTGGGCTGTAATCCCAGTTGCCGCAATATGTGGAGTGGATCCTTTTGAACTTACTAAGAAAAATTTTAAACCTGTTATAATTGGGTTAGTTGTAACTACTTTAGTTGCAATATTTTTAATTTAACTCTTCTTCTAGAACAATACTAATAGATATAAAATTATTAACCATATACCTTATGGAGTATATATATAACTACTTTATAAGGTATTTTTATTATTTACATAATAGTTATAAAAATGTATAATTTTAGTTATAAATACTATTGAAAATACTATATAATAAATATGTAATGTAATTTATTGGTATTAAATTTATGGCTAAAATATTTTTAATTTAAGATGAAATATTTTAGCCTCTATAATATCAATCAACTTTTGGAGGGCAAATGGTAGAATTTTTAGTTATAACAGATATGAACACCTATGATGAAGATATTGGATACTGCGGATTAAATGAAATTGAAGCTTATAAAATCTATAAAATCTTAAAGCTAAGACATAGAAGGGTAAACATAGTTAAAGCTAAAGTAGAGAAAATATTAATAAGAAATATTGAATTTATAAATAATTATAAAATTATTGAAATAATAAAATGAATTCATCTAAAAGTAATATAGATTAAATTAATTATATTAACATAATATTGGAAAAATCATAAAAAAGGTATAGAATATAAATGAGATAAAATTTATACAGAGGAGGGGACATATTTTATGTTAAGTAAAGAATTATTAAAAGCTTTAAATGATCAAATTAATTTTGAATTCTATTCTTCATACGTATATCTTGCTATGGCTGGATACTATGAATCTGTAGACTTTAATGGATTTGCAAATTTCTTTAGAGTTCAAGCAAAGGAAGAATTAGATCATGCAATGAAGTTATATGACTATGTATATCAAAAGAATGGCACTGTTGTATTAGAGCAAGTAAATAAACCTAAATCAGATTTTAATGGGGTAATTGATGCTTTTGAAAACGCTTATGCCCATGAACAAGTAGTTACTAAGAAAATATATGCATTAACTGATATTGCCTATGAAGAAAGAGAACATTCTACAATAAGCTTATTAAAATGGTTTATAGATGAACAAGTTGAAGAGGAAAATAATTTTAATCAATTAGTAAAGAGATTAAAAAGAGTAGAAGATAATCCAACAGGTCTTTATTTAATGGATGATGAATTAGCTACAAGGGTTTATACACCAATTACAAATACAAATAATTAAATATATAGATTTTAGAAAATTAAACATAAAAAGACATATCAGATTGATTAAATTTCAATCTGATATGTCTTTTCACTTTACTTCTATTAATGGTAGTATATCCAACTTTTCCTTTAAAATCTTATATATAAATTCACGACCTTTTTCTGTCCAATAGGTTACAACTACAGCTTTTCCACTAGCAGTATTAATAGTCTTAGAATGAGTATATCCTTCCTTAGCATAATCCTGATATAGAACCCACTTATTACCTAATCTATATTGAACTTTTAGGGCATTAAGTAGCTTATTCATCTTTAATCCAGACATTCCATAATCCTTTGAAATAAGTGTTATTGGAATAAGCAAATTATCATTTTTCAAATTCAATAAGTTTTCCATTTATCTAACCTCCACATTACTTTTATATTTAGATATTTTAATGCCTTAATATTTATAAAATATCTCTTCTACCTTTTATATACGCTAGTAGTTAGTAAATTTTAAAAATAGAATAAAAATAATTAAAATTAAATATATATAATGGTATAAATAAATTTAAGGAGTTTATAATGGCTAAGAAAATATTTGTTGGAAACTATAAAGGTGGGGTTGGAAAGACAACAAGTATATATCAAATTGGTATGCATCTCGTTAATAAAGGTAAAAAGGTATTACTTATTGACTTAGATCCACAATGTTCATTAAGTGAGATTTGCATTGGAAAACTAAATACTTTAGATGAACTTAAATTTAATGAGTCTTTAAATTATATATATGATATATGGTTAAAAGCAAAACAATATCCACATATAGAGTTCAATTTTAAAAATGATATCCTAATAAAAAGAATTCCGCTAGAATTAAATATGTACCTAGATTATATTCCATCTAATATATTTTATAGTGGAGGGGGATTAGATGAGATAGCAATGAGAATGAAAGATAATTTGGATGACTTAACTGTATTACAACAATTTCTACAAAAACAAGGATTAGATAATGTTTATGACTATATTTTATTTGATTGTCCTCCAAGTAATAATGTTATAACTCAAGGAGCATTTTTACTTTCAGACTACTTTATAATTCCAACAATTGTACAAGCTATAAGTATAAGAGGAGTAGCCCATTATATTAAGACAGTAGAAAAAATATATAATAAATATTGTGAAGAGCATGAAAATGCTGATATTGCTAAATTGTTATTTGGAGAAAGATCAAAGTTTTTAGGAATATTTCAAACATTAAAAAAGGGATCTGTTAATAATAATAGTGTATTAAATGAATTAAATGCTATGTTAGATAACTCATCTGTAGATACTGTATTAAAGTTAAAGGGCAAAGGTCCTTATTTATTTAATTCAATTATAAAAAATTATGAGGATATTGCTAGAAATACAGCAGAAGGAATTATTGTTGATGAATATGAAAACTTAACTAATGAAATAATTGATTTAATAGAATAATTGAGAGGTAATTATGGAAAACATATATGTTAAAGATATTATTAATATAATGACTAAATATTGTGGAATATTAAAAGTTATCAAATGTAAAAATCTTAATTCTCAATTAAAAGATATTGATAAGATTATTAATTATATTAGTTTATATAGTGATATCTCTTTAGAGAATATGAGGTTGAAATTAGATATTAAAGAATATAAGGATAGTAAGAATACTAATAAACAATCTTTTTTAGATGTTATAAAATTATTAGAAAGCAAAGATTTTAATAAAATTAATGGTATAAAATTAAAATACAATAATCTTAATACAAAGACAGATGTAGTGAAATTTATTCTAAGAAAAAGCAAAGAAGAATTGTTAAAATCATCAACTTTATTAGATTTAAATTTGCTTTACTATTTATTAAATGGAAATACAAAATTTATGAAAATTAAAAAGGAAGAAGTGTATAATAGCATTATAAGTTATATAAAAGCTATGAAGCAGGGAAAAGCATTTAAAAATCTATAAATAGTATAACTAATACTAATTATAGAGAACCTGAAAATATAAATAAACTAAATTATAAAGGTGATTAAATGAAAAAATGTATGTATTGTAAAGAAGAATTAAATAATAAATATTTTGAAAATAAGATAGGATTTTTTTGTAGCGAAGAACATTATTTAAAGTATTTAGATAGCTTAAGTAATGAGGAGTATATAGCCATTCAAAATAGATTTTGTGTTTGTAGTGATGATTAAGTTCAATAATATTATATACAAATTATTAAAAAATATTGTATTTTCTTTTAAAAAGTGTTATATTTCATTAGAAATACTTTTAATTTAGTTCAGAGAAACTAAGAAGGGGGATAATATTATGAAAAAAATATCAGAAAATGAAGTGGCAATGGTGGACGTCAACGAGAAGGTTCCACTAGGAAAGGCTATTCCATTAAGCATTCAACATTTATTTGCAATGTTTGGAGCATCAATTCTAGTTCCTATCTTATTTAACATTGATCCAACAACAGTACTATTCTTTAATGGGATAGGTACATTACTTTATGCCTTTATTACCAAAAGAGGTATACCAGCTTATTTAGGATCAAGTTTTGCTTATCTAGCACCAACATTTCTATTATTTAGTGAAGGATATACTTTTCAAAGTGTACAAAGTGGTTTTGTAGTTTCAGGTCTTGTTTTTTCAATAGTAGCAATTATTGTAAGTTATACAGGTACTAACTGGATTAACAAATTATTTCCACCAGCAGCAATGGGTGCAATAGTAACTATAATAGGTTTAGAACTAGCATCAAATGCAGCTGATATGGCAGGTTTCCCAGTTGGAGGCTCAAATTCACCAGAATTAAATACTACATGGGTAATAGTTTCAATGGTTACTCTTGCTACAGTTATACTATGTAATGTACTACTTAAAGGATTCTTAAAGGTAATTCCTATTTTAATAGGTGTTGTTGTTGGTTACATAACAGCTTACTTTGTAGGTCTTGTAGATTTTACGACTGTAAGTAATGCATCATTCTTTGCAACTCCACAAATACATTTAGCAAAATTTGAAATGACTCCAATATTAACTATACTTCCAGCTACATTCGTTGTATTAGCTGAACATATTGGGCATTTAAAGGTTACTAGTAGTATAGTGGGAAGAGATTTAACTAAGGATCCAGGACTACATAGATCTCTTTTAGGAGATGGTTTATCAACTATGGTTTCAGGTTTCTTTGGTTCAGTACCAACTACAACTTATGGTGAAAATATAGGTGTTATGGCATTAACTAAGGTATATAGTGTATATGTAATATGTGGTGCAGGTTTAATTTCAATAGTACTAGGATTTTCAGGTAAGCTATCAGCATTAATAAGCACAATCCCAACTCCAGTAGTAGGAGGAGTTAGCTTATTACTATTTGGTACTATAGCAACATCAGGTCTTAGAACCTTTATAGAAGAAAAAGTTGATTATTCTAAATCAAGAAACCTAATTCTTACATCAGTAATATTTATGGTTGGCTTAAGTGGAATTAAGTTAAGCATAGGTGTTGTAGAATTAAAGGGAATGGGTCTTGCTGCAGTAGTAGGAATAGCATTAAACTTAGCATTTTTAATATTTGATAAGCTTGGAATTATGAATGAAGAAGCTTAATGTGATATTTAACTAAATAATATATCTATGTGTATTATGGAATAGATTTACTAAATATAAATCTATTCCATAATTTTTTTTATTATAAATAGAATTATTCTTACATTGACGTATTGATGCAGGTTTATTTTACTCAATATAGGTATTATATGTTGAAAATGAATATTAAGAGTATTAGAATAAAACTAATAAATTACTGTTTAGGAGGAAGTTTTGGATAGAAAGTTAATTGAGAAAATAATAGGCAAGAAATATTATGTTGATTTAAATGATGAAATATTTAATTTAAGAGAAATGACTTCAAATATGAGAGAAAAAATAGTATTTAAAGAAAACTTTACAGAAGATTTTCTTAATGAAATAAAAAAGAAAGTGTTAAAATCTAAAACTGTTGTAGATAATATAATTGAAGGTCTAGAAAATGATAAATTTGTTCAAGGATATACTAATAGTAAGATTTACTTACTAAAGTATTTAAAGGATTATCAATATAATTTAAATGGAATAATCAAAACAACAACCACATTAAGTTATGATGAATTAATTATATATACAAATAGTTTAATAGATCTTATTCTGTTATTTTAGGGGCTGTGGCACAGCCCCTATCCTTTTGGTTTAAATATCATTGCAGTAAAGAATCCAAAAACAATTGCTGATGAAACTCCTGCACTTACTGTTTTTAATAATCCATTAAAAATTCCAATAAAGCCAAACTCTTTAGCTTCGTTTATTGCAGCTGTTACAAGGGTATTTCCAAAACTACTAATTGGAACAAAGGCACCTGCTCCTGCAAATTTTACTAATGGATCATATAAACCTAGTCCTCCTAAAATTGCACCTACAACAACTAATGTACAAGTTGTATGGGCAGGTGTAATTTTTAAAGTATCCATTAGTAATTGACCAATTACACAAATTATCCCACCTATAATAAAGGCAAAAATAAACTTTTCCATATATATCACACCTTTTTACATTTCTATAGATACTGCATGAGCAACACATGGTATGCTTTCTTTTTGTTGAAAAGAAATAGGAGAGAATAGAGCACCAGTTGCTATAACTAATATTCTTTTTAATTCTCCATTACGCATACGATTTAATAAATGACCATAAGTTACACTTGCTGAACATCCACAGCCACTTCCACCAGCAAAACTTGGTTGTTCCTTTTTATAAATTAAAAGTCCACAATCTGTAAATATATCTTTTGGCATATTTATATTATGTTTTTGAAATAATGCATTTGCAGTTTCATGACCAACCTTTCCTAAATCACCAGTTGCAATTAAATCATAATATGTAGCGTCTATATTTAAATCTCTAAAATGAGCTTCAATAGTATCTACAGCAGCAGGTGCCATTGCTGGTCCAACATTATATGGGTCTGAAATCCCCATATCCATAACTCTTCCAATAGTAGCTGATGTTACCTTGGGACCATTTCCTTTTTCAGAAAGTACTGCAGCACCGGCTCCTGTTACTGTCCATTGAGCCGTAGGAGGCCTTTGGACTCCATAATCAGTAGGATATCTAAATTGTTTTTCTGCAGCTGCATTATGGCTACTTGCAGATGTAAGAACGTATTTTGCAGATTTACTATCTATTAATTGAGCAGATAATGCTAAGCCTTCCATAGCACTTGAGCAGGCACCAAAGATACCTAAATAAGGGATTCCCAGTGTTCTAGCAGCAAAACTACTAGATATTATTTGATTCATTAAATCTCCACTAAAATAGAAATTAATATCTTCTTTTTTTAAATTTGCTTTTTGAATTGCTCTATGACAAGCATGTTCTAATATTGCTTTTTCAGCCTTCTCATAACTATCTTGGCCTACCCATAAGTCTTCAGTAATTATATCAAAATCCTTTGCCAAAGCACCATTTCCCTCGAAGGGACCACCAACGGCAGCCGAAGCTATAATAGTAGGCTTTGATTCAAATATCCAAGATTGATGTCCTTTAAGCATTTACATACCTCCTAGCCATATAATTATCATTTTAATTGTTGCTACTATAAAGGCAGAAATGACTCCATATACTACAATAGCTCCTGCAAGTCTAAACATATTACCAGCAACTCCAAGAACTAGTCCTTCACTTTTATGTTCCATTGAAGCAGATGCAATAGAATTAGCAAAACCAGTAATAGGTACTGCAGTTCCACACCCTGCCCATTGGCTTATATGGTCAAAAACACCAAATCCAGTTAATAGAGCAGCACAAAATATTAATACTACTATGGTAGGAGAAACAGAAGTTTTTTCGTCAAATCCAAAATAATTTATAAATATCCATTGTAGAATTTGACCTATTGTACAAATAGCACCTCCAGCTAAAAAAGCTCTTATGCAATTTTTAAGTAAAGGCCTTTTAGGTTCTATTCCTTTCACTAATGAATCAAATTCTTGCTGTGTTGTAGTCATTTTTTTCTTTTTCATATTTGACATAGCTTCACCTTCTAACGTAATAAATATGGTTCTAATTTCTTTAAGATTTCTTCTAATTTCTTTGCATTATTAGAGTACATATTTTTAGCTTCTGTGTTATCGGTATCTAATGAATAAGACATAAGATCTGATACTGATTTTTGAATGCTTGCGTAAAGTACTTCTTTAATTTGAGCTTTAGGTACTTGTATCATATCATCATAAAGATCTACATATAAATCTCCAGATGAGTCTACTTGGCCTAGAAATACATTTTCCAGAGATACTCCTTGAATCTCTAATTGAGTATTTAGCCAACCTTGATTTAAGCCAGCGTTAGTAAGACCTTCATTTAAAATATTCCCATCTAAAATTACTGCTTGTGGTTCAGATTTTGCACCTAATTTTTTCCCTAAATCATAGGAAGTAACAGGTTTCTTATCTGCTTTTAAGCTTATATTAATATCTCCATTTGATTCCATTAAAGCAAATTCTACATCTGCCAAATTAAAGGCATTTTTTGAACGCATTTGCTGCAAGAATTCTTGACCTGTAATTCTTTCCTTAGATAAATTATCCTCCATTATCTTACCATTCTTAATTAAAACTCTTTCTTTCCCATGTAATATGTTATATATAGTTTTACTTTTCATCTCTGCATAATCTAAAGCTAAAGGCATAAAAGCCCATATAGCTAATGCAACTAATCCAAAATAGAAATTACTTATTATATTTAATGACATTAAAGCAATTATTACAGCAACAACAGAATTTGAAATTAAATCAAAAGTAGTAGACCTAGCTATTGTTTTTCTCTTTCTATATTTAGTTATTACTATTGCTACAAAAAATAAAAATATTGATTTAAATAATATTATTAACCAAGTACTCATTACTTCACCTCACTTAGTTACCCTTGTATTGTGGTTCTTCAAATTCCATAACTCCTATTCTTTTGTCTAATTCTATGTTGATTTTATTTATTTGTTCTAATGCATTACTGTATATAGATTTAGCTTCTTTATTTTGTTCTTGAACATAATACATTCTCAAAGTAGCTTCCGCACCTTTTAAAGTAGCTAAGGTTTGTTTTACTTTTGAAATAGCACTCATATTAAAGTCTCCTTTATTATTGAAATCTTTATAGCATTACTTTAACCTTTATATAGTATTTTAATTCATTACTTTACAAAAATTATTATTTAGATATATAGAGGGAAAAATTTCATCTTGTGAATAAAGAATATTTACATTAGTTATAACTAACAATATATTAGAAAAATAAAATTATATAGGAGGATTTATTATGCCAACAGGAACTAAACTTGAAACAGCCTTAGCTAGTGCAAAAGGATTAGCAGCTGATATGAAGACATTTTCTTTAGACACTGACAATCAAGAAGCAAAACAAATGTTTAATCAACTTGCAAGTACCATGGATAGCGTAGAACAATCACTTCAATCCAGATTGGATTTTGTAAAAGAGCAAGAACCTCAATATAATAAATAATAAAAGATACTATATAGGTTGAAATAACCTATATAGTATCTTTTATTAATAGAATATTACTAAACAATAATTTTCTGACAATTAATTTATATTATTTAAATCCATGATTTCTTGATTTCCACTATTCATATCTTTTATATTAATTAACCCCTTATTTTCTTCCTCTTCTCCTAAAAGAATAACATATGGGATATTAAGCTTATTTGCATAACTTATTTTTTTCTTAAGTTTATCTTCTTCAAAATAAATTTCAACTGTTTTATCTAAAGAGGAGAGTTTGTTATAAACTTTGTAACAATATTTATAAGTATCACCAATTGGAATTATTAAATATTCAACATTTGATGGTAATTTATATTTATCTATAAAGCCTATTTCTTTTAATACAAAGAATAACCTGGTTAATCCTATAGAAATTCCAACTCCCGGTAAAATATTAGTTGTATAGTTTTCTGCTAAGTTATCATATCTTCCTCCTGAACAAATAGATCCATATCCTTCATTATCTATTAAGAAAGTTTCAAATACAGTTCCTGTGTAATAATCTAAGCCTCTTATTATTTTTAAATTTATTTCATACTCAGTAGTTTGCACTCCTAAGAAATCTAATGTTGTTATAACTTCTTTTAATTCTTCTATACCTAGATTAAATTTACTATTATCTATTTTCATAGATAATAAAGATGATAGAACTTCTTCCTTAGATCCACATATATTTATTAAATTGCTTATAATTTTTGCTGTATCTTTATTAACTATTTGCTCTAATTCATCTTCAAAGACTTCCTTTCCTATCTTGTCAAATTTATCTATTAGAATCATAACTTCATTTATATTTTCAATTTTTAAATATTCTAATAGGCCTGACAGAATCTTTCTATTGCTGATTTGAAATTTATATTTACTTAAACCTATAGATTTAAAGGCTTTTGAAGCTAAGCTTATTACAAAGGCATCATTTTTAATACTTAGTTTATCTTTACCAATTATGTCTACATCACATTGATAGAATTCTCTATATCTGCCTTTTTGATTTCTTTCACCTCTATATACTTTTCCAATTTGGTATCTCTTAAATGGAAATGTTAATTCATTAAAGTATTGAGCAGTATATCTAGCAAATGGAACTGTTAAATCAAATCTTAAGGATAAATTTTTACTGCCTTTATTAAAAGAATATACTTGTTTTTCTGTTTCTCCAGCAGTCTTAGCTAATAACACTTCTGATTTTTCAATTATAGGAGTATCAATTGGCAAACATCCGTTATCCTCATAAACTTTAGTTATTTTTTCAATAATATCATTAAAAATTCTTTGTTCTATAGGTAGTAGCTCCATAAAACCTGGTAATATACTTGGTTTAATTACAGTATTTTTCATATTTATCTCTCCTTAAAAATAAATTCGTATACAAAAAAGCCCTGTAGGCTAATTCTACAGGGCTTAAAATATGATTGTACTAATAATCATTATAGCCTAGAGAAACAAGCCTACTGGAAATAGACTCGCATCTTTTATAGATGAAGTCTCTCTAGCTATGATGGTGTAAGTAACTTAATAACATTAGTACTTTCATAATATTTCCTCCTAAATTTATTATTACTATAATAAACTAAAGATTAAATAAATTCAATAATAAGAATGTAATTTGTATAAAAATAATATTAATTATTTATATATATATCTAAAATATGGTATATTTATAGTAAGTTAAACTTGTTATAGGAGGAAAAGAAATGAAATTAAAAGAAAAAATAGATGAATTAAAAGATTATTTAGGCCAATATGAAAGATTGCAACAGGCTATTGGCATAATTTATTGGGATATGAGAACTAACATTCCAAGTAAAGCTGGTGAATCAAGAGGTAAGGTTTTAGAGTATCTATCTAGCGAAGCTTTTAAAATGATAACAAGTCCAAAAGTAGGAGAGTTTATTAATGACTTAACTCCTTATAAGGATGAAATGAATAAAGTAGAACAAAGAATTCTTCAAGAACTAGAAAAGAATTATAATGAAACCAAGAAAATTCCACAAGATAGATATGTAGAATATGTAGGTCTTTGTAGTAATTCAGAGCTAGCTTGGGAAAAGGCTAAAGATGCTAGTGATTTTGAAATATTTAAACCTTACTTAGAAAAAGTAGTTGAGTTCCAAAAGGAATTTATTAATTACTGGGGTTATAAAAATGATAAATATGATACTTTACTAGATAAATATGAATTAGGTCTTACTACAGAAAAGCTAGATAAGATTTTTTCTGAGCTAAGAGATGGTATAATTGAGGTATTAAATAAGATTAAAGGAAGTAAGAAGAAATTAAACCGTGATTTCTTATATGGCCATTTTAATGAAGGTAAGCAAAAAGAACTATCACTATTTATATTAAATAAAATAGGATTTGATATGGAAGCAGGTAGATTAGATGTAAGTGTTCATCCATTTACCACTAACTTTGGTAATAAGGATGTTAGATTAACTACTAATTATCATGAAGATGAGTTTACATCAGCTTTATTTAGCACAATACATGAGGGCGGTCACGGAATTTACGAACAAAATATTAGTGATGATTTAGAATCAACAGGATTACAACAAGGTGCATCTATGGCAATTCATGAATCTCAATCAAGATTCTATGAAAACATATTAGGAAGAAGTAGAGAATTCTGCTCATATCTTTTACCTGTAGCTAAAGAGTATTTTTCTGACTTTAAAGATGTTACTTTAGATGAATTTTATGAAGCTATGAATTATGTTGAAACATCATTAATAAGAACAGAAGCAGATGAGTTAACTTATGGACTTCATATTATAATTAGATATGAAATTGAAAAAGATTTAATTAATGGTAGAATAACTGTAAATGAACTTAAAGATACATGGAATAAAAAATATAAAGAATATTTAGGAGTAGAGCCTAAAAATGATGCTGAAGGTATACTTCAAGATATGCATTGGTCAGATGGATCCTTTGGATATTTCCCAAGTTATGCTTTAGGAAATTTATATGGTGCACAAATGTTTAATACACTTTTAAAGGAAAATCCAAATGCAATGGAAGAAGTTAAGAATGGTAATCTATCTAATATTACTAAGTGGTTAAATGAAAAGGTACATGTTCATGGTGCTATTTATACTCCAGAAGAACTTATAATGAGAATTACTGGTGAAGAACTTAATGCTAAATACTTTATAGATTATTTAAAAAATAAATACTATAATCTTTACGATGTAGAGTAAAATTTCTGATGCTGTAATAAGAGGATTCCTTCTAATTACAGCATCTTTTTATATTAAATAGTAATACTAATGATAAAAATGTTATAATACTTACAAAGAAGTTATTTATGGAGTATCTAAATGGGAAAGTTTAAAGAAATGTATATTAATTATTTGAATTTAGACAAAGAAAAAAGGGAACTTATAAAGGAATATTCTAAGGAATATATTTATGATAAAAGTAACCAAAGACTACTATTATCTCAATATATTTTGATGTCTAAAAGTTATATATACGAAATTAAAGCTATTGAAGGAACAGCTCATCTTTGGACATGGAGTGATTTTAAAGATGAATCTAAAGGTAAAATTTTAAGTTATAAAACTGAAGGAAATATTATTATTAGTGAATTAATGGAGTTTCAGGAAGAACTCGATATGGAATTGTTAAATAAATATGGTCTTGAAATAGTTTATAGAATGAATTAATAATTTTGGGGATTAAAAATGAATGAAACAATAAGTACAATTTTAAAAAGGGGATCATTAAGAAAATATGATGAAAAGGATATATCTAAGGAAGACTTAGATTTAATTTTAAAATCTGCTATGAGAGCACCAACTGCTGGAAATATGATGTGTTATTCAGTAATTGTTATTAAAAATAAAGAAACTATAGAAAAGCTTTCAGTAAGCTGTGATAATCAACCTTTTATAGAAACTGCTTCTGTATTATTAGTATTTTTAGCGGATTTTAATAAGTGGTATAAATATTATGAAAGCAATGATACAAAGGCATTTATGAGTAAAAAAGGTGAGAGCTTTGAGGGTCCAACAGAAGCAAACTTAATTTTAGCAACTCAAGATGCAATAATTGCAGCAGAAAATGCTGTAATAGCAGCTGAAAGCTTAGGAATTGGGTCTTGTTATATTGGTGATATAATGGAAAACTTTGAATATCATAAAGAGTTATTAAATTTACCAAAGTATGTTTACCCAGTGACCATGCTTACATTAGGATATTATCCAGAAGGTTATAGTATTCCTTTAAGAGATAGATTTAGCCATGAATATATTGTTTTTGAAGAAAAATATAATGAATTATCTAAAGAAGATATACAGGAAATGTTTAAGGATAGAGATAAATTATTTGTTTCTGAAAATAAGTATAAGGCTGAAAATTATGCTCAATATCACTATAATATGAAGGTGAAATCAGAGTTTTCTAAGGAAATGACAAGATCTATAAAGTTAGTTCTAGATGAGTGGAGTGGAAATAAGATTTAAGTAATTCATTAATTGTAGCCTAAAGTTTATTATTTTAAATTTTAGGCTACAATTATTTACTGGGAAATATTGTAAAAAACTGCTATTATAATATAGAAAATTACCTAGGTCTTAAATAGCTCAATTATATTGAATCATATCCAAATACCTTCTATTATTTGTTATATGGAGGGATGTATTATGAAAGAACAAAGTTTAAAGGCTCATGAAAGCTGGAAGGGTAAAATAGAGATAGTTAGTAGATGCCCAGTAAATAATAGGGAAGATCTTGCAGTCGCTTATACTCCAGGGGTTTCCTATCCATGTTTGGAAATACAAAACGACAGTGAAAAATCTTATGAGTATACAAGAAGATCAAATTTGGTTGGAGTAGTTACTGATGGAAGTGCTGTATTAGGTTTAGGAAATATTGGGCCATTAGCTGCTATGCCTGTTATGGAAGGGAAATGCGTATTGTTTAAGGAATTTGCAGATGTAGATGCTTTTCCATTATGTATAGGAAGTAACGATATTGAGGAAATAATCAAAACTATAAAGCTACTAGAAGGTAGTTTTGGAGCTATTAATTTAGAGGATATAAGTGCACCACGTTGCTTTGAAATTGAAGAAAGATTAAATGAAGAATGTAGCATACCTGTATTTCATGACGATCAACATGGCACTGCAATAGCAGTATTATCTGCTTTATTTAATTCTATGAAGTTAGTTAACAAAGATTATAGTATGAAGATAGTAGTAAATGGAGCAGGAGCAGCTGGAATAGCAATAGCTAATTTATTATTTGATGCTGGCTTTAGTAATATTGTAATTTGTGATAGATATGGTATAATCACAAGTAATAATGCAGGGAATATTTATCAAAAGAAATGTGCATGTAAATTCAACAAAAATAAAGAAGGTACATTGCAGGAAGCTTTAATAAAGGCAGATGCCTTTATAGGTGTAAGTGCTGGTAATATAGTGGCAAAGGAAATGATTGAAGCTATGAATAAGGATTCTATAATTTTTGCATTAGCTAATCCAGTACCAGAAATAATGCCTGAAGTTGCAAAGGAAGCAAATGCAAAGATTATTGCAACTGGAAGAAGTGATTATCCAAATCAAATTAATAATCTATTAGTTTTCCCAGGCATAATAAAGGGAGCATTAAAGGCACGAATTAATAAAATAACAAGTGAAATGCAATTAGAAGTAGCTAAAGGAATTGCTAATTGTATAGATGAAAAGGATTTAAGCATAAATAATATAATTCCAAGTGTATTTGATAAAAGGGTTGTTGACTTGGTCTGTGATATTATTTATAGTTTTAAAAATTAAGGAGTATTATATGGAGAATTTAGCTAAATTATTTAATAAGTTAACTAATAGTGAACAAAAGGTATTTACATATATTTATTATAATCAGCAAAAAGTTATTAAGATGAAAATAACTGATTTAGCTAAAGAAACCTTTACTTCTAAAACTGTAATTATTAATTTAGCTCAAAAGTTAGGTTTTGAAGGATTTTCTGATTTAAAATATTATTTAAAATCCAATATTAACTCTGAAGATACCATTAATATAATGGAAGATTTGCAATATGAACTTAAACAAAATATTGAGAAAACTTTTATTGTAGCAGAAGGAGATTTATATAAAAGAATTTCCGAAAAAGTAATAAAAGCAAAAACAGTATATGTATTTGCTCGTGGTACAAGCAAAGCAGCTGGCTATTATTTAAATCATTTATTATTAACTGTAGGAATTAAGTGTATTTTTGTAAAAGATTATAATCTTCTCACTTTAGTTAGTAAAACCTTAGAAGAGGGTGAATTAGTTATTTTAATATCTTTATCAGGAAATACTACTAAGATATTAGAAGTTGCTAACATTGCTAAAGTAAGAGGGTCTGAAGTAATTGCAATAACTTCCTTTGGAAATAATGAGTTATCAAAAATAAGTGATTATACTTTACATTGTGTTTCTAATGACACTGAAACTAAAGATAATGATAGCATATCAAGAATAAGTATGTTTATAGTTATCGAAATGTTAATAAATTCAATTAAGATATTTTACAAAGAAAAAGCCTAGATTTATAATCAGGCTTTTTTCTTTATAAAAAATCCATTGTAATCTTTAAAATGACATAAGTCATTTTAGGTGACCTTTGTATTTATAAAGAAAAAGAGTATCACTAACTTCTATTGAAAGATTTTATTTGAGTCTTTAAAATAAGCATTAAGAAGAGATCTCTTTAAAGTAAAGGTATTCATAAAATAAATTTAATAATATGGGGGAAAATAACATGTCAAAAGAGTTTAGTCAAAAAATTCAACAATTTGGTAGAACTTTATTGCTTCCAATTGCTGTAATGGCACCTGTTGGTATGATTCTAGGAATAACTGGAGCTTTGGTTCAATCCTATATGATTGCAAGATTCCCTTTCCTAGGCAATGAAGTCTTAAATACAATTTTAGTAAATATAAGAACTATTGCTGGAGCTGTATTTGATAATATTCCATTAATGTTTGCTATGGGAGTAGCTTATGGAATGTCAAAGAAAGATAAAGGAATATCAGTTTTTGCATCAGTAATAGGATATATAATATTAATAATTTCTATGAATGTTTGGTTAACAGTAACTGGCAAGTTAGCTGCACCAGAAGTAATGAGTCAATTTGGACAAATTAAGGTTCTTGGAATTCAAACTATGAACATTAATGCTTTAGGTGGTATTATAACTGGTTTAGTGGCTGCCTGGGCTACTGATAAATTCTATAAGCTTGAGTTACCAATTGCCTTTGCATTTTTCTCAGGTAAAAAATCTGTTCCTATTATTACAATGGGAATAATGATGGTTATTGGTTTAACAGTTCCATTCTTATGGGAGTTTTTTGTAAAGGCTTTAACTAAATTATCAGTAGTTTTCTTAAGTCCAGTAGGACCATTCTTTACAGCAGCAGGCGAAAGACTATTTATTCCATTTGGATTACATCATCTTTGGAATGCATTATTTAGGTTTACTGAAGCTGGTGGATCATATGTAATAAATGGTGAAACCTTTGTTGGAGTAGTTCCAACTTTAAATGAAGTTTTATTTAATCAAGGACCTAGTAGTGAATATTGGAGCATGATGCCATCATTAACAAGATTTATGGCACAGCAACAAATGTTAGTTACATTATTTGCTTTCCCAGCTATTGGATTGGCTATGTACAAAACTTCATATAAAGAAAATAAAAAATTAGTTAAATCATTGATGCTTACATGTATTTTAACTGCACTTTTAGGAAATGTAACTGAACCATTAGAGTTCTCATTTGTATTTATAGCACCATTATTATATGTGGTATATGCATGTATTGTTGGTATAGGAGCAGTTGCTTTATCTCTTGCGAATGTAGGAATAGGATATATTAGAGGAACCATATTTGACTTTACAATCTTTGGATTACTTTATGAAAAGACAAATTGGATTTGGTTTGTATTAATTGGACTAATACTAGCAGTTGTAACTTATTTTGTTTTCAAATGGGCAATATTAAAATTTGACTTAAAAACACCAGGTAGAGAGGATTCGCCTTCAGTAGATAATACTTTAATAAAAGAAAAGAGATATGATGAAATTGCTAAGATAGTAATTGAAGCCTTAGGAGGTAAAGGAAATATTAAAAACGTAGATAATTGTATTACCCGTTTAAGAATAGATTTAGGAGAAGTGAATGTAATAGATCGTAAATTATTAGAAAGCTCTGGTTGTACAGGTATATTCTTACCAGCACCAAAACATATACACATAGTATATGGACCATTAGTGGAATTTGTAAGAAATGCCGTTGATGAGCAATTACAAAATATGTAATCTAATATAATATTAAGTGGAGGGATAGAAGATGAGAAGTAGTAATATAATTACAATAACTGGAGCAGGAAGTGCAAGAACTCCCGCATTAATAGGAAGTTTAGTAAAGTTAAAGGATAGATTTCCTTTAAAAAAGATAATTTTTTATGATATTGATGATGAAAGAACTTCAAAAATGGAGGACTACATTAGATTAGTATTAAAATCTTATTCTCCTGAAACTGAAGTTGTATTTACTATTGACAAAGATGTAGCATATGAGGAAACAGATTTTGTTTTTTGTCAAATGCGTGCAGGAAAGAATGAAATGAGAAGTTTTGATGAAAAAATTCCTTTGAAATATGGATTAGTAGGACAAGAAACCTGTGGTCCAGGAGGTTTCGCATATGGAATGAGATCCATTGATGCTATGATACAAATGGTTAATGATGTTAGAAAACATTCAAAGGATACTTGGATACTAAATTATACAAATCCAGCAGCAATAGTAGCATTAGCTTTAGATAAAGTTTTTCCAGATGATGATAGAATCCTAAATCTTTGTGATCAACCATACTCTTTAATGCGTTCTTATGCAAAAATATTAGGAGTTCCACAAGAAGAATTAAGGGCTACTTACTTTGGACTAAATCATTTTGGTTGGTTTACTGATATAAGGGATGTTAATGGGAAAAATTACTTTGATAAGTTAAGAACTTATTTAAGAGATTCTGATTTTAAACCCTATAATGCAGAACAACGTTCAAAATCTTGGTTAGATACTTACTTAAGAGTAAATAAATATATGAAATTCTTTGATGAATATATACCAAATACTTATCTTCAATATTACTTTTTCCCTGATGAAATAGTAGAGGAAAGTGATCCTAATTATACAAGAGCTGATGAAGCTAAAGATTCAAGGGAAAAGGAAATTTGGAACATATGTTCCAAAGCTAAAAATGCTAAATCCATTGATGAAATTGAAATTATCACTGATAGTGTATTTGGTAATTTAATGGTTGAACTTGCAGAATCTATAGCTTATGATCTTAATAATGAATTTATATTAATGAAAAGAAACAATAATATAATTACTAACTTCAATAAGGATGCTATAGTTGAAGTATCAGGAACTGTAGGTAAAGATGGTGCTAATCCATACCCATATGGAGAAATTAAACCTTTCTACAAGGGACTTATGGAATCTCAATATGCATATGAACTTCTTACTGTAGAAGCATGCCTAGAGAAAAATTATACAAAGGCATTACAAGCATTAACTTTAAATAGAACTATAGTAAATCCAGAAAAGGCTAAATTAGTATTAGATGATTTAATGGAAGTAAACAAAGATTATTGGTATTTAAATTAATAAAATTAGCCCCATGCTTCAAGCATGAGGCTTTTTTCTTTAAAAAGTACTATTTTTATCCTTAAAATAGTCACCTTCAATAATATTATCTGCTATTTTAAATATATCTTGTAAAAGAGTTTTTTCTTTTTCATCTACAGGATCACCTATAATTTCACCACTATTTAATATAGTTGAATTTCTATTGGTATTAACTAAAATACGTCCCATAGAAGTTTCTACAAATTTTTCCTTATCTATACCTAATAAATATGATATAGTTGGTAAAAAGTCTACTTGTCCACCAGCTTTAGAAATTGTAGCAGCTTCTATATCTTTATTATATATAATAAAAGGGATTTGCTTATTGTTATCCTTCCACCAATCTCCCTCTAAAGGAGCATCTGTTATCATATCTTCATAGAATTTATGAACGCCACAGTGATCTCCATAAATCATTATAGCTGTATTATCTAGCTGACCATTTTTATCTAGTTCTTCTAAGAATAGTCTAATAGCTTCATCTGTATACCTTATACTTTGAAAATATTTCCCTAGCATGTTTTCATCTAACTCTTTAGGTAAGTCTAATAGCTTTTTGTCATCTGGAATTTCAAAAGGGCCATGACTTGTTAGGGTAGCTATAAAAGTATAGTAAGGTTCTTTTTCATCTTTTAACTTAGTAGCAATTTGTTTTAAAAATGATTCATCTGATAAACCTGGTCCTATAACTTCATCTAAATTAAAATCTTTTATTTCCCAAAGTTTATCTGTTTCAAAAGCCTTATGTGGTTCAGCCCAATTCCAACTTCCTGGTAGTTCAGCATGTGTTGATATTGTTGTATATCCTTCATTATTTAAAAGCATTTGAAGGCTATTATATTTAGTCCATGGATATGTTGGAAAGGTACTATTAGTTCTTACTGGGAAAATAGAAGTATTAACCATTAAGTCTGCATCTGAGCTTGTACCAGAGTTGTTTTGCTCATATATATTATCAAAATATAAACTGTTTGATAGTAGTTTATTTAATGTAGGTGTAATTTCTTGTCCATTAACTTTTTTATTTATAACAAAGTTTTCTAATGATTCTACTTGTATAGCTATTAAATTCTTTCCTTGTAAGTATCCAGCATATTTATTATCATTTAAATTTTCATTATTGTTTTTAAACCAATTATCAATTTCTTCTATTTCAGAAGAGTTTAATTCTTTATTAAGGCTAGTATAATAAAATAAATCATAACCATGGTATCCAAGTGGACTCATATCACTAAAGCTTTGATAGGGTGCCCAAGATAATCTTAAAAAGGATTGACCTTTTATAACACCTTTAATATCTATGTAATAATGAGATAAATAAATTAATAGCCCACTTACTACAAATAGTGTTGAAGCTTTTATTATTCTAATAAATATTTTTGAACTATCTTTATAATTTCTAACTTTTTTATTGAATCTAAATAAAATAAATAAAAATATAAAGTCTACAAAGAATAATAAATCCACAATTCTAAAATTTAATAAGTTTTTTCCTATTGGATTGAATATTTCTGGATGAATTAAATGTCTTATTGATAAGAAGGTACCGTTAGCTCTGTAGTACCATATATCTAACAAAAATAAGATAGATATAATAATATCTATAGTTATTGCTGCTTTTATTTTTCCTTTATAATTAAATAGATAAATAATACTTAAAATAAAAATAATAATTAGTAAATGTGCCCAAATGGCTGGAGGGCCAAAATACATAGTTGCAAAATTAATACCAGATGAATCTGTTGTTCTTAACATTGATAGTAATAACATTGATTTACCTTGTATTATTAAAACCATTAATATAAAAAGCCAGTTATTATATAATAGCTTTTTCCAAATTTTTTTCATATCAATTCCTCCCAAAGTAATTTACCTTCCTATTTTATATTAATTTTATAGTTATTGCTATAATATTAGTGTTATGAAAATAAAAATTAATAAACTTTTTTAAAAATTAGTAATTTATACTTGATATAAAATTGTACATATTATATAATTGTTAAAAATAAATAGTATCTTATTAAGAGTGGTGGAGGGACTGGCCCTAAGAAACCCAGCAACCTATTTATAAAAATAAATGTGGTGCTAATTCCAACAGTTTGTCTGAAAAATAAGAGTACTAATATGCAATTTAATAAATTTGTATTTAGGAATTCTTTCTATTTGGAAGAATTCTTTTTTTTATTTTAAAGTAAAAGGGGGATTTAAAATGAATGAAAAAGAATTAGATTTTCAAACTATATCAGTGAGGGGGGATAGTGGTGGGGATAAAATAACAGGGGCAATAAGTTATCCAATTTATCAAAGCTCAACTTTTAAGCATCCTGAATTAAATAAAAGTACTGGATATGATTATTCAAGAACTAATAATCCAACAAGAGAAGAGGTAGAAAAAACATTATCCTTACTAGAAGGTGGTATTGGGGCCTTAGGATTTTCTTCAGGAGTTGCAGCTATTTCTGCTTGTATTCATTTATTTAGACCAAATGATAATATTATTGTGTCAGAGGACCTTTACGGTGGAACTTATAGATTATTTAAAGATATTTATAGTGTTTATGGTATTAAAACTACATTTGTAGATACTTCAAATATAGAAGAAATTAAAGTTGCTATAGATGAAAACACTAAAGGAATATTTATTGAAACTCCTTCTAATCCATTAATGAGAGTTAGCAGTATAATAGAAATTTCTGATATATGCAAAATCAATAATTTAATATTAATAGTAGATAACACCTTTCTAACACCATACTTTCAAAAACCATTATCCATTGGTGCAGATATAGTAATTCATAGTGGAACTAAGTTTTTAGGTGGCCATAATGATGTTTTAGCAGGTTTTTTAGTTACTAATAGTACGGATATTTTAAATAAATTACGAATAATACAAAACTCAATAGGAGCTACCTTATCTTCTTTTGATTCATGGCTTGTTTTAAGAGGAATAAAAACTCTTCATATAAGGTTAGAAAAGTCTCAAGAAAATGCACTTATTATTGCTAAGTATCTAAATAGAAATTCTAAAATAGAAAAAGTTTATTATGTAGGACTTGAAGATAATTTAGGCTATAAAGTTAATCTACAACAAGCAACAGGTTTCGGAGCAATGATTTCATTTAAAGTAAGAAACAAGAAAATTATTCCCAATATATTAAAAAATTTAAAAATAATATCCTTCGCAGAAAGTTTAGGAGGAGTTGAAACTTTAATTACTTATCCATTTACTCAAACTCATGTTGATATGCCTATTGAATTAAAAGAAAAATTAGGAGTGGATGAAAAGTTACTTAGATTATCTGTTGGAATAGAAAGCGTCAATGATTTATTAAATGATTTAAAGTCTGTATTGGAGGATTAATATGAAATTTGGAACTAAATTATTACATGGAGAAAAAACTATAGATAAAAATAATGGTGTTGTTACATTACCCATATATCAAAGTTCTACCTTTCATCAGTTTGATATAGATAACTTTGGTGAATTCGATTATGCTAGATCAGGAAATCCTACTAGAAATTCTTTAGAGGAAGAATTTGCAAAAATAGAAGGAGGAAAGTATGCTTATGCTTTTTCTTCTGGAATAGCTGCTATAACTTCTGTAATAAGTACTTTTTCTGCAGGAGATCATATAATTATATCAGAAGATGTATATGGTGGAACATATAGAGCAGTAACTAAAATATTTAATAGATTTAATATAGAATTTACCTTTATTGATACAGGAGATATTAATAGTATTAAAAAGGTAATTAAAAGTAATACTAAAGCCATTTATTTAGAAACACCGTCTAACCCTTTATTAAAGATAACAGACCTTAGTTTAGTAATAGATTTATCAAAAAGAAATAATTTAATTGTTATAGTAGATAACACATTTATGTCTCCTTATTTACAAAGGCCTTTAGAAATTGGTGCAGATATTGTTATTCATAGTGCTACTAAATTTATAGGAGGTCATAGTGATGTAATAGCAGGATTTGCAGTAACTAATAGCAAAACTATTGCTGATGAAATATATAAAATTCAAAATGGATTTGGAGCTATTCTTTCACCACAAGACTGTTATTTAGTGTCTAGAGGGTTGAAAACCTTAAAGATTAGAATGGATGAATCTCAAAGGAATGCTATAAAACTTGCTGAATGGTTAGAAAAGCAAAAAATAGTTGAAAAAGTATATTATCCAGGACTTATAACTCATAAAGGTTATAAAGTTCATAAAAAACAATCCTTGGGACCTGGGGCTGTTTTATCTTTTAAATTTAATAATATTGAACAAACTAAGTTCTTTTTCAATAATATTGAAAATCTAGTGGTTGCCGTAAGCTTAGGAGCTGTAGAAACTATTGTTTCCTACCCTGTAAAAATGAGTCATGCAGCCATTCCTAGAGATGAGCGTGAAAGACTTGGCATCACTGATACTTTAATTAGAGTATCCCTTGGAATTGAAGATATAGAAGATATAATAAATAGTTTTGAAAAAGCATTTCTAAAGAATTAATGCATATAGACATTGCTCTTAAGTAAGTTATATTAAAATTTTATTGTATAATAGCAGTATTATTATATTTTTTAACTATTTAAGACAAGAATTTTAATATACCTTCCTTTATAATTTACTTATAATTAAATAGAAGAGGTTGGTGTATTTATGTTTGGAAGTTTATTAGGTTATAAGATTAATGAAAATATTATAAGTGTTAAATATGAAGAAAATGAAGTTAATATAACAATTATAAATGATAATATTGTTAATTTTTTTGTTCCACTGCATAGAGAGGAGAGAATCTCAAAAGCAGTAGAAGAAATTAAGTATATGAATATAGATTTTTCTATAGAAGAAGAAGAAAGCAATATTATTTTAAAAACAAAAAACCTTATATTAGAAATTAAAGATGATTTTATAGTTAATATATATGATAAGGATAGAAATGTTTTATGTAGGGATTATAATGGTAAAAGAAAGCCCTTTGTAAGAAATGGCAATAATTTATCCTTAGCTGAAGAGGAAGGTCATAATCTTAATGGTCATGAGGAATATAAGATTTTTATTCCTAAGATTATGGAAGATAATATGTATTTTTATGGCCTTGGTGAACGAACAGGTTCATTAAATAAGAAAGGATACCATTATAGAAATTGGAATACAGATGATCCAAGTCCTCATGGAGAAACCTTTCAGCAATTATATAAATCAATTCCTTTTTTAATTTCTTTAAAGGATAATAATGCATTTGGTATCTTTTTTGATAATCATTTTGAAACTCATTTTGATATGGGAAAGGAAAATTCTAATTACTATTATTTTTCAGCAGTAGATGGAAATATTGATTATTATTTTATATATGGACCAGAAGTTAAAGATGTAGTAAATGAATATACAAATTTAACAGGAAAAACACCTCTTCCCCAAATGTGGACACTTGGCTATCAACAATGTAGATGGTCATATTCTCCTAAGGAAAGAGTTCTGGAAATAGCAAAAGCTTTCAGAGAAAAAGAGATTCCATGTGATACATTATATTTAGATATAGATTATATGGATGGTTTTAGAGTATTTACTTGGGATAATAAAACCTTTGAAAATCCTAATGATTTTATTAATGAGCTTAAAAAAATGGGCTTTAAAGTAGTTACAATTATAGATCCTGGTGTAAAAATAGATAAGGATTATAGTATATATTCTCAAGGCCTTAAAAATGATTATTTTGCAAAAGATAAGGATGGAATAATATATAAAAATAAGGTATGGCCTGGAGAATCTGTATATCCTGATTTTATGAATTCAAAGGTTAGAAAATGGTGGGCAGATAATCAAAAAATTATGATGGATACTGGTGTTTCAGGAATATGGAATGATATGAATGAGCCAGCTAGCTTTAATGGGCCTTTACCTGATGATGTTACTTTTAATGAAGATGGATTAGAGGTTACTCATAGAGAAATTCATAATATATATGGTCATATGATGAGTAAAGCTACTTATGAAGGAATAAAGAAAACTACAAATAAGAGACCTTTTGTAATTACAAGAGCTTGTTATTCTGGTACTCAAAAATATTCAACTGTATGGACTGGAGATAATCAAAGTACTTGGGAACACTTAAGAATGTCAATTCCTATGCTAATGAATTTAGGATTAAGTGGAATGAGTTTTTGTGGAACAGATGTGGGAGGCTTTGGACATGATTGTACTGGGGAACTTTTATCTAGATGGGTTCAAGTCGGTGCATTTACTCCTTTATTTAGAAATCATTCAGCCATGGGTACTAGAGATCAAGAACCTTGGGCTTTTGATAAAGAAACAGAAGAAATTAATAAAAAGTATATAAATCTTAGATATAAATTAATTCCTTATTTATATGATTTATTATGGAAGGGTGAAAGTACAGGTGCTCCTATCATTAGACCTCTTCTATTTGAATATCAAGATGACAAAAATACTTATGAAATAAATGATGAGTTTCTTTGTGGAGATAGTATTTTAGTTGCTCCAGTATTAGAACAAGGAATGAGAAAAAAACTGGTTTATTTACCAAAGGGAAATAAATGGATAGATTATTGGACAGGTGAAAATTATACTGGTGGCCAATATATAGTAAAGGACTCCCCATTAGATATTTGTCCTATCTTTATAAAGGAATCTTCAATTATTCCAATGGGAGCTGAACAAAATTATATAGGTGAAAAAACTAATGATGAATTAATCATAAATATATATTTAGGAGAAGATGGTACAGAGTTTAATTATACTCATTATAATGATGACGGTGAAAGCTTTGGCTATAAAGAGGGAGTCTTTAACCAATATGAAATAAAGGTTTCAAATATGGACACTATAAATATATTTTTTACAGTAAATAAAACTAATTATATTAATAAATATTCTAGAGTTAAATTTATATTAAATAACTTAAATTATGAGAAGAAAACATATATAAATGGTAAGAAGGTTACTTTAAATAATAATTCTTTAGAGATTAATATATAAAAAATAAATGCTAGTAGGCTTTTCAGACCTACTAGCATTTATTAATGTAAATAAAACCAGTATTATTTAACGAATTCAACTACATCATTAAATTTTCTTCTTGTTTTAGGTATAGGAACATCATTTCTATATCCTAAAGCTAGCATACAAGCTATATTATAGTGACTAACATCTAAAAGATTTCTACTATTTAGAATTTCTGTTACTGATTCAGCATCATAACCACCTATTGTACAAGAATCTACTCCAATTAAAGCAGATGTAGTTAACATAGTACCAAGAGCTATATATGCTTGTTCTCTTGAATAATGATTCATTTCACTCTCATCATTTTTATATCTATAATCATTAACATTTTTTATTGCCTTTAATAAACTTTCTGCTAGTTCTTTTGGTAGTTGTTTATCTTCATAAAATAACTTATTTAAGTATTTAGAATCTGCCTTCAAATCCTTTGCAGTTCTATTTAATATAATTACTAAATGACTACATGTAGGAATTTGCCTTTTTCCACCTAAAGATACCTTAGCTAAATCATTTTTTAACTCTTCATTAGTTATAACCAAAAACTTCCAAGGTTCTATTCCTATTGAACTTGGTGATAATCTACCACTTTCAAGTATTAAATTTAAATCTTCATCTGTAACTTTCTTATTTTTATCAAATTCTTTACAAGAATATCTGTTATTTAAAGAATTTAATATTTCAATATTATCCATATAAAACTTCTCCTTATTAGAATTATAAATATAGTATAAAGTAATTATACTCCATAAAATTTCCTACAAAAATATTTAAATAAATATTGGCTAATTTTTTTCTTATACTTGTTGACTTAAATATTCAAAAGGTATAAAATTAATTTAGTTGTATACAATTTAATTGTAATAAATATATAAATGGAGGAATGTGTAATGAGTTTTTATGATTTTAAAGCAAATGACATCAATGGAAAAGAAAGATTAATGAATGATTACAAAGGCAAAGTATTAGTTGTTGTAAATACAGCAAGTAAATGTGGTTTTACTCCTCAGTATGCTGATTTAGAAAAGATATATAAGGAATTTAATAATAGTGGATTAGAAATATTAGGTTTCCCATGTAATCAATTTATGGAACAAGAACCTGGAAGTAGCAGTGAAGTGAAGAGTTTTTGTGAACTTAATTATGGAGTTACTTTTGATTTATTTGAAAAAATTGACGTAAGAGGTACCTCTGCTCATCCAATATTTAAATATTTATGTAGTGAAAAACCTTTTGAAGGTTTTGATTTAACTAAAGCAAATGGTAAATTGTTAAATAGTATAATAAGCGAAAAATTCCCAGAATATTTAATTGATGATTCAATAAAATGGAATTTCACGAAATTTCTTATAGATAGAGATGGAAAAGTTATAAAAAGATATGAACCAACAGTGGATCCTCTAGATATGGTTGATGATATAAAAAAATTACTTTAATAGGAGATGTTTATTTATGAGCTTTTATGATTATTCTGCCAAAGATATAGATGGAAAAGAAAAATTAATGAGTCATTATAAAGGAAAGGTTGTATTAGTGGTTAATACTGCAAGTAAATGTGGCCTTACCCCTCAATTAAAGGATCTTGAAAATTTATATAAGGAATATAAGGATTTAGGTTTTGAAATATTAGGATTCCCTTGCAATCAATTTTTAAATCAAGAACCAGGTGATAGTAAAGAAGTTAAAAACTTCTGTGAAATTAATTATGGTGTTACCTTTAGTATGTTTGAAAAAATAGATGTTAATGGAAATAATGCTCATCCAATATATAAATACTTAAAAGACCAAGATAAGGGAATACTTACTAAAGAAATCAAATGGAATTTTACCAAGTTTTTAATCGATAGAAATGGAAATGTTGTAAAAAGGTATTCACCAACAACATCTCCTTTAAAGATAAAAGAGGTCATTGATAAAATACTATAAGTAAATATATATTGACATAAAGGATTTTAAAATGTAAAATCAATTTAATTTAGTGAAATTAAATTTGATACTTATGTGTAGGTGAAAAATATGAATGAATATAGTAGTCTAAAGTTAGATAATCAATTATGTTTCTCTTTATACGCTTTATCGAGAGAAATAATCAAATTATATAAACCCTTATTAGATGAATTAAACTTAACCTATACTCAATATATAGTAATGCTTGTATTGTGGGAAGAGAATAAAGCAAGTGTAAAACATATTGGAAATAGGTTACATCTAGATTCTGGTACCTTAACTCCATTGTTGAAAAAATTAGAAGCTATGGAGCTTATTAAAAGATACAGAGATGAAAGTGACGATAGAGTTGTTATAGCTGAACTAACAGAGAAGGGAAATTCTCTTAAAGAAAAAGCTAAAAATATTCCTAATAAAGTATTATGTAATATAAAGCTTCCAATAGAAAAAGCTGTTGATTTAAAAAGTAGCTTAGATGAATTATTGGATAACTTAGAATAATTTTTTATATATTAAATAACAAATATAAATTAATAATTCAATACTTTTCTTTTAGAGCTGTTTTGTGCAGCTCTTTTTATATGAACAATTTTATTGCACAAAACATCATACTAGAGTACTATATTAAGTGTTTATTAAAAAGTCGGAGTGATTAATATGGAAGAAAGATTGCAAAAGTATATGGCAAGATGTGGTGTAGCATCTAGGCGAAAGTGTGAAGAAATCATACTTAGTGGAAAAGTCAAAGTAAATAATGAGATAGTAAATGAACTTGGAGTTAAAATAAATTCAGAAGTTGATATTGTTTCTTATGATGGTAAAATAATTAAACCTGAAGAAAAAAAACTTTATATTATGCTTAATAAACCTGAAGGATATATTACTTCTGTAAAGGATGAAAAAGGAAGAAAAACTATTTTAGATTTAGTTAAAGTGGATGAAAGAGTTTATCCCATTGGAAGGTTAGACTATGATAGTTCTGGATTAATTTTATTAACTAACGATGGTGAAATCTATAATAAAATAATTCACCCAAGAGTTAAAATAGGGAAAAAATACATAGTATTATGCAAAGGTGAATTTAGTAAAGATGAGCTTATTAGATTTGAAAATGGTATAGACATTGGTGGATATGTTACTGCAAAAGCAAAAATAGAAATTATTGATAAGGAAAAGGGGAAAAATAATTCAATTAACACCTTAGTAGAAATTACAATTCATGAAGGTAAGAATAGACAAATCAGAAGAATGTGTGAAGCCCTTGGTCATCCTGTAATTTCATTAAATAGAATATCCATTGGCGATCTTAAATTAGGGTATTTAAAAAAAGGTCAGTGGAGAAACTTAACAGAAAATGAATTGAAATATATTAATTCATTATAGAGGTGAAGTATGTTTAAATATGTAGGTAATATAAGTGACTTATCTCATTATATAATTAAAGATTTTATTGAAAATAAAAATGTTGCAATAGATGCAACTCTAGGTAATGGATTTGATACAGATTTTTTATCTTCTTTATTTCATAAGGTTTATTCTTTTGATATTCAAAAAGAAGCTTGTGAAAATTATATAGCCAAGAATAAGGATAATGTTAATGTTATAAATGATTCACATCATTTATTTAAAAATTATATAAATGAACAAGTAGATTGCATTATGTATAATTTAGGATTTCTTCCTGGGGGAAATAAAGAAATAACAACTTTACATAAAACTTCATTAGAAAGCATTAAAGCTGGTTTAGATATATTAAATAGTGGCGGAATAATGACAATTTGCATTTATAGGGGCCATGATGAAGGTAAAATAGAAGAAACTTGCATTTTAGATTATCTAAAGGACTTATCCAAAAACAAGTTTGGAGTAATGATTCAATCTTACTTAAACAGGCAAGATATCTCGCCTTTGTTAGTTGTCGTTGAGAAAAAATAGAATTGACAACTTTAAAATGTAACGGAAGTTTTTATAGTAAATATATAACAAAATGAAATTATTATTGATGATTTATTCAGAAAATGATAATATAGAATTAACAATTTTTAGTTTTATTGAAAAGAAGGGATACGGATGGATACTAATCTTAACGACAACTCAAAAGATTTAATGCGATTAATACAATCAAGGTTCCCAAGATTGAGTAAAGGACAAAAATTAATCGCTGAATATATTTTAAAGAGCTATGATAAAGCAGCCTTTATGACTGCAGCTAAACTTGGTGTATCTGTAGGAGTTTCAGAATCAACAGTAGTTAGATTTGCAAATGAACTTGGTTTTTCAGGATACCCTAAACTTCAAAAGGCTTTACAAGAACTAATAAAAAACAAACTTACCACAGTTCAAAGATTAGAGTTATCTAATGATTATATAAGTGAAGGCTATGCTCTTAAGGGAGTTCTTAAAGCAGATATGGAAAACATAAGAGCTACTTTAGAAAAAATTAATTATAATACCTTTGAAGAAGTAGTGAAAAAAATATTCGAAGCTAAAAGGATATATATAATTGGTCTTAGAAGTTCTACAGCTTTAGCAGAATTCCTAGGTTTTTATCTTAATATAATTTTACAAAATGTAAGAACTGTTGGAAATGGAATATCAGACATTTTTGAACAAATGATTAATTTAGAAGAAGGAGATTTAGTTATAGGCATAGGATTTCCAAGATATGCATCAAGAACCATTGATGCTTTAGCTTTTGCTCAAGATAGAGGAGCTAATGTTGTAGCTATAACAGATAGTCTTTTATCGCCTTTAGCTGCAAAAGCAGATTACTCTTTAATAGCTCAAAGCAACATGGCTTCTTTTGTTGATTCTTTAGTTGCTCCATTATCTGTTATTAATGCACTAATAATAGCAGTTGGTATGAGAGAAAAACAAAGTATAACTACTACTTTTAATAATTTAGAAGAAATATGGAGAGAGTATAACGTTTATTCTTATAATAATAAAAATGTTGCTGATGATTAAATAAAACATTATATAATGACGACCATTATCTGGTCGTTTTTTCATTTATAAAAGTTGAATTTAATACCTTTAAATGATATATTTATTAAGATAAAATAATGCTTGGAGGATTATAATGAAAAAGGTTATAGTAATTGGAGCAGGCCCAGCAGGTATGATGGCTGCTATAACAGCCTCAAAAAATAATAAGGTTATTTTACTTGATGGAAATGAAAAAGTTGGTAAAAAGCTATTCATTACAGGTAAAGGTAGATGTAATGTAACAAATAGTAAGGATATATCAGAGTTTTTTGATTTTATACCAGGAAATCCTCACTTTTTATATAGTGCATTATATTCTTATACCAATGAAGATACCATAAGCTTTTTTGAATCACAGGGAATAAAGTTAAAAAATGAAAGAGGGGGTAGGATTTTTCCTGCTTCAGATAAATCTTCAGATATAATAAAAGGATTAATGAAGGAAATAAACAAAAATAACATAGATTTGAAGTTAAATAGTCTAGTTACTAATATTAAGTTTAGTAATAATAAGATAGAAGCTGTAGAAGTTAATAATAAATATTACATAGATGGAGACCATTTTATTATTGCAACTGGTGGAGTTTCATACCCTTTAACTGGATCCCGTGGAGATGGAATAAGATTTTCAAAATCTCTTGGTCATAATATAATAGACTTAAAACCGTCCTTAGTGCCAATAGAATTAAAGGATAAGTGGATAAAGGACTTAACTGGTTTGACTCTTAAAAATATTGAAATAGCTCTATTTAATGATATTTCAAAAAAACCTATATATAAAAATCAAGGAGAAATGTTATTTACTAGCTATGGCTTATCTGGACCGATTATTTTAAAAGCTTCAAGATATATTGAAAAAGATAAAAACTATTATTTAGTAGTTGATTTAAAACCTGCACTTACTTATGAAGATTTAGATAAGAGAGTACAAAAGGATTTTAAAAAGTATATAAATAAAGACTTTAAAAATTCTTTAGATGAATTGCTTCCTCAAAAATTAATACCTCTAATTATTTCTTTATCTCCTATTGAAGAAACTAAAAAAGTTAATGAAATAACTAAAGAGGAAAGAAAGTTTTTAGTTAACTTAATTAAGGGGCTAAAATTAAATATAAAAGCCTTAAGACCAATTGAAGAAGCAATAGTAACTTCTGGTGGAGTAGATACTTTAGAAATAGATCCCTCTACAATGAAATCTAAATTAATAAATAACTTATCCTTTGCTGGAGAAGTTATAGATGTTGATGCTTTCACAGGAGGATATAATGTTCAAATTGCATTATCTACTGGTTATTTAGCTGGGAGCAATATATAATATACTTGTTAAAAATATATAATAATTATATAATTTATATGAAAATGTTTTTCAAAGACGAAAGGTGGAATACTATTGAGAATATCAGTTGCTATAGATGGACCAGCTGGAGCTGGTAAAAGTACAATTGCAAAATTAGTTGCCAAAAATTTTGATTTAATGTATATAAATACAGGTGCAATGTACAGAGCTGTAGCTTTAGTGGCTAAAGAAAATAATATAGGGGATACAGATGTTGATGCATTATGTGAAATAATTGATTCTTTTGATATGAAATTTGAAAATGATGATTTAATTTTAAATGGTGAAAATATTCAAGAGAAAATCACAATGCCAGAAATTAGTGCTATAGTTTCCAAATATGCATCAATAAAAGAAGTAAGAAGCAAATTAGTAAAACTTCAAAGAGATATGTCAAAGAAATTTGATGTTATAATGGATGGAAGAGATATTGGTACAGTTGTATTAAAGGATTCAAAGTTTAAGTTTTTTCTAACTGCAACTCCAGAAGCTAGAGCTGAAAGAAGATATAAGGAACTAAAAGATAGAGGGTTATCAGTAGATTATTCTACTATATTAGAAGATATAATAAAAAGGGATTATATTGATAGCCATAGAGAAATTGACCCGTTAAAAAAAGCTGAAGACGCTATTGAAATAGATACAACAAATCTATCAATTGATGAAGTTGTTGAAAAAATATCCCTAAGTATAAAAAAATAAAAATAAGATCTTAGGAGAATTGATATGAATAAAGTAATTTTAGCTGAAAATGCTGGTTTTTGTTTTGGAGTACAAAGAGCTGTTGAAGAAGCTCTAAAGGTTAAAAAACAATACAATAAAAAGATTTATACATTAGGCCCATTAATACATAATAATGATGTTGTTATGTATTTAGAAGAAAATGACATTTATGCCATTGACTATAATGACATTGACAAATTAAATGAAGGTGATGTAATAGTAATTAGGTCTCATGGAGTCTCTAAAGAAGTTACTGAAAACCTTGAAAAAAGAGGATTAGAAGTTGTAAATGCAACATGTCCCTATGTAACTAATATACACAAGAAAGTTAATAAGTACTCAGATCTTGGATATAATATAGTAATACTTGGTGATGAAAAACATCCAGAAATTATAGGAATTAATGGATGGTGTAATAATAGTGCTATCATCACTAAAGATGGTACTTTTAATGATAAATTACCAAAGAAAATATGCGTTGTATCTCAAACCACAGAAAAAGAAGAAACATGGAAAAACACAGTAAGTAATTTATCTTCTAACACTAAGGAGTTATTAGCATTCAACACTATTTGTTCTGCTACAGAAGTAAGACAAAAAAGTGCTAATGAATTATCTAGAGATGTGGATACTATGATTGTAATTGGAGGTAGAAATAGCTCTAATACATCTAAGCTTTATCAAATATCAAAGGCAAATTGCCCTAATACAATTCATATTGAAAATTCAAAAGAACTTACAAATGAATTTATTGAAGCAAATAGAGATAAAAAAGTTGGGATTACTGCAGGTGCATCTACTCCTGACTGGATAATAAAAGAAGTAATTGATATTATGGAGGGAAATAACTAAATGGAAGATCAATTAAAGCTAATGGAAGAAATGGATAGAAGATTTAGAATCGGTGATGAAATTAAAGGTGAAATTTTATCATTAGGTAGAGATGAAATAACTATTTCTTTAGTTGGATACAAATCTGATGGAGTAATACCTTTTAAAGAGTTAACATCTGAAGAAAATTTAGAATCATACCTTGAAAAATTAAATGTAGGAGATGAAATAACTGCTAAAGTTATAAAATTAAAAAATGAAGATGGAAATGTAGTACTTTCAAGATTAGAATATGAAAAGAAGGAAACATTAAAGGATTTAGAAAATAAGTTTAACAACAAAGAAACCTTTAAAATTAAAATTAAAGATGCTATAGAAAAAGGATTAATAGGTTACTATGATGGAGTAAGAATTTTTGTTCCTTCCTCTCAAGTAGATATTAGATTTTCTAATGATAGAAGCAATTTAGTAGGTACAGAGTTAGAAGTTAGATTAATAGACTTTGCACTAGGAAATCCATTAAAGATAGTTGCTTCAAGAAGAGTGATTCTTGAAGAAGCTAAAAAAGTTGTAGAAGATGCTGCTTGGGAAAATATTAAAGTTGGTGAAGTAGTTAAGGCAGAAATCAAGAGATTTACTAACTTTGGAGCATTTGCTGATATAAATGGAGTTGATGGATTAATTCATTTATCTCAAATATCATGGAATCATGTTAAATCAGCTGAAAGCGTACTTAAAAAGGGTGAAATAGTTGATGTGAAAATTATTGAAGCTGATAGAGAAAGTAATAGAATTTCTTTAAGTATTAAAGCTTTAACGCCTGAACCATGGAGCAATATTGAAGAAAAGTATCCAGAAGGGTCTGCAGTATTAGGAAAAGTTGTAAGAATTAGCGACTTTGGTGCTTTTGTTGAATTAGAACCAGGAGTAGATGGTTTAGTTCATATATCTAAGATAAGTAATGAAAGAATAAATAATCCTGCTGATGTATTAAATATTGGTGATGAAGTAAAAGCCATAATTCTTTCAGTTGATGCAGAAAATAAAAAAATTGCTCTTAGTATAAGAGACGCTAAATAATATAAATAGGTCACATATAATTTTATATGCTGACCTATTTTTTATTTTTGTTAATAATATTGACCAAAGTATCTAATTAGAAATATACTTATTATAAAGTGATTAAAAGGGGTTATATGGTAATGTTGGAAAGATTGTCTTTAAATAATATGAGTATATTAAAGGAGCTTTATAATAAAAACTTTGGAGAAGTTAGTTATAACAAAGATTTTTTTAGATGCTATGAAGATCAGAATTTTTTAATTAAATATATTTATAGGAAATTTATACGCCTTATAAAGGTAAATGATAATTATATAGGCTATATATGGTATGAAGGTGGATATGGACAGTATATTAAGGTATGGGCATTATATATAGATGATGATTTCAAAGATTTAATTAATCATTCAACCTTATCTTATTTTAATAAAAATATTCTTTCCTATGAAGAAATTGATTCACTAAGAACAAATATCTTATTAGATAAATTAGGATTTATTAAAGAAAATTACACTTTATTATTGAAAATGAATATTACTAATTATAACTCAAAGATATTACAATTAGAAAGTGAAAATGAAACTAGTCTTAAGAATAACATGAATAGCCATAAATATACTGATGTTTCCATTAGAAATTTAGATTCTGGTAGAGATGAAATTTTGCGCTGTAATATACAAAATGATATTTTTGCTCAATTAGACAGAAAACCTCTAAATATAGATGATATTTATGCAGATATGACTCAAGATTATTTTATACAAGATCTTTGCTTTTTAGGAATGTTTAATAATGATTATATAGGATATGGGCAGATAATATTTAATAGAAATATGTATACCATTGTTAACTTTGGTATAGTATCAAAATATAGGGGCAAAGGCTTAAGTAAGATATTTTTAAGTAAAATAGTTAATGCAGCCAAAAACTATGGCATAGAGGAATTATTTATACGAGTAGATTTAGCTAACTTGAAAGCAATAAATTTATATAAATGGATAGGATTTAAAGAAGTTAATAAGATTCTTGTTTGGGAAAGAAAAGTTTAAAAAATGTAAACTATTATCAAATTTTATTAAAGCTATTTAAAAAAACAAGTATTTTTATTATAATGTTACTGGAGAAAATATAATTCTATAAAGGAGAATACTTATGAAGGAAGATATAAAGGATTTAAAGTATTATATTGAGACATGGGGATGTCAAATGAATGAGGAAGATTCTGAAAAGTTATCTGGAATGCTTAAAAGCATAGGTTATAGCAAGACAGATAATTTAAAGGAAGCTGGAATTATTATATATAATACTTGTTGTGTTAGAGAAAATGCAGAAAATAAGGTATTTGGTAACTTAGGTGAATTAAAACACTTGAAAAAAGAAAATCCTGATTTAATAATTGCTATTTGTGGTTGCATGATGCAACAAGAAGGAATGGCAGATAAGATTTTAAAGAAATTTTCTCATGTTAACATAATATTCGGTACACATAATGCTTACAAGTTCCCTGAATATTTAAATAGAGTGAAAACTGAAGGTGTTCAAGTTAGAGAAATATTTAATAAAGAGGAAGAAATTATAGAAGGAGTACCTATTGATAGAGAAAGTTCTGTTAAAGCTTTTGTAACTATAATGTATGGATGTAATAATTTCTGTACATATTGTATAGTTCCTTATGTTAGAGGTAGAGAAAGAAGTAGAAAGTCAGAAGATATTATAAATGAAATTAAAGATTTAGTATCAAAAGGTTATAAAGAAATAACACTTTTAGGACAAAATGTTAATTCTTATGGTAAAGGCCTTGAAGAAGATATAGATTTTGCTAAACTTTTAAGAAAAATAAATGAAATAGATGGTTTAGAAAGAGTTAGATTTATGTCACCACATCCAAAGGATTTGACTAAAGATGTAATATTAGCTATAAAAGAATGCGATAAATTATGTGAACAAATACATTTACCTGTTCAAAGTGGATCAAGTAGAATTCTTAAGAAAATGAATAGAAATTATACTAAGGAAGCTTATTTAGAATTAGTTGACTTAATTAAGAAAGAAATACCAGATGTTTCTATAACAACTGATATAATTGTAGGTTTCCCTGGAGAAACTGAAGAAGATTTCTTAGATACTTTAGATTTAGTAAATAAAGTTCAATATGATTCAGCCTTCACCTTTATTTATTCTAGAAGAAATAATACACCAGCTGATATGATGTTAAACCAAGTTAAAGATGAAGATAAGCATCATAGATTTGATAGATTAGTAAAGGCTGTTAATGAAAGTGTTATAAGTAAAAATAAAGCATTTGAAAATAAGATAGTAGAAGTATTAGTTGAAGGTCCAAGCAAAAATGACGAAAGTAAATTTACTGGAAGAACAAGAAACGGAAAATTAGTTAACTTCTCCGGTGAAAATGTTAATATTGGCGACTTAGTAAATGTAAAAATACTTAGAGCTCAACCTTTCTCATTAATAGGAGAGATTGTATAATAAATTTAAAATACATAATAAATTTATTTGAATTTTCAGTATAAAATCTATTGAAAAATTATAATTTTATTATTATAATATTAAAAAAGTAATATTTAAAAGATAATGATAAGGAATAGTAGTTTAACTAAACATTAAAGAGAGCTAAAGTTAGGTGAGAGTTTAGTATGGTATGTTAAATAAAGCAGCCTTTGAATCTCGTATTGAAAAATAAGAATATATTTCTTAATTAGATATTGACGGCTTTCTCCCGTTATAGAGAATTGAATATAAATATATTCATAATGAGTGAGTAAATATTACTTATTAGGGTGGTACCGCGGAAGCAATGTCCTTCGTCCCTTTTTTTGGGGATGGAGGACTTTTTTTATTTTTAGGGAGGGATATAAAATGGATGAGATATTAGAAGTATTAGAAAAAAATAGTAGGTTCAAAGATGAAGAAATAGCTACTATGACTGGGAAAACTGTTGAAGAGGTTAGAGAGGCAATAAGAGATTATGAAGAAAAAAATATTATTGCAGGTTATACAACTCTTATAAATTGGGAAAATACAGGCACAGAAACTGTAACTGCATTAATAGAAGTGAAAATCACACCTCAAAGAGGAGTTGGCTTTGATAAGGTAGCAGAAAGAATATATAAATTTAATGAAGTGAAAGCTTGTTATTTAATGTCCTCTGGAGGTTTTGATTTAACAGTTATAGTTGAAGGCAAAACTATGAAGGAAGTTGCACTATTTGTATCTGAAAAACTTGCAATACAAGAATGCGTAACAGGCACAGCAACTCACTTTGTACTAAAAAAATACAAAGATCATGGAAGAGTATTTAAAGAAAAGAAAACTGAAAATAGGGAGGCTATATTTATATGATTTTAGAAGAAATGATATTAGATAATGTTAGAAATATGCCTCCTTCAGGTATTAGAAAATACTTTGACTTAATTAATGAAATGGAGGATGTTATATCTCTTGGGGTTGGTGAACCAGACTTTGTTACACCATGGAATGTTATTGAAGCTGGTATTTACTCTCTAGAAAAAGGAGAAACTCACTACTCTTCAAATGCAGGATTTATAGAACTAAGAAAAGAAATTTCAAATTATTTAAATAGAAGGTTTAATTTAAGTTATAATCCTGATGATGAGATATTAGTAACTGTAGGTGGAAGTGAAGGCATAGATCTTGCTTTAAGGGCTCTTGTTGGTGCTGGTGATGAAGTTATTATACCAGAGCCAAGTTTTGTAGCATATAAAGGGTGTGCAACATTCTGTGGTGCAACTCCTGTAACTATTAATTTAAGACAAGAGGACGAATTTAAACTTACAGCAGATTTACTTGAAAAAGCTATAACCCCAAAAACTAAAGTAGTTATTATACCTTTTCCTAATAATCCAACAGGTGCCATTATGACTAAAGAAGAACTTAAAGAAATTGTAGATGTGTTAAAGGATAAAGATATTATAATTCTTTCAGATGAAATATATGCTGAATTATCTTATGACAAAGATCATTATTCCATTGCTAGCTTTCAGGAAGTAAAAGATAAAACATTAGTTATTAATGGTTTTTCTAAAGCTTATGCAATGACAGGTTGGCGTTTAGGTTATGTATGTGGCCATCCTGTTTTAATTGATGCATTGAAGAAAATACATCAATACGCTATAATGTGTTCTCCTACAACAGCTCAATTTGCTGCAATAGAAGCTCTTAAACATGGTGATGATAGTGTCAAAGAAATGGCTAGAGAGTATAACAGAAGAAGAAGAATTTTAGTTGAAGGTTTTAGGAATATGGGATTAGAATGCTTTGAGCCTTTAGGTGCTTTATATGTATTTCCTTGTATAAAATCTACCGGGCTAACCTCTGATGAATTTTGTGAAAGATTATTATTAGAAGAAAATGTACTAGCTGTTCCTGGAAATGCCTTTGGAGAATGTGGTGAAGGTTTTATAAGGGCGTGTTATGCCTCTTCTACTGAAGATTTAATTGAAGCTGTGAAAAGAATAAAAAGATTTGTTAATAAACTAAATATATAAATTATTAGATTTTTAAATATACTATGGTATTGGTAACGTTTTATTATAATATCAAAAATTTTTCAATAAATTTGTTAAAAAACTGTTGCAATTCTGACAATTCAATAATATAATTATAAAAAGTGAGTTTTGAACAAAGGCGTTCAATAGATGGGTTTCTATTGTACGCTTTTTTTTATAAATAAAAAGGGGGAAGTCATTATGTCAAAATACTCAAGAAACGATATTATTCAATTAGTAAAGGAAAATGGGGTTAAATTTATTAGGTTACAATTTACTGATATATTTGGATCCTTAAAAAATGTAGCAATTACGGACAAGCAATTAGAAAAGGCACTGGATAATCAAATTATGTTTGATGGTTCATCAATATCAGGTTTTGTTAGAATAGAAGAATCTGATATGTACCTAAGACCTAACTTAGATAGCTTTGTGATTTTTCCATGGAGACCACAACAAGGTAAGGTTGCTAGATTAATATGTGATATATATAGACCTGAAGGAGATCCATTTGAAGGAGATCCTAGAAATATCTTAAAGAGAGTTTTAAAGGAAGCTGAAGATTTAGGATATTCAATGAATGTAGGCCCTGAATGTGAATTCTTCTTACTAAACACTGATGAAAGTGGTAAACCTGTATTAAAGACTCAAGATAACGCAGGATATTTTGATTTAAGTCCATTAGATGCAGGAGAAAATGTTAGAAGAGATATAGCTTTAGTATTAGAAGATATGGGCTTTGAAATAGAAGCTTCACATCATGAGGTTGCAGAAGGTCAAAATGAAATAGATTTTAAATATGAAGATGCATTAACTACAGCTGATAATATAATGACATTTAAGCTAGTTGTGAAATCAATAGCTCAAAGACATGGTGTTTATGCAACATTTATGCCAAAGCCTTTCTTTGGTATAAACGGTTCTGGAATGCATGTTAATATGTCATTAAATAAAGATGGTAAAAATGCATTTGTTGATGAAAATGATAAATTAGGATTAAGTTCTACTGCTTATAGTTTTATAGCTGGATTAGTAAAGCATATTAAAGGAATATCTGCTATAACAAATCCTCTTGTTAATTCTTATAAGAGATTAGTTCCAGGATATGAAGCTCCAGTATATATAGCATGGTCAGCAAAAAATAGAAGTCCACTTATAAGAGTTCCAGCTTCAAGAGGAAATGGTACAAGAATTGAGCTTAGATGTCCAGATCCAAGTTCAAACCCATATTTAGTTTTAGCTTGTCTCTTAGCTGCTGGTCTTGATGGAATTAAAAATAACTTAGTTCCACCTGAAAGTGTTGAAAAGAATATCTTCAAAATGACTTTAGAGGAAAGAGGTCTAGAAGGAATAGATAGTCTTCCAGGTAGCTTAGAAGAAGCAATAAAATATATGGAAGAAAGTGAATTAGTAAGGAACACTTTAGGGAATCACACATTTAATAATTATATAAAAGCAAAGAAAGCAGAATGGGATGATTATAGAAGTAAGGTTCATGCTTGGGAAATTGAAAATTATTTAAATCAATACTAATTTTACTTGTAAGGGAGCAATGTAAATGACAATAGATGTAATAATTGCACTAAATAACGAAGAAACTTCTCAAAAGATAAAAAATATCCTAGTAGGAAATGGATTTAATGTTATATCTGTGTGTAAATATGGCAATGAACTTATAAGAAGCATTAAGCAATTGTCTCCATCTATAGTCATTAGTGGGTATAAGTTCAATGATATGAATTTACTTGATATTTATGAAAGCACTGGAGATGATTGTAGCTTTCTTGCTATTGTGAATGAACCTTATAAATCAATTATACAAGAAGAAACTGATATTATTTGTATATCGAGTCCAATAAATACTATGTTATTAGTAAATACCTTAGATATTATATATCAAAGTGAAAGAAAGATAAAAAAATTAAAGAATAAGGTTAATAATCTAGAAGTAAAAATTAATGATAGAATAATTATTGAAAAAGCAAAAGGTATACTTATGGATCAAAAAGGAATAAGTGAACAAGAAGCTTATAGATTTATTCAAAAAAATAGTATGGATGCTGGATTAAAGATGGCGGAGTATGCAAAAGAAATTATATCATAATAAATAATAAGTTTTAAACTGTAGCAATTAATTATAATTATAGGGATTAATAAATAGAATTATTGAAGTTGTAAGAAAAGGTACTTCAATAATTCTATTTTAGCACATATAAATATATAATAAATTATTCTAACGAGGGGATGATAGTTATGCATAAAGATATAGGCCTATATAGAAGTTCTTTTGAACATGATGCCTGTGGAATTGGAGCTGTAGTTAATATAGATGGAATTAAAACCCATAAATCTATTGAGGATGCTCTGAATATATTGATTAATTTAGAACATAGAGGTGGTACTGGAGCAGATGGTAAAACTGGGGATGGATCAGGTATACTATTTCAAATACCTCATAGATTTTTTAAAGAAGAAGCTCAAAAGCTTGGAGTAATTCTTCCTGGAGAAGGTGAATATGCAGTAGGTATGTTCTTTTTACCAGTGGATGCCACAGAACGAAAAGCTTGCGTTAATATATTTGAAAAGTTATGTTTTGAGGAGAACATAAGAATATTAGCTTGGAGATCTGTACCTGTAAATAAATCAGTTCTAGGTGAATATGCAATATCATCTATGCCTTGCTTTAAACAGGTTATTATTGAAAAGCCTTCAGAAATTAATAATTTTAAAGATTTTGAAAGAAAGCTATATATTATAAGGAGACGATTTGAAAAAGAATTGGTTACTGAAAAAGCCTATATATCATCTTTGTCTTCTAAAACTATAGTATATAAAGGTCTATTACTTGCAAGTCAACTTAAAAACTTTTATATAGACTTATCAAATGCTAAGGTTCAATCAGCAATTACAATGGTGCATTCAAGATATAGTACCAATACTGTTCCAAGCTGGAAAAGAGCTCATCCTAATAGATATATAATTCATAACGGTGAAATTAACACCTTAAGAGGTAATATAAATAGTTTGTTAGCAAGAGAAGGTAACTTATATAAAAAAGATTTAGAAAAATATTTAAAGAAAGCCCTACCTATTATTAATAGCGAAGGATCTGATTCTGCTATATTAGATAATACTTTAGAATTTCTAATAATGAATGGAAAAAGCATAGAAGAGGCTATTATGATGTTGGTTCCAGAGCCATGGGAAAAGAATAGCTTCATTTCTAAAGAAGAAAAGGCCTTTTTTGAATATAATGCTACATTAATGGAGCCTTGGGATGGTCCTGCAGCTATTGTATTCTCTGATGGAAATGTTATGGGGGCAACATTAGATAGAAATGGTTTAAGGCCTGCTAGATATTATATAACAAAGGATAATAATTTAGTACTATCCTCAGAAGTAGGTGCTTTAGACATAAGAAATGAAGATATAGTATCAAAGGGTAGACTAACTCCTGGAAAAATATTATTAGTAGATACCTTAAATAAAAAGATATTAAGCAACGAAGAAGTAAAAGAACAATATTACTTAAAGAAGCCTTACTTAAATTGGATTGATAATAATATTATTCCACTAGAAAAAATAAAAGTTAATTTATTTAATAATAATGACAACTTTAATATAAATCGAGATAAACTACTGCAGATTTATAACTACACATACGAAGATTTAAAAAACACTATTTTACCAATGTGTGAAAAAGGTGAGGAGCCATTAAGCTCTATGGGAGTAGATACTCCTTTAGCAGTATTATCAAAAGAACCTCAACCCTTATTTAATTATTTTAAGCAGTTATTTGCTCAAGTAACAAACCCACCTATAGATGCAATTAGAGAGGAAATTATAACATCTACAACTATATATCTTGGTTCATCAGAAAATCTTCTAGGTGAATTAGAAGATAATAAGCCTAAAATTAAACTATCAACGCCAATTTTAACAAATGAAGATTTAAATAAAATAAGAAAGTTTGATAATCCTAATTTTAGAGTAAAGACTATTAATGCATCCTATGGTAAAAAAGATGACGAGTATGATTTAGACTTAGCATTAGATTTATTATGTGAGGAAGCAGAAAAATCAATTTTAGAAGGATATAATATTATAATTTTAAGTGATAAGAATGTTAATGATAAAATAATTCCTATACCTTCTTTGTTAGCATTATCTGCTGTACATCATTACTTAATTAAAAAAGGTCTTAGAAGCAAAGTTGATTTAATTGTTGAAAGTGGTGAACCAAGAGAAGTTCATCATTTCGCTACTCTCATTGGATTTGGAGCTTCAGCTATAAATCCTTATCTAGTATATGAATCAGTTATTAAGCTACAAGAAGATAAACTTTTAATTGAAGATTATAATGTTGCTGTAAAAAAATATAATAAAGCTATATTAAAGGGTTTAATTAAAATAATGTCTAAGATGGGAATATCAACTATCCAATCGTATAAGGGTGCTCAAATTTTTGAAGCAGTTGGAATAAATGAACATGTAATTAATAAATACTTTACTAATACAGTAAGTAGAATAGAGGGAATATCATTAAAGGAAATACAAGATGAGGTTCTTAGAAAGCATAGAAATGCCTATAAAAAGAGTAATTCTAATTTTAAATTTACCTTTAATTCAAGTGGAAGAGATAAATTTAGAGCTGATCAAGAAGAACATTTATATAATCCATTAACTATATATAAGCTACAACAAGCAACAAGGAACGGAGATTATAGTACTTTTAAAGAGTATTCTAAGTTAATAGATAATGAAGATTCATTTATTACATTAAGAAGTCTATTAGATTTTAAATATTTAAGCGATCCTATTCCAATAGATGAAGTAGAAAGTATTGAATCAATAGTAAAAAGATTTAAAACAGGTGCTATGTCTTACGGTTCTATTTCTAAGGAGGCTCATGAGGCTTTAGCTATTGCTATGAACAGAATAGGTGGAAAATCTAATACTGGTGAAGGAGGCGAAGATAGAGATAGATTTTTACTTGATGAAAATGGAGATTCAAGAAGATCTGCTATAAAACAAATAGCTTCTGGAAGATTTGGAGTAACCTCTGAATATTTAGTTAATGCTAGCGAAATACAGATAAAAATGGCTCAGGGAGCTAAACCTGGTGAAGGTGGACAACTTCCTGCTAAAAAAGTATATCCATGGATAGCAAAAACTAGAGGTGCTACCACAGCAGTAGGATTAATATCACCACCACCACATCATGATATATATTCAATAGAAGATTTAGCTCAATTAATATATGATTTAAAGCAATCAAACGATGAGGCAGATATCTCTGTAAAGCTAGTTGCTGAAGCTGGTGTTGGTACAGTAGCAACAGGAGTTGCTAAGGCTGGTGCAAATGTAATTTTAATATCTGGTCATGATGGTGGAACAGGTGCTTCACCTAAAACTTCAATACAAAATGCTGGGTTACCATGGGAACTTGGAATTGCAGAAGCTCACCAAACACTTATATTAAATAATTTAAGAGATAGAGTGAGATTAGAAGTAGATGGTAAATTAATGACTGGTAGAGATGTAGCAATTGCTGCTTTACTAGGCGCAGAAGAATTTGGATTTGCAACTGCACCTTTAGTATCTTTAGGTTGTGTTATGATGAGAGTATGTAATTTAGATACATGTCCTGTAGGAATAGCTACACAAAATAAAGAGCTTAGGAAGAGGTTTAAAGGTAAGCCAGAATATGTAATAAACTTTATGTATTTTATAGCTGAAGAACTAAGAGAATATATGTCTAAGCTTGGATTTAGAACTATCGATGAAATGGTTGGAAGATTCGATAGACTTAAAGAAAAGGAAAGCAAAAAAGGATTCAAAAGAAGCAAAGTTAATTTATCTTCATTATTAATAAAAGATGAGAGATTCTTTACTTCACAAAATAAATTTAATAAAAATTATAAAGAAGTTAAGGCTAGAACCTTAGATAGAAGCTTACTTATTCCTATTATTGAAAAAAGCTTTGATGGTAACAATCCAATAAATATAAATATAGATATAAACAATACTGATAGAACTTTAGGTACTTTACTAGGTTGTAATATTACTAGAAAATATGGCTATAATACATTAAAAGATGATTCTATATTCTTAAATTGCACAGGCTCAGGTGGCCAAAGTATAGGCGCATTTATGCCTAAGGGAATAACAATAAAAGTGAATGGTGATTGTAATGATTATTTAGGCAAAGGACTGTCTGGTGGAAAAATTATAGTTAAAAATCCAGAGGATTGTAATATAAATCCAGAGGAAAATATTATTATAGGAAATGTTGCATTATATGGAGCAACCTCAGGAAAGATATTTATCAATGGAGTTGCAGGAGAAAGATTTGCAGTAAGAAACTCTGGTGCTACAGCTGTAGTTGAAGGAGTTGGAGATCACGGTTTAGAATACATGACTGGTGGAACAGTGGTATTGCTAGGAAAATGCGGTCTAAATTTTGCAGCAGGCATGAGTGGTGGCATAGCTTATGTATATGACATTGATGATTCCTTTAATGGCAAACTAAATAAAGAGTTAGTAAATATAGAAGCTATAGAAATTGATGATGAAGCAACTATTAAATCTCTAATAAAAGAACATGTTGAATTAACAGGTTCTAACCGTGGTACAGAAATATTAAAGAATTGGAATGGAGAAATAAAGAATTTCAAAAAAATAGTTCCTAATGATTATAAAAAAATAATTACATTAATAGATAAGAAAAAAGCTGAAGGCTTAAATCATGAAGAAGCACTTCTAGCTGCTTTTTATGAAAGGAGTGCTATGTAATGGGAAAACCAACTGGATTTTTAGAATTTGAAAGAAAAGTAGGAGAAAATGATTCTGTAGAAAAAAGAATAACTCATTACAATGAATTTCATAACTTGCTTTCTAAAGAAGAGCAGGTAAAACAAGGTGCTAGATGCATGGATTGTGGAATTCCATTTTGTCAATCAGGGTTATTAATAAAGGGAATGGCATCAGGATGTCCTTTGAATAATTTAATACCTGAATTTAATGATTTAGTATATAAGGATAATATGAATATAGCATTAGATAGACTATTAAAAACTAATCCATTTCCTGAATTTACTGGAAGAGTTTGTCCAGCCCCTTGTGAATCTGCTTGTACAGTATCTATAAATGGTCCTGCAGTTAGTATTAAGGAAAATGAGAGATATATAATTGATACTGCATTTAAAGAAGGGCTTATTAAAATAGAAACTCCTAAATATAGAAATAATAAAAAAGTAGCAGTAATAGGTTCAGGCCCAGCTGGTTTATCCTGTGCGTACTATCTAAATAGATTTGGTTATAATGTTGATGTCTTTGAAAGAGAGGATAGGCTTGGAGGATTACTAATGTATGGTATTCCTAATATGAAACTTGATAAAGAAGTAGTTAATAGAAGAATAAAGTTGTTAGAAGGTGAAGGCGTTAAATTCTTTACTAAATCTGATATATGTATAGATGAGACTTTAAGAAATAAAGTTCTAGAAGAGTATGATTCTATAGTATTAGCTACAGGAGCTACTAAACCAAGAGATTTAAATGTTCCTGGAAGAAATCTAAAGGGAATACACTTTGCAGTTGATTATTTAAAGGAAAATACAAGAAGTTTGCTTAATAATGAATTAAGTTCAAACCATATAACTAGCAAGGATAAAAATGTTCTAATTATCGGTGGTGGAGATACTGGTACAGACTGTGTTGCAACTTCAATAAGACAAGGTTGTAAATCTGTTACACAATTAGAGATAACAGATGCATTGCCAAAGGAAAGATTAGCTAATAACCCTTGGCCAGAATGGAATAGAACTTTAAAGGTAGATTATGGACAAGAAGAATCCGTTGAAGTTTTTGGACAAGATCCAAGAAAGTATTGTACTAGTGTAAAAGAATTTATATCAGATGAAGCTGGAAATGTAAAAGCAGCTAAAACTATAAAAGTATATTGGTATCAGGATGAAAATGGAAGATTAACCTTTAAAGAAGTAGAAGGTAGTGAAGAAACTATTGATGTAGATATAGTTATGCTTGCAATGGGGTTTTTAGGTACTGAAGAATATATAAGCAATAGCTTTGATGTTAAACTTGATAATAGAGGAAATATTGATGCCCAGTATAAATTATTTAAAACTAGCAGAGAAAAAATATTTACTTGTGGTGATGCACGTAGAGGGCAATCTCTTGTGGTTTGGGCAATAAGAGAAGGATTAGAAGCTGCAAAAAGCATAAATGAATATTTATCAGGAAAATAAAAATTATAGAAAATATTACTTCCTTTAATTATTAGATAATTCCATATAATAATAATGTGAATATCTAAAGGAGGGACAAAAGATGATAAGATATTTAGCTTTACTTTCTATAACATCAACTATCATAATATCATCTAATTTTAGCAGTATAAAATCGGATGATGTCAGGTATAAAGGAAATGCGTTAAGGGTATTTAGTGAATATAGAATAAATATAAGTAAAGAAGATAAATTTGATGACTTTTGGACTCCTAAGAATGAAGGATACCTTAATGAAACTCAAAAAGCAAAAATAAACACTTTAAGACAAAAAGTTAATAATGGTGAAAATTTAACTATTACAGAGTGTAGTGAGCTAAAAACAATTAAGGCTGATGTAATTAAACAAAAGCTTGGTGAAGAAAAGTTTAAAGAACTTGAAAAGCTAATTAATAAAAGAGAAGGAACTTTAGATTTAACTTTACCTGAAAGACAAAGGCTTTATCAACTAAATAAAGAAGCCAAAGAATAAATAAATTTAAAGATATTCATAATTTATTAGGAACTGTTTAATGCAGTTCCTAATTTTTATGTATAGAAGTTATATCTATGAAAATATTAGCAATTTGCAAGAAATAATGATAAAATTATAAAGACGTATATTTACTATATTTATACGGTTAATATTTGTATCGAAAGGAAGATTTGTTGTGGATAGATATAAAGAAGAATTTATCGAATTTATGGTTAACAGTAATGTATTAAGATTTGGAGATTTTACTACCAAAAGTGGAAGAAAGACTCCTTTCTTTATAAACACAGGAAATTATACTACAGGAGCACAATTAAAGAAATTAGGAGAATTCTATGCTAAAGCAATAAATAAACATTTTGGGACTGATTTTGATGTTTTATTTGGGCCTGCTTATAAAGGAATTCCTTTAACAGTAACAACTGCTATTTCTTTAAATGAATTGTATGATATAAATGTTGAATATTGTTCTAATAGAAAAGAAGTAAAGGATCATGGTGAAGGAGGAATTTTATTAGGAGGCTCTCTTAAGGATAATAAAAGGGTAGTTATTGTTGAAGATGTTATGACTGCAGGAACCTCAATATATGAAACTGTGCCAATATTAAAGTCACAAGGGAATGTAGATATAAAGGGGTTAATTATTTCAGTGGATAGAATGGAAAAGGGTAAATCAGAAAAGTCTGCTCAAGAAGAAATTAAAGAGAACTTTGGAATTACTACTTATTCAATAGTTACTATGAGGGAAATAGTAGATTATTTATATAATAGAGAACTTAATGGTAAAATATATATTGATGATAATATGAAGACTGCTATAGAATCTTATTATGAGAAATATGGAGTTACATATAATAAATAAAACTGGGACGCTTAATGCGTCCTTATTTATTATTTATATCTAAAAACTTTAGTACTTCAAAGCATAGAGCTGTTAGTTCAAATTTATTGTAACCAGTAAAGTAATGAGACCCTGATTTTAATGTAAGTAGTTTAGTTTTAATATTATTATCTTTCAATTTATTATATAAAATCCTTGCGTTTTCATAAGGGACTATTTTATCCTCTTCACTATGTATAATTAAGGTTTTAGGGGTATGAGTACTTATATAGTTAATAGGAGTATATTTACCTAAAGTCTCCAATGAATCTACTATACTTTCAATATTCTCTTTATATTCTTCACCTATTGAAGATATATCTAATGTGCTTAACTCTGTTGGTCCAAAGATGTCTATAAGGTATTTAACTTTTGAAGAGTAGTTTTTCAACTCTTCATCTCCTTGAAATTTATCTTCTCCAGAATATGATGCCATTAATGCAAGATGAGCCCCAGATGATATACCCATAATGCCAATATTATCTGTATCAAAGTTATACTTTTCTTTATTTTTATAAATCCATCTAATTGAATCTTTAACATCTATTATAGGATTTTCTAAAGGTATATTTTTCTTTAATAATTCATAAGAAACACTTATAATTGTATATCCTCTTTTATTAAAAGCATTTAATAATGGATCTAGACCTTTAGGGATTCCATTATCACCATAAACCCAACTTCCTCCATGAACGTATAAAATCACAGGTGAAGGTTTATCATCTATATCTGATTTATATACATCTAAGAAAACATTCTTTGATATACTTTCTTTATATTTTATATTCTTAATATCCATAGTTGTAGTGGTATAGTAATCTGTTAAATTACCTAATGTTGCAACGGATTCATTTGAACTTCTTAGTTCTTCATATATACTGTACACAATCATAAGTGAGTTTCTAAAGTAAATACCTATACAAAAAGTAGTTATTAATATTGAAATAAAAAAAACTCTGATTATTTTAAATACCTTCTTCAAAAAATCACCTTCTTATAATTAATACTTATATTATTGACATAAATAAAAAATATAAATGAAACTAATTATAATTATTTTTGAATATGAATATATTGTATTAATGTTTAAATAAGGAGGAGGTCGCTATAAGTAATTATTTCACCCTTAACAGTAATGAAACTTTATTAAGTTTAAATTATATAGCTAATGATATTATAAGTAAAAATGATAAAAACCTACTTCACTATAAAATTAATGAAGAGGAATTATTAGAAGTTATAGGAGAAATAGTATCCTATTATCTATTTAAAAATGAACAAGTACTAATCCTTACTGATACTTATACAGAATTTATTCTTGCCTGTGATATCTTTAAAAATCTAGATAAAAGGTTAATAAATTTAGATGATAGCTATAACCTTAAGGATTCAATAAAGTATTTATTATTAAATTTACAAGGACAAACTGGTAAAACAATAATAAGTAAGATTGAATTACTTTATAGGAGCATTAATAAGAAATATGACATATTAAAAGAAATAAGTAATTTTTTTAATAATTCTAATAATGACATTCCTTTAATAAATAAATATATTTTAACTAAAAGAAAGTTAAATAGTAATAATAGTTATAATAAATATTATAGGACATTTAGAATAAAGAAACCCTTTCAAAATTATACTTATAATGAATTAAATGAAATATGTAACAAAATCTTATTATCTGACTTAAGCAACCACTATATACAATATAGAAGATTTATAGATAATGATATATTTCAATACTTTAAAATACCTTTAGACTATAATTTAATAAATACCTCTATAAATTCACTAAAAAATTTAATAGATAGTAAAGATACTAATTATAATTTTAATTTATCACCATACACAGATGATTTCATTAATGAGTTTATATCTAATAAAATAACTAATGAAGATAATATATCATCATTAGCTAATATAGTTAATCTAAAATATAATTATAAACTATTAAGTAAGCCTTTTAATAAAAGATGGTTTAATATCTTTAAAAGATTTAATAAGACAAAAGAAAAGGAAAATTTAAAGCTATTTACTAAAATTAAAGATGAGATCTATAAGGAATATTCAAATAATTATAATGAAATAAGAAAATTAAAAGAGAAATTATCTTTTTTGAAATTAATTATAAAAGAAGAAAAATTTAATGAAGCTATAATAAGTATAATAAAAAATAGAGATGCTTACGAAAATCTTATATTCTATAGTAAAATTCTTAATGTAGCATATCAAAATAGAGAAGCTTTAAATATCATTAATAATATATCATGTATAGAAGAAAATACTTTAAAGTATTGTTATGAAGATTTAGAAGAAAAAAAATATATGAAGGAATTAATATCTCTTCTACCAATCCTTAAGTGTTATTTAGATATAGAAGAAGAGGAGTTTAAAAATGTAAATTTGATTAATCTATATAAGGAATATGATAGCATTATAAAGGATATCTATGAAGACAATTCTAAAAAGAATAATATAATATCAAAAGCAATAAATAAAATATGGGATAATAAATTAAGAGATGCTTCTTCTATATTAAAAGATAATATAGATATTATAAGTGATGAAGCTTTAATAAGATTTTTTCCTTGTGTAATTTCTAGTTATTTAAACAGTAAAATTGAAGAATTTAAAAATGATAATCTAAAGTTTGATAAAATCATAGTAATTTCCAAAGAAAGAAATAAGTTTATTGATTTAGAACAATTAAACAACTTATCTAAGAATATAATATATATAGATATAGACAATACATTAAAAGAAATTAATTTAAATAAAGAAAATAATTTCTTAAATAAGGAAGATAATGAGATATTGTCAGAAATAAAATACTTTTTATTGAATAATCACATATCTCTAGATATAGCTATTAAAGATACGTATATGGAGATAAAAACTAATAATTATAAGATACTACTTTTACTAAACACTAATTCATTAAAGAAGGATATTTTCCTATATAAATATTATAAGGATAACAACATTTATATATATAGATTATGGTATAGAGATTGGTGGATAAACAAATATAAAGAGCTAGATAAAATCAATAATTATATTAAGGAATTGACAATGAGAAATAAATAAAATATACTATTATAGTAAATTAAATAAGACAGTTCGGAAGCCTCCTGTCTATAAACAAAACTACGGTTATTAATTGCAATTTATATTAAGTGTGATTTATTCGTAGAGGGTTTATTTATAAGCTCTCTATTTTTATTTCTCTACCTAATATTTGTTTTATTATTGCGTTTTTTAATTCGTTATTTTGGGGCTGTTTAGACGGCTCCTTATTCTTTTTATAAAATAATTGGAGGGATTTGATTTGAATAACAAATTAGTAAAAGCTGCTTTAGTTGCAGCCATTTATGCAGTATTGACTATAATACTAGCTCCTATAAGCTATGGACCAGTACAATTTAGACTATCTGAAATTTTAGTGCTTCTAGCTTTTATAAATCCTACATATATAATAGGTTTAACATTAGGATGCTTATTAGCAAACATCTTTGGTGGACTAGGTCTACTAGATATTGTTTTTGGTACTTTAGCAACTTTCTTAAGTGTTAGTGCTATATCATTAACAGCTAAATATATGAAAGACAATATGATTAGACTAATTATAGCATCTTTATGGCCAACTATATTTAATGCTATTATAGTTGGATGGATGATTAGTATAGTAGCAAATTTACCAATGCTAGTAACTATGCTACAAGTTGGAATAGGTGAGTTTGTTGTAGTAACTCTAGTAGGAGTACCTGTATTCAAATTTGTTTCAGATAAATATAGAAGCAAATTATCATTAGGATAGAATAAAAATGTTAAGCTTAGATACTTTATAGTTGTCTAAGCTTATTTTTTTAATTAAAATATACATATATACTAATAGATAAAAAATAAGGAGACTGATATGAATTTAATTACATTAGAAAATATAAATAAAACCTATAGTGAGAAAGTTTTATTAAAAGATGTTAATTTGAGTATAAACGATGGAGATAAAATTGGGTTAATTGGATTAAATGGAGCTGGTAAGTCTACATTACTTAAAATACTAACTGGAAGAGATGAATTCTTTGATGGAAAGATTACCAAGGTAAAGAATATTAGAATAGAGTATCTAGCTCAAGATACAGTATATGATAATAATTCAACAGTATTGGAGCAAATATTTAAAGGTGATACTCCTGAAATGAAGCTATTAATGGAGTATGAAGATTTACTTGATAAAGTTTCATTAAATCCTTCTTTTAATGATAGATTAATACAATTACAAAGTAAAATTGATACCATGAATCTTTGGGATTTAGAAAGTGATGCTAAAACTATATTAACAAAGCTAGGGATTACTGATTTTAATCAAAAAATGTCTGAGCTATCTGGTGGTCAAAAGAAAAGAGTATTCTTAGCTTCTTCATTAATAACTCCCTGTGAATTATTAGTATTAGATGAACCAACTAACCATCTTGATTCAGATTCTATTGAATGGCTAGAAGAGTATTTAAATAATAGAAAAGGTGCTTTAATTATGATTACTCATGATAGGTATTTCCTAGATAGGGTAACAAATAAGATTATAGAGCTTGATAGAGGTTCACTTTATCAATATGAAGGTAATTATAGTGACTTCTTAGAAAAGAAAGCTGAAAGGCTACAAGTAGAAGCATCCCAAGAAGAAAAAAGGCAAAAACTTATTCTGAAGGAATTAAAGTGGGTTAGAAGAGGTGCTAAAGCAAGAACTACTAAGCAAAAAGCTAGATTACAAAGATTTGATGAATTAGTTAATACTGAAACTATATCAGTTAATACAGATATAGAAATGCCTTTCATAGGTAGAAGGCTAGGTAAAAAGATTATAGAAATAGATAATTTATCAAAATCCTTTGGTGATAAAACCTTAATAAAAGATTTAAGTTATATCTTTTCTAAGAATGATAGAATTGGTATTATAGGTAAAAATGGTGTTGGTAAAACTACCTTAATAAATATGATAACTGGTGCTGTAAAACCTGACTCTGGTTCCATTGAAATTGGAGATACAGTTAGTATAGGTACTTTCTCACAAGATAATACTCATATGGATTTAAATCAAAGGTCAATAGATTATATTAAAGAAGGTGGAGAAAATATCCCTACTGAAGATGGATATACTATAACAGCTTCACAATTAGCTGAAAGATTCCTATTCGATGGTACTTTACAATATACACCAATAGAAAAGTTATCTGGTGGTGAAAGAAGAAGACTGCATTTATTAAGGATTCTAATGGAATCTCCAAATGTACTTATTTTAGATGAACCTACAAATGATTTAGATATTGAAACACTAAAAATATTAGAAGATTTTCTTGATGAATTTATTGGTGTAGTAATTATAGTATCTCATGATAGGTATTTCCTAGATAGGCTTTGTAATAAAATCTTCTCTTATGAAGGTAATGGGCTAATAAAGCAATATGTAGGTAACTATAGCGATTATCTTATTAATAGAGAATATGAAAAGGCTAATGAAATCTTAATAGCTTCCAATGTAAATGATAAAAAGCAATTAGATAAAAGCTATAAAAGTAAAGATAATAGACCTAAATTTACCTTTAAAGAGCAAAAGGAATTCGAAGAAATATATGATATTATAGAAAAAATAGAAAAAAATATAACTGATATAGAAAATAAAATGAATAAAAATGCTACAAACTATGGTGCTTTGAATGAATTAATACAAGAGAAAGAAGATTTAGAAGAGGAACTTTTAATGAAATATGAAAGATTAGAATATCTAGAAGATATTGATAGACAAATAAAAGAGTATAAGAAAAATTTATAAAATCTTTCTTTTATGAAACTTGTAAATATAGTATAATCTTTGTGTAAAAAATATAATTATGACTAGAAGGAGATATAACATGAAGAAACTTTTAAAAACATTAGGTCTTTCATTATTATGTATTGCACTTATTGGATGTACTAGCAATAATACAAAAGGAACTGAATTAAAAGATGGATTAACTGCAATAGATGTTGTTAAAAATGTTGAAGATAAAGCACCAATGCAAATGCCTATGGAATTAGATGAAGAAATGGCTAAGGATTTAGCAAATCTTAACTTAGATGACGTAGAGGACTACGGAATAATAAAAGCAATGATAATTAATTCAGCTGATATAGCAGCTGTTGTAAAGGCTAAGGAAGGAAAACTTGAATCTGTAAAAGCTTCATTACAACAAATGCTAGATACAGAAAGAAACAATGCATATTTACCAGATCAAAAGGAAAAAATAGAAAATTCTATTTTCATGGAAAAAGGAAATTACGTTATTTTATTAGTTAATTATGATGTTCAAGCAGCAAAAAAAGCTGTAGAGGAATGTTTTCAATAATTAGTTTTTAAGCTAGATAAGAATAGTTTCTTATCTAGCTTTTTTAGAAAGGATATTATGGTATTTAGTAGCTTAATTTTTATATTTAGATTCTTACCAGTTTTTTTAATTTTATATTTTTTTGCCCCAGATAAATATAAGAATTTAACCTTACTTATATTCAGTTTAATATTTTATAGCCTTGAGGAGCCTCTATATTTTTCCCTTATGATAGCATCAATACTAGTTGATTATTTTATAGCTATATCTATAGAAAACAACTTTACTAACAGGTTTAAATGCAGGCTTTTACTGATGCTATCTATATTATTTAATATGGGAATATTATTTTTCTTTAAGTATTTTAACTTTTTTATAGATAATATAAATTTAATTTTTTCTACTTCTTTAAGTAATTTAAAACTATCATTACCCTTAGGAATAAGCTTTTATACTTTTCAAACCTTATCCTATTCCATTGATGTCTTTAATGGAAAGGTTAACGCAGAAAGAAATATAATAGATTTTGGTGCCTTTGTTTCCTCATTCCCTCAGCTTATTGCTGGTCCAATAGTAAAATATACAGATATCAATAAAGAAATAAAGAGACGTACACATTCTCTTGAGAACTTTGAGGCTGGGATGGAGGAATTTATAATTGGATTAGGAAAAAAGGTTCTAATCGCTAATAATATAGGTATTCTGTGGACTGAAATATATAGTAAAGACATAAGTAAAATATCCATGCCACTAGCTTGGATTGGAATATTAGCCTTTTCATTTCAAATATATTTTGATTTTAGTGGATATTCCTCTATGGCAATTGGTCTTGGTAAAATTATGGGGTTTAATTATCCAACAAATTTTAATTTTCCTTATATATCAAGAAGTATTAGTGAATTCTGGCGTAGATGGCATATAACACTTGGATCTTGGCTTAGGGAATATGTTTATATACCTTTAGGAGGAAATAGAGTTAATAAGAAAAGGTTATTCTTTAATCTTCTATTATTATGGTTCTTAACAGGCTTTTGGCATGGGGCAGAATATACATTTATATTATGGGGATTTTATTTCTTTTTACTTACCTATATAGAAAAGAGATTTTTATCTAAATTTCTAAATAACAATATTATATTTTCTCATATTTACACTAGTTTTTTCTTGTTAATTGGATGGACTATATTTGCAATAGATAAAATAGATTTATTAAGTAATTATCTTAAGAGAATGTTTTCCTTTAATTTTACTCTTGATTGGCTATATTACTTTAATAATTATATTCTATTATTTATACTCTGCTTTATTTGTTCAACTCCATTAGTATTAAAGCTATATAGGAAAATTAATAAACCTATTAAATCATTAGTTGTTATTGCTATTTTCCTATTATCAATTGCTTATTTAGTTGATAATACTTATAATCCATTTTTATATTTTAGATTTTAACAGGAGTAACTATATTATGGAGAATATAAAGAAATATCCTATAAGTTTTTGTTCAATAGTGATGATTATTTTAATTAGTATATTAGATTTTTCAAATACAGATATTGAATTTTCTCTATTTGAAAATAGAACTTTAGCTCAAAAACCAAAATTTTATTACGATGATTTCAAAAGTGGTAGATACTTTAAAAATTACGAAAGGTATTTAAATGATCAATTTTTACTAAGAAATTCATTGATAAATGTGAAGTCACTAGTAGAATTCTCTTTAGGTAAAAAAGAGAACAATGGAGTTGTTTATGGAGATAATAACTATTTATTTGATAAATTTGAAACAGTAGATGAAAGTAATTTAACTAAGAATATTAACTCTTTAAAAAGTTTTATATCATCCTATGATTCCAATTATAATCTTATGATTATTCCAGAATCTTTTAGTATATATAAAGAGTTTTTACCAGTAGGGATTAATTTAGTTGACGAAATTCAATATATAAATAGTATTTATAGTGAATTTAATAAATTGGATAATGTAAAAACAATAAATATATCTGATACACTTATTAGCAACAAAAGCGAGTATATATATTACAAAACTGATCATCATTGGACTTCTCTTGGAGCATATTTAGCATATAAGGAATTTGCAAATATAAATAGCATAGAGCCTATAGATATTAATAATTTAAATGAAAATAGAGTTGATGATTTTTTTGGAACATACTTCTCAAAGGCAAAGAATTTTAATGCTAAAGAAGATTATATACTATATTATGATAATGATAAGAATATTAATGTTAATATAGATGGAGTAGAAGTGAATGGACTAAATGATAGTTCTAAATGGAGTAGTAGTGATAAGTATTCAGCTTTTCTAAGGGGGAATAATGGTATAACAATTATAAAAAATAATTCCATTACGGATAATTCTAAAATATTAGTTATAAAAGATTCCTTTGCTAATTCTTTCATACAGTTTTTAATTAATAATTTCAAAGAAGTATGTGTAGTGGACTTAAGAAGTTTTATAGGAAGCTTTAATGATTTTATTAATGAAAATGACTTTGATGCCGTACTAATTATGTATAGTTTTAATAATTTGGTAAATGATGTTAATATTTCTAGGATAAAATATTAAACTTTATATTAAGTTTATTGACAAGCCTATTATAATTTGATAATCTTTTAAAGGTTATTATTTATACTTAGGAGGACAAAATGGAAGGAACAAAAGAAGTAAAAATCTTAGTAGCTGACCCTTCAGCTTTAGGATTATTCGGATTAGCTGTAATAACATTAGTAGCATCATCACAAAAAATAGGCTTAACAAGCGGAGTATCTTTAGTACTACCTTGGGCTATATTCTTAGGAGCTACAGCTCAATTAGTTGCAAGTTTAAATGATTTTAAGCATAACAATACTTTTGGAGCTACCGCTTTTGGTGCATATGCTTTTTTCTGGTATGCAATGGGAATGACTTGGTTAATACAAAATGGAGTTTTTGGTGAAAAGCTTGCAGCATCATCAGATACTAAACAATTAGGTTTTGCTTTCTTAGCATACTTAATCTTTACATTAATAATGACTATAGGAGCTATGGAAACTCATAAAGTTTTATTTACAATATTCGTTTTAATAGACTTCTTATTTATAGGATTGACATTAAATTCATTCAATATTGTACCACATTTTGCTCATAACCTTGCTGCATATTCTGAACTTGGAATTGCTATAGTATCTTTTTATGGTTGTGGAGCAGCAGTATTAAATAAACACTTTGGTAAAGTTTTCTTACCAGTAGGGAAGCCATTCAATATTTTTAAATAATTAATTTGTAAAATTAATAAAAATAGTGTTATAGTTGTAATATACTATAGCACTATTTTTATTTATAAAAGGAGAAGCACAAATGAAATTATATGTTTATTTAAAAGGAAAAAAGGATCCAGTAGTATATGAAGGAGAAAAAATAGATGTAGTAGATTTTAATTTAGATGGAATAGACTATACACAAATTAGATATTTTAAAAAGGGTAGTTCTAAATCTGAATTGATTTTAAAAAAATTAATAGTTAATATTAAGAATTAATTAACTCAAGCAATAAGTGTTCTAAAGTTTAAATCTTTACAATAAAATAATACTGCAAAGATACTTACAGCTCAGAAATAAATGTATCTTGAGTAAGACACAAGCAGCTTAACTTTATTGTAAATTAGTATATAATCACGTGTCTTGAAAATTAAGGAGGGGATTATGTCTGAAGTTTTAAGTAAAATTAGAAAAGGTTTATATAAGCTTTCTGAAATGGACTTTGACCAAGAAGAAGAAAACCCCCTAACAGCCATAGAAGATTTTATTAATAATATATCTTATTTAAGAAAGGCTTCTGAAGAAGAAATAATTAATAAATATAAACTTATATTATTATTTAATAATGATGAAAGTATAAAATTTTTATTCTTTATAAGAAGTATTAAGAAAGGGTTAGGGGAGAGAAGAATATTTAGAATTTTACTAAATTACTTAGCTAAAGAAAATCCAGATAGTATAGAAAAAAACTTAAGATCAATACCTAAATATGGGAGATGGGATGATTTATATGCTCTATTCGATACACCATTAGAAGACAAAGTCATAAGTTTATTTAAATATCAAATTCAAAAAGATTTATCTTCTAAAAAACCATCTAATTTAGGAAAATGGCTAAAATCAGAAAATTCATCATCAAAAGAAAGTAGAGCATTAGGCTATAAAACTAGATTGCTATTAAATTATTCACCAAAGGAATATAGAAAGTTATTATCTACTTTAAGAAAAAGACTTAATATAGTAGAAAATAATCTCAGGTCAAAAGAATACCAGCCAATTAATTATGGTGATATTTCTAAAATAGCATTAAGTAAATATAAAAAAGCTTTTCTTAGAAATGATTATGAAAAATACAATATATATTTACAAAATGAACATTATAGAGAAGGATTCTTACCTAATAAAATAATTAATTATTTAAAAGCTGATATGGATACAGATAATTTAAACAAAAAATTAGAAAAGTTATTATTTGATATAATTATTAAAGATTCAAAGATATTAGAAGATTCAGTAATTATTAACGGATTAGAAGATCATAATAATTCCTACATTTTAAGTTTACTTTTATTTACAATCGTTTTATACAAAAAAATAAATTTGAACGTATTTAAAAACTATTATATATCTTTTAAAAAAAATCCTAAATTTAATAAATTGTCAGAATCAAATTCTATTGATAACATAAAATCTATATTTAATAATTATATTAATTTTAATATCGATTTAAATGCAGCTCTAGATTTACTTTTATTTACATTAATAAAGAAAAACACAAACACAGAATTAGCACCAAAATCTGTATTATTTATATATAATGATGATAAAGATATAGATTTCAAACCATCAGAGACAAATATGAAAAAATGGCTAAAAGCAGGCTTTAAGTATCCTAAAATTAAGCTATGGAATTTAAATAATTTACAATCAAATTTTTCTATTGTAAACTGCGGTGAAGTAATTAAAATTTCAGGATATAACCAAAGCATCTGGCCACATTTACTAGAATCGAAGCCAATAGCCAATTCTGAGATAATATTAAAGAAATATAAAAAAGTTAATTTTACAGATATTATTATATAAGTAATGCAAATTTGCATTACTCAATAAATTTACTTTACATAATATTTAATATGTAATAACTAACTTCTTAAAAATACCCTTAAAATTATTTCGCTAAATATGCATTTAGCGTATTTCGTTATATTGAAAAAGTGAAATGGCTGTGATATAATAAAATCAAGGCTTAACAAGGATTTAATGAGGTGAAAAAATGTCTAATATACGAAAAATAACATACAAATATAAAGATTTTAAATATAGTGATGATGTAAATAGACTTTTAAACGTTGAGTTAACTAATAAAGATAAGAAAAAAATCCATTTAATCTATTCGAACTATTATAATTTAGGTGTAGACCGTGGATATGAATTTATAATTGAGGATCTTTATAAACTAGCTGAAATACATAAGTTATCTACTGATCAACTTGCAGAAATATATGATACCGGTGTTAGAAATATTCAAATATGGCTCAAAGAATTAGGAATTAATCGTAGCATAAAAAAAGGTCAAAAATTAAAAAAGAAAAATTCTTCATCAAATTTAAATTTAAAATCTCACGAGAATTCAAATTTAAATAGCAATTCATTAATGAATAAATACGGTATAGAAAAACTTGAAATTAAAAATTTGCCACAATCAATTATTGATTTTTTAAATTACTTAGAGACAATTAAAGGTAAATCACCAAATACAATTAAAGGCTATGAAATTGATTTATCTATGTTTTTTAAATTTCTAAAAATATATAAGGGATTAGTCGTTGATCCTTCATTAGAATTTCATGAAATAGATATAAAAGATATTGATAATTCATTTATTAGAAATATTAAATTAACAGATATATATGCATTTTTGAGTTTTGCAGAAAAGAAAAGAAATAATGGTAACTATGCCAGAGCAAGAAAAGTTGCAGCTTTAAAATCATATTTTAAATTCCTCCAAGTTAAAGCAAAGATTATTGAAGATAACCCTACCCTTGATTTAGAATCTCCTAAGATTAACAAAAGACATCCAATTTATCTAACCTTAGATGAAAGCTTAAACTTATTAAGCTCTTTAGATAAAAGCAATAAAAATTATCCTAGAGATTATTGCATTTTAACATTATTCTTAAACTGTGGAATGCGTTTATCAGAACTATGTGGAATAAAAATTGATAAGATCAAGGTAGATACTCTAACTATTATAGGAAAAGGTAATAAAGAAAGAACTGTGTACTTAAATGAAGCTTGCATAAAAGCTATTAATAATTATTTAAAGGTTAGAGATGACTCAAAATGCCTTCCAGAAGATAAAGAATACCTACTACTCTCCTCCCGCTACAAACCAATAAATAAAAGGACTGTAGAGATACTAGTTAAAAAACATATTTCTAATTCTGGATTAACAGATGAAAAATATACTCCTCATAAATTAAGGCATACCGCCGCTACCCTAATGTATAAACACGGTAATGTAGATATTAGAAGCTTACAAAGTATATTAGGTCATGAAAATATTTCAACTACTCAAATTTATACTCACGTTGATGAGGATATATTAAGAGATGCTGTTAACTCTAACCCACTTTCCAAAGTATAATTATATTAATGGACAAGCTATTTACTTTATAATAAATAAAGGTAGGTATTAATTTTAATACCTACCTTTATTTAAATTATTTTTTCTTTAATACTCTAAATCCAGGGAAAATTTCTTCTGTAGACTCATCAAGATCTTCCTCTAAGTAATCTAAATCATCTATGTACTCTATGTGATCAAAAGCATCTACATACTCTAAATTCTCTCCTTCTTCTATTTCATACTCTTCTTCTTCCATATTAGTTTCTTCTTTTAAAGATTCTAGCATACTCTTATACTCTGCTTCTAAAAATTCATTTTCTTCTATAGTTTTAGCTATATCTTCTATCTTTATTGCTCTGACATCTATTCCTTCTTCTTTTAGACAATCACCACAATTATCACATATTCTATTTGGATATATATCACATATATCATCATCAGTGTATTTATTTATATTCACGAAAACACCACCTATAACATAATCTAAGCTTTAACGTAAATTATATTATATCAAATTGAAATATAATAATCAAATTTTATTTATGTATAGCCTCAAAAAGAACATAAGTTTGATATTACACTATTTTTATGTTATAATATCTCTAATAAAGTGAGGTGTTTTATTAATGGAAGTAAGCGATAAACAGTTAGAAATCTATGAATTTTTAAAAATATATACAGAAAATAAAGGATATCCACCTTCCGTAAGAGAAATATGTGAAGCTGTAAATTTAAGATCAACTTCAACAGTTCACGGACACTTAAAGAGATTAGAAAAGAAAGGTTTTATTAAGAGAGATCCTACAAAACCACGTGCATTAGAAATCATAGAAATGTCTAATAATAAAAAAGAAATGTTAAATATACCTATTATAGGAAAAGTAACAGCAGGAGCACCGATCTTAGCTACTGAAAATATTGAAGATACCTTCCCTATCCCAATTGAATATATTAAGCACAATGATGAGCTATTTATGTTAAAAGTTACTGGTGATAGCATGATAAATGCCGGTATAAATGATGGGGATTACGCAATTATTGAAAAAGCACAAACTGCTCAAAATGGAGATATCGTTGTTGCTTTGATTGAAAATGAAGCTACAATTAAAACCTTTTATAAAGAAAAGGCTCATATAAGACTTCAGCCTGAAAATGATACTCTATCTCCTATTATTGTAGAAGATTGTAGTATACTTGGAAAATTAGTTGGTTTATTTAGAGCATATTAAAAATTATGAGTCATACAATATTGTGTATGACTCTATTTTTTATTCTTCAGGAGGTTAAAAATGAAAATTTCTATTGCAAAAAAGAAAGAACATTTAACAGAAGACTCTTCAAATAATTACAATATAATAGATAAAGAAAATTATTCTTCCATAATATTTTTTCTGAAAGTACTAGTTGCTATATCATATGCCTTTGGCTTAGGCTACAGTTTATTTTTTCTAGGTGATGATTATATACATGTAGGTAAAACATTTTTTGCTTTACTAATTATTTCTTATATATTTATTGAATATCCATATGCTTTTATTAAGGCATTATTTCTACCGAAGGTACTAAAGAAGGACAATATAAATCTTGAAATTAACCCTTTTACCATGGCTATAGATATAAGCTCAAAGGTAAAAATTTCTAAGGTTAGGATTATTTTCTCATTAATAGTTCCTTGTATACTTTTTGCCGTAATTCCTACAATAGCAAGCTATATGCTAGAGTTTAATATATACTTATATGCTATTGCATCATCTGCAGCCATTATATCTGTTAAGGATATTATTTATTTAATTATACTGATAAAAAACAACTCTTTAGGAAATAAAATTAAATTAGAATCAAACGAATTTATTTTTTATGAATAAATTATATGATTTTTATGTGTCTATAAACGAATAAAAGCTCTGGATATATTAATTCCCAGAGCATTTTATTATTATAAATTAAGAATATTATTTAAAGAAATCATTATACCTATTTTTGCATGATCAAAGGTTAATCCACCTTGTAAGTATGCTATATAAGGTTCTCTGATAGGTGCATCTGCTGATAATTCAATAGATGACCCTTGTATAAATGCTCCAGCTGCCATAATAACTTCATCATTATATCCAGGCATAGCCCATGGCTCACATTCCACAAAAGAATCTATAGGAGAACCCTTTTGAATTCCCTTACAGAATTGAATAAGTTTATCTTTATCTCCAAATTTAATTGCTTGAATAATATCACTTCTCTTTTCATTATATTTAGGTAATACATCGAAACCTGCAAGTTCCATTATTCTTGAACAAAATACTGCTCCCTTTACAGCTTCTATTGCTATATGAGGTGCTAAGAAAAGACCTTGATAAAGTTGTCTAACAACTCCAAAAGTAGAGCCACACTCTCCTCCTATTCCAGGTGTAGTTAATCTATAAGCTGCTTGTTCAACATATTTAGCCTTACCAGCTATATATCCTCCTGTAGGAGCTATTCCACCGCCTATATTTTTTATTAAAGATCCAGCAATTAAGTCTGCTCCAACGTCTGTTGGTTCAATATAATCTATAAATTCACCATAGCAATTATCTACAAATACTATTACATCACTTCTTATTTCTTTAATGAACTTTATAACTTCTTCTAATTCACTTACTAAAAATGAATTTCTCCAGCCATATCCTGTACTTCTTTGAATATGTACTAATTTTATTGTTTTATCACCACATAGAACTTCTTTAATTCCATCTAAATCGAATTTTCCATTCTTTAAATCTACTTGTTTGTAATTTACTCCATACTCCTTTAAGGAACCTATATTTTCTTTTCCACTGATTCCTATAATATTATGAAGAGTATCGTATGGTGCTCCTGAAATACACACCATTGTGTCTCCTGTTCTTAAATTCCCCATTAAAGCACATCCAATAGCATGGGTTCCATTAACGAAATGAGGCCTTACTAGTGCGCTTTCTGTATTAAATACTCTTGCATATACTTTATCTAAAGAATCTCTTCCAATGTCATCATAGCCATAACCTGATGAATTTGTAAAATGCGATTCACTTATTCTCTCTTCTTGAAAGGCTTTTAAAACTTTTAGCTGATTATATTCTCTTATTTCATCGTAACTACTAAATACCTCTTCTACATCATTTAAAGCTCTCTTATATAATTCAAAGGTATTATCTTTAAAATTAAAGGCTTTTATCATTAATTCTTCTGTTTGTTTTAACATAATATATCTGCATATTAATAATTAATATGCAATCTCCCTTCTTTTATATAAAATATGTTTACATAAACACAATATTATCATATTTTACGTCAATTTTAAACACTTATAATTTGTATAAAAGAAAAAAGTAGGATAAAATTCCTACTCTTCTTCATTATTAAATAATATTGGTTTTGAAGGAGTTATTGTTGTTATTGCATGCTTATAAACAAGCATTTGTTTACCTTCACTATCTAGAACAACAGTAAAACTATCAAAGCCCTTTACATAACCTTTTAGTTGAAAGCCATTTGTTAAATAAATAATTACTGAAATCTTATTTTTTCTAGCTCCGTTTAAAAAGATATCTTGTAAGTTATTTGGCTGTTTATTCATATTAAACACCTCCAAAGTATTATTAAATAAGTATGATATTTATTGCCTTAGGTCATTAACTATTTTTTCAAATACTTCTTCTTCACTTAATTCATCTTTATTTAGAAATACAGCTCTTGGATCTCTTCTAAACCACGTTAATTGCCTCTTTGCATAATTTCTTGAGCCTTGCTTTATCATCTCTACTGCCTCTGCATAAGAAATCTTATTATCTAAGTAATATAAAACTTCTTTATATCCTATTCCCTGCATTGACTGCATAAGAGAATTATACCCCATATTCTTAAGTTTTATGCATTCATCAATTAACCCTTTCTCTAACATAATATCCACTCTTAAGTTTATTCTATCATATAGCTTAGCTCTATCCATATTAATAACATAATATCTCACATCATATGGACAGTTATAAAAATCATCTCCTGAATTAAAAGAACTAAAAGGCTTATTAGTTAATTTATACACTTCTAACGCTCGAATAACTCTTTTTCTATTATTATAGTGTATTTCCTTATAACTAATAGGGTCTATATCTTTTAACATTTCATGTATGAACTCATTACCTTTTTCATCAGCTAATTTCTCTAACTCTTTTCTATATTCATTATCACTTTCTGCTTCTGTAAAGTTCATATTACAAGTAAGTGCATTAATATATAAGCCAGTTCCACCTACTAATATAGGTAGTTTACCCCTTGATATAATATCATTTATACATTTAGATGCCCTTTCTTTATATTCTGCTACTGAAAACGGTGTAGAAGGGTCAACCACATCTATCATATGATGGGGTACCCCCTCCATTTCATCCTTAGTAATTTTAGCAGAACCAATATCCATATACTTATATATTTGCATAGAATCAGTGGAAATTATTTCTCCATTTAACTCTTTGGCAAGTTCTATAGATAAGTTAGTTTTACCAACTGCTGTTGGTCCAGCTATTATTAATATCTTATTTTTCATTATTTCTCCCTAAACAATTCTCCTAAATTTTTTATCTAAATCGTAATTTGTAAACTTTATAATTACAGGTCTACCATGTGGGCAATGAAAAGGATCCTCTAAATATCTTAAATCATTAATTAGTTTATCCATTTCAGATTCATTTAGATAATTATTTGCCTTTACAGCTGCCTTACAAGCTAATGTAGCTATTTTGTTATATTTAACTTCAGTTGTCTTACCACTACCTAGACTTTTAATATTGTCTAATATATTCATAAATAAATTCCTAGCATCTAGTTTGCCTAAGAAATATGGAACTTCTTTTATAGATATAGTATTTCCACCAAAGTTTTCAATTATAAATCCTGCCTTTAAGAATATAGCATCATTTTCTTCATAATAACAATAATCATCAGTTGTTAAATCTATTAATATAGGTACTAGTAGTTGTTGTACTACTATATCCCCATCTTCTATATTCTTTAAATACTTTTCAAACAAGATTTTTTCATGGGCTGCATGTTGATCAATTATATATAATATATCTTCATACTCTGCTAAGATATACATCTTATTAAACTGACCTATTACTCTTAAATTTGGGAATTTAGCTACCTTAGTATTTTCTAATTTAATATTTGATATATTAATTTCCTTTTTATCTTCATATACTACTGGTTTATCTACAGTATTATCATAACTTGGTTTTATAGAAGAAGCTATTCCCTTTAAGCTTTCATATAATTCCTCTTCTTTTTTTACTTCTTCATAAGTAAGATCTTCTAAATCCTTATGAATGATTTTTTTAGTATCTTCCATTAATTCGTCTTTAGGACTATCATTAATAGTAAATTTTATTTCTTCAATATTATTTGTATCTTCTGTTTCTTTAGTTTCTTCCTCAGGAATATAAAAATCCTCAAAAACTTCATTTCTAAAGGCTTTATGTACTGAATCAAAAACCTTCTTAAAAATCCCTCTATCTTCCTTAAACTTAATTTCAGCCTTTGTTGGATGAATATTTACATCTACAAACTCTGGATAAAGATCTATGAAAAGTACAAAGAAAGGGAATTTATTAACTGTTGCAAAGGACTTAAAAGCATTTTCTACAGCAGCTACTATTGTTTTATTTTTAATATATCTTCCATTTACAAAGATACTTTGATTATTCCTAGAACCTCTAGCAATTTCTTCTTTACCTATATACCCATATAAAGATATTGAATCTTCCTTGTTCTCAAAATAAATTAAATTTTCACTAATGCTTTTACCATATATAGTTCTTATCACATCAATTAGATTTCCTGTTCCATAGCTATGTAATACTTTCTTACCATTATTATAAAACTTAATAGACACTTCAGGATGTGATAATGCTATTCTATTAACTATATCTCCAATTAAGGCTCCTTCTCTTGAAATAGTTTTTAAAAACTTCTTTCTTGCAGGCACATTATAGAATAAATCTTTTACTTCTATAATAGTTCCTTTATTAGTTCCTATATCATTTAAGCTTATAATTTCTCCGCCTTCTATAACTATTTCAGAGCCAAAAGCTTCACCTTCTATTTTACTCTTTAAACTCACTTTAGAAATAGATGCTATTGATGCTAAGGCTTCTCCTCTAAAACCTAATGTCATTATAGAGTATATATCATCAACATCCTTTATCTTAGATGTTGCATGAGGTAAAAAAGCCTTTTTTATATCATCTTTATGAATACCATATCCATCATCTATTATTCTTATTAAGGAAACTCCACCTTCTTCTATTTCAATAGTTATATTCTTTGCATCAGCGTCTATAGAGTTTTCCATAAGCTCTTTTACAACAGAGGAAGGTCGTTCTACCACTTCCCCTGCAGCAATTTTGTTAGAGGTATGCTCATCTAATATATTTATTCTCTTCATATTCTACCCCCTTATAATTTTATTTTAATCTCTTAGCTTCTAAGGTTAGTTTATATAATGTATTCATTGCATCCATAGGAGTTAAAGACATTACATCTAAATCTGCTATAGAGTTAATTAAACTTTCCTTTTCTATTATAGAAAAATCTAACTGATAGTTATCTTCTTTAGTAGCTTTTTTATTCTTTTTAGGTTTATCATCTTTTTCTATAGCCACTTCTTTTATAACTTCAATAGGTTTTATTTCTTCTTTATTGCCTTCTAATGAGGCTAAGATTTCCTTTGCTCTATCTATTACCTCATTAGGTAAACCAGCCAGCTTAGCAACCTCTATTCCATAAGATTGATCTGCTCCTCCTTCTACTATCTTCCTTAAAAAGATTATAGTATCTTCTACTTCTGACACTGCTACTGAATAATTCTTAACTCCTTCAATATTACCTTCTAATTTAGTAAGCTCATGGTAGTGTGTAGCAAATAAAGTCTTGCATTTAAGTTTATTATTTTTAGAAATATATTCTATAACTGACCATGCTATACTTAAACCATCATAAGTTGAAGTTCCTCTTCCAACTTCATCTAAAAGTACTAAGCTTTTTGATGTAGCATTCTTTAGGATATTTGATACTTCCCACATTTCAACCATAAATGTTGATTTACCACCAGCTAAATCATCTGAGGCACCAATTCTAGTGAAAATCTTATCGCATATAGAAATATTCGCAGCTTTAGCAGGAACAAAAGACCCTATTTGCGCCATAAGAGTAATTAAGGCTACTTGTCTCATATATGTAGATTTACCTGCCATATTAGGTCCTGTAATAAGTAATAATCTATTACTATCAGTATTTAATAAAGTATCATTTGATACAAACTCTCCATTACTAATTACCTTTTCAACTACAGGGTGTCTTCCTTCAGTTATTTCAATTAAACCTTCTTCATTTATAGATGGCTTTATATAATCATTTTCTAATGCAATAAGAGCTAATGTAGATAAAGCATCTAAATTTCCTATTACTCTAGCGCTTTGTTTAAGTCTTGGAATTTCTTTTTCAATAAGGTCTCTAATTTCTACAAATAAATTATATTCTAATGATATTAGTTTCTCTTCAGCTCCTAGTATCTTATCTTCCATTTCCTTTAATTCTTGTGTTATAAATCTTTCAGCGTTAGCCAAAGTTTGCTTCCTAATATATCTTCCCTCTGGTATAGAAGAATAATTGGCTCTAGATATTTCTATATAGTAACCAAATACTTTATTATAACCTACCTTTAAAGATTTAATACCTGTAAATTCTCTTTCTCTATTTTCTAATGCAGCAATCCACTCTTTTCCATGGAATTTGGCAGTTCTTAAATTATCAATTTCTTCATTATATCCATCTTTAATTATATTTCCTTCTTTTAATGATAGAGAAGGATCATCTAATATTGAGTTGGATAGCAATTCCTTTATATCAGTTAATTCATCTAACTCATTAAACCATCCTTTTAATATCTTTGAATTTGACTTAGATAAATGTTCCTTAATACCTGGCAATTTTTCAATGGACTTTTTTAAAGATATTAAATCTTTGGCATTTACATTCTTATTAGAAATTTTACCAACTATTCTTTCAATATCATAAATTTCTTTTAATAAAACTCTTAAGTCTTCATTAAAATAATTGTTATTAAATAATTCCTCTACTCCGTTTAATCTTTCTTCAATTTCACTTTTAATTATTAGAGGTTCTTCAATCCATTTTCTAATAGCCCTTCCCCCCATAGATGTGGAAGTCTTATCTAAAACCCATATTAAGCTACCTCTCTTTGATTTTTCCTTAAGGCTTTCTGTAAGTTCTAAATTTCTTCTTGAATTACCATCTATTGTCATGTAATTTACTATATCGTAGTACTCTAGCAAATTAATATTAGTCAAAGTCATTTTTTGCGTATCATATATATACTTAAGTAATGCTTTAGAAACCTTTTTAGATAGTTCATTTAAATTTTTAGTACATACTTCAGAAAACTGGTTAACTAACTCCTCTTCAGTACATATATTTTTATCTAAATTTCTCTTCGTTATTAATGCTTGTGTAACAGAAGTAATTTCTGATAAAAGCTCTTCACTTATATTTTCATCTATAAGTATTTCTTTAGGATTAACCTTTGTTATTTCATCTAACAAAGTAGCTTTAACAGCATTAAAGGATGTTACCTTAAATTCACCTGTAGATATATCAGAAATTGATATTCCATAACTACCATCATTTTCAACTATGCACATTATATAGATATTTTTATATTCACTATCTTCTGAAGCTTCTACAAAGGTTCCAGGAGTAATTACCTTAATAACATCTCTTTTTACAATTCCCTTAGCTACAGAAGGATCTTCTACTTGTTCACCTATAGCAACCTTGTAACCTTTGTTAACTAATCTAGCTATATATGATGATGCTGCATGAAAGGGGATCCCACACATAGGTGCTCTTTCTTCTAGTCCACAATCTCTTCCAGTAAGTACAAGTTCTAATTCTCTTGATGCTATTTTAGCATCTTCAAAGAACATTTCATAAAAATCTCCTAGTCTAAAGAATAAAATACAGTCTTTATAATTCTCTTTTATCTCAAAATATTGTCTCATCATTGGAGTTAACATATTCTATACCTCACAAATACTAATTTATGTATAAACCTTGTAAAACTAAGGTTTTATGACTATTATACTATAAATTTAAAACAATAAAAAGTAATAAGTTATAGTATAAAAGTGGAGCTTTAGCAATAGCCCCACTTATCTAGTTATATAAAGTTATTACGAAATTTTCAAAACTAAATTCATTTCTTGTTTCAAATAATTCTTGCAAAATATCTACATTTTCTTCTAAGTGTTCTATGTCTCTAGAATATTTATAGGAGATATCTACTAAATCTTCATCTAATAACTCTTTATTTTCTAAATAACGTATTACAGATAATTCTTTAATTATTATAAAGCTTATTAAAGCAAATTTTATCTTTGCTATAGCATCATAATCAAATACACTCTTCATAAAATATCTATATATATAGTAAATAATTATTTGTTCAAACTTATATTCCTTATTTGCATAATAATCATTAAAACTTGAATTAAGTTCTGAATAAATCTTTATATCTTCATCAGCTTTCCAAAAATATCTTAAAGGATTTTCTAGTTCTTCAATATATTCTGCCTTAAGATGCTTTAAATCCCTAAATATATTAATAATACTATACATATTTTCATATTTAGCTTCTAATTTATTATTATACTTTTTAAATGAAGCTAACTTTTCATTAAGGAATTCTTTATTTAAATAGTTATCCTTAATATTTCTAATAGAGTGTATATCATTTAAATCTATTTTTTCTTGAACTTCATTTGCAAGAACAAGTACTAAAACACATCTATCTATTAATTTTATATTCCTATCCTGCAATATATTAAAGATAGCATTTCTACACTGCATAAGGTTAATATATATATTAGGATTTATATCATTATAACTGTTTACTTCCTCCTCTGTTTCAGATAAAGTAAACTTCGTTAGTTCAGATTTACTTAATATTATTCTTGCAGCTTCAGGACATGATAGTGATATGCCTATTTCTCGCAAGTTACCAAATTCCTCTAAATAACGAGGATACTCTCTACATGTATAGCAGAGGCTATCTCCCCCTAATTCACTATATATTCTACATAAATTATCATGATTTAGGAAGGAACACCTATCTCCGTTTAAAGTAAAGACATGTTCTCCCTCTTCCTCTACTATCTTACTTCTTAATTCTTCTGCAAAATTACCTTTAATGGATAAGTAATTATTATAACTCTTATCATCAATTACTATTCCCCATCCAGCGCAACAAGTGTCTTCACATTTATCAGCTATACATTTAAATTTTTCAAAATAATCTGGTGTTCTTATTTTCATTTTTCCCTCACATAGTTTATATATTTTACTAAACTAATTTTATTACTACAATGAAGTCTATTCAATAGGCTAGTTTAAAAAATTAAGTCATACTATACCAAAATAACAGAAAATGAGCAACTAAAAGTAGAGCAATAAAAGAAGAGAATAGATAGACTTATATGAAATAAATCTATCTATTCTCTCATAATATTAAGTTAGTTATCCTATTGAGAATAAATTTAGAATATCTTCATCACTTAAGGCATTAATATTTGAAGCTTCCATATCATTATCAATTATCTTTTCAATTAGTTTTCTTTTTTCGTCTTGAAGCTCTACTATTTTTTCTTCAATAGTATTTTTTGAAATAAGCTTTATAACTTCAACAATATTTTTTTGACCAAATCTATGAGCTCTATCAGTTGCTTGATCTTCAACTGCAGGATTCCACCATGGATCAAAATGAATTACTATATCTGCTGAAGTTAAGTTTAAGCCTGTTCCTCCTGCTTTTAAACTAATTAAAAATACAGAATTATTCCCATTATTAAATTCATCTATTAATTGAATTCTTTTTTCTGATGGAATACTTCCATCTAAATAACTGTAAGATATTTTTTCATTTTCTAATTTCTTAGATATATTTTTTAATACAGAGGTAAACTGTGAAAATACAAGAATTTTATGTCCCTCTTCTATGCCTTGATTTAATAGTTCAATTAAGGAATCAATCTTTCCACTACTTCCTATATAGTCATTTATTAATACTGATGGATCTAAACATATTTGCCTTAATTTTGTTATATATGACAGTATCTCAATTTTACTATTATTTAATTCATCATCTTTCACTTTCTTTTCAATTATATTCTTAGCATAATCTGCATATATTCCATATACCTTTTCTTGCTCTTCAGACATTGAAACTAAAAGCTTCTTTTCAATTTTTAAAGGTAATTCCTTTATTACATCTTTTTTATATCTTCTTAGTATAAAAGGTTGAATCAGCATATTTAATTCTTCTAAAACTTCCTTAGATTCATGTAGTTTTTTATAATATCTAACACTAAATCTCTTTTCATCAAAAAGGTACCCTGGCATTATAAAATCAAAAATGGACCATAATTCTAACACTGAATTTTCTATTGGTGTACCTGTTAATGCAAACTTTCTATTTGCCTTAATTTTCTTTACAGATAAAGCATTTTGAGAGTTACTATTCTTAATGTATTGTGCTTCATCTATAAAGCAATAATCAAAATTAATATCCTTGTAAAAATCTAAATCTCTTTTTAAAATATTATAGGTTGTTATTACAACGTCATATTTACTAATATTATTTAATATATTTAATCTCTCATCCTTTGTTCCATTTAGAACAGCCCATTTAATACTAGGAGCAAACTTTTCAATTTCGTTACTCCAATTATAAATTAGAGAGGTTGGTGCCACAATTAAAGTTTTAGATGGAAGAGTTGATAGTATAAAAGAAATAGCTTGTATTGTTTTACCAAGGCCCATTTCATCCCCCAGTATCCCTCCAAAGCCTAAATAATCCATTGTTTTTAGCCAATTAAAGCCTTCTTTTTGATAAGCTCTTAAGTTTGCATTTAAGGATGAAGGTTCTTTAAAATTAATCTTCTTAATATCTTTAATCTTTTTTTGAATCTTTGCTAGTTCATTTTTACCCTTTATAAATCTTAAATTATTTTCTTTAATAAAATCATTTATGAATATTGATTTATTCTTATTAAATATTAACTTATCATCATTAATTTCATTATCAATAGACAGCACATCTAATAATTTCAAGAAATTATTAAGTTCTATTTCTTCTAAATCCAAGTATTCACCACTTTTTAACTTATAATATTTTAAATTATCTTTAAAAGCTAATAGGACGCTTTTTACTTCCTCACTTGAAATATCAGATATTTTAAACTTAAACTCTAAATAATCATACTTACCTGCTTCTATTTGACCTACTATGTTTCTATTATTTACTTGCTTTATAATTTTAAAGTTTTCTGAATAAAAAACTTCTCCATACTCTTGCAATTTAACAATGTCATTCTTAAAGAAATTAAATATATAGTCATCTCCAAGCAATAAGTAAAATTTATCTCCTGAAGCTTCAAAGCCTAGTGTTCTTAAGAAAGATAATGCTTCAGTTTCCTTATTTAAATCTCTATAAATAATCTTATTTTTATATTCATGGAAAATATTAAATTCATGCTCTCCATACTTTACTTTTAAAACTAAGGTAATATCTTTATTTATCTTATCAAAATAAAAGCAGAACTTAACATCTTCTTTAACTATTTTATCCCTTATTTTCTTATTTACATTTACATAATCAGATAAAGTATATAGCTTTGGTAATAAATTTGATAATACCCTTAATTCATCCTCTTTATTTAAAGAAATTGAATTACTTCCTTGGAAAGCTTTAATATATTTTGATATATTATAGCAATAATCAAAACTAGGAAGATAAATGCTACTCCCATATAAGAATATAGTGTTCTTTTTGTCTATTATTTCTGGGAATCCTTCATCTATACTTAGCAAATACTCATTACTTAACTCATTTAAAGTAAACTGTATATTAGGCCTATCATAAATAATTTCTGTTTCTACAGGCCTATAGAAGAATCCTTCGTTAAGATAAACTCTATTTTTAGATATAATATCAAAGAACTCTCTTAAAAGAAAATCAGGTATTAATAATGTTTTTCCATCTATAAACTTATCTTGTCTTCTTACAAAGTTTAATTGTAGATTTTCAACATCTTTTATTTTTTCAATTAAGTTTATAATTTTGTTTTCTTTTAGACCTAACCTTTGATACCTTAAATCAAATATAAAATCTTTTCCATATTTAATAGGAATTCTGTTATTGATAGATATTAATAGCTGATTTATATCTTTAACAACATATGATTTATTAGAGGATAATCCCTTTAACCCTATTTTAAATTCAGCTGTTATATTGTTTTTAATTCCTATTCTATTTATATAAACTTCAAACTTTATTTCTTCTTTGTTATCTTCCTCTAATAATAAATTTAATATATTATCATCAGATTTAAAAACCTTTTTACTTTCTAAGTTGTTTTCAAATCTATTCTTAATATCCTTATTATTTTCTAATTCTTCTAGAAATCTATAAAACGTAGCTGCTAAATGCTTACAAATATAGTTATCTTTTCTAAATTCATTTTTTTCATAATCCTCACATGTACAATAAGTAGATATTAAAGTTTTACTTTTTACATCTAATTCCATGCTATTAATATATGTACTAAAATAATCTTCTGATAAGACTTCTGAATTAATATGTATAAGACCTTCATCATAATACATCTTAAAATTTGAAATCAAATCATTTTCTATAACTTTTTTACTAGCTAATATATTTTTTTCTGATATATATCTTTTATTCTTTTTTAATAATGCATCTTTAATCATAATACTCACCTTAAAAACAATATTCTTTTATTATAACAAAAAGAAGTGGTTTTATCCACTTCTTAAATATTTCTTTATCTTGGCTTCTCTCCATAGAAAAAAAACTTAATAATCATAATAGAAGAATAATTTAAATTAAAAAATTCGTTATATTCATTTAATAGTTCTCCTAAATTAGGATTTATTTCTAAACCCTTGTCAAAGTTATATCTAAAATTATCTTTTCCTAAAATCTCACTATGATTAATTACTGTTTCTATATTTAAATTTTCAAATTTAAGTAATCTTAATAGTGTTAACATACTTCTACCTATATATCTATTTCCATTTATTGAAGATTGAAATTTAGCTAGATCAGAATTTAAATTTTTAATCAAATCACATTTTGGAAATGTTATTCCCCATAATTCACTATCAACATCAATTATTATTACTTTTCCTCCAGGTTTTAATATTCTATAAATTTCTTTTAGAGCTAGTATAGGATCCTTTAAATGTTGAAACACAAATCTAGCTATTATAGTATCAAAATATCCATTAGGAATTGAAGTACTTGCTATATCATCATTTATAAAGGTAACTCTTTCTTTATATTCTGTCTTTAGCATATTATGTGAATAATTAAGTAAGGTTTCATCAATATCTAAGGAAACAATTTCTGAATTAATAAAATTATCCAATAAAATCTTAGTATAAAAACCTGGACCACTACCAACTTCTAAAATTAGACTATTATCTTTTACTCCTAGATTTCTAAGCATTTTTAATTCCTTATCAGAACCTAAATTAGCTTGTTTTTCTAATCTTTGCATTTCCTTTTGAAAGCCAATTTGTTTATAAATATCACTATACGGCATTATTTTCTCCTATGAGTATTTATTTAATATAGTATATACTTAAAACCCTCTTTTGTTCTAATAAAAGCTATTTCTAAAACTCGACGTAAAAAAAGAAACTCCCTTAGGAGTTTCAAAAATAATTCTATATCTTTCATTAAAGGTATTTAAACAGTTCCAAATTAATCTACTGATTTTAATGATTCCACCATCTTTACTTTTTTAAGTTTATAGAACATAACTATATTAACTAAAACAGCAAAAGTTATTGTTAATAAAGCTGAAAAAATGAAGCTTAGTAAATTTATATTTCTTCCAAACATCATATTATCTATTTCCACAGTTAGCATTATAAATCTATGAAGTATAACACCAAGGCCAGCTCCCAATAATGTTCCTAAGATAGTTAGTATCACATTTTCCCTATAGATATAGGCTGAAACTTCTTTATCATAAAATCCTAGTACCTTTATAGTTGCTATTTCTCTAATTCTTTCACTAATATTTACATTAGTTAAATTGTATAACACAGTGAATGCTAGTGCTCCAGCTGAAACTATAATTAAAATTATTACATAATTTAAGCTCTTTATCATATTATCAAAATTTTGTCTTATGTTATCATTGAAGGATACTCCCGTAACTGCTTCCTTATCCATAATGCTCATAGAAAAATCATCTTTATTATCAAGAGTATTTGCATTAGCTATAATAGTATTAAACATAGCTTCCTTATCAACAATCTCCTTATAATACTTAGGTGAAATATATGCATAATTAAAAGTATAGTTTTCAGTAATTCCAGAAACAATCATAGAATATTCTTTATTGTCTAATTTGATTTTTATTTCGTCTCCTACTTTAACCTTAGCTTGTTTAGCAGCTTTTTCAGTTAAAATAATTCCACTATCCTTTAATCTTAACTTTTCCTTAGTAGTTCTATTAACAAAATTAATAAAATCGTCAATTTTACTTATATCTTCAGGAACAATGATATAAATGTCTTTTTCCGTATTTCCAGTTCTTATTTTTCCACTCTCAGAAGAAATCATAATAGAATTATCTATTTCTTGTAAATTATTTATTTCATCATTGAATTCATTTTTTTCTAATTTACTTATATCCTTATCAAAATTGATGGTTAAATTATATTTAAATACTTCTCCGAATTGTTTATCTACAATTGTTTTTATTGAATCTTTAATTCCAAATCCAGTAACAAGTAATGCTGTGCAACCAGCTATCCCAAATACAGTCATAAAGAATCTTTTCTTATATCTAAATATATTTCTTACAGTAACTTTCCCTATAAAGCTTAATCTGTTCCATATAAATCCAATACCTTCAATTAAAATTCTCTTTCCTTCTTTAGGTGCCTTAGGCCTCATTAATATTGCAGGCGTTTCAACCAGTTCTTTATAGCAAGCCATTAAAGATGATATAGTTGTAACAGCGATTGCTACTAAGGTAATACTAATTGCAAGAGGAACATTAAAGACAAGCTTTATTTTAGGTAAAGTGTACATTATTCCATAGGCATCAAAAACAACTATTGGAAAAATTGTATATCCTATTGCAAGACCAACAATGCTTCCTAAAAAGCTTGCAGTAAATGAATAAATTATATATTTTAAAGCTATGGTATTTTTCGAATAACCTAATCCTTTTAAAGTTCCTATATTTACTCTTTGTTCATCAACCATCCTAGTCATTGTAGTTAGACAAACTAAAGCTGCTACTAAAAAGAAAAATACTGGAAATACCTTTGCTAGCTTATCTATACTATCAGCATTATTCTTATAATCTACATAGGAATAATGACTGTTTCTATCTAATACATACCAACTTGGTTCTTCTATAGCTTTAATATCATTTTCAGCTTTTGCTATCTTTGCCTCTGCAGAGGCTATTTCCTTATTAAACTTATCCTTAGAATCTTCATATTCTTTTTTACCATTCTCTAATTCTATCTTACCATTTTCTAAATCTAATTTTGCCTTAGCAAATTGGTTTTCAGCTTCAATTTTACTATTCTCTAATTTTGCTTTATTTTCATTTAATAAGGCTTGTGCATTATTTAATTCAATTTCTTTATCTTTAATTTGAGCTTCTGCTTGTTGTATTTTTTGTTCTGCAGATGTTATTTCATTATTTATATATGAAATTCCTTTATTAAGTTCATCTCTAGTTTTATATAATGAGCTTAATTCATTTTTTATTTTGTTCTTTTCTTCTTCAGATAAATTATTATCTTTTAAGGAATTTTCCTTATCTAAAATTCTATTGTCTAAATCTTTCTTATTACTTTCTAAAGTTTTTAATGTTTCTTTAGCAGTAGCTATAATGCTTTCTGCACTTGCCTTTTCTTCATTTAATGTTTGCTTCCCAGCTTCTAACTGTGCTTTGCCATTATCAATTTTATATTGACCTAAAGAAATCTCATTTTCAGCTTTAATTATATTAAGTTTATAATCTGTTTCTTTTTTAAACAACTCCTCTTCACCAGTTTTAAGAGCTTTTTCTGATTCCTCTAGTTGTTTTTTAGCATCATTAAGCTTTTCTTCTCCATTTTTCTTCTCTTCATTTAGTTTATTTTTATTTTCATCTAATTGCTTATTTGCCTCGGCAAGTATTTCATCATATCTTATTCCTGCTCTTTTATTACCTAATGATTCCAAGGATATCTTTACTGTATCAATAAAGTCAAAGTATTTATCTGAGTAACTATCTAACTCTCTAGCTCCACTTACTGTAACATAAGTTTCAGTATAGGCAGGTATTTTAAAATTATCTATAGGAATTACAATATAGCTTGAAATCTTACCGCTACCTATACTAGCGGACCCCTTTTCACTAGATAAATAATATGGGCTCTGTACTTTACCTACAACTTCATATTCCGTGTTTTCCAAGCTTTCACTTAGAGCTTCATTTTTGCCAGACTCTAATTTAATCTTACTACCAATAGATAAATTCAAACTATTAATTTTACCTTCTTCTATTACACATTCATTAGACCTTTCTGGTAATCTTCCTTCAACCAAAGTATATTGGTTAACATATTGATAACTATTAAGTGGAATTCCCATTACTTTAATAACTAACTCTGATGATCCAATTTTTGTAAGTGTATCTAAAGAATATGTTGCAAATACATCTTCAATTCCATCAATCTTTCTTATTTCTTCTATATCTTCATCGGTGAAACCTAGTGTGGAATATAAAGTGAAATCCATAAAATTATTATTATCATAGTATTTATCTGCAGTAGCCTTCATATCTATTGGAGCTACTTTTATACCTGAAAAAAATGCTACCCCTAAAGCAATAATTGCAAAAATAGAAAAAAATCTTCCTTTTGATTTTTTTATATCTCTTAAAATATCTTTAAAAAATGCATTTTTCATATTACCATTCAATCCTTTCTACTGGAGTTGGATTGTCATTTAAAGTAATGCTTTCAATCATACCATTTTTAACTTTAATTACTTTATCCCCCATAGGCGTAAGGGCAAGATTATGTGTAATAATAATAACTGTCATATTATGTTCTCTACAGGTATCTTGTAATAATTTTAGTATTGACTTTCCAGTGTTGTAATCTAATGCTCCTGTAGGTTCATCACAAAGTAATAGTTTTGGATTTTTTGCTAGAGCTCTAGCAATAGCAACTCTTTGCTGCTCTCCACCAGATAATTGAGATGGAAAGTTATTTTTTCTATCCTCTAATCCAACAGCTTCTAAAACTTCTGAAGGATTAAGTGGATTTTTACAAATTTGTGTAGCTAATTCTACATTTTCTAAAGCAGTTAAATTTTGAACTAAATTATAAAATTGAAAAACAAAGCCAATATCAAATCGTCTATAAGAAATTAATTCTTTATCTGTATAACTACTTACTATGTTATTATCTACAATAATTTTTCCACTAGTTAAGGTATCCATTCCTCCTAATATATTTAATATTGTACTTTTACCTGCACCACTAGCACCTGCTATAATTACAAATTCACCTTTTTCTATTTGAAAGGATACTCCTCTTAAAGCATCAATATCAATTTCTCCCATTTTATAAGTCTTCTTAACATCTTTAAATTCTATAAAACTATTCAAATTTATACCTCACTCCTATTAAAATTAGCAAATTATATCTTTATGTGGAATTAGAAAATTTATTGCTTTTCCTTCTAAATTAATTTCTATATTTTTTTCAACTACAATTTCTCCATCGATACATACAGTGAAATCTTTTTTTGATTTTATATGAATAGATCTACATTTTTTATAAATAAAATATTTCTTCATTTCTTCGTTTTGTAGATGCTCTCCTCTTTTAAATATGTTAATTAATTTAAGTAATTTAAATCTAGAGACCTTCTTAAATATACAAATATCTATTAGTCCATCATTAATCTTAGCTAAAGGTGCCCCCTTATAGCCCCCTCCATATGTCATTCCATTTGCCACAACACATAGTAGAAAATTCCCTTCTATTTTCTCTTCATTATCTATTAATATTTCCAAATTAGAATACATTTTATGTAATAGGGAATAAAATACAGAAAGAGTATAGGCACCTTGTCCACTTATTAAAGGAAATCTTTTAAATTTATTCATATTCTCTGCTACTTTAGCATCAAAACCTATATTACATACGTTAACAGAATACGTGTCATTGACTTTAAGCAAATCAATTTTCTCTTCATCAAATTTAATTTGTTTTTTAATATCAAAGATACTAGTATCAGAACAGATATTATTTACAAAATCATTACCAGTGCCATAAGGTATAACAGACGCACTTGCATTTTTATATCCAATTAATCCATTAATTACTTCATTAAGAGTTCCATCTCCACCACAAGCATAAAATCTTAGATTACCTGTTTCTTTTTTACATATATCTTCTGTAAATTTACTTGCATCATTTTTCCCATTAGTAATATAAATTGTGTATTCATCACTCCTTCCATTAAAAGCTCTTCTCACTTCATTACTTATTTTTTCAGAAACATCTATTTTCCCTGCTTCAGGATTTATTATAAAATAATGTTTAGTCTCACTCATAAGTTTTATCCTTCTCTTTCCTTTAAATACTGTTTAAAATAACTTAGTATAATATTTACCATTACTTTAATTTTAGTCTAAATAGCAAATAATAGCTATACCTAATATAGTTATAGATATAGCTAACTGTAAGTACTTTATAAGTATTTATTTAACTTTGCATTTGATAACATTAACTTAATTCTATTTTCTTGATTAATTTTTGATTGAGATGGATCATAATCTATAACCACTATATTAGCTTCAGGATTTCTATCAACAATTTTTCTTATAGCACCTCTACCTACAACATGGTTAGGTAAACATCCAAAGGGTTGTGCACAAATAATATTATTTGCCCCTGAATGTATTAATTCAATCATATTTGCTACTAATAACCAACCTTCTCCCATTTTTACTCCGTAACCTATATAACCATCAGCCATTTTTCTAACTTCGTCAAAATCTATTGCCCCTTCAAATCTAGAGTTGTTTATTATAGATTTCTTTACTTTTCTTTGAAGTTTTAAAATTATCTTATAGCCTAAGGCTGCAATTTTAGATTTGAAATATCCCTTTTTATATAATTTATAGTCAATAATAGCGTTTAAAATACAGTAATTGACAAAGTCCATAAGTCCTGATTGAACTACTTCAGCCTCTTCTTTAACTATGAATTCTTCAAGATGGTTATTACCCATTCTTGAATATTTCATATATATTTCTCCAACTATACCAACTTTAATTTTACTTTCACTTCTTACTTGTATTTTATTAAAGTTTATAGTAATTTCCTTTGATATTTTTGATAGTTTTAAATAGCTTAAATTTGAAAACTTATTTTTTAAATTCTCGATTGTATTATTTAAAAGAATATCACATTCACCTTTATTTATTTCATAGGGTCTTACCTTATTATATAGATACATAATCAAATCACCATATATAACAGCATAAAACAACTTAATTATAAGATGTGGACCTAATTTTAATCCTGGGTGTTTTTCAATTCCAGATACACTTAAACCTATAGCAGGAACCTCTGAAAAGCCACTATTTTCTAACGCTTTTCTTATTAAGTATATATAATTAGATGCTCTACATCCTCCCCCTGTTTGCGTCATAAGAAGAGCTGTTTTATTAACATCATATTTACCACTTTTTAATGCAGAAATAAATTGTCCAATTACTATCATAGCTGGATAACATATATCATTATTAGAGTACTTTAATCCTTCCTCTATTACTGATGAAACATCATCCTCTAGAAATTCTATATCAAATCCATAATCCTTAAATATCTTATCCATTAGTTTAAAATGAATAGGTAGCATATTAGGCGCTAAAATTTTATAATTCTTTTTCATTTCCTTTGTAAAAACTTTATAATTATTACTCATATACTTCCCACCTATTTTTTATAGCTTCAACCATACTTCTTATTCTAATTTTTGCTGCTCCTAAGTTATTAGTTTCATCTATTTTTAATTGTGTATATATTTTGCCATTGTTTTCTAGAATATTTTTAATTTCATCAGATGTAATGGCATCTGTACCACATCCAAAGGATACTAATTGAACTAATTGCATATCCTCATTATTAACCACAAATTTAGCTGCATTGAATAACCTTGCTTGGTATGTCCACTGATTAAGCACATTTACAGCTACATTATCATAATTAAAAGGAATAGAATCCTCTGTTAATATTACTAAATTTAATGAGTTCATCATTTTATCAATACCATGATTTATTTCTTTATCAACATGATAAGGCCTTCCTGATAATACAACAATTAATAAGTCATTATCCCTACCATATTTAATTGCCTCTTTACCTTTTATTAAAATATCTTTTTTAAACTCTTTATATTCATATAGTCCAACCTCATATGCTTTTCTTATATCTTCTTTAGAAATCCATTTATAATAATCCTTTAAGCTATTATATAAATTTTCTATGGTACTCTTTTTAGAATTTAAATCTAAATAAGGGTATATAAAATTACACTTATCTATATTGGATACATTATTTTTTATGACTTCTGGATAATATGCCACAACTGGGCAATTATAGTGGTTATCTGAAATACCTTCATCATAATTAAAAGTCATACAAGGATAAAAAATATTTTCAATATTTTTCTCTATTAAACTTTCTATATGTCCATGAACTATCTTAGCAGGATAACAAGCAGTATCTGATGGTATTGTATGTTGTCCTTTTAAATATAACTTTTTAGAAGAGGCTTCTGATAAAACAACCTTTATTCCTAAATAGTTAAAGAATTTCACAAAAAAAGGTAAGTTTTCAAACATATTTAAAACCATTGGAATAGCAATTTCCCCTTTATCTCCGAAGTTATTAGCGTACTCTAAAAGTTTTAAAATTTTATATTCATAAAGGTTAGGAATATTATTTTCATAATACTTACCAGTAGGTTTTGAACATCTATTTCCTGAGATATATTTTCTTCCACCATTGAATGTATTTATAGTTAAATTACACTTATTAGTACAAAGTCCACATTTAACTCCCTTTGAACTATGAGTAAAGTTAGCAAGTTCTTCCATAGCAATTATTTTTGACTTATCTGGTTTCTCCTTTTTTGAATATATTGCAGCTCCATAGGCACCCATTAATCCAGAAATATTTGACCTAATAACATTTTGATTTAATTCTAATTCTAAACTTCTTAAAATAGCATCATTACATAGGGTTCCACCTTGAACTATTACATTTTTACCTATATTTTTTGTTCGAATAACTTTATATAAGGCATTTTTTACTACGCTAATAGATAAGCCTGCTGAAACATCTTCAATAGTTGCTCCATCTCTTTGCGCTTGCTTAACAGAAGAATTCATAAAAACTGTACATCTTGATCCTAAATCTGCAGGATGCTTTGCAAGTAATCCTAATTTAGAAAAACTCTCAACATCATATCCCATTGCCTTAGCAAAAGTTTCAATAAAAGAGCCACACCCTGAAGAACAAGCCTCATTTAGTATTATACTTTTTATTGCATTATTTTCTATTTCAAAGCATTTAATATCTTGACCACCAATATCTAAGATAAAATCTACATCAGGATTAAATTTACTTGCTGCAATATAGTGGGCTAATGTTTCTACTATACCATAATCAATGCCAAAGGCTTTCTTTATTAGTTCTTCACCATAGCCAGTAACTGCACTTCCTGCTATGTTAATTTTTTCGTTATAATTATCATAAATATATTCTAATTGTCTTTTAATTACCTTAACTGGATTCCCTTCATTATGAGCATAAAATTGATAAATTATATTACTATTATCATCAATTAAAACAAGCTTTGTAGTAGTACTTCCTGCATCTATTCCTAAATAAGCATCTCCTTTATATACATCTATATCTTTAATTAAAACCTTAGCTCTATTATGTCTATCTAAAAATTTTTTATATTCATCATTACTAGAAAATAAAGGCTTAATACTTTTATTTAAATTTGTGTTACTTTTAGAATTATTAAGTTTCTTTATTAACTCTTCATAAGTATAGTTTTTCTCTTCATTCCCAGAAAATAATGCTGCTCCCTTTGCTACAAAAACTTCAGCATCATCTGGTACTATTGCTTCGTCTTCACTTAAATTTAATTTTTTTATAAACATACTTCTAAGGCCTTTATAAAAATATAAAGGTCCTCCTAAAAATAAAATATTCCCTTTTATTTCTCTTCCTTGTGCTAGTCCACCAATAGTTTGATTAACTACAGCATCATAAATGCTAACTGCTATATCTGACTTACTTGCTCCTTGATTTAGTAATGGCTGAATATCAGATTTAGCAAACACCCCACATCTAGATGCTATTGGATATATATTTTTGTAATCAAAACTTATCTTGTCTAAATATTCTACACTTATACCCATTAGACTTGCCATTTGATCAATAAAGGCTCCTGTTCCACCTGCACAACTAGAATTCATTCTTTCCTCTAACCCATTTGTTAAATATATTATTTTAGCATCCTCTCCACCTAGCTCAATAACAACATCAATATTACTAAATAGCTTTTTTACTCCTATTGTAGTTGCAAAAACCTCTTGAACAAATGATATATCTGAATCCATAGCTAAACCATATCCTGAAGATCCAGTAATTGAAACTTTAATATTATTATTAATTACAATGCTCTTTATTTTATCTAGCTCATTTAATACAGTTTCTCTTACTTTTGTAAGATGTCTGGTATAACTTTTATAAATTAATTTATTATTTTCATCTAATAAAACTAACTTTACTGTAGTTGAACCTGCATCAATACCTAGTCTATATACCACTTTATATACCTCCATCTAAATTAAAATTATATAAAGGAGCTGCTTTTTACAGCACCCTTATTTTATATTTTTCTACAACTATCCCTTATAATTAATTTAACTGGCAATACTATTTTTTTACTTAGATTTCTTTCTTCTTTTATTCTTTCCATTATAGTATCTAAAGCCACTTCCCCCATATATTCTGTAAATATTTTTATTGTTGTTAAGGAAGGTGATAAGTACTGAGCTGTAGCAATATCATCAAAGCCAACTATACTTATATCCCTTGGTATTTCATAACATTCTTCATGTATAGCTTTATAAGCACCTATAGCCATAGGATCACTAGCTATAAAAAAAGCAGATGGTATTTTTTCTAATCTTAAGGCTTCCTTCATTAAAGTGTAACCATCCTCTGGTGTAAAATTGCCTTTAAAAATCCACTCTTCTCTATAATTATTTATTTCTATCATAAAATTTTTATAAGTAGATTCTCTATAATTTGTTAATTCAATTCCATTATCACTATTGTGTGGAATAACTTTAGCACCGATGTAACCAATATCTCTATGCCCTAGGTTATAGAGATAATCAAGAGCTTTTTTAGTACCATACTTTAAATCTACAACTATAGAGTCAAATTCCCACTCCTCTGGGGAAGAATCTATAAATATAATATTAGGAGATAATTTTTTTAAACTATTAATTTCATTATTGTCAAATATACCAATAGCTATTATTCCATCTAGGTCTTTATAATTATATGTATCATCTTTTATCAAATTACTAAGATATAATGATTTAAAACCTATATTATCTTGTAAGCATTTTTTTTCTATTGCCATTCTTATAGATAAGAAATATGGATCACTTAATTCCTTCATCTCATTAAAGGAACAAACTATTCCAATAGTATAATTCTTAAGTTTATTTTTTCTCTCCTTTATAGTTACATAATTCATTTCTTCAGCTATGGCTAAAACTTTCTTCCTTGTATCTTCTGAAACATTAAGAGTTTTATCAAAATTTAAGATACGGGATACTGTTGCAATAGAAACACCTGCTTCATTAGCAATATCTTTAATTGTTGCCACCATAATCACCTCCATTCTAATATTGGAATAAACATTAATATATAATTAAGATGAGGCATAGAAATGCCTCACCTTTAATATTAATCAATTGATAATTTTAAACTTTCAATATATCTTTCTATAGCTTGTTTTCCTTCATCATCCCATTTAAATACTCCACAATGTTCAAGGACCTTAGTAAATATATTTCCTATTTCACTTTTTAGAATATCATCAATATTCTCATTTGTTATATATTTATTTTTCATTTTAATTTCTTCATACCAATTATAATGAATTCTCATGCTATCATAATTATAAATATCATCTTTTCTAGTAGTTAAAGATACTTTAATTATCTCTATTTCTTCCTTTAATCTTGCTGGAAGAACTGCAAGTCCTAAAACTTCTATTAATCCAATATTTTCTTTCTTAATATTATGCAGCTCAGCATGAGGATGGAATATCCCATCTGGATATTTTTCAGTAGTTTTATTATTTCTGAGAACTAAATCAATTACATACTCATCATTTTCTTTTCTTGCTATTGGTGTTACCGTATTATGAGGAACATTATCAGTAAAAGCATATATATTTACTTTAGGATCACTATAGTTTCTCCAATGATTTAATATTTTGTAAGCTAATTCACCTAATTCCAATCTATTCCTACCCTTTAATCTTAATACACTTAGTGGCCATTTTACAATAGAAAACTTCACATGTTCATAGTTTTTTAATATAAATTCTATATAATTTGAAGCTCTATTCATAGCAAATTCATATCTACCACCTTGATAATGATCATGTGTTAGTATTGAACCACCTACAATTGGTAAGTCTGCATTAGATCCTAAAAAGTAATGTGGAAATTTTTCTACAAATTCTAGTAATCTATGAAAAGTCTTATTAGTAAGCTTCATTGGAGTATGATCTTCTGAAAAAACAATACAATGTTCATTATAATAAGCATAAGGTGAATACTGTAGATACCATTTTTCATTGTTTAAGCTTAATGGAATAACTCTAAGATTTTGCCTAGCAGGATGGTTTATACGTCCTCTATAGCCTTCATTTTCTTTACACAAAAGACATTTAGGATATTTTGAAGGAGGCATCTTCTTAGCTTCTGCGATAGCTTTAGGATCTTTTTCTGGTTTTGATAGATTTATAGTTATATCTAGATTTCCATAATCACTTTTACTTTTCCAAAGTAAATTTTGAGAAATTCTATCTGTTCTAACATAATCACAGGCTTTACTAATATTATAAAAATAATTTGTAGCTTCTTCTTGCGATCTTTCATATTTCTCATTAAATGTTTTAATTATTTCTGAAGGTCTTGGCATTAACGCACCCATAATCTTAGTATCTAATAAATCTCTATAAATTGAAGTATTAGATTCTAAAATTCCATTTTCAAAAGCATAATTTAATATATTATCTAATATATCTGTTGGCGTTTCTAATTCTTCATCTTCAACTTCTATATCCTCATAATCATCTAAACTTAAAATATTTAATAAGGAATTTCTTATATAAATTTCATCATCTTCAGTAAATAAACTGTTTTTCAATCCATATTGAATCAATCTTTTGATTTCACTATAAATTTCCATACTTCACCTACTTATTAAATCCAACTGGATTATTTTTATGCCATTTCCAAGCTGATGCTATTATATCTTCAACATTGTCATATTTAGGTTCCCAATTTAATGTTTTTCTTGCTTTTTCAGCTGATGCAATAAGTCTAGCAGGGTCTCCAGCTCTTCTTTCACAAATTTTTGCAGGTATTTCATGACCTGTTACCTTTCTAGCAGCTTCTATCATTTCTTTAACTGAAAATCCATTTCCATTACCTAAATTGAAAATATCACTTTCATTTCCTTTTCTTAAATAATCAATTGCTAAAATATGAGCATTAGCTAAATCTGTTACATGAATATAGTCTCTAATACAAGTGCCGTCTTCTGTATCATAATCTTCTCCAAAAATTGATATAAATTCTCTTTTTCCAAGAGGAACTTGTAATATTAATGGTATTAAATGAGTTTCAGGACTATGGTCTTCTCCAATACTACCACTAACATGAGCTCCTGCTACATTAAAATATCTTAATGAAACATATTTAACTCCATGTGCTATATCCGCCCACTTCATCATTTTCTCCATAGCAAGCTTAGTTTCACCGTATGCATTGGTTGGTTCAGTTTTATCTGTTTCAACTATTGGCATTCTAGTAGCTTCCCCATAAGTTGCAGCTGTTGATGAAAATACAATCTTCTTTACATCATTAGCAACCATAACTTTTAATAATACTTCTGTTCCATGAACATTGTTATTGTAATATTTTAATGGATTAGTCATACTTTCTCCAACTAAAGAATTTGCTGCAAAATGAATTACTTCTGTAATATTATTTTCTTTAAAAACTTTATCTAAATCATTTTCATTTCTTATATCAACATTATAAAACTTAGCATTTGGATTTACTGCTTCTATATGTCCTGTTTCTAAATTATCTACAACTACTACTTCTTCTCCTTTTTCTATTAATTGATAAACTGTATGGCTACCAATATAACCTGCTCCACCACATACTAAAATCATATTAATACCTCCTAAATTTCTCTAGTTCCATTTCCTATTTCTGCAATATAGAAACTAGCTTCATATCCTATTTTATTTTTGTATCCTTGTCCAACTTTTTTTATAAAATCATCAACACTATCCTTTTTTACTAATGCAACTGTACATCCACCAAAACCAGCACCTGTCATTCTTGCACCTAAAACCCCACTATGATTCCAGGCAAGTTCTACTAAAGTATCTAGTTCTAATCCTGTAACTTCATAATCATCTCTTAAAGAAATATGAGACTCATTCATAAGTTTACCAAAGGTAACCAAATCCCTTGATTCTAAGGCATCCTTTGCCATTAAAGTTCTTTGATTTTCATAAACTGCATGTTTTGCTCTTTTTCTTCTAATATCATCATTAATTAGCTCCTTATTATTCTCAAATTCTTCTATTGTAAGTTCACCTAAGGAATTAATATTAAGCTTTACTTTTAATTCTTCTAAGGCTTTTTCACACTCGCTTCGACGTTCATTATACTTAGAGTCTGCTAAGCCTCTTCTTTTGTTTGTATTAGCGATAACAAGTATTTCATCCTTTAGCTCTATTGGACAATAATTATATTTTAAAGTATTACAGTCTAATAGTATAGCATTATTTTCCTTTCCCATTCCAATAGCGAATTGATCCATTATTCCACAATTAACTCCTACAAAGTTGTTTTCAGCCTCTTGAGAAAATTTAACTAAATCAATTCTATTGATATTAAAATTAAATAAGCTATCCATCATAACTGCAATTAAAAGTTCTAATGATGCAGAGGATGATAAACCTGAACCATTTGGTATATTACCATATATAACTACCTCAAAACCTTTATTAATATTATATCCACGTTTCTTCATCACATCAATTACACCTTTAGGATAATTAACCCAATCATGCATTTTTTCGTATTTTAAATCATTCAAAGAAAATTCTATAACTCCTACATCATGGAAGTTACTAGAATACATTTTTACTTTTTCATCTTCTCTTAGTCGTATTACTCCATAAGTTCCAAAGCTCAGAGCACATGGGAATACATTACCTCCATTGTAGTCAGTATGCTCTCCAATTAAATTAACTCTACCCGGAGAAAAGAAATATCTCTCATTACCATTTTCCTCAAAAATTTCATTAAAGGTATTTTTAATTTTTTCTCTCATAATATTTCTCCCTAACTTTATTTTAATATTTGTAATTAAAGTCTAACATATTCAGAAAACATTTTCAATTAATTTTACTAAGTTTTACTAATTATTTTACTAAGTTTTACTAATTAATTTTATAAAAAATAAGAGGCTACCTAAGCAACCTCTTCTGTTGATTTTTCTTATGAAACTTGTGAATTTTCAAATTGACTATTATATAGTGATGCATAGAAGCCTTTTTTACTCAATAGCTCTGTATGGCTTCCTTGTTCAACTATATCTCCTTCATTCATTACTAATATTAAATCAGCATCTCTTATAGTTGATAATCTATGTGCAATTATAAAACTTGTTCTACCCTTCATTAAATTATCCATTGCCTTTTGAATAAGCACTTCTGTTCTAGTATCAACAGAACTTGTTGCTTCATCTAATATTAAAATTTTAGGATCTGCTAATATGGCACGAGCTATTGTAAGTAATTGTTTTTGTCCTTGTGATACGTTACTTGCATCTTCATTTAATTCCATATTATATCCATCAGGTAGAGTTTTAACAAAATGATGAACATGAGCAGCTTTTGCAGCTTTAATTACTTCTTCATCACTTGCTTCTAAGTTACCATATCTGATGTTTTCCATTATTGAGCCATTAAATAACCAAGTATCTTGAAGTACCATACCAAATATTTTTCTTAAATCACTTCTATTGAAATCTTTAATATTATAATCATCTAATAATATTTCACCGCTATTTAATTCATAGAATCTCATTAATAATTTTACAATTGTAGTTTTACCAGCACCAGTTGGACCTACAATTGCTATTCTTTGGCCTGGTTTTATTTTACTTGAGAAGTCATTAATTATTATCTTATCTTCATTGTATCCAAAATGTACATCTTTAAATGTAACTTCTCCTTTAAGTTCTTCTATATTAATTGGATTTACTGCATTATCAACTTCTTCTTCCTCTTCAAGAAATTCAAAAACTCTTTCAGCGGCTGCAGCAGTAGATTGTAATACATTAGCTATTTGAGCTGCTTGTGCTATTGGTTGATTAAAGGATCTTATATATTGAATAAAGGATTGTATATCCCCAACTTGTATATAATTTTTAACCGTTAAATATCCACCTAAAATTGTAACAGCTACATACCCTAAATTTCCTATAAAAGTCATTATAGGCATCATCATACCTGATAAAAATTGAGATTTCCAAGCTGAATTATATAAAGTATTATTTAAATCATTAAATTCCTCAACAGCCTTATCTTCGCCATTAAAAGCCTTCATTATATTATGGCCACTATATATTTCTTCAACATGACCATTTACATGACCTAAATATTTTTGTTGTTCTTTAAAATATTTTTGAGATTTTTTAACAACAAATGATATAAATAAACCTGATAATGGAACTATTAATAAAGCTACAATTGTCATTGTAACACTTATTGAAAGCATCATAATAACTACACCAATTAAAGTTGTTATAGATGTAAATACTTGAGATAAACTTTGATTTAAAGTATTACTTATTGTATCTACGTCATTTGTTACTCTTGATAGAACTTCTCCATGAGTCATTTTATCAAAATATTTAAGTGGCATTTTATTTATTTTTAAAGATATTGCTTTTCTCAAATTATATGATACTTTTTGTGCTATACCTGACATTATAAATCCTTGAATAAAGGCAAATATTGCACTTACAGCATATAAAACTGTTAATATAACAAGTATATTTCCTATATAAGTAAAGTCTATACCTGCACCGGCTTCTCCTGAAATTTTATTTAATAACCCTTCAAACAATTTAGTAGTAGCTTTTCCTAAAATTTTAGGACCAATTATAGAAAAGGCTGCACTACCAATGGCAAAAATTAAAACTATTAAAATTGATATTCTGTAGGGCTTTAAATAATTTAATAATTTTTTAAAGGTACCTTTAAAATCTTTGGCTTTTTCACCAACAGGTTTTATTCCTCCCATTGGACCACCAAAGCCACCATGTTTTTTTCCGCCTACATTCTTACTCATGACATTAGTTCCTCCTTTGAAAGTTGTGATAAAGCTATTTGATTATAAACTTCACAGTTTTCTAAAAGTTCTCTGTGGGTTCCAATTCCAACAACTTCTCCTTCATCTAAAACTATAATTTGATTTGCATCTTTTATAGTACTGATTCTTTGAGCTACAATTATCATTGTTGCATCTTTGATATTTTCTTTTATTGCTTTTCTTAATGCTGAATCAGTTTTAAAGTCTAAAGCAGAAAAACTGTCATCAAACACGTATATCTCAGGTTTTTTTACTAATGCTCTAGCAATTGATAATCTTTGCTTTTGTCCTCCTGATACATTAGTTCCTCCTTGTGATATTTCACTATTATATTTATCAGGCTTAGACTCAATAAATTCTGTAGCTTGAGCTATATTAGAGGCTAATTTTATATCCTTCATTTTAGCTTCAGAAGAACCATACTTTAAATTGCTTTCAATAGTTCCAGAGAATAATACACCTTTTTGAGGTACATAGCCTATCTTTTCACGTAACTCTTTTTGTTTAACGTTTCTAATATCTACTCCATTAATTTCTATCTTTCCTTCAGTTACATCATAGAATCTAGGAATAAGATTAATTAAAGTAGATTTACCACTTCCTGTGCTTCCAATAATTGCTGTGGTTTCACCTGGCTTTGCTACAAAACTTATATCCTTAATAACATAATCTTCTGCTCCAGGATATTTAAAGCTAACATTCTTATATTCTACATAGCCTTTTTTAGAAGCTTTGAATTTTTCAGTTTCTTTTTTGTCTTCAATAGATAAAGTACTATTTAAAACTTCACTAATACGTTGTGCTGATACTGATGCACGTGGTAACATTATAGATATCATAGAAATCATTAAGAATGACATTATTATTTGCATAGCATACTGCATAAATGCCATCATATTTCCTACTTGCATATTACCTAAGTCAACTTGATGTGCACCTATCCAAACTATAAGAATTGTTAATCCATTCATAATAAACATCATAACTGGCATCATAGATGACATTAATCTATTAACAAATAAATTAGTATTTGTTAAATTCTTATTAGCTTTATCAAATCTTTCTTCTTCATGCTTTTGAGTGCTAAATGCTCTAATTACTAGCATACCAGTTAAACTTTCTCTAGTAACTAAGTTAAGCTTATCTATTAATTTTTGCACTGCTTTAAACTTAGGCATAGCAAAAGTAAATAACACTCCTACTAATAATACTATCAAAATAACTCCAAGAGTAATTATCCATGTCATATTAGTATCAGTTCTTAATACTTTTAATACTCCACCTATTCCTAATATTGGTGCATAAAATACTATTCTAAATAACATTACCATTAACATTTGAATTTGTTGTATATCATTTGTATTTCTTGTAATTAAAGAAGCAGTAGAAAATTTATCAAATTCAGCATTTGAAAAGCTTGTAACCTTTTTAAATACATCTTTTCTTAAAGTTTTACCTATTCCAGCTGCCATTCTTGCAGATAATAATCCAACAATAACTGTTGCAACCATACTAATAAATGCTATTCCAAGCATTTTAAGCCCTGCAAAAGCTATATATCTTGTTTGTAAGCTATCCGTATCAATACCAACTGCTTTATATTCATCTTTAACAAAGGCCACTGAAGATTGCTTAACTATACTTTCAGGCATGGAATCTATATTTTCATTCATACCTTTTAACATTTCATTTATTTTTTCTTTAGGTAAATTCTTAAATACTGTGAAAATATCTGTATTTTCAGGCAAATTCATTTCTGAATTTGAATTATTGTTATTAAACTCTTCCATATTTCCGGAATTTATTCCGTAAACAATAAGTTCTGGTTTTGCTAAAATGCTACTTAGTTCTTCTACTATTTCTTTATTATTAGTATTAAGTTCATATAAATCCTCTTGATTTAGTAAAGGATATTTCTTTAAGTAATCATTTAACTCATTTTCTGATAAATTATCCTTATTAATTAGTTTATAACTATCCTCTACTTTATTAAGATCACTTTCTGAAATAAAAAGTGATAATTTTTCTTTTTCGCTTTTTCTTATTATTTTAGGTACAGAATTTTCAATTCCACCTTGTTGAATTCCTACGTTAACTATATTAGACATATAGTCCGGAAGTGATAGTTCACTTATAGCTTGCACAAATAATAATGCTATAATTACAATGATAGAACCTATAAATGGTTTTAAATACTTTGTTAGCTTTATCATTTTATTTTGTCTCCTTTCATAATGAGTATTAATATAATAAATTAATTATATTTTTATAACTATTATATGTCAATAACAATTATACTTGTATAATTGTTTTTTTTAGTTTATAATAAAAATGACAATTACTTAGGAGGATACTTATGAATAATGATGCTATAAACAACATACCTGAAAATTTATTAGATTTATTAGTACTTATACATAATAAACTTTTAAATCCAAATGAAATGGTTAAAGGGAGTATTATACCTCCATCACATATGAAAGTTATTTTTTATCTTTCAAAGAAAAAAACAATGTCTGTTTCAAATGTTGCTAAATGTTTAGATATATCTAAGCCTAATATGACACCTATAATAGATAAGTTAATTAATGAAGGTTTTGTTCATAGATATACAGATCCTGATGATAGACGAAAAATTAATATTGAACTTACTGAAAAAGCATACTCATTTATTGAAGATAAAAAATCTGAAATGAAATCTATTTTAATTGAAAAGATTTCTTTTCTCCATGAAAATGATATATTAAAGCTACACTCTATAATAAATGATATGACAGAAATACTTTCAAAACTTGAATAAAATAAAAAAGTATTATTCTAGCTGTGATTTTACCTATATATAATTCACACTAACATAATACTTTTTATTAATTGTAGAGGGAACAAAAAATTGTAATTTATTTATTTTTCCCTCTTTCTCTTAAATATTAAATATTTCTTATATTATTCTATTGATACAACATCATAGCCTTCTTCTTCTATTGCATTAATTAAAGTGTCATTATTAACTTCTGTTTCCACTATAGCATTTTTTTCTTCTAAACTAACACTCACTAAATTTACTCCACTAATTCCTTCTAAAGCTTCTTTTACATGAGCAACACAATGATTACAGCTCATACCTTCTATATTAATTATCTTTTTCATTAAAATCTCTCCTTTTTATCTTGTTATAACTTTATCTAGTATTTTCATAATCTCATCTATTTTTTCATCACCATTGCCACTTATACATGCATCTTTAACACAATGTGATAAATGATTTTCTAAGATGATTAAATTAGCCTTTTTAAGCAAAGACTGTGCTGCAAAAATCTGATTAGATATATCTATGCAATACCTATCTTCCTCTATCATTTTAATAATCCCATCAATTTGTCCCCTAGCTGTTTTCAAAGATTGCATAGCTTTTTTTCTATCTTCTTTCATAATACACCTCCCCACCCTGTCGGGGTATATATTAAATTATAGTATTTACAAATAGTTTGTCAATATACACACTATAGTTATTATTTGAAAATTCAAAAATATTATACAAATCTAATAAGATAATGTATATTTTTATCTTAATAGATAAAATTAAAGAATATAGCATATATTTTGTCGATTTTTATGAATTTTTTAGTATTTTATATTTTATAAATTAACTTTAGTGATATAATAATAAAGCATCAATGATGTGGGTGGGCGAGGGATACAGAAAAGAGGTTTTACAGAAAGGATGGACAATTTATTTAAACTAAAAGAAAATAAAACAAATTTTAAAACCGAGCTAGTAGCTGGTTTAACTTCTTTTTTTGCTGCAGTATATATTATTGTAGTTAATGCAAGTATTTTAAGTGATGGGGGTGTAGCACAAGAACCACTAATTATAGCCACAGTTCTAGCTTCTTTTATAGGCTGCTTATTAGTTGCTATAATAAGTAATACCCCATTAGTAGTAATGCCTGGAATGGGTATTAATGCTCTATTTACTTATACTATTATATTAGGTATGGGATTAACTTTCAATCAAGCATTGGGAAGTGTTGTAGTTGCTGGATTTCTATTTCTATTAGTAGCCATAACTCCTTTATCTAGAATACTAGATAAATCCATACCAAATTCTTTAAAAGAATCAATTACTATAGGAATAGGACTGTTTATAACATTTTTAGGCCTTCAAAAGAGTGGACTTATTGTATCTGATCCTTCAACATTTGTAAGGATTGGAGATTTATCAAACCCAAAAGTACTATTCTTTATTTTAATTTTCTTATTAACAGTAATATTATTTGCTAAGAATATCCCTGGAAGCTTTTTGATTAGCATAGTAACTGGTACTCTATTAGCAATATTATTTAAACTTGTTGATATATCTAATTTAACTTTATCTTTTCCCAATTTTTCTGAATATAAAGGTATATTCTTTAATATTGACTTAAGAGAATTTTTAAATATAAAGTTTTGGATTTCTACTTTTTCATTAACATTAGTTATAGTTTTTGAAAATATAGGATTACTACATGGTCAAGTTAATGGATTATTAAGTGCTCCTAAAAAAAGTAATAAAGCTTTAATTTCAATAGCTTTATCTACAATTGCTTGTGGTTTGTTTGGAACTAGCCCGTCAGTATCAACTGTAGAAGGAACTGCTGGAATTGCAGCTGGTGGTAAGACAGGTCTTACATCATTAATTTCAGGATTATTACTATTAATCTCATTAATCTTTATTCCTTTTATTAATATAATTCCTAACGAAGTCATTGCACCAATATTAATAATTATAGGAAGCTTAATGATAAAAGGTATAGTACACATTGATTTTAATGATATTTCTGAAGCAATTCCTAGCTTTTTAGTAATAGTCTTAATACCTTTAACTTTCAGTATAATAGATGGAATCGCTTTTGGATTTATATCATATACAATTATGAAAATTGCTACAAAGAAATATAAAGATATCTCTGTAGTAATGTATTTAATTTCATTTACATTTATAGTTTATCTTTTACTTAATTCAATATAGAAAAACTATTCAAACTCAAAAGAAAAAATAAAATATATACCTAAAGAATTTATAAATCAATCTATTGAGATAATTTGTTTGAAATTATGTCAATAGATTATTTATTTTACTCTATAATTATTCTTTTATATTACTTAAAAAGTTTTCTAAAATTAACGCTGTCATTCCCCATATAGTATAATTTTTATAAACATAGAATAAAGATTTATATAGACCTTCTTTAAATTTGTAATTTTCCCCATTTTTTATTAAATGATAAGGAAAATCCTTATTTCTTTCTACATTAATTTTACTTAAATCATTAATTGGGTTTACTTTCATCAATTCATTAATTGATGCTAAAAATATATGATCTACTTCATCTTTATTAATAGTTATATTGTTATAATTTTTAATATACCCTAGGAATGGATGAACAATCAATCCATAATGCGTAACTAGTATATCTAAGTCTGTTACTATTTCAAAGTCCTCTTTATTTAATCCAAGCTCCTCACAGACTTCTCTTTTTATTGCTTCTTTAGGATGTTCATTATTTTCTATTTTCCCACCAGGAAATGATATATCCCCAGGCTGACTTCTCATATGGAAAGCCCTTACTTGAAAAACTATTTTAGTATCTCCTTCTATATCCACAAGTAATATTGCAACAGCTGCTCTTTTCATATCATTCCACCCATTAATATACGGACTATAATTCTTATATTTTTTAATTATTTTATCTAACATACCTATCTACCTCAAATTATAATAAAGCCTCCCTAGCAAATTAATTCTATGGAGGCATAAATACAATTTTATTCTTCTACTATTTTATTAATTATTTCTACTCTTTCATCTCCTAAGTAAGGATATAATTTTAAAGAAATTTTCCCATCTTTATAAACTCTTTCCCCATTAGCAGAAACTATTTTTTGAACTCTTTCCTTTAGTTCATCGTAACTCATTAAAAACTCTAAATAATTATCTACTAAGTCCTTTAAACAAGTTGCTAATTCTTTTGGATTTCTATATACAGTTCTCATCTTTGTCTCCTTGTACATTAAATATAATTATAAAAATATTATAATGTTAAATCAGTATTTTTACTAGTAAAATTTTATGATACTTTATTTTAAAGTATATCATATAACTCATACTAACAATTAATTTAATCTCATAATATTAACTCCATTCTCTTTAAGCCAACTCTCAGCAATCTTATAATTAGTATAGTATTTTTCTACAAGATTCCAAAAATCCTTTGAGTGATTCATGTGCTTTAGATGACAGAGTTCATGTGTTATTATATAATCCATAACATAGTAAGGCATTAATATAAGTCTCCAATTTAATCTTATTTCTTTTTTACTATTGCAGCTTCCCCATCTAGTCTTTTGATTTCTAATTATAGATTTCGTTGGGAATAGAGAGTACTTTACTGCTAATTTATCTACTCTATCTTTTATAATTATATCAGCTTGTATTTTATACCAATCTGATAGAAGTTTTTCTAAATATGTATTATCTAAATTTCTACTTTTAATAAAAAGTATATCTTTTTCAAAGTAGATACTGTCAACATCAGATAATTCTATCCTGGTAGTAAATTCATTACCTAAAAAAAATGCTTTAATATAATTATTATTATTCATGCTTTTTTTTATTTTATTAATATTTGTTGTTATCCATTTTTCTTTAGTTCTTAATATTTTTTCTACATATTCTATACTTATGTCTAAAGGAGCATATATTATTAGCTCAGCATTTGAGTCTAATTTTATAGATAAGTTTTTTTTATTCTTAAGTATTAATTTATAATTAATACTTTTACCATTTATTAAAATACTTCTATTCATTTAATTATTACCTTTATGTATCCTTTTTGGGTTAGGTAAGAATATAAAGGAAATTAAAGTTGAAAGAACTAATAGTATAAATCCTAAAAAATACATTCCAAAATAGCCAAAAAGGCTTTCAGCGAAAGTATATATAGTTGGATATATAAAATTTGAACCTCCAGTACTTAAAACTGATAAAACTGCAAATGAAGTGGCTATTAACTGATCCTCTAAAATATCCCTTAAATATTTGAATAAAAAGCTTAAATATAATCCATATAAAACACCATGTAATTGATCACCTAAAACAATTAAAACAACATTTCCTGTTGAAAACATAAATATTTTTATAGCTGCAATTGCTAAAGAAAGAGTTAGACATGTCTTGCTATTTGCTTTACTAAAATATTTAGAAATAATCATAAAAGAAAAGAATTCTATAATTACTCTAAAACTAATAGAGCTACTATATATTTCATTTGCTTTATTTACGTCACCAACAACTTTTACTAAATATGCAGAATATGCAAATTCTAGTCCCATATAGCTTCCCATTCCTAAAAAAACAACTATAATAAGTAAAACTATATTTCTATTTTTAAATAAGTCACTAAATTTCACCTTATTTGTATTCTGTTTAATATTTATATTTCCTTTAAAATTTAATAAAATGATACTCATCATTGTAGCTATCATAATTAAAGCAATTATATGGAGAATTCTGTACCCAAATTGGTTAATTATAATTCCTGAGATAAATACAATTATTGCATATCCTATAGATCCCCATTTTCTTACATCAGAAAATTCATATCTACTTTTTATACATAGCTCTTCAATATAAACTTCGAAAATTCCAGCTAAAGAACCTAAAATCCCTCCATAAATAGGTGCATATACTATAGTTAAGTCTTTATTTATAAACATAAGCCCAATTATAGCTATAAATACTAAAAATAAATATACTAAAATAAATCTATTTTTATTATTTGATTTAGAAAATTTATTAGATAGTATAGGTTGACATATTAATGTAAATAAGGCCCCTATAGATACTACTCTCCCAACTTCAGTAAGATTAAGACCTATTTCCTGATTTAAATAAGGAAAATAAAATGTCGTTAAGATACTAAATACTCCAAAGGTTAAAAAAGTAGTCATTCCATAATATTTTTTCATTAGTATTATCCTCCTGCAAATTAATAATTATCACTATTATAACCCTAAAAATTTTAAAAGGCTATCTTTTTAAAGATAGCCTAAAATTATATTCTTTTTACTTGTTACTCCACAAACCATGTAAATTACAATATTCTCTAACTCTGTCCACATCTCCAGTAACTTTAAATGTAGCTAATGGTTTTTCTTCTGGGTTTAAATGTTTTCTTAATACTTGTCCATCTTTGGTAATTACTTCTATCCATTGAATAAAGTGTTCAGGTGTCATTGGATGTTCAACTTCACCAACTTTAACAAAAAGCATTCCATCCTTTTCTTCAGCAACTGGTATATGTTTTTCAACTGCTGCATCAACTGTATTTTCAGTTAATAATCTCATTGGTTTACCACAGCATGTTAAAGTACCTCCACCAACATTTAAAATCTCAACCATGTTTCCACAAACGTCACATTTGTATACTTGTAACTTTTCTAACATATAATTCACTCCTTATTATTAATAATAATTATTATATATTTATTATACTACTTTAGTTATTTCTTTACAAATTTTTCTTATATCTTAATAGCTTCTTCAGCTAAATTTCTTACATATTTATACTCATTTATTTCAAAATACTCATAATTAATATTTATATCTAAGTTTTCTATAGATTTAATCAATTTTTTTGTTAGGCTTTCTATTCTCTTTGGCATTTCGATATTTTTTTTATTTAGAAAATTTATTATCATTAAATTTGTACTATAAATAGTTAAGTCACTTATTTTTTCATCTTTACTTATCTCATCAATTCCGTGCAAAATTCCATAAACATGAGCTTCTAGTACAGTCCCCTTTCCTACATATTTTGAGAAAATCTTTTCATAACCAGTATCATTTAGGATTACTCCTCCTATTCCCATGCTACTTTCTGAATTTCTTGTTTCATTACAGAATCCACTTACATAAAGCCTATATTTCATAAATCCTCCACTCATAAAATTGTACTCTATAGATTATTCTAAAAATATATTTATTATTCTATAGTTCAATACTTTATTTGATTTTATTTAAATTATATTTATACTTATAATTAATAATAAAATTAAGGAGATAGAGATGAGTATTTTAAAATATAATGATACAATTGGACTAATTTCTTGCTCAAATGGTTTAAATGAAAATGTTAAAGATAAAATAGATGATTTGGCTTCTATACTAAAGTCAATAAATATTAATGTTGATATTTCTAATTCTTTATACAGAAATTTAGATGGTACCACATTGCCTGCAGAATTTAGAGCAAAGGAACTTATGAGATTTTACAATGACAAAAATATTAAAGCAATATTTGATTTATCAGGTGGAGATTTATGTAATGAAATATTAGATTATTTAAATTATGATGAAATAATAAATTCTAAAAAACCTTTTATAGGATATAGTGATTTAACGGTTTTATTAAATGCTTTGTATGAAAAAACAAATATAACAAATTTCAATTATCAATTAAGAAATCTAATAAGAGAAAGTGCTAATTTACAAAAAGAATATTTTGTTAATAATTTTTTAAAAGAAGAGGATATGATCCATTCAATAAATTATGATTTTATTAAAGGCAATTATATGGAGGGAAAGATAATAGGTGGTAATATTAGATGTTTCTTAAAGCTAGCTGGAACTAAATATATTCCATCCTTTGAAGATAAGATTTTATTTTTAGAGGCCCTTAGTGGTGATATAAATAAAATTTCAACCTTTATAGCACAATATAAACAAATAGGGGCTTTTTCAAAGATTAATGGACTTATTCTTGGGTCTTTTACAGAAATGGAAAAAGCTTATAGTGATATAGAAATAAAAGATTTCTTTTTAAATAAATTTAAGGATTATAATTTTCCAATTGCTAAAACTTCAGAACTTGGTCATAATCCTGATTCAAAAGCTATTCCTATTGGAAAAATGGTAATATTAAAATAGTGTAACCTTACCTTGTTGAAATAATATTATATTAAAGTTATAATTTAACTTGTAAGATAATACTAAATAGTTATATTAAATATTATATAGAGGTGAACTTATGTTAAAAGAAGAACTAAAAAAGAATGAAATTTCAGCTATGAAGGCTAGAGACAAACAAACTGTAAGTGTTTTAAGATTAGTTAACTCTGAAATTAAAGCTTATGAAGTAAATGAAAGAAAAGATATTACTGATGAAGTTGTTATTAAAATAATAGAAAAGCAAATTAAACAATTAAAAGAAGCCCTTCAATATGCTAGACAACTCAATGATGAAGAAAAAATACAAGAAGGAAACTTTGCTATTAATTTACTTACACCTTACCTACCTGCTCAATTAAGTGATGAAGAAGTTAAAGCTATGCTTAAAGAAATAATTACTAATGGAAACTACGGACCATCTGATATGGGTAAGATAATGAAAGAAATAATGCCAAAAGTAAATGGAAAGTTTGATAGATCTAAAATAAACCCTATGGTAAAAGAACTACTTAAATAATTTCTTTTCTTGAAATTTATAAGGTATCTATTAATTTTACTTATACCTTGGAAAAAATCCAAAGCAAGTAAAATTATAGATACCTTTTTATTTATACTATCTTTTTTCTTACTTCTTTTTTATCTAATTTTTTATTATAAATAAACATATATAGTGAAGCTGAAAAAATTATTCCATAACCAATAAAGCTTAGTGCATCAGGTAATACTCCAAAAATCATAAAGCTAATTATAGCTGAAAATATTATATTAGAATAGTCAAATATTGATATTTCCTTTGCTGGTGCATATTTATAAGCTATAGTAATTCCAAATTGTCCAATACTAGCAAATACACCTGCTAAAAGAAGATATATTAATTGAGACATAGACATAGGTTTATATACAGCTAGCATAAAAGGAAAAATTACAATTAATGAAAATAATGAAAAATAAAAAACTACTGTATAATGTTTTTCTTTACTACCTAAAGTTCTAAGACAAGTATAGGCCCCTGCAGCAAATACTGCTCCCAATATACCTACTATAAATGGAAAAATATCAATATTAAATGTTGGTTTAATAATAAAAATCGCACCCATGAATGCAATAATAATTGATATCATTTGTTTTAAATTTATTTTTTCTCCAAGGAATAAAGCAGAAAAAATAATAACAAAAAACGGACTTAACTTATTTAACATATTAGCATCTGAAAGTATTAATTTGTCTATAGAATAATAATTTAAAACTATACCTATAGTACCTAATGTTGATCTTAATATTAATAATTTTTGACTATCTTTCTTACCAAAAAAGCTTTCTTTATTCTTCAAAATAAATATTAAAGCAATTATGCAAGAAACTAAATTTCTAAAAAATGTTTTTTGAAAAGATGGAAGATCTCCAGCTAATTTTACAAATGCAGACATAACTGCAAATCCAAATGCAGAAAAAGTTATAAATATAATACCTTTAACTCTATCGCTTAAATTATTCATTTTATCACTCCTTACTAATATATAATACATATAAATGAAAAAAACATCAAAAAACCTTAGAGGCATCTCTAAGGTTTTTTGATTATTCTTCAACTTTCTTTATAAATTCCTCTTCTGTTTCTGTCTCAATGTAGTTTCCATTTGCATAACCTAGTACAAGCCCATCTCTTCCACCACATTCACCTATACAACCAACTTCAACATTTTCACTTCCGAACTTTAACTCTAGTTTATCTATATCTATTCCCGAACAAACTGGACACACTGATATCATAATATCTATCTCCTTTTATTTTACTATTTTTATTAGCTATATTATATAAATAGTAGTAGTTATTCTCAAGGTTTAATTTTAATAAATAACAGTAATTTTCTCTTGTTTCCTTTTATTAGCTTACTATTGTTATTAATATTGGAATATTAAATTTTATAAAATTAAATTTTTTTCAATACTTTTTATTAAGTCTTTATTTAAATTTTTAACTACCACAATATCACCTAATTTATTACTATATATATCTAGTTTAAAATCACATACTTGCTTTTTTCTTTGAAAAGGGTTATCTTTTACTTCTACAGATTGTAGATGCTCTTGTTTAATTACAGTTTTAACTTTCATGTTACTTCCACTAGTAGCGACAATTAAGTCATTATTAACTCCTAAGGATGTATTTTTATAATTTAAATATCCAAGAAATATATTATATAGTATTAAAAAAATTGTTAAGGTGATTTTTATTAGTAATAATTCCTTAGGTATAATAAATAATAAAGGAATTATAAGAAAAATAATTAAGATAATAGACCTTTTTACAATAAACCTACTTAAAACTCTTTTAGATGGTTTGTTAATATCACCTACAAAATGAAAGGATGGTAAAACTTCTTTAAGTATTGAATTAACAAAAATAATATCTCCAACTGGATAAAGTATAGCTTGCTCATTTTTCTCATCACCATATCCAATTGTTACTACTTCTATTTGAAATATTTTAAAGATTTGTTGCAATAAATTTTGTCTATATCTTATGGCATATATCTTATCTATAGGAATTGAATATTCCTTTAAAGTAAATAATCCATATTTTATTTTAATATCATTTTTATCATTAATTAAAGTAAAATTATAAAGTCTAATAGATTCAAATATAATATACAAAATGCTTATAAGAATATAAACCATTATGAATAAACATATTATCATTAAAATTATTTTAACTAACCCAACAGAAAACACTTTTTCCATATCAATACTATCTATAATATCTTTTATAATTGATACATTAAAGGTATCTTCTAAATTTAATATAAAATCATTTATAATAAATACTCCCCCAACAGCCCATAGTATTTTAGATTTGCAAAATGAGTATTTAACTATCTCTTTAAAGGTTATAGTTTTAGAATAACTTTCATTATTATCTATTGATTCTGCTATATCATAATTATCTTTTTCTTTGTATATATCATTTATTAAGTTTCTTATTTCATAGGCATCTTTTTCATTAACTTTTATTTTTATTTCTTGTCCAATCTCTTTAACTGCACCTGTATCAATCTTTAAGGTAGAAACATTGAAGATTCTATCAAAAATATTTCTACTTATATCTATAGTATTTATTTTATCTAGAGGTATTTCTAGCTTTCGTTTATTTATCAATCCTGTATTGTATAATAATAAATTGTTATTTATATTGAATTTTGTACTTACCCATTTCAATACTGACTTTAAAGTGCTTAATAATATTAATGCTATAATTGCATAAATTCTGCCTTTCTCTAAGCTAGTAATGGCTAAAATTATAAATACAAATAGAGACTTTATTGACTTAAAGCATTCTTCGAAAATAAAACTTATATGATTTCTTCTATATTTATTCTCTTTCATCATATTCATCTAATCCTTCATTTAAAATAAAATTCTCATCATAAGCCTCTGTATCTTGTATAACTTTAATTTTGATTAGATCTTTTAAATATTCACTTATTTCCTCTGCTTTTTTCACATCAATATTAGGAATTTTATGTTGCCCCCCAGCAGTAAATATACTTATATTATATAATTTCAAAAATTTATTAATAGGACCTTGGTTTAATTGTATATGCTGAATTCTTATTATTGGTATTATTACTTTTTTAACAAAATATATTCCTTCTATAAATTCAATCTTATCTTTTGTTATAGCATATCTCCATTGCTTATATTCAATTATCGGATAAATAAATGATTCAATTAATAATAGTACTATTAATATTATACTTCCAATAGTAAAATATAAATTCACCTTATCATTTCCATCTGTTAATTTTGGAATAAATATTTTAATTGTTATTAAGATACTACTTAAAATTAAAGTACCTATTAATCGCGATATTATCCATGACTTTTTAGCTTTTACATTTAGTTTTTGATATTCCTGCATTATTATCCCCCTTAAAACCATATTTTCCCTATTATTATAACATCCATATAGCTAATATTTAAACAAATTATGTAATATATATTCCTTTTATATATTTTTTTGTTTCTTTTAACAAAATTAAAGGTAGATTCAATGAATCCACCTTTAATTAATACTTATTTATTTCTATTTATTTTTAACTAATTTAAAAGTATCTCTAGCAATCATAAGTTCTTCATTAGTCGGTATTACAAAGACCTTAACTTTTGAATCGTCAGTTGATATTTCTTGTATTTTACCTCTTACTGAGTTTTTATTATCATCTATACTGAATCCAAAGAATTCAAGTCCTTCTAAGCATTCTTTTCTTGTAACTGATGAATTTTCACCAATGCCTGCAGTAAATACTATAACATCTACTCCACCCATTATACCAGCATAAGCAGCAATTTGAGCTTTTACTTTATAATTAAATATATCTAAAGCAAGTCTAGCTCTTTCATTACCTTTTTCTGCTTCCTCTAAAACATCTCTAAAATCTGAGGATACTCCAGATATTCCTAAAACACCTGATTTTTTATTTAATATTTCATCCACTTCATTTATAGTGTAGCCTTTTTCTTCTATTAAGAAACTAATTACTGAAGGATCTATACTTCCTGCTCTAGTACCCATCATAACTCCAGCAAGTGGAGTAAAACCCATTGAGGTATCTATTGATTTTCCTCCCTTAATTGCAGCAAGGGAGCATCCATTTCCTAAATGGCAAGTTATTATTTTTAAATCATTAATATCTTTTCCCATTACTTTAGCAACTTTTTGAGAAACATACATATGTGATGTTCCATGGAAACCATATTTTCTTATTCCATACTTCTCATATAATTCATATGGAAGTGCACAGATATATGCTTTCTTTGGCATAGTTTGATGGAATGCAGTATCAAATACAGCTACCATTGGTGTATTAGGCATAAGCTCTCTACAAGCTTCAATTCCTATAATATTAGGTGGATTATGTAATGGAGCTAATGATATACAGTCTCTTATAGATTCTAATACGTTATCATCAATTATTACTGAATGAGAGTATTTTTCTCCACCATGAACAACTCTATGTCCTACTGCACTTATTTCTTCCATTGAGTTAATGACACCATTTTTTTCATCTACAAGCGCCTTTAATACATGTTCTATTGCAGCCTTATGATCCTTCATGTCTTCCTTAATTATATATTTTTCTCTTTTTTCAACCTTTTGTGTTAATATTGATCCATCTATTCCTATTCTTTCAACTAATCCTTGAACCAATGAAGTTTCTGTAGCCATATCAATTAATTGATATTTTAAAGATGAACTTCCACAATTAATAACTAAAGTTTTCATTTAAAATCTCCTTTTTCTATATTATCTTTATAATTATATAATACACTAAAAATCTATATATTCAAATTGATAGAATGTCCGATATTTAATAATAAATAATAATTATTGGTTAATTACCGTAATTTCATTTCCATTAACTTAGTTTTGCTATTTTTATATAAAAATGTCTAGATTCTATTTATAGTTTTTGTAAAAAAGTACAATTATTATAGTTATTTAATATTATTAAAGGATTTATCAATTGTATTTAGAATTCTATTTATTGAAAGGAGTGAAAATCGTGTATAAGAATTACATATTTGATTTATATGGCACATTAGTTGATATTAGTACAAATGAAGAAAAATCATTGGTTTGGGAAAAACTTAGTTTATTTTATTCATATAACAATGCTCCATACGAAACATTAGAAATTAAAGATAAGTATCATGAACTAATAAAAAAATATATTTCAATCTCAACTACTGTTGATCATCCTGATTTTCCTGTTGAATATATTTTTGAAGAGTTGTATTTATTAAAAAATGTATCACCATCTCAAGAATTAATAAAAAATACTTGTCATTTTTTTAGAATACTTTCAATGGATAAATTAAATTTATATAATGGTGTGATTGATTTATTAAAAACATTAAAGCTAAATAATAAAAAAATATATTTACTGACTAATGCTCAAAAAGTTTTTACATCATATGAAATTAATCTTTTAGGTTTAACTAACTACTTTGATGATATTTTATATTCTTCTGAGTCAAAAGTATGTAAGCCTAACAAATTATTTTTTAATGAATTAATTAATAAACATAATCTTAAGATAAATGAATCAATTATGATAGGCAATGATTATTTTTGTGATATAGAACCTGCTCTTGATTTAGGACTAGATACCCTATATATTCATTCAAATATATCACCTGATTTAAAATATCCAATAAATAGCACTTATAAAATTTTAGATGGTAACTTTTTAAATGTTAAATCTTTAATTTTAAAATAAAAAAAGCAATATAAAAACTAAATGTTTTTATATTGCTTTTTTATTAAGATAATATATAAGGTAATCTCAATTTTAAATCCTTTAAACTAGATTTATTTCTCTTTGAGTAATCATCTAATTGACTTTCATCTATTTTGTATACATCAAAGTATTTTGCATTCTTATTAGCAAAAAACAAACCGCATACTGATGAGGGGGGATCTATCATATAACTTTCTGTAATAGTAGCACCTGTATATTTATTCCCATTTAATAACTTGAATATTTTTTCTATTTCTTTTTGATCTTTTAAAGATGGATAACCAACAGCTGGTCTAATACCAATGTATTTTCCTTTAAGAATATCATCTAAGTTTAGATTTTCATCTTCAGAATACCCCCAATATTCTTTTCTAATATCTAAATGAAGTTTTTCTGTAAATGCTTCTGCTAATCTATCACATATAAAGTTTAATAGCATTGAAGTATATTCATCTCCATTATTTCTTAATTTATCTGCATACTTCTTAGCATCTTTTCCACTTGTAACTAAAAATGCTCCAATATAATCCTCAATATTAGTACTCTTTGGTGCAATATAATCACTTAAAGATAAATAAATATTTTTTTCATTTTTAATCTGTTGTCTAAACAGATTAAAGGTTTCAATAACATTATTATTATCGTCATATAACTCTATATCATCCATATTAGAATTAGCTCTAAAAATGCCAAAAATTCCCCTTGGTTTTACTATATTATTTTTTTCTAGATCATCTAGTAATTTATTAGCATCATTAAATAACTTTTTAGCTTCAGCTCCATATCTACTATCTTCTAAAACTTCTGGATATTTCATTTTCAAACCCCATGCAATAAAGAAAAAATTCCAATCTATAAATTGTCTTATATCTTTTATACTATAATCTTCAATATATTTAATACCTAAGAAATTAGGTCTCTTAATAGTTTCGTTTTTCCAATCTAATTTTAAAGAGTTATTTCTAGCTACCTCAATAGATACATACTCTTGTTTAGTTTTGTTATAGTTATCTCTTAACCTCTTATAATCTTTCTTAGTAGTATTAATAAATTCTTCTCTATCTTTGGATACTAGTAATTTAGATATTTCAACTGTTTTTGAAGCATCAAAGCCATATATTACAGGTCCACTATAATGTGGATCTATCTTTAAAGCAGTATGAATTTTTGATGTTGTTGCACCACCTATTATAAGTGGTATCTTAAGTCCTCTTTTCTCCATTTCCATAGCAACGGTAATCATTTCATTTAAAGAAGGTGTAATTAATCCACTTAATCCTATAATATCAACTTTTTCTTCAGTAGCTTTATTAATTATTTCTTCCCAAGGAACCATTACCCCTAAATCTATTACTTCAAAGTTATTGCATGATAATACTACACTTACTATATTTTTACCTATATCATGTACATCTCCTTTTACTGTAGCTACTAATATTTTCCCATCTTTCTTTAAACCTCCATAAGTTTCTTTATCCATATATGGTGTTAAAAATGTAGTTGCTTTCTTCATTGTTCTAGCAGATTTTACTACCTGTGGTAAAAACATCTTTCCATCTCCAAAGAGCTCTCCTACCTTGTTCATAGCATCCATTAAAGGTTCTTCTATTATATTTAATGCATTGTTATATATTTGTAATGCTTCTACCAAATCTTCTTCTATATAATCAGTAATTCCCTTAACTAAAGAATGTTTTAATCTTTCTCTACATGAAAGATTTCTCCAATCCTCTGTATTATTTTTTTCTTTTATATCTTCTGACTTATATTTATTGGCAGCCTCTAATAACTTTTCACTTGCTTCTTTATCTTTATTTAATATAACATTTTCTACAAGTTCTAATAAATCCTCTGGTATTTCATCATAAATTTGTACCATTCCTGGATTTAGTATCCCCATATCCATACCATTTTTAATAGCATGATATAAAAAAACTGAATGCATAGCCTCCCTAATTTTATTATTTCCTCTAAAGGAAAAAGATAAATTGCTAATTCCACCTGATACTTTAGCTTTAGGAAGATTCTCTTTTATCCATTTAGTGGCATTAATAAAGTCTAGTGCATAATTATTGTGATCTTCCATTCCCGTTGCAATTGCTAGTATATTAGGATCGAATATAATATCTTCTGGAGGAAATTTCACATCATTAACTAAGATATCATAGGCTCTTTTGCATATACTTATTTTTCTGTCATATGTATCTGCCTGGCCCAACTCATCAAAAGCCATTACAACAACTGCTGCTCCGAAATTTTTAATTATACTTGCTATTTTTATAAACTCTTCTTCCCCATTTTTTAAAGAAATAGAGTTAACTATATTCTTACCTTGAATTACCTTAAGACCCTTTTCTATTACTTCCCATCTAGAAGAGTCAATCATTACAGGCTTTGAAGATATGTCTGGGTCAGAAGCTATTAACTTTAGAAAGTTTTCCATTTCAACTTCACTATCTAATAATCCATCATCGAAGTTTACATCTATAATCTGTGCTCCATTTTCAACTTGATTTTTTGCTATCTTTAAAGCTTCTTCATAGTTTTTTTCTCTAATTAGTCTAGCGAATTTTGCAGAGCCTGAAACATTAGTTCTTTCTCCTATATTTATAAAATTTGTTTCTTTACTTGATTTAGTTATCTCTAGCCCACAATATACACTTTCTTTATTTATCTCTTTAACTTCTCTTGGTTTGTATTTCTTTGCTACTTTAGATATTTCTTTTATATGTTCAAAAGTTGTTCCGCAACAACCTCCAACTATATTTAAATAACCTTCTCTTAACATATCTTCTATATAAGCAGCTGTTAATTTAGGAGATTCTTCATAGAATCCAAGTTCATTTGGTAATCCAGCATTAGGATAAACTGAAATAAATAAATCTTGTGTATCAGATAGTTCTTTTATAAAAGATTTTAAATCCTTAGCTCCAAAGGAACAATTTAACCCAATAGATATAACATTTTCATTTCTCATAGAATTTGCAAAAGCTAATATATTTTGTCCTGATAAAATTCTTCCAGATTTATCAGCAATAGTCCCTGAAATCATAATAGGAAATCTTTTATTTTTTTCATTATAAACTTCATTTGCAGCAATTATAGCTGCTCTGGCATTTAATGAATCAAAAATAGTTTCAATTAATACTATATCAATGCCTCCATCTATTAATGCGTTAATTTGTTCTTTATAGGCTTCTCTTAATTCATCAAAATCAACACTTCTTAAGGTAGGATCTTCTACATCAGGAGATAAAGATGCCATTTTATTTGTTGGGCCTATTGAACCAGCAACATATCTTTTCTTGCCGTCCTTTAATTCAAATTCATCACATAGCTCTCTAGCTATTTTTGCACTTTCATAATTTAATTTATATACAAGTTCTTCTAAATGAAAATCTCTTTGAGAAATTCTATTTGAATTTAAAGTATTGGTTTCAATGATATCTGCACCTGCTTCTAAAAAGCCTAAATGTATATTTTTTATAATATTAGGATTGGTTACACTTAATAAATCATTATTTCCTTTTTGGTTAAAAGGAAAATCTTTAAGTAATTCCCCTCTATAATCCATTTCCTTTAGCATATAATTCTGAATATTAGTTCCCATTGCCCCATCTATAACTAATATTCTATTTCTTAATTCATCAATTATTGTTAAGTTAGATTCCATTTTATTGCCCCCTTAAAATAAAAAAATCTCTTTTTTAAAAAAAGAGATTAAAAATTACATAATTATTCCTCTTATTTTTCAGATTTCTCTGTTGGATTTAGCACCACACATATTAGTAGGTTGCTGGGCTTCATAGGGCCAGTCCCTCTGCCACTCATAATAAGATTTTAATTTATATAATTATATATTTTTTATTATAATAAGTCAATTAGAGTCCTAAATTAATTATTTCAACAAATCATTACTTGCTTATATCAAGCAATAGTATTTATAAAATACTTCTTTTTATGAACTTTCCATTTCCCTTTTCACCTATAAAAGTATTATTATTTACTATTACTTTTCCTCTTAATATAGTCATAATAGGATATCCTTTTAGTTTTATTCCTTCATATACGGAATAATCTACATTTGAATGTAAGTCTTTAATTTTTAAGATTTTTTCTAGAGCAGGATCTATAATTACTATATCTCCGTCAGATCCAACTTGGATTGCTCCTTTTTTAGGATAAAGACCAAATATTTTAGCAGGATTAGTTGAACATACTTCAACAAATTTATTAATACTAATTCTGTTTTTCATTACTCCCTCTGAAAAAATTATAGGTATTCTTTCTTCAATTCCTGGAGCTCCATTAGGACATTTAGTAAAATCATCCTTGCCAAGTTGTTTATCTTTCTTAAATGAAAAAGGGCAATGATCAGTTGCTATTGTTTTTATAAATCCATCTTTTATGCCCTTCCATAAAGCCTCAATATCATCTTTTTTTCTTAATGGAGGACTCATAATATATTTTAATCCTTCATTATTTTCTTCCTCGTATTTACTATCATCAAGAACTAAATATTGAGGGCATGTCTCAGCATAAATATTTTCTCCCCTTTCATTAGCTATTTTTATATAGCTTAAACCTATTTTAGAAGATAAGTGAACAATATATAATGGAGCATTATCTGCAATTGATGATAAATTAATCATTCTATTTACAGCTTCGCCTTCTGCTTCTACAGGTCTACTTAATGAATGATATTTTGGAGTTTTAAATCCATTATTCACAAAATATTCTCGTAATACCTTTATACTTCCATGATTTTCACAATGTACTGTTGTAATTCCACCAAGTTCTTTTAATCTTTTAAGAACTTTTAAAACATTTTCATCATCCAACATATAATCATAGGTCAAATATACTTTAAAACTTGGTATCCCTTCTTCTTTAACTATACTTTCCATTTCCTCTAGAATATCATCATTTATATGTTGAATAACTCCATGAAAACTATAATCAATAACAGCATTTACATCAGCGTAACCATGATATACATTAACCTGATGCTTTAAATTGCATCCCTTTGGACCAAAACCCATATGATCAATAATTGTTGTAGTTCCTCCACAGGCAGCTGCTACAGTTCCAGTATAAAAGTCATCATTAGCTACTGCTATACCTACATCTAAATTTAAATGTGTATGAACATCTACTCCCCCAGGAATAACATATTTACCTTTTGCATCAATTATTTCATCACTTTCTTTATCTATATTAGTACCAATTTCAGTAATAATTCCTTCCTCAATATAAATATCTCCATTATAAGTATCACTAGCTGTAACAATAGTTCCATTTTTAATTAGTAAAGACATATTATTCACTTCTCTTTCTAATTTTATTTAACTTATATATAAGCAACCATTATGCCAATGAAAAATTCTTTTAAAGCCACTAAAACTCATTAAAATTTTTATCATTTTAATAAAAGTTATCATTATGATAGCTATCTTAATATAGATTGTGCCATTCTTCTATAAGTATGTCTTATCCCTCTAATTGCAACGGATAAAGTCATAATATTTTCTGGTATAGCCATACCAAAAGTTCCACAATCCCCTATGTGCTGAATATCTGCTCCTGCCATCTTAGAATTTAAGGCTATGTTTTCAATAACAGATTTAGTTGAACCTTCTTGAGAGGTTCCTATTGTAGTCATTGCTAATGCTCCATTTTCATGAATCATAGAAATAATATCTTTAGCTAAAGTTAAATCAAATCCTGGAACTGTACCAGGTGCTGGTATTAAAACCACATCTGCTCCTGCTTCTACAAATCCTTTTATAGTTTCTTCATCATATATATTTCCACTACCAGCACCATGCATTTTTCCTGCTATAATTAAAGTTTCATTTTTTAATATTTGTTTTGCTAACTTAATTCCATTACAAATGGTTTCAGCATTAACACCTGTATTGGGATTTCCTGTTAATACCACATAATCAAATCCATAGTATTTTACCTTTTCTAGATTTTCCTTATTTAAAGTGTAGCCTTTTTCATAGTTACTTCCTTCTGGAACTGGCTCTAAATTTACTCCAATTAATCTACCAACTAGTTTTTTTACGTTTTTTATATAATTTTCATCACTTAAATTTCTTTTTACACTATTCTCATATTCTTTTGATATATTTTCTAAATCATTAAATAAGATATTTCCTCCATCTATACCAAATATAAATGGCTTTTCAAAATTAAAAGTATTTAATGTTAACATATCTGCACCAAAGCTTGAAGCAAGCTCTAAATTAGAAACTTCTCTTATATAAGGGGTATAGCTAATTATAGACTCAGACATAACAGTCCTACCTTCTGACCCTTTAATAATTTCTTTCAATTCATTCTTATTAATTGTCTCTATATCCTTTGTTGTTAATTCAAAAATTCTTTTCAAAGAAATCACTCCTTTACATATTACATATACAATATTATACTAATATACTTATAAATTGTAAAAGATTGAACTATAATATAAATATATATTTTTATTGTATAAAAAGGAGAGATTGTTATTGAAAAAATTTACATTTATTTTAACCTTTTTATTTCTATTCATTATTCCTTTAAAGGTTTTAGCTAGTCCTAAGTCATATAATATTGAAAACCTTAATATTAATGCTGAAATTCATGAAAATGGTGATTTATATGTGGATGAAATATTTTCATATAAATTTAATGGGGATTTTAATGGAATATATTTAGATTTATTTTTGAATGGAGCTAAAGGATATGATGTTTCTGAAGTTAGTATTATTGACTCCACAGGTAACTATCTTCTAGAAAGAAAAGATGATGAATCTAATAATAGTTTTCAAATTCTAGAGTCTAGTGAAAAATTGCAAATAAAGATTTATTCTAAAAGTTCTAATGAAGAAAAGAAATTCAATCTTCGCTTTACCGTTAAAAATGCAGCTGAAAAATACCAAGATTATTCTTCTTTATATTGGAGTTTTTATACTGCTTCTGAAGACAAACCTATAAACAATGTTACTTTAAATTTAAAACTTTCAAATTCTCAATTTAGTAAAGATGATTTATATTATACAGTTTTTGGTGATGGAATCTTTAACACTGAAACTACAGAAAATAATATTATATTAACTGGTAAAAATTTAACTTCTAATTTAGGAATACGATTAAGATTTCAAAAAGATTTTTTAAATACAACTCCTATAGAAAGTAATTACAATGAAGATGAATTTCAAGAAGAAGATTTTGATCCATCTTTTTTAATCTATCCAGTTTCATTAATTAGTATAATTGGATTAATATTTTTTATTGTTCATAAACGTAATAAAAAACTATTTAATGAAGCCTTACAAGAGTATCGTTCTCAATATATATTTACAAATGATGAATTATTGCTTTACCCACCTTCTAAGGAAGTTCCTACTATAGTTGCATATATTTTTAATAAAGATAATATATCATGGTCAATTGTTCCTTCAACCTTATTATATCTTGCTAACATTGGAGTATATAAATTAAACACTTCTTTAGATGAAAATAGTAAAGTTGAAAATATAATTTTTACAAGAGTAAAAGATATTGATGCTTGTGATTATCCTCATTTAAAAATATTAATTAATTGGTTTAAAAGATATGAAAATGATAATAAAGAATTTAATCTTCTATCAATAAAAAAACTTGTGAATAATAGTTCAAAGAAAGCAAAGAAATTTAACAATTCTTATTGGGATTTCATTAACCAAATACGTATAGATGGAAGAAAACTAAATTTATTTACTACAATTAGAAACAAGGAAGTATTGAATAATGAGGCATATAACGAGTTTTTAAAATGGCAGGCATATAAAAATCATTTATTATCTTTAATAGCACATAAAGATATCTTTAATATTAAAGAATCTATAGTATATGCTTCTGCCTTAGGAATTAATTATGAAGATTTAGATTTTGAATTTGAAGATACTACTAATAATAATAATAATGTCTATTATTATTGTACTAATATGTTTTTATTTGACCAAATTCATTCTTCTGCTGAAAATACTATAAATGATAGTAATAACAGCAGCACTACTAGCTTTAATGACTTTTCATCTGGAAGTGACTTTTCAGGTGGTGGAGGTGGAGGTTCTGGAGCATTTTAAATAGGAGGTTCTTTAAGAACCTCCTATTTATATTATATTAAATCAGATAATTCAAATCTGATTACTTTTTCTAATTCATTTAATTTCAACTCTACTTGATAACCTATTTTACCTGCGCTAAAGATTATTGTATCTTGGTCTCTAGCTGAAGCATCTATAGTGGTCTTAAAGAATTTTTTCATTCCTATTGGTGAACACCCCCCATGAATATACCCTGTAAGGGATAATAAATCTTTAGATTTTATCATTTCAACAGATTTTTCTTCAACACTTTTAGCCGCCTTTTTTAAATCTAACTCTTTTTCTACAGGTATCATAAAAACATAATAATTTTTTGACTTTCCAACTGTAACAAGAGTTTTAAACACTTGATTTGGATCTTGCCCTAATACATTAGCAACTTCAACTCCACTTATAGCACCCGTATTTACATAAGAATGACTTTTATAATTAATTTTCTTTTTATCTAAAATTCGCATTACGTTTGTTTTTTCTTCCATATAGCATCCCTCCAAACAACTTAATTATACCACGTATAATAAGTAGTTATACTTATTAATTTGAAGGTTCTATATAAAATATTTATATCTAATAAATTTAGACTTTTTTATGTTGTTACATTAGCGCCTCCATTTACATGTATTGTTTCTCCTGTAATGAAACTCGCTCCTTCACTTGCTAAAAATACATATGCTTCAGCTAGTTCAACTGGTTGAGCAGGTCTTTTCATAGGATTATCTTTACCAAACTTAGCGACTTCTGATTTATCAAAAGATGCTGGAATAAGTGGTGTCCAAACAGGCCCTGGAGCTACTGCATTTACTCTTATACCTTTATCAACTAAGTTTATAGCTAATGAACGAGTAAAGGATGTTAAAGCACCTTTAGTCATAGAATAATCTATTAATGTATCATGACCATTGTAAGCAGTTATAGAAGTCGTATTTATAATACAGTCACCATCTGATAGGTGCTTAAGAACTTCTTTAGTAACATAAACAGCTCCAAAAACATTAGTTTTAAAAGTTCTTTCTAACTGTTCTTTAGTTATATCCTCTAATTTTTCACATACATGCTGTTCTGCCGAATTATTTACTAAGATATTAATTTTATTAAATTTTCCCTTTATTTTATTTATGGCATCTATACAAAAGGCTTCATCACCTATGTCACCACTTAATAAAATACATTCTCCGCCTAATTTTTCTATTTCTTTTTTTGTAATCTCTGCATCCTTATTTTCATTTAAATAGATAATGGCTACTTTAGCTCCTTCTTTAGCATAGGCAATAGAAACAGCTCTTCCTATTCCACTATCACCACCAGTAATTACTGCTACCTTATCCTTAAGCTTTCCATGCCCTGGAGTATTAGTTTTATATACAGGTGTTGGATTCATAACTTCTTCTATTCCAGGTTGTACATCTTGCTCTTGGGCTGGAATTGTATTTGTAAACTCTTTATTCATTATTTCTCCTCCTTAAAACTATAATTTTCTCCTAATCTATTTCTTTTTACACTTTCTATATAGTTTGTTTTATTAACTATATTTTCCTCAAATCTTTTTACAGCAATTTTAGTGAAATTGCCTACATTTATTAAATCCATCCAATTATCATTCATTACGTCGCCTCCTCTCTTTATATATTTTGGATTATATTTAATAAATTATACTTTATTAATATATTATAATTTATTAATAAATAATAATATATTAATATTAAAAATATTCATAATATTGTAATAAAGTGATATAATATACTTTTATTATTAAATTTTTCTAGAGGTGGAATTATATGAGTTTAAATGAAATAAAAAAAGCAAAAGAAAATATAAAAGATGTTATTAATAAAACCCCTTTAATACATAGTACTATTTTTTCTTCAATTAATAATTGTTCAGTTTATATGAAATGTGAAAACTTACAAGTAACTGGGGCTTATAAAATTAGGGGAGCTCTTAATAAAATTAGATCTTTAAGTAAAGATGAAAAATCAAAGGGTGTTGTTTGCTCTTCTGCTGGTAATCATGCTCAAGGAGTAGCTTATGCAGCAAATCTTCTTGGTGTAAATTCAACTATTGTTATGCCAAAAAATACGCCTTATTTAAAAATTCAATCTACTCAAAATTTTGGTGGAAATGTAGTATTAAGTGGCACTTGTTATGACGATGCTTATTTAAAAGCAAAATCCATGGAGGCAGAAAATGATTCTGTTTTTATACATCCTTTTAATGATATTAATGTTATTTATGGACAAGGTACCATAGCTTTAGAAATATTTGAAGATATTGAAAATATTGATGTAATAGTGTGCCCAATTGGTGGAGGTGGATTAATTAGTGGAATTGCATTAGCTGCTAAAGAAATAAATCCTCAAGTCAGAATAATTGGTGTGCAAGCAGAAGGTGCTAATGCCATGGAGCAAAGTTATAAATCTGGTAAAATCATATCTTTACCTTCTGTTAATACTATTGCTGATGGTATTGCTGTTAAGTCCCCTGGGGAACTAACTTATAGTTTAATAAAAGAATATGTAGATGAAATTGTAACAGTATCAGATAAGGAAATTGCTGAAGCATTTTTAATCTTATGTGAAAGACATAAATTATTAGCAGAAGCATCTGGAGTCGCATCACTAGCAGCATTAAAAAAATTAGACTTAAAAGATAAGAAAGTTGTTTCAATAATTAGTGGTGGTAATATTGATATGTTAACTATTTCATCTTTAATAAGTGATGGTTTAGTTGAAAGAGGAAGACTATTTTGTTTTTCTGTAGAACTTCCTGATATTCCTGGTCAACTTCAAGAAATATCAAAGATATTATCTGAATTAAATGCAAATGTAGTACAATTGGAGCATAATCAATTTAAAGCTACTAATAGATTAAAAAACGTATTGTTAGAAGTTACAGTTGAAACAAATGGTAATGATCATATTGAATTAATAAAATCTGAGTTATATAATAATGGTTTTAAAATCAATCAAATGTATTAAGGAGCTGTTTAAAACAGCTCCTTATAATTATCTTAATTTTTTTCTTTTTTTATTTATTTTTTTATATAACTTTGCATTTTCAATAACATCCATGAAATCATCAGCTAATTCTACTAGAATCATACCTTTAGCTTTTCCTTTTTTAATTGTTCTCTTCATACGTCTCATTAGTTTATTCTTCATAATTAATCCCTCCTAAGGTTGTACTTCAGTATTATTTTCCCCTTAAGAGTAAATTTTATTATTTAAACTATATTACATATTATAGCATTGATGAAATCCTCTTTTTTTGATTCTAAATACTCACCATAGTAATCATTACTATTTTCTATTTCATTTCCTACTTTATTAAGTAAGAAATTATTAATATCCTTAGAATATCTTAAATCAATTTCTTCTTTAATACTTCTAAACTCTTCTAATCCACCATTTTTTCTATACTTTCTTATTAGTGAATCTAAATAAGTATTATATTCTTTAATTTTATAGACTACCTTTTCTATATACACTTTTTTATTTTTTATATAATTTTTTTCATAATCTAATTTTAATTTAAGCAATTCATTTACTGTATATTCATTATTCATTATATTAAATGTAACTTTTTCTCCTTGAAAAGAACTATTTAAGATATAATTAGCTAAATCCCCATTATCTTTAAATTCATTTAATAAAGATTTTCCTCCAACTATTTCAATAGCTTTTTTTAATTGCTTAATTTTTTCTTCTATTACTTTGTTGTCTATAGTTAGCATGTTTTTCTCCTTAAAATAATATTAAATGTAATATTCTTTAATATTATATATCCTAAGCAGTATATTGTCTATTTCTTATATAAGATTTATACAATTTACATCTAAGCTATAAGTAACATCTTTACGTTCAACAATAACTTTTATTTTATTTCTTATCTCTTCATCCTCCATTACTTTATCTAAAAGTTCTTTAGTAGGATTTATAGCATATGGTATTCCTACTGATTTAAACATATTTATATCTCCTGATGTATCTCCATAAGCATAGCTTTTACTTAAATCAATATTATATTTTTTTTCAAATTCTTTTATAGCAGATAATTTACTTTCATGGTCCCACATTGGAATAACTTCTCCACTATATTCATTATTACTGTCTAACTTATATATAGTTCCTTTATAATCATCCATATTATACTTTTTAGACATTTCTTTAACTAATTCGCTTGGTGAACCAGAAATTGCTATTACAATATGTCCTTGCTCCTTATGCCATTTAATTCTTTCTCTACTAAAAGTATAAACCCTATCTCCTTTTTGCTCTATAACTTTCCTAGCTATATAGTCAATATGATAACTGTTTATTCCTTTTATAGCTTCTGTGTATATATCTACCATCTTAAGTAAATAAGTATCATAGTCTCCTTGTCTTTTATCCCATTTTAAATAGGAAGGCCTTACATCTTTGTACCACTTATTCTCACTTACCAATTCATACTTTATGATTTTTTTAAAAACTTCGGTAATTAATCCTTCTCTATATATTGTTCCATCAATATCAAAAAATGCTGCTATGTTTTTCATAAAACCCCTCCATTCCTTTTTTTATTCTATTATATATCATTTTTATTAAATTTCCATAATAATTGGTATAATTGTTGGTCTTCTTTTTGTTTTATCATAAATATATCTTTCTAAAGCCTTCTTAATATTAGCTTTAATTAAATACCATTCTAGTATTTTTTCATCTAAACAATTTTGTAATTCTTCTGTTGCTATTTCTTTAAGTTCATTTATTAGTTCTTCTGATTCCTTTACATAAACAAAACCTCTAGTTATAATATCAGGTCCAGCAATTATAGTGCAACTTTCTTTTTCAATAGTAACAACTATATTAACTAATCCATCCTGTGCTAAATGTTTTCTATCCCTTAGAACTAAAGTACCTACATCTCCAACTCCTAATCCGTCTACTAAAATTGTTCCTGAAGAAACTTTTCCATCTAATTTAGCCTCTTCTTTGTTGATCTTTAATACATCTCCTCTTTCTAGTATAAAAATATCTTTACTATCCATTCCAAGAGTTATAGCTAAATCCTTGTGATGTTTTAAATGTCTATATTCACCATGAACAGGCATAAAATATTTAGGTTTTATTAATCTATGCATTAACTTAAGTTCTTCTTTATAAGCGTGACCTGAAACATGTACCTCTTCTAAATCTTCATAAATTACTTCTGCTCCTTTTTTAAAGAGTTCATTAATAACCTTTGATATAAGCTTATCGTTACCAGGTATAGGAGACGCTGAAATTACAAATAAGTCATCCTTTTGAATTTTAATTTTTTTATGATTTCCATAAGCAATTCTAGCTAAAGCAGCCATTGGTTCACCTTGACTTCCAGTAGTTATAATTGTTATATTTTCATTGTTATAATTATTTATGTCATCAATTTCAATTATCATATCTTGTGGTATATGTAAGTATCCAAGTTCTAAAGCAAGCTTAGATATACTTTCCATACTTCTACCTGAAAAAGCTATTCTTCTATCATTTTCTAAAGAGGAATTTACAATTTGTTGCATTCTATGAATATTAGAAGCAAAAGTAGCTATGATTATCCTACCTTTAGCTCCACTAAAAATTCTATTAAAAGTATTTCCTATAGATTTTTCTGACATTGTATATCCATTTCTCTCAACATTTGTACTATCAGCCATAAGCAATAGTACCCCTTCTTTTCCTATAGTAGATATTCTGTCTAGATCTATTACCTTATCATCTATAGGTGTTAAATCTATTTTAAAATCACCTGTATGAAATATGACTCCAATAGGAGTTTTTATTGATAAGCAACATGATTCTGCAATACTATGTGTACTTTGAATAAATTCAATACTTATCCTTTCAAAATCCACTTTGGATCCTGGATCTACAGTGATTAATTCAGTAATTTCTAGTAAATTATGTTCTTTAAGCTTTATTTCAATAATTGCTGATGCTAGTTTACTACCATATATTGGAACATTTAGTTGTTTTAATATATAAGGTATTGCTCCTATATGATCTTCATGACCATGAGTTATAAAAAATCCTTTAACTTTACTTTTATTTTCTATTAAATATGATATATCTGGTATTATAAGATCTACTCCATACATTTCTTCATCAGGGAAAGCAATACCACAATCTATTACTATTATTTCATTTTCCACTTCAATAGCCGTAATATTTTTACCTATTTCACCAACTCCACCAAGTGGAATAATTTTTATTAAACTTTCTTTTTCCATAAAGAAACCTCCTATTCTCTTAAGAGTAGTATTACCCAAAAATATATTTTAAATAAATAATGTAAAAAAATAATGAAGCTGATAAAACAGCTTCATTACAAATTAATTGTTATAATATAAGTTTTTACTTTGATATTCTGGATCACAAGTTACATCTATTTCAAGTCTTCTAAAGGTTTGATCATCATTATTAGAGATAATGGTTGTAGAATGTGCTTGACAGCCTTTTAAACATTGTATTTTATTTAAAGCAGCTTGAGCTGTTGGATTAGTAGCAGCACAAATACTTAAAGCTATTAATATTTCTTCACAATTTAATATTGTATTTTTTATTCCTAAAGTATTACTTTTTAGGTTTTGAATTGGTTCTAATATAACTGGTGATATTAAATGAATATCATCATTAATATTAGCAAGATATTTAATGGAATTTAATATTACTGCTGCTGCTGCATCCATTATTTCTGATTCTCTACCATTAATTATAGTTCCATCATTTAATTCTAAAGATACTACTGAATATATATCACTTTTATTATGCTTTGTCTTTTTATCTAAAGAATACCTTCTTGCTTCAATTACAACTTTCCTATCACTTTCCTTAAGATTTAATTCTTCCATTATTAATTTTGCTCTATCTGCAGTTTCTTTATCTATGTAACCTTTTTTATATTCACAAATTGTTTTAAAGTACCTTCTTATTATTTCTTGTTCAGAAGCTGCTTTAACTATGTCATCATTTATGATTCCAAAACCAACTCTATTTACGCCCATATCTGTTGGGGATTTATAAATTGATTCTTTTCCTGTTATCTTTTCTATTATTCTTTTTAAAACCGGGAAACTTTCTATGTCCCTATTATAATTAACGGCAACTTCATTGTATGCATCAACATGAAATGAATCTATCATATTAACATCTTTTAAGTCTACAGTAGCAGCTTCATAAGCTATATTTAGTGGATGTTTTAAAGGGACGTTCCATACAGGAAATGTCTCAAATTTTGAATAGCCTGCAACATTTCCTCTTTTATTTTCATGATATAATTGGCTTAAGCAGGTTGCTAACTTACCACTACCAGGCCCTGGTGCAGTCACTACAACTATTGGTTTAGTAGTTTCAATATAAGGATTTTGTCCATATCCTTCATCACTTACAATTGTATCTACATCTGTTGGATATCCAGCAGTTGCTTTATGTTTATATACTTTTATTCCTCTTCTTTCAAGTTTATTAATAAAAACTGTAGTAGCAGGTTGTCCATCATATCTTGTAATAACAACACTATTAACATCTAATTCATAAGCTCTAAAATCATCTATTAATCTTAACACTTCTAAATCATATGTAATCCCAAAGTCTCCTCTTATTTTATTTCTTTCTATATCACCAGCATAAACACAAATAACTACTTCAACCTTTTCTTTTAACTTCTGTAGCAATTTAATTTTAGCATTTTCATCAAAACCTGGTAAAACCCTTTTTGCATGTAAATCATACATTAATTTTCCACCAAACTCTAAATACAACTTATCATAATTATTTACTCTTTCTAAAATATATTTAGACTGCTCTTCTAAATACTTCTTATGATCAAATCCAACTTTCATTTTTTTGCCTCTTTTCTATAATAACTTACTCATTAAATAATAATTATACCTTAAATAGATTAGTCTTTCTATATAAAAAATAATAAGCATATATAATTTTATATACATATGCTTATAGGTAAAATCATAATCATTTTACCCGTTATATTGCATTTCGGTCTCTTGGGTAAAATTATATCTTTAGATCTAAGTATGTTTAAGTATGGTTCAATTGATTGCAAAATCTTTTCATAATATTCTTCTTGTGATGATTTTCTTAATAAGCTTATACATTTATCATTGTCTTCTTTAATCATCATCACTTTTCCAAATATCTTACAAGAACATTGAACAAAATCAAAAGTATTATATCCATTATTAACAAAATTATTTTCATTAATTGCTAGAACTATAGAAGTATCAGAATTCTTTAAAACCAAATCAGTCGTTCCATTTTTTGTGATTTTATTCTTTAAACCTTCTAAAAGCCTAGTAATAATTCCAAAATCTAAAACTTTTACAATATCTTTTTCTTTATCTAGATATGCATTTAAAAAATCAATACCATAACAATTTAAACTTTCTATCAATGTATCTATATACAATGGAATAGAAACTTCTTGAACACAGCCAGTTATTTCAATATAGTCTCCAACCTTTATATTATGATCTTCTATGGATTTAAATTCCATAGCATTTATCACATTATTATTTTTATACATATTAGTTAATAAATCATTATGAAGAGTAAATACTGTAGTTATTTTCTTTATTTCTTGTTCATTTCTATCAAAATCTCTTCCTTCTAGTCCTAAACTTCTTTCTGAACCATCTTGAAAATGTTCTTCACATATATTATGTCTGCTTTTATATCCAGATATTTTATCCTTTTGATTTTTATAATCTAATGCATTAGAACTCCTATCACTTATTCTAGCATTTCCTCCTATTGTTCTATCTCTAATTCTTCTATATGTTCTTATATCAATATACCCATTTAATGCTAATGAGTTCAAATTTTTAATTAATAACTCATCTAAATAAACAAGTAAATCTAACACAATTTTCCTCCTAGGAATACATGCTATACACATAGTATATTAAATTTTTAGAAGTTTAATAACTAATTATTTTTCTTTATTTTTATTCATAAGTATATTTTCAAGTTCTTTTATTAATTCTTTATCACTTTCTTGTACTTCTAAAAGTCCTGCATTACTATCTTCAATTATTTTTAATATTGTTATTTCATCTTCTAATTCTTTTATTTTTTTCTCTAATTCTATTTTATTCTTTTTTGATAACTCCAATGAATATACTTCCTCTTCACATATAGCACAACTACCATATAGCTTGTTATAAGTAACCTTCCCTATATTAAAATCCTTAGTTTCCTTTTTTCTTCTAATAATTATAGGTTGGATTTTTTTACACTTTTCACAAAAACATTTTTTCTCAAGCATTTTTTCACCTCTAATATATTTTAACATAATCTAAGTATCTTTACTTTATTATATTCTATTAACTAAGATAAAAGGATGCAAATAAATGCATCCTTTTATTACATTATTACCAGCATCCACCTAGTAACAATAACCATAATAATGGCCAGCCACAACCGCCACCGAATCCACAACCACCGAATCCGCCACAGCCACCAAAGCCGCCTCCAAATCCACCGCAGCCACAGTTATTAAATCCACAGCCACCGCAGTTATTGAATCCGCCACATCCGCAATTGTTGAATCCACCACAGCCACCTCCACAATTGTTACGACAGCAACATCTGCTTCTTTTTGACATGTTTATCAACTCCTACTCTTTCGTTTACTATATACTATTCTTTTTATTTTATTTTGGTACTGTTTATATTTTTATATATTTATTATCATTTACGAGTATATTATTTAAGACTATTTTATTTAATTGTAAAAATAATACCTTTATGTTAATATATTTTTATAAGGAGGTATTTGTATGGAAAAAAGAAACAGATTAGTAGCCCCTAGAAATGTTGTAAATACTAAAATGTTATATAGCTTTTATATACTGAAAGAATTATCTAAAGGAAATACTATCTTCGGGAATAAAGTCCTTGAAGAATTTAGAAATAAATTTTCTTCTACTTCATTACCATTCCCAGTATCATCTAGTACAATATATGAAACTTTATACGATCTTGAAGTAAAAGGTTATGTTACAAGTGCTTGGACTGGAGATGAATTTCTAAATAAAAGAAGTAAAAAAATATATTCTATTACTGATAGTGGCATAGAATATTATAAAAATCATATTGCTGATTATATTAGCAATTTAAACAAAACTAAAGCAACTTTAGATACTATGATTAATATGTTAAAATAAATTTTAAAATATTATCATCTTTTCATAGCAATGAAAATATTATAATTTATATATTATTTTCCAAGGAGGAGCTATGAAAAAAACAATTAAAATTGAAGATTATGAAAAGCACTATTTTTATTTTAATTCCATTGAAAAGTTTTTAAGTTTTTACTCATTAAGTGATAATTATTTAACTCTTAAATTTGAAGATATTGATTTAAGTGACTATAAATGTATTTCTATATTTTTAAAAAATATTAAAACCCGTGAACTTCTGAAGTGTGTTTCTAAAATACAAGATAATTCTTTAATAATAAATTTACAAAATTTAAATAATCTATGTACTAACTATGAATATAGCATAATAGTTACTTTAGAAAATTATAATTATTCTACTACTATTTATCCTAGATTAAAAACTATTGATAATAAAGAAAACTATATTATCTCATCATCAGTTAATTCTAATATACAATGGTTTTTAAGGATTTTAGAAAATGGAAAATTAAGATTATCAACTATATATTTATTTAATAGCTTAGATAAAGATGAATCTAAAATTACAATATAAAAATGGTACATAGAAATATGTACCATTTTTAATAATATTTTGAATTTAATTGTTTTAAATAACATTTTTCAGAGCAATAAACATTTAACTCTTCATCAGTAATATATACATGTCCATAATTTATTATATTATTACAAACAAAACAAATTAAATTTTCATTATTTTCTTTTTCATCACTAGTATTTTCTTTATTTATCTTATTAAAAATGCCTTTTATCTTATACATAAATCCACCCACTAACAATAATAACTATATTTATGTTATTATCGTTATGTTTATGTTATTATTAATATAACTTATTTGTTTGGGCAATTTTAATATATTCATTAATGTATTTATTATCTTCATAAAATAAAGGGAATTTTAAATTATAGTTTCCCCATATAGTAACTGGATACTTATAAAAATAAAATGTAATAAAGAATAATTCTCTAGTACATAATCTTGTAAGTAACCTGATATAGTTTTTGTTATTAATTTTATAATAAATATTATTATCACTTATTTCATTAATAATTTTATCAAATAATATATTATCTTCAATGCTTAAGTTGTTTTTTATAAAATTAATACTTTTATAATCCATCTTATTTTTATAAAAATCAATTATTAAACTACCTTCATTTATATCGTAAAATTCTTCAAAAGCCTTAATAAAATTTTCTTCATTTTCACCTTCAATATTAACTGGTGATAACTCTATATATTTATAATTATCAAAGCCCTCAATAATATTATTAAATCTAACTGTTATAATATTTTTAAAATTCAAGTTATTAACTACTTCTAAACTCATATCAATCTCCTTAGGATATTTCATTCCATTTGCTAAGTTGAACTCTTACTTCTTTTATAAGCTCATTTAGTGTATCACTTTCAAATTCCATTGATTCATTTAAAGTGTTATTTTTTATAATTTGCTTATATCTAATTACTTTACTATTATCAACATTCCAAAGCTCGTAAATTCTACTTTTTTTTATATCCATTAATATCACCTTTACATTGTTATACTTTAAAAATAGCTTTTAAATTTCCATCTTCATCAGCTGATGAAATTCCTATCTTATTCTTAATAATTTCACTATTCTTAAATAAATATGCATTATAGTGATAAATATTTTTTATTACATCTCTTACATTATATATAATTAATATTTCATATTTAATTTCTTTTAATGATGTCATAATAATATTATTTAAAAAATCCATTCTATTAAAAGATGATACTTCCAATATAAGAATATATCCAATACTTGGTTTTATATTAACCTTATTAATTAAATTATGTATTACTGATAAGTCCTTACTCAAATCTACTTCTCTTATTATATTTAATTTTGTTGATGAAGAACTAATGGTATTAAATTCATATTCTTTCCAATCTATTTCAATATTTCCGTCATCACTTTTTTTACTATACACAAAATATCCTAGTAATTTACCCAGTGTAATGAAATATCTATTTTCTTGATTTATTATATCTTTACTCTTGTTGCCTATACTTAATCCTAAATTGACATAATTTCTTATGAAGCCATTAAATAGTATCATTAAATCTATGTCCATTGTAAATCCTCCTTTGTTAATGATTGTACTTATATTCTAACATTTTTTTCATAAATTCTCCACTTCAGATTTATATATCAATACTTATTTACGAGTATTTTATTTAAGTGTTATTATATGTTAACTATGTTAAAAGCACCTAGTTTACCCTAAGTGCTTTTAACAGTTTATATTAACTTTTGATTAAATACATTATCTAAATTAACTTTGCTAATTCTCTCCTTTATTTCTTTTTTATCTAGAATATATAAGCCTAACTCCTTCATTCTCTTGAAATATTCTGCACCTGCAAATGTATATCTATTCTTTCTACCTTCTCTACTTTCTGCTTTTTCATTTGCATATGAAATTATATCTCCAATTGCTATTGATGAAGGTAATATTAACAATGGTATTCCCATAGCTAATCTTACAGCATTATGACCAGCTAGTGATCCAGTAACAATAGCCTCTGTGTGCCCAACAAATAATCCTGATTTCTCTCCTGCACAAAATAAATTATCTACTCCCTTTACCTTTAAATCATTAGTTCTTGGAGCTACTGATAAATACCTTATGGAATTACCCTTACTTCCTGCATAAGGATCAACATATTTTGCATTTTCAAGTCCTTTAATTTTTCTTAGTTTCTTCAATGGATAGTAAGTAGTCATAAGCTTTGCATGTTCAAGGTGAACAAAACTGCAACCTTTAAGGAAGTATTTTCTGATTATAAAAATTCGTTAAGTGAACAATATAAAGATTTACCCGAAAATAGTATTCAAGAAAAACTTTATAAGTTAAGAATGATGCATGGATTAAATAAATATAAGTTTAGTAAATTTGTCGGAATAGGTTATACATCAGTAATGAGATATGAAAACTATAAACACCCTATTAGTAAAGTTAATCAAAAAAAAATCTGTGAAGCTTTTGATTTACCTATTAACTTCTTTGAAAATAATAATAACGAGTAATTTGTTTACTCGTTATTCCTCTGCTTCACTATCTTCTTTATTTTTAATATAACTCTTTTTTTCTTTTTAGATTCAACCATATTATAATCTACCCCTTTACCCACATAATTACTCCCTTAGTTATACCAAACATTTCACACTATATCCTTAATTATAACAAACATATGTTCGTCATTCAATTTATATTTTGTATTTTAAATACATTTTATCACATAAAAATATTCATACCATGAATATTTCGACACACTTTACATTATTATAAATTTTGTTGTGGTTTCTATAGCTAAATTTGTATATAATTGTATTAGGTGGTCAAGTAATGTTGAAATGCAGAAGAAAAAAGTTAGGTATTAGCCAAAAGTCCCTAGCTGAAAAGTTAGGTGTTACTCAAAGTTATTATTCTAGAATAGAAAATGGTAAATTCAATAATGTTAACATTGAATTTATTTTCAATTTATCTAAAGAATTAAAGCTAGATAACACTGAAGTATTTAATTATTTTTATGACTTATATTCAAAGAGCAATTTAAAATAGCATATTTAATATTAATTGCAATTGTTAATTTACTTGGTGAAAAATTCGATAATCTACTTTGTAAAATACAATTGAGGTGCTTTATATGCTATGTGATATATTAAAAGAATTAAGAGAAGATAAAGGATTAAATCAGAGCGATCTAGCTATAATATTAAATGTCAGTAGACAAACTATTAGTGGATATGAAACCGGAGCTATAGAGCCTCCTTTCTCTACACTAGTTAAATTAGCTGACATATACAATTGCAGCTTAGATTATTTAGCTGGTAGAACTAAAGAAAAACACAATTTAAATCTTTTAAATAAAGATACTAAAGAGTTATTATTAGAGTTAATAGAAGTGGTTGAAAAATATAATATTAAGAAGAAATAGAGTAGGATTAGTTCCTACTCTATTAAATTGGTTTAGGTAACTTAGTTATAAAGCTACTGTAACCCTTGCTATATTTAATTAAATTCATACTGCTATACTGCTCCATGTCTTTTAAGTCTTCATACTCAAAATTATCAAGTTTACTTTTAAAGTGGTTAAAATCGTCCTCGGTGCTACCAGTTAACATCATAAAACTTGCACCTGATGCCTCTAAGGTATCAAATATTCTATCTAACTGATTTATATATTGAGTACTAAATATGAATTTACAAGCAAATTTTCTTGATTGAGGCATTATATATTCTAATATATCCATACTTGTAGGTGCCTGGAATACTTCGTCTATAATGACATTACACCTTAAAGGCTTATCGTTTAGCATACCCCTCAATTGACTTGCTAACCAAATTTTAGTTATAAAGTAGGTAACTAATAAGTTCTTTTGAACTTTAGCAGGGAAATCGCCTTCACGCATTTTTATTAAAACTACTTTCCCTTGGTCCATACAATTAACTAAATTAATATTATCTTTTAAAGGTTCATTATACATATATTTTAATTTAAAATCTTCTCTTAACATTCCTATACGGTCCAGGATATGCTCTATTTTGCTGCCAACAGTTCCAATTACTTCAGGTTCAGTTCCATCTTTCTTATTCCCTTTGCTCCACTCGTCTAGTTCTCTTAAGGTATTTATTTCATCTTCTAAACCAGCTTTAAGTTCTAAAGATAAACCACTTATATAAAAGTCCCTCTTCTTATGATTTTCTAAACATTCAACTACATTTTTAACACTATTATACCCTTGAATAAAAACTACATTTGCTGCTGCATTTAAAAATCTTCTCATTCTGCTGCTTAATGGATCACCTATACTAACACTATCTATAAAGCTCATTATTTGTTGACTTTGTAAACTTGCTAACTTTTGTTTAGTGAATATATCTAAGTCTTTCTTTATTTCTATTTCATTGTAGCCTAACCCTTGTATTCCTTCTTTTGAGGATAAATCTAATTCTATAAGCCTATCTTTATTAACATACTTTTTAATTGTTTCTGATAACTCACAATTCTTTATAAAATCTATTACAATTAAACCCTCTTTTGCCTCTGTGCAGTCCTTAGCATAGTTTCCTATATAAGTAGTTTTCCCTCCACCCTGGGAGCCTATTAGCACTAGTGGTAAGTTCCCATTATTATACTCATTCTCTAAAAATGATGGTATTTTATTGCCTTTAAATTTCGCAGTGCCTAACCTCTTAGTACCAGTTGTTAATTCTATAGGAATATTATTTTCTTCTACATTAATATGGTTAATTTTGTGCTGAGCCAATAATAGCCTTCCTGGTATTTGTATGAAATTACTGCATTCATCTGTTGAAAATGTATTTGAATTTATTCTGTAATCATACCTTTCTACATTAATTTTATGCTTTTCCTTCTTGTAAATAAGTTCGTTATCCTCGTCTAATGTTCTATATGCTTGACATACACTTAAAGCGTTATTCTCTCTTCTAGTGCTATCTTCACTTTTGCTTAATAATGCTATTTGACTATTTAAAACAGTTGCCTCTTTCTTCTTATTAGTTGCTGGTGATAATTTTTGTTGTTGCTCCAGTATTCCAAGGATAGCACTATAAAGACTTTTTTTATTACCTTCAGGACCACCACCTGTAAAATCATTTATAACTTGTACCATTCCATCAAATAAGCTAAAAATATTTAATAAAGTACTTCTCATTATATAATCGAAAGTCATTTGTTTCTTTTCAATACTCTTATGATCCTTAATCTTTTCTATTGTTGCAGTATATCTATCTAGCCACCCAAACTGAGAAATTGGTAAGAAGTTGTATATTATTCTAACTCTATCATCATCTTTCATTATATCCATTACTGATAAAATACTATTAAGAGGCTCATTTGATTTCTTATCTACTGCTAAAGATAAAGCATCTTCTTTTTTATAAGAAAGAGAATACAAATCTGTACCCTCTTCCATTTCTTCTATTTTATCTACTATCTCTAAAGTAGCCTTATTCCATATTTCTTTACACTTTTCAACTATAATGTTTTGAAAACAGTCTGGAATAATGAAATAGAATTTAGCATTATTATCTTTTATATCTATAACATAGCTTATCTTGTAACTTGTTTCAAAAAATAACTTCTTTTGTGCCTTATATATTCTTCTGTTTATTGCTCTATAAGTATGTGCAATAGCCTTAGCAATGTTACTTGAATTGTAGTTCCTTATACTCTTATGAGGTGTTATTTGTAAATAAATATATTTAGGTCTTACTAACTTAAAGTAATCTGAAAATGTTATGCTTTGTATCTTCATATCAATAACCCTTTTATGGCTTGAAGTATACAGTAAATAACAAAACTTATACTAACATACTTACCAGCTTTCTTTTGCCCAGCTATATACATTGCAATAGCTATAAGACAAGCTATAAGACATATCCAGTAACTTCCGTTAATTATTCCTAATACTATCCATTTAATAAAATTTAAAATTGCAGTTTTTAATCCTTCTACTATAGCACTTACAATTGTTTCTTTCATATCAATACCCCCTTATGCAAATATATCTCTAATCATATCAAAGGCAAAAGGCATTAAATACAAGGCTGCAAAGTACAATATATATTTAATCATTATTTTTGCAGCATCCTTAGAAGTTCCGTTCATAACGCTTTTTAAGATTTCTACTATACACCCAACAAGACATAACCAATAACCTATAGATTGTGAGACTCCTAAAATCATACTGCCTGCACTATCTATTTTTCCTACTGCAGCAGTTGTATCTGCCAAAACTGCACTTGCATAATTAAGTCCTGCAACTGTAAAAACTAAAACTTTATATAACTTTAAATCCTTCTTCTCTAAATTGCCTATCCAGCTATCTAAACTTTGTCTTTCTTTTCTGCAAAAATCATAGTTTCTTACTAATTTATTGTCTAAAATTATTGATATTTCCATAATTATTTTCTTCCTCCTTGAATAATAATTTTAATAATGGTTAATACTATTAATATAAAATTATCGGAGGTGGTCTACTATGTCAGCATTTGTTTTAGGTTATATAGTTTGCTACGCAGTAGTTTATGGATTATATACATTTATGAATTAATTATTAAGATTTAGATATATTAGTCAACTTATTATATGACCTAACATATACTACTAGCGTAACGCAGTTAGCGTAGTAGTTCCTTAGCCTAAGTCTACTCATCTAGATTTAGGCTTATTTTTTATTGATATTCAATAAAAGTCTTATTTAAATCACTCTCTTCTGCTATAAATCCAATAACCATATTTAAAATATCTCTTAAAGCTTCTTCATCAATTTTATCCAATACTTCTCCATTTTTGATTTTTTTAAATCCATTTTCAAGGTCCACTTTTGCACTTAAAAAATGATAAAATTTATAAATCTCCATAAAATCCTCCTTAAAAATCAAAATTATTCTTTATGCCACTATCTTTTTTGTAGCTATCACTTTCTTTTTTCATCTTCTCTTTAATCAGTTCCTTTATATAAATACTTGGTGATAATTGTTTTTTTAGAAATTCATATAGATCTGCTTCAGTATCTTTAAAACTTATACCTATCTTCTTCATTAAAACACTTCCTTTCCATATCGTTCATATGCAATTGCATTTGCCATAAATGGATCTCTTACTAAGTATGCATGAGGTATTCTGTTTTTAAATGCAGTATATAGCTTTTCTGCTCCACCACCAATTAACACTACATTATTAGTCTTTATCGAATAGTCTACTTGTACTTTTCTTACTATGCTTTCTACAAATTCTTTAAATATATCCATGCTAACTGCTTTTCTTTCTCCATATATAAAAAGTCCATTCCGTATTATCCTTTGTGCATCATCTTGTTTTAAGTCAAGTCCATACGTTGAGTTTAGGTGATTAATAAAATCACTTTCCAGATTCATAACTCCATTAGGTAAGCTTGTTGGCCTTTTAATTCTTCTCTTAATTCCTTCTAACTCTAATAAGCATATATCAGTGGTCCTTCCTCCTATGTCTATTATTATCCCTTCATAGTTGGCTGGTACTGTCATAACTCCTTCTGGAACTACTTCTACATCTAAAACTAATTTACTTTGCATAATTCTATTAATAAGATAATCCTTATCTTCTTTATATTGACTTAGTGGTAATCCTACAACTATTTTATTATTTTTATCAGTAGTGCTTCTTTCTATTGCTCCTTGAAGTAGATAAATCAAATTACTCCTATAGGCTTTTCTGTACTCTGTATCAAATTCTCCTTCTCCTAAGTAAATCTTACTATTATCTGTTACTATAAAGTCTTTACTTTCTATACTTGGTATTCTTGATACTTTAGATAGAAAACTTACCCTTTTACTACTTTTAGTGTAATAATTGCCTAAATCTACGCCTAAAATCATCCCTCTAATTCTTCCTTTCTCTTTCTTATACTTTATTTATATGTCTTAAGATAGAAAAGGTTCCACAAAATAAAAAAGAAGGAAAATTATTTTTCCCTCTTTCTATCCTCTAACATCTTTTCATATATAAGTTGTTTTATATAAGCAGATGTACCTATTATCTTTGCTTTTTCTCTTAAGTATTCTAATACTTCAACATCATCACCAGTTTCTTTAAAACTAATACCTACTTTTATCATTCTCTCACCTCTCTTATATTATTCTATATATTATGTATAATTCCTTTAAATTGGTCCATATTGCTTTGGAACTAGATTTGAGCTTATAGAAGGTCCAGCTATTAACCGAACTTTCCTATATTGCTTTGTATACTGAGTTCTCGCAAAATAGCCTTTATATTGTTACCAACTTCGATTTACCCAAGTCATATAAAGGAAGTCTCTCTAAATCATCCACCACTATAATATTTAAAGTCCTTTTAGCATTGGACTTAATGTATATGTATTTTTACATCTACAAGTAGATTTTCTGCATTGGCTCCACCATACCTGACGAGTTTTAAAGTCTTTATCGGCAACTGACTATACGTATTAACTTATTTACGTATAGTTTGCTTATTCTCCTGTACGTATATACGTGGAATAACCTTCCATATATGCACGTATATAAATATAATTTTAGGAAATACTTAAATTATGAGGTGATTAACTTGAAGAAAAAATATACAACTAATATAGATGAAGAGTTGCTAAAAAAAGCTAAAATTAAAGCTATACAAGAAAATATAAATTTAAATGATTTATTAGAAAGGCTCTTAAGAGAGTATTTGAGGTGATCATATGACCAATATAATTTTAATAGCATTTTTTATATTAATATATTTATTGTATTTATCTGCTATTGCTTTAATTTGTATTATAAAAACTGTAGATGATATTTTTAAATAATAAGAGCACCTAGATTATTCTAAGTGCTCTTATTATTTATATTCTATTTAAAAGTTCTCTAGCTTTATTTATATCTAAGTATTTTACTTGTAGATCTTCTCTATTTAATACATTTAAGTATGATTTTATCTCAGCTTCATATTCAATATAATATAAACTGCTATTGTTTAAGTGTAATATATACTTTCCTAAAGCTTTCTTTAACAATTCTATTATTTCATTTTCTTTTAACATTTTAAGTCCTCCTTGAAATTAAGGAGTAACCTATGCTATGCTATATTTGCGAGATATGGTGGTAGCTTCGGTTACTGCCTTTTATTTTATTGATATATTATTTTAATTTTTCAATAACTATCTTTTCACCATCAAACGATAATTTCACCTCTCTATCATCTAAATCTATATTCATTTCATCTAGCCAACTTTTTGGAATGCTTAATTTTGGTGCATAAGAATTCTTACTTGCTGTTCCACCACTTTTATTAAACATTATTTTCAACACTCTTGATTCTTTCATAAATTCATCCTCCTCTTATTCGTTACGAATAGTATATATCAACCGTATCGAATAGTCAATATATATTTAATTTATTTATAAAGAAATAAAAAAGGCTAATAAGTATTTCTACTTACTAGCCTTAAAATTATCTTATTCTTAAATTTTGTCCTGGATATATTAGATTTGGATTGGTTAGTCCATTCAATGCAGCTATAGATTGCCATGTAGTGTTATATTTAACAGCTATATTTGAAAGGTTATCTCCTGCTTTAACAGTATAATTAATTGCATTGTTTTCTACTGCTCCTGTAAGCTTTAAAACTTGCCCTGGATAGATTAAATTAGGATTACTAATATTATTTATCCTGCATATCTCTGCTACTGTAATATTAAATCTACTTGCTATACTAGATAAATTATCACCACTTACTACTGTATAGTTTTTTGTTACAGGCTCCTGTGGTTTTACATTAACTGTTCCTGGACCATATCCATTCTTACCTCTGTTTTTTATAAGGCTTGGATAATCTACTAACATATAATTCTGATCTACAGTTTGTCCATTTATTAATGTACTTCTTATATAGTTAGTTTCCCCTCCAAATTGCCACATTCCATATTGCCCTTTATAAGTGCATTCTGTATTCCATTGTGCTACCCACATAGCATATTCTTGCTTGATATCCTCTTCTAAGTAAGTATCTATAAATGATTTGCTAGAATAAACCCCTACCCAATATCCTCTATCTTCTAAGTATTCTAAATATGCTCTAGTAATAGCTGATACTTGAGTTCTTGATAAATTCTTGTGTACTTGGTCCTCAATATCAAAGTATATAGGAAGTTCAAATTTCTTTCCAGCTAGTACATTCTCTAATAAAAACTTAGCTTCTTGAATAGCTTCTTGTGGAGTTGTAGCCATTGTATAATGATATACTCCTACATTTAAGCCACTTGCTCTGGCATTGCTATAGTACTCTTCAAACCTAGTGTCTTTACTTAGATTATAAGCACCTCTAAGAATTGCAAATTTAACTCCTTCTCTTGCTGCTTGTAAGAAATTAAAATTCCCTTGCCAAAAGCTTACATCTATTCCAAAGACTTTTGTCATATTTATTCCCCCTTATTTATTTGTTTTATTAATTGGTTAGCATAAACTGCAGCACCAGTTACTAAAATACCTTGTATTACTGCATTAATATTGAATCCTAATAAAGCTACTGCTCCTACAACCCCAAATACTAATAATATTACTGGAATATATTTATCTCCTATTTTTTCAGTTCCCTTTATAATTAGACCTATTACATATAATGCAGGTACTAATATTAAAGCATTTTCAATTATAAATTTTACAAATTCCATTTTTACCTCTCTCCTTCTATTCCATCTATTCTTTTATGAGCTGATTTACAACTTTCCTCTACTCTTATAAGTCTAGAATTAATTTCTGTCATTTCTCTATCTCTAGCTTTATTATCTAGTCTTATTTCATCTACTGCACTTGCGATATAATCTAATTTAGCTTTTGTTTGAGCATCTTCTCTTGTATCACATCTTATATCATTTGTCTTATTCCTTTGAAATGTAAAAAAGCTTATAATAGCTCCTCCAATAGTACATATTAAAGCAATACTTACAGTTTCCATTTCCCCTCCTTAAACGAAAAGAGCTCACATTTAGTAAGCTCTTAAATTTATTATTCGTATTTAATTTTCTTTTAGTTAGTGCGTAATAGTTATCGATTGTAATGTTATACCAATGTTTTAACTACAGCAGGTTCCACATCTGCTATCGGTCTATTTTCGTAAAGTTTACGAATTTGTAAATCTGTAAGCTGATATCCATAAATTTGCACTCCACCAATATCTCCTGTGAAAGCTTCGCTTCCTTCCGTAGACGTTCCTATTCTTACACTTCCGACATTGTATGGTATTTCTACTTGTAGGGCTTTCGGTTCACTAATAACACCATTACAAATAAATTTAATATTTGGAGGAGAAGCATTATCCACAACAATGCCAACCATACACTCGTGACCTACTGCTGAACCATAAGGCGAATTTGCCACAACATATTGTTCAGAACCAACGTCAATTCTAACTCTTAAATTACCGTTTAAACCACCTAACTGGAATCTAAAACCACCTTCTCCCGTTGTTCCTTTTCTTAATAATGTATCTGTTATATTTAAGATATCTGATTTTATCCACATAACAACAGAAAAGTTTTTAATAAGTTTGTCGTGAAGCGTAGAAGTGTTTATTTGCACATAATCTCCATTGTTAAATTTATAAGACTTTCCTTTCAATATTGGAGGGTATGCTCTACCACAATTTCTTATAGCATAATCATTCCATCCGCCCATATCACTAAAATGAGTTATTGTTCCATTGGCATTTTGTCCATTTGTCGCATGGTTTATAACATTTGTTCCTGTCCCTTCGTCAAACCTATAATCAACTAATATGTTAGGCATAGACATGTATCCATAAGTATTAAGTGTACTAACATCCACAGCAGATGGATTGCCACACATTACACATATATCCATACCATTAGCAGGTAGATGTGGTATTTTTATATGAAATATCGCTTGATAGTGATTTCCACCATCAAATACTCTTGAGCCTTTATAAGAAACAGTACCATCACGATAGCCAAGTATTAGTTGACGTTCCGTTGCAGACCATGGTGTACCTGCTTCTCCTATCTCTTGCCACCCTTTGAAATCTTTATCTGTTTCGTAATCACTTACATTTATTATTTTCGCATCTGTTCCATCAAGGTTCATTTGATATATTTCTGCACATGGACTATTTCCGTATGACGTACCAAAACCATATATATGTTTCCCAAGAATGCGTAAACCTTGTAGGCTATTGCTAGAACGTATAACAGGAACAAAATTTATATCATCAGTTGTTTTGTACACTGTATAACCTATACATGGTGCCATTGCACCACCTGCAAAAAATCTTCCATAAGGGGTAACAGCCATAACTGAAAATGCCCCAAGATGACCTGTAACAATAGGCTCCCAAGTAATCCCATGATTAGTTGAACGAAGCATCCTTATGTCAGAAGTTGTTGCATCATCTATACCTGCATAAATATAGTCTGTTGTTGGATCAACATAAACACCATGTACGTGTTGTAGGGTATTATCTTGCCATGCGATAGTCCAATTTTCACCACCATTAACGCTTTTGTAAATAACTGCACCTTCTGGGTTTTGATATTGTCCTGCATAAAGTATCCCTGTTCCATCCTCTGCCCATCCATCGAGTTGTATCCTAGCACTAGTACCAGAAGGTAATGTTAAAACTTCTATCCATGTCTTCCCATTATCTATACTCCTCCAAATATGTATGCCTCCACTACTAGCATAAAAATACCCTCTGGAATCTATCGCTATAAGTGAACGATTATTTGAAAATATTGTCCACGAACTTCCGTTATCTTCTGATACATATGTTTTCTCTGTTGCGTATGCTTCCCATGGTGGAAGTCCATATATTTTACCCTTATATTGTATGGTTCTACTCCCTATTCTTGTTGAATCTTGTATTACTTCAAAATTTCCATGCGTTACCCTATAGTGATCAAATATAATACCATCAAGACTTGAAAATCTAACGTCAGAAAAATCAGTTTTACAATTGTCATATAAATAAATATCTCTACCTGTTATATCACCGACTTGCTGTCCTCTATGAACATTTAACTTTACCACATAGTCTATCTCATCTTGTCCTGTACCACTGATGGAAATAATTTTTTTGTAATTCCAACGATTGTTTTTTATCGCAGTGAGTTGTGCTTCTGTTTCCGTTAATCTAGGTGCATATTCCACTTCTTTTGCTAATAATTTATTTGCTATATCAGTAGCAACCACTTGACTATTTAACATTGCCTGTATATCACCATTCACTATAGTGTCCGTTAATTGTTTGTACGATTGAAAATCTATATCTGACGCTTTCTGTTCCAATGACGCATTAATTTTATTAACATCTTCTTTACTTGCTGCACCTGCATTATTTAATAATGTTTGTGTTTCTTCATTAATTCGTCCAATTTCAATAGCTGCATCTTGAAGTTTTTCTAATGCAGTTATAGAATCATCACTCTCTACAACTCCATCAATAACACTTCTGCCTACTTCTAAATAAAAAGAAAAGGTGGTATTTTGTTTACCCCCTTCAACTAAAACTATTTCTATTTTTGATGCACCAGGGATCCTGGTGAAATCTCTTTTTAATTCAGCATTTATTTTGTTGTTTACCTTAGTTATCTCTGTATTCTGCATTATATAAGTATTATTTGCTTTAGTACAATTAATAGTTACTTCTTTATTAGTTAAATCTAAAGCTAATCCATTTTCATAGATAAATGCCTCTAATGTTAAATCATCATTCTGTTTACACTTAGCGAGAATGTAATTTTCTTTAGAAGTATCTAAGTTTATACTTATTTTACTAGCCATCTAATCACCTCACATTTAATAATTCTTCAAGCTTTTCCATTCTAGCTTTTAGATCTTCATTCTCTTTTTTAATTTCTTGTATTTCTTCTGAAGTAGGTTGTTTGATGACTATAACTTCATCCTTTGCTGGTATTCCTTCTACTTCTTCAAATTCTTGTGTTTTTTTATTATATTTTAAGTTATAAGCATTTATCTTTTCTTCCTTATCTTCTACCATATAACAATTAGTGAAATAATCTTCACTTATTTCTTCTTCTTTTAATATTTGCTCTACTAAATTAGTTTCTTTATTTACAAATATTTTCTGCATAATACCTCCTATCTTTGTACCCAGGCAGTCCAAGCATCATTAACCCACCAACGAGAGTATAATTTATTATCAGTTCCTATTACTAATTGTGCAAAATCACTTTGACTCCACTTAAAATGCAGACAAATACCATAACTTACAGGAGAGCCGTTTGTACCTTCTCCAAAAGCATACCAACCACTATCATAAAAAATATTTAGATTACTAACTCTTTTAGCTTGTTTTTCTATAGAACCTACCCAACCTTCGTGTAAATATCTTATACTATTAGCATTTTTATATATTTCATTAACGCTCGTAATATTATTCCCTAACATACTCATTTGTTTGTTTATAAAAACTTGCGTTCCATAAGAATTAGGCGTTTCAGATGTCTCTATTACATTTACTTTTTCTTCTCCATTTTTATATCCTAATACAATTCCATTATCACCAAATACACATAAGCTCCCAGTCGTACTTTCATAAAGATCACTCGAATTAACTTTGTTAACATCCGATCTAAAACATAAAGTTCTGCCTGCAATTAAAGTGTCTTCAAATATTTGCACCCCTTTAAAATTATTCATAAGTTCATGCAATATTTTAGTTATTCTTATACTCGGATATATTAAAGTCGCTCCACTAAAATCTACACTATTTGTATATCCTATATCTACGAAATCTCCATCCCTGGTATTCACAATATTAATTCCATTTATTTCCGTGTTCTCTGACAATCTAGAACTTTTTATTCCTCCTACTATTTCCCCCTCAATGGTAAATGTAAGCCCTCCTTGGTCCACTTCTACACCATATCCATTAACAACATTAGTGAAAAGACCTGTTTCCATATTTATAGTAGTATTACCATTTAAACTTTGTAAAAGTCCTGTTTTAATTATATTCGCATTTAATAATCCTGTTGTTATAAAACTTGCAACTATACTTCCATCTTGTGTAATAGCAGTTTCGTAAGGTCCATTATATCCTGTTTTTGAATATCCTAAACCTCCTTGATTCCATCTCCATACTTTAGTAGCAGTCATAATATCTTCTGTATCCATAATTAAAATTTCACCATTTCTTTTAACTACATATCCACCTAAAGCATTATTAATTAAGTTAGTTGAATTGTTTATAGCTTCTTCTAAAAAAGTAGTATTTAATTCAATTTCTTTTTTGACTTCTTTAATTGAATTATTAATTGCAGTTGCTAAATTAGCCTTGAAACTTCCTAATTCTATTTTTTCAATTCTATTAGTTAAGTCATTTTTCTTTATACTTATGATTTTAGCTTTTAGGTCCATATTTAATTTACTATGTCTTATAGTAACTATATCTCCTAAGTAAACTCTTTCTAAGATAGCATAATTTTCATATTCTACTGTTTTAGATAATTCTATAAAATCCACTTTATAGTTAGCTGCTGGAATATCAATTTTATTAGATGTCATATATTCAATTGCTACTCTTCTTAATGTCTCTTCATCTTCTATATCGCTAAATTCAACCATTTTTATTTTGGGATGTGAAAAATTATTAATATATGGACTATCTATATATTTTTCAGTTAAAAGCAATCCATCCTTACCTTTAGGCATTAACCGAGTGCATATACTGTCTATATCAAGTGTTTCCTCTATCCCTTGTATGTTCTTTCCATAAGATACTAAAACCCCTCTATCAAGCCCTCTTGCATTTAATAACTTAATAGTGAAATTATCTCTTACTAATTCCCCCCCCCAAATATTAACAATACCTTCATTTCCTAAAATAGCTTCAACAGGATTTTTTCTTATAAAATATCTAGTTTCATTCCCACCTACATCACCATTAGATATAAAAGGATGTGAATATTGAGTATTTTTTAATATCCAATCTAAAGCTCCATAACCACTAATGTTGGTTGGTCTTACATCTTCAAGAAAGTTATCTAATAAATCATAGAATATATGTCTAGCATTAGCCTTTATACCTGATAAAGTTTTTTTCTTATTATAGATTCTAAAAAGCTGCCCTTCACTATTTTTTACTATCTCATCTTCTAATATATATTTCCATTTGCCTTGACTGTCTAAGGGATATTCACATTCTACTTCATATTCTCCATTTAGTTTTTCAGTAGTATAAAAGGACTTGCAATCACTTAAGACTACAAGTCCATTATTATTAAAATTAGTTTCTTTACTATCGTATAAAGTTATTATTATAACCACCTCCATTTAGGTGTTACTTCTATCTTTGTTACTATACCTATCCAACTTATTGTATTTATTCCTTGTGCTAATTTAGGGAACTCACCATTCATTTTATTATTTAATAGTTGAGTCTCTTTATAGCAGTCTATTAATTCACTATCAATTACTATATAATCTTCTATATTAGTTAGATGTATAACTTTGTTGTTTATAGATAAATCTATATTGCCTGTACCATAAATTTTTAATACGGGATCACTTTCAAAATTTGTTGGATTAAATAATTTACTATCATTAATAGTAATGTTTATAGTATTATCACCATCAAATAATTTTTTATAAGGCTTACATTCAAATATTATTTTGCACTCATTAAAATACTTAAATGTTTCTGAAAAACTTATTTTATTAATACACATTCCTTCATAATAAACATCAGGTTCATCATCAAAGAATAATTTTCCTATTTTGAACTTTCTATATAACCAACTATCAATTAATCTTGAATAAGTAGCAACATCATTTTTTATGTATCCTTCTACTTCTATCTTGCGTGCTCCATAACTTCCATTATCTATATATAAAGTATCTCTACCTGGTACATTGATAGTTTCTATATTTCTTTCTGGTGTATCATGCCTTTTAACTTTAGTTATTACTAAATTAAAATCTTTAGAACTTTTACCATCAAAAATTAAATTCATACTACACCTCCTAAGCTAGCCCCTTTCTTTTCATAAAAAAAGCTATTTCTTCCATAAGTTCTTCAATATCCTGTTCTCTAGTATTTTCAAAATGTTCTATATTTAATACAAATCCACCATTGTTTTTATTTTCATTCGCTACAATTGATTTTATATTGTCATACATACTGTTTATAGGTATTACTGCTTCTGGCCCAGCTTCCCCAACTCCTTTTAATCCATAAGGTGTATTAAATAAAGTAGGTTTATCGAATATTCCACCTTTTGCATACCACTCGACATTTATCCTTGGAACACCTTCGCTTAACCATTTTAAAGGATTAATGGAACCACTAACACTAAAATGTGGCATTTTTAATTTTGGAAATTCCCATTTAAAGCTTAAAAAACCTTTAATTTTATCTATTACGCCACCTATAAAATCTTTTGCTTTTACAAAAGGTGAAGATATTACATCAAATACCTTTCCAAAAATACTACTTACTGTATTCCAAATTGCACTCACTTTCTCGCTAATTGCACTCCAAATACCACTAAATACAGTTTTGATACCTTCCCATAATGCAATCGCACCTGCTTTTATTTTATCCCAATTCATATATAGTGCTATTCCTATTGCTATTATTGCTGCTATAGCTGCAATAACAAGCCCTATAGGATTCGCCATCATAGCAGCATTTAGTCCTATTTGAACTCCTGTTGCAGTGGTTGTAAATGCAGTATAGGCAACCATTAAGGAATTAATAATACTAATTATCTTTAATGCTACAAATGCACCAAGTAGTCCTCCAAGCACTGGAATTAATATATTAGAATTATCAGTTATAAAACCAATTGTATCTGCTATAAAATGTAATACATTCCCTGCAGTTTCTTGAATTGCTGGCATTTTTTCTAAAAACCAATTAAGCATATCAGTAAGTCTAGGTAATAATTCAGCTACTATTTTATCTTTGACTCCACTTAAACTTGCTTTAGCATCTGCTAATGTATCACCAAATACAACTCCTGCACTCACTGCATCTTCAGATAAAACAATACCAAGCTCATCTGCTCTAAGTTTTAATGCTTCCATACCATCAGAGCCTGCTGCAATAAGTGGTTTTAACTCTACAAAAGACTTTCCTAATAGATCATTACCAATGCTATTCTTTAATGCTCCATCTTCCATATCAGCTAGTGAATACATTACCCTTTCAAATGCTTGTTCTGGTGTCATAGTTGCTAAGTCTGTCATAGATATTCCAAGTTGTTCATAAGCACTTTGAGCTGCTTTAGAGCCATTTTGTGCATCTATCATTGTATCGGATAATTTCTTCATGCCTGTTTCAAGAACTGTAATATCGGCACCTGATTGACCTGCAGCATATCCCCATCTTTGCAACTCTTCTACTGCAATTCCAGTACGTAAAGAAAGTTTGTCCCATTTATCAGTATTATCAGCAGTTGTATTTGCTAGTGCCATTAATCCACCGACTGCTGCTCCTGTTCCTGCAATCACTGCTGCTCCAATTTTAACTCCTTTATCTGCAATATCTTGTAAGCTTGTTTTTGTTTCTTTACCTTTTTTATCTACATTTTTTAATTGTTGAATTGCTTCCTGGTCTTCAATAAGTATGGTCCCAAATAGTTTAAAGAGTTCTATCTTAATCATCTCCTTTCTTAAAGGATTTTTCTATTTCTAATATTTCTTTCATTATTTCATCTTCGCTTCTTTTATCTATTTCAATTTTCTTAGGTTTAATTTCTTCCCAAAAATCATTAAATGATTTAAAATTTTCTTTTGTCATATTCGGATAACTGGCTAAATAAATTCTAAAAGCATGTTCTTTAGTTTCCTCTTCTTGAGCTTTACCAATTAACTTTATACTTTTTTTCAATGATAATTTTAAAACATATTCTATATTGCTATATCTTTTTAGCAGGAGATCTTCTATTTCTTCTCTGTTAATTCCCCTGCTTGCAATAAAAAATCTTTAAACCCTTCATGTTCAACTAATTCAGCAAAAAATTCTTTTATTTGTTTTAGATTCATTTTTGAAACTGCTTCTGGTGTCATTCCAGATAAATTTCCTATCAATTGTTTAACTTCATTTTTAGCTTTATATAAATTTCTAACAAACTTACTTATTAATTCAATTCCTAAACTCACAACTACATCTTTGCCTAATTTTGAAGCATCTTTTATATTTTCCAATTTAGCAATATTTGTCTTTTTTATAATTGTATCTGCTTCAACTCCCAATCCCATTTTATCTATAATTTCTGACATTGAGAAAACATCATCTAGATCAAATTCTTTTATTATCATAATATCCTCCTAAATATAAAAAAATAGAGAGAAATTAATCTCTCTATACTGCAAATTCCACATTCCATGGTGAAGTATCTCTAGCTTCTTCATCATATGTTGCTGCAAACTCTAAGCTTGGAACTACCTCAGACTTATCTTCCAATTTCCACTCTAAATTGCTCATATTAATAGCGTTTTCAATGTTAATTGTTACTGCTTTACCATCTTTAGTTTTACCTACCCATTTAATATCATTATAATCACCCTCTGTAATTATCAATGTACTTGTCATTTTATTTGTTTCTATTGACATACCTGGATAATATTTTTTCATATCAGCTGCAGTAAATAGTTCTAATGCGTTAACTGTTAACTTTGCGTTTTCTGTATCAATTACAGTTCTGCCTTTAACTATTCCTCTATCTCCATCAGCTTCAATATTTCTATATTCTCTTTCTACAATAAAAGCACTTCCACCTCTAGTTAGTCCAATAGGCGTTCCTCCTATAGAAACAACTCCATAGCCTAATAATATCTTTTCTGCCGTCATTCTATTACCTCCTTATTTAAAATAAGCTCGTACAACATATCTTAAGTTAATAAGATGTGCAGATACAAGCTCTTCTGGATTTACATATTGTCTTTGCTCTCTTTCAAAGTGAAGGTTTAATATTTCAGTATTTATTACTTTATTATTTAATCCATCATCAATTAAATCAGCTAAATCTTCCATATTTCTTACACTTTTATTTACATCCTCATAAACATCTATATTAATATATAAATCTTCGCTTGGATATGAATTAACTACACTCTCAACCTTGTAAACTATATAAGGGAACATAGGTGATTGAGGTGCTTTATTACGATATACTCTAGTATGCTTTGTATCTAAGAATTTCAATATTTCATCTGCTACTCCATTAGTATTCATCCTATCACTCCTTCTTTCCTATCTCATTTAATGCAACTTTTATCAAGTCTTGTATTAGTTGAGCATTTTTAACTACTACTGGTTTAATAGGATCCTCATGTTTAAATACAAAAGGTGAGTAGAAAATTTTAAACCCTATTTGCAAGTCTTTTTCTTTTTTTCTTGCCCAATACCCCAAACTTTTCTTAAGCTTTCCTGTCTTTTTAGGTACGTTAGGTCTAATCTCTTTCACAAGATTTTGCCCTATAACATTTAATACTTTTCCTGGTACTTCTTCAATTTTAGGTACTATCTTATCTATGTTGCTTTCAAATGTAAATGGTTGCCTTTTAGCCATTACACCTCACCTACCAAACTAGTTACTGTTAATTCTGTTACTTCTCCCTTGTCATATGTTCTTATAATTGAATATTCCTTATTGTCATATCTAACCTTTTCATCATTAGAAAACTCCATAGAATGTACTTCAAAAATAAACTCTGGTCTAAGTCCTACTACTGCAGCTTGATAAAATTCTGATTGCCTAACTGATTTTTTATTTGCGAATACTTCTCTCCACTCTATAGTTTGTATAGGTTCTCCATATTCCATAGTTTCTGTCATATTCCCTAATTCTACAACATCAACCCACATTATAATCACCACACAATGCAAGGGATTGTTTTAATAAGTCATAAGACCTTTGATACTTTTCACTATCAGAATTATCTAATCCAAAGTTAGCCTTACAGTATATGATAACTGCCCTTATTATTATAGGGTCCGTTTCATCTATTTTTCTAACTCCTGCCATTGATAAATCTATCTTACAAGCTTCTATTAAATCATTTATTTCATCATCTAACTTAAAATGTTTTATTCTAAGTGATAATTTCACCTTTTCTAACATATTGCACCTCCCAAAAAGGAAAGGCTACGTAAAAACGTAACCTTATGCAGCTTTCTTAGTTAAAGTAACTAGTGAATTTACATCAACTACCTTACCATCTACTAACATTAAAGCTTTAGTAACCATATCATCAGTTTCGTTGTCTTCATATCTCTTTATTGTCATATTTAAGTTACTATTTAATACATAGTCAGAAGGATTGAATAAGAATGCAAAGATATGTTCTGTTGCACCTGTACCATCATAAGAAGTCATATAATCATTTAATACTACCCTTCTTCCTAATAAAGTTCTATCAGCTTGTCCGTTTATTCCATAGTTTACTCTAGCAATAGGTTGTCCTTGTAAATCTACCATTCCCACAAACTCCATGAAAGTTTTCTTAGTCATAAACCAAACTGCTCCACTTTCGTAAGCTAATGGTAATGCAGCTTCTGCTGAAATTAAAGTTTTATATTCTAACTTACCAGCTTTTGTAATATCAATATTTTGTCCTGCTGCAACTGCTTCTTTTAATATTCCTTTTGGTTGTCCTGTTCCTGTTCCTGTAATTATAGCTTGTTCTAAAGCTTTAGTCATAGCTTCAACTACATTGTTTATAAAAGTAGTTTCAAATACATCTAAAGCCATTGTTTCTACTTCTAAACTATTAGAAATAGCACATCTTAGTTTATAGTATTGGAATGTTATAGATCCAGTAGTTTTCTTTTGCTTATCTGAACCAACGCCTTCTGCTACCCATGTTGCAACTGGTTTAACTGAACTTGTTGGAATAGAAACTCCACCCTTATAAGATGTTCTTGTTACTAATGGAAGTATCATTCCTGTAGATTCCATCTTTTCAATTATCTTAGATAATACAGTTTGTGGAATAACCGCTCCTACATCAGTAGTCTTAGTGTTAGCATTTGCATTTTTAAATTCTCCAGGAATAGAAATTCCTTTAGTAGCATAATTCATAAATGCTTTTCTGTATTCAGTAGTATTAGAAAAATCTTCTACATCTACTTCACCTATTTTATTGTCTTTATTTACTGGTGCTGAATTACTAATTTTAGCATTATCTTTTAATGCATTTAAGTTCGCTAATGCTTTTGATTCATTTTCAAACTTATTATCCAAGTCTGTAATTTCTTGCATTTTAGCTTGACCTTCTGCTAATTTCCCCTCGTTTATTAAAGCTTCTGCTTCTGTATAAAGTCCATTTCTTAATTCTAAATATTGTTCTTTGTTCATTATTGAACTCCTCCTTTTAATTTTATTAATTCTAGTTTTGCTTTTATCTTTTTTTGCATAAAAAAATCAACCTCATTACTTTCAATAGGTTGACTTGGTTTATAATTTTTAAATTTTTCTAATAAGTTATTATCTAATTTACCTACACTATTACAAAATGTAATAGCATTGTTTTTTAATGAATTAAGTAAATTCTTATCTACTTTTTCATTAGAATACATTATCTCATCTATTAATCCTAATTCTAAAGCTTCATCAGCAGATAGCCATGTTTCTTTATCCATAAGATTATATGCTTCTTCTTCTGTCATTCCAGTTTTCAATATGTAAGCATTGGCAACTGTTTTATTAGCTTTCTTTAAAACTTCTACACTATGCTCCATATCTCTATAATCTCCACTTGTTTGAGTAGATACATTATGTATCATTATATTTCCTATAGGAGACATTTTACATTTGCCTGCCATAGCAATAACACTTGCTATACTTGCACATAATCCATGTATTTCTATTGATACTTCTCCATTATAATTTTTCAACTCATTGTAGATTTCACATCCAGCAAATACATCTCCACCACCACTATTGATTTTAATGGTTACTGGTTGGCCATTAGCACTTTGCAAAGCTCTTGTAATAGCCTTAGGTGATGTTGCTTGAATACCATACCAATCATAAATCCATTCATTACCACTTGGTACAACTTCCCCTTTTACATCAATGTAAATCACTTATTATTCACCCCCTTTCCCAATTGCTACTGTATCTAGTCTTCTTAAAGGTTTATCTCCATCTGCAACAGGTGGAAGATTTAACACTTCTCTCCATTCATTAGGAGTTAAGGCTCCTCTATCTACCATAGCTTGTAAGCCTAACTTAGTAGACATACTAGCATATTGAAGGTTATTAGCTGAGTATATAATTTTATTGCCAAATCCCCTTTCTCTTCTAGTGAATAATTTTCTAGTATCTTCATTACTCCATTGCATTGCTAAAGGCTCTATTTCAGATTCATAATAAGCATTCCATTCATCCTCTGTATATTTACTCTGAACTATTTTTTCATTAGTATTAAAGAAGTTATAAATTCTAGTAATTGTTCTATCTATTTGTGCTGCATTAGGGACATAATCATTAGGTTTTATTTGTTCTGCTTCAGTTGTAGTATCAACTCCTGCTGCACCTACACTTTTACTTACATCTAAGAAGTTATTTACAAAGTCATTAGTTTTTTGAGTTACATCTTCTGGTCGCATATTAGATCTAAATCTTAATAACCATCTTATTACTGCACTATTTTTAATAGCTTTAACTATCCCTTGGTCTGTAGTAGATACTATTTCCATTAAAGGTAATAACGCTTCTTTAGGACTATCTCCAAATAAATCATTTTCATTTATATCTTGTCTTAAATGAATAATATCAGTATAAGGATAATCTACTACCTTACCATTTCTATTGGTAAATTTTAAAAATAATTCTCCCTGCGAATTATAGATAGCTTCAACTCCTACACATGGAATATTATACATTTCCATAGGATAACCATTTTCATCTCTAACCAATAAAGCAAAAGCATTGTTATTTAAAGCTAATTGTGTTGCCATTTTTTCTCTAAATACTTGTCCGCTCATATAAGGATTAGGCTCTTCATAAAGAAAACGTATATAAGGCTCTGGATTAACTTTAAATCCTTCTAATGAGTTATTTCTTATATGTTGTGGTATTAACTTCCCTATAGCTTTTACTTTAGGTCTTATACATGCTCTTACTACATCACTTTTATATATAGAACCATTCCAAGCATAAAAGCCATTGCCTTTATCCTCAATCATTTCAAATCTAGTTCTTGAAACACTTCTATTAAATAAATTTTTGAAAAATCCCACTCTTTCACCTCCTTCCCTATATTACTGACATATATCCCTCATAAACTCTTTCTAGTTGAACATAAGCATCTAATAGAGAAGCAAGTCCATCTATTCTTCTTCTTTGATTAGAAGTTTTAATAGGTTGTATATTATCATTTTTATCTATATCTACTGCAGTATTAGTTAAGCACCACTTAAGTATAGGATTATTATTATAATTAATAATTTTCTTTTCTAAATCTGCTCCTAAAGATTTCATAGGACCGCTTAAGGTTTTCTTTCCTTGTTGCACCGCTTCCCACGTTTCCTTACCAAATGTATCTTTCATCTCTTTCACCCAATATTCAGCACTCCATGCATCATAACCGCCAGAATAAATATATATATCATATTCATTCTGTATTTCTAAAAACCATTCTGTTACATGAGTTTTATCCACCTTATTTCCTGGTGTAGTTTTTAATAACCCTAAATCTCTCCATATGTCGTAAGGTATCTTATCTTCCTGAACTCTCTTTTCTAATAAATCTTCTGGAAGGAAATACATTTGCTTAACGTAAATATGTTCATCATTAGGTACCTTAAATATTACACTTGCACAAGTTAAATCTGTTGTGCTTGAAAGGTCTGCTCCACCTATTCCATAACGTGGTTTTAATTCCATTATGTCAAATGTATCTGTATTATTAATTTGTTCAAATGTTAACCAAGCTTCTGCTGTAGTTTCTCTTATATTGAAATCCTTACATAATAGATTTTTTACTAATAAAGGATTAGCTTTAGCTTTATTAACTTTATTATTTAATTGGTCTACTCTTTTAATTGTTCCTAATCCTGGATTAGCTTTAATATGACACTCTTCATCTATCCATTCTGCTCTATTGTCCAATTCATAAATAATAGCTAGTAATGTTTCATCTTTATATCCATTAGGATCATCATATCCATTGATTACTCTTTCAGCTTCATCATATTTAATGTCATATACACATTCTCTAACTGTTCCTGCTGTAGTTGTTATAAATATTAAAGGTTCTTCTCTAGCTGTAGTACCATCAACTATAACATCATATAAATTCTTATCAGTCCAAGCATGTATTTCATCTAATAAAGCACAATGAACATTAAGACCATCTAAGCTATCTGAATCTCTTCCTAAAGGTCTAAAAAAAGAATCGTTAAATTCTGCAACCAATTCACTAACTAAAGGCTTAACCCTTTTTAATAGTGACTTCGACTTCTTAACCATTCTTTTACTTTCTAACCATATTATCTTTGCTTGGTCCTTCTTAGTAGCACAAGCATATACTTCTGCTCCAGGTTCTCCATCTGCTAACTGCATATAAAGTCCTATTGCTGCTGCTAAAGTTGATTTACCATTTTTTCTAGCAACTACTAGCAATACTTCTTTATATTTTCTAAGTCCTGTTATTTTATGAACTATACCAAATGTTGCTGCAACTAATGCTTTTTGCCATAATTCTAATATAAAAGGCTTACCACCCATTTTCCCTTTAGAGTGCTTACAATAATTTTCTACAAACTCTATAGCATGATTAGCTTTATTAGAATCATATTCCCAAATACTATCTGAATTATTTATTATATTTTCAATGAGTTCTTTATAAACCCTATATACTTTATAACTAGAATTTATAGCACCTTGTAATTTAACTTTATTTAAATCTTTATTAGCTTCTTCTAATTCTTTTTCTTTAGATTTTATTAGTATCTCATTATCTGATTTATTTTTCTTAAGAGAACCTAATTCTCTTTTAAGACTTTCTACCTTTTGAAATAATGGTTTATATTTTATTAACTCCCAATATTCTAGTATCGGATTAAATGTTAATTCATATATTATTTTTCTTGCTATTTTACTCATTTGCTATTCACAAAATCCTCGAATCCATCATCTTCATCTATTACCTTTATTTCTTTAGGTAGTAAATCAGTAAGTTGCTTTATGCCTTTTTGATAAGAAGTATTCATAGTATTATATAAATCTGCTACTGGCCTTTTCCTTTCGTATGGAGCTTGTTTTTCTCCTTGTTGAAATAATTCAGTAAATCCATTTTCATCTAGATCCTTTTCAAAATCTTCTAAGGTTATTCGTAAATAAGCAAGTCTTTGAATTAATCCGATAACAGTATCTTTCTTATTGTCCTCTATATTCCTATAAATCTTTTTAAGTCTATTTTCTTCTTTCTTAATCCTTTTATCTTTCTCCATTCACTTTCACCTTCTTTTAAATCCATCTAAATTCAGGGTAGGGGGTACTGTAAAAACTCCTGTGTGTTTTTTGATTGTTCTCCGTCGGTCTTATTGTAATTATCTAATATTTAATTTAAGGGGGGATATTCTCCATCTAATTCATTAGTTATAGATATTAATTCATCTATCCACTCTCTAGGTATGTCCTTATCAAATTGTTTGTATCTTAATATAGTGCAGCTTATATCATTGATTCTTTCTAATAACCATATCTCTCTAGGTTTTAACCCTATTGGTTCTAATTTAATAGTTTGAGGTTCTATAACTTCTCCACTTAGATTTCTAAATATATCCTTCACATTCTCACCAACTCTCCATATTCATTAAACATTAATCCATCATCTATGCATTCATTCTTGTTATGTCTTCTATGGTGACATTCCTTACATAGTAGCCTTAGGTTATCTTCTCCTAATGCTATGCTAAGGTTATTAATATTCTCTGGTGTTAGGTATTCTATATGATGTACTTCCTTACCTGGTTTTACTATTCCTTTATCTAAACAATCTTGACATAATCCTTTATCTCTTATGTATATATATTCTCTTGTTTCTTTCCATGCCTTCCCCTTATAGAATGCTCTACTAAATTCTCTAGCCATATCTCCACCCACTAAAAAAGACACCCTATTAGGATGCCTATAATTGTATATCTTCTTGTATTATATTTTCATTTATACCTGTTAATACTTTTCTAAAGTTTAAGTTCATTGGTGGTATCTCAAATGATAATACTTTATCACCACTATAATTTATTATTATATAATTAGTTATAGTTTTCTTTTTCTTATCTCCTACTCCGCTTATTCCACCTACTAATGCACCTAATGGTCCAAGTAATATTCCTCCTACTACTGCTCTTCCACCAACACTTTTACTTTTTTCTTTTATCTCTGTTTCACTCATAAATTTCGCTACATTTATCTTGTCTACATTTAAGTTTGCTACTGGTCTATTTTTATCTATAGTGCTACTTATTGAAACTTCTTTTTTTTCTTTATTATATGACATTGTTACCATTTCACCTTTTGAAAATGAACTAATACCATCAATAAATATTAAGTTAGTTCTTAATATGCCATCTTCTACTTTTTTCTTAAATAATCCCATTATCCTCAACTCCTTACATTTATTGTATATGCATTAAGAATAATGTTCAATATAAAGTTACTTTTTCTTTCTTATTTCTTCTCTCTTATTCCTCATACAACTTTCTAAATCTTCGTAAGGTGCTAATTTGAGCTCGATTTCTTCACATTCCTTATTATCACATAAAGGATTATGGAATAAACAAGCACATTTTAATTCTTGTCCTATCCAGTTACTTAAGAATACATATTGTCTTTTCTTTATCTTACTCATGTTATCACCTCTCTTCAATATTAAAAAAGCACCTACCATGCAAGGGCAAGTGCTTTCTCTGTTGTATAATTCTCTATAATACTATTATACTTTGTTTTTCACTCTCTATGTTGCAACTATTCTGCAATTTTTCTGCATATATTCGTAATATTCTCTTCAAACTCTCTACGCTAGATACTTCTCCATTTTCTTTATAGCATCTTCTTCTGTATATTTTAATGCTCTATATGATTTATGGTATTTTTCTTCTAATCTCCACCACTTTTCATTTTCTATATGAATTGTTTTAACCACATCATATTCATCTTCTGTTAATACAGTTAAAGCATTATCTATTCTTGCTATCTCTCTTTCCTTAGCTGCTCTTATTCTTAATAGATTGTCTTTTTCTTTACTATGTTGCTCAGCTTGAATCTCTACACTAGAAGTTATCTTGTATGTCTTTCCTGTTCTTTCTCCTGTTGGTTGTGCTGATACTCCTAACATATCCTCTTCTAATTCTTGTATCTTTATATCTATATCTACTATATCTGCTTTTAATTCTTTATATTTCTTTATTCTCTTTACTGTATTCTTCATTTAATTCCTCCTTTTTCTGAATGACGTATTAATCTTCTTCATTATATTTTAATTCAACTCTCTCATAACACTCCCGACAAGCATTTCCAACCATATCTTCTTCGTCTAAATCATCTAAAAAACACTTACAATATTCACATCTCATTTTCTTATCCCCCTCTCTTCATTGATACGTAATAGTTACAGATTAATCAATAGTTTCAACGCTTACTGGAACCCACATTTTAGGATTATAGTTGAGTGTGTATTTATAATTTTCTACATTCTTAAAATCTTTTTGCTCTAATACATAAGTTATATTATCACTCAACCCGATTATATGTTTTTGGTAATTTCCGTTTTCATCTTCTACGATAACGTATAATTTATCTTCTGTTGTTTCTACAGATAATTTACCAACCATTGTGAATAATACATCTCCTTGAATTGCATTTATAACCGTTAATTCTCTTATAACATTGAAACTGTCTGCCTCTTTTGATAAATTATGAGAAACTCTTTCAGATTGGGTACAACCTGTAAAAGCAACCAATGTAAATATTGTTACTATAGCCATTATTAATTTCTTTTTCATATTATCACCTTATCCCTTTTTAATTTATTTAACCAAATTATCTTTCAGTTGCTAGTTTATATGTTGTCCAAGCTTTTACTAACTTTGAATACACTTCTACAGCAACTTCTCCCTCTCCTATTAAAATATGCCTTGGTGGAATATTGTTAGAGGTATTGATTATAACTTCCTTAATATCCCTATATTCTCTTAAGCTTATTTCAGTTATAACTTTTAAATCTATAACAGTTTCTATTATTTCATCTCTATTAAAACTACTCTTGAATTGATAAAATCTTTGTGGTCCTATTAAATCTATCATTATTTCCCTCCTGGAATTATTTTAGCTTACTAACATTCTATAACTATATTCAACATCAGTTTGAGCTAGTTTAGCATATACTTTTAATGTTATTCCTACATCTTCATGGCCTAATATTTGCTGAATAACTTCTGGTTTCATTCCACTCTTTAATGCTTGTGTAGCAAACGTGTGTCTAAAAATATGAGGATGTATGTGTATATCAAGTCTAGCTTTTTCTTGTATCTTATTTGTTATGACTTGCATTCCTCTAGAGCTAATCTTTCTATGAGGTTTTCTATCAGTAACAAATAAATATTCTGATTCATCTTCTCTATCTTTTAAGTAGTTAGTTAAGGATCTCTTGCATCTTTCCGTAAAGTAAACCCTTCTCTCTTTATTTCCTTTTCCTATCACCAATAGTGTCTTTTTATTGAAATCAATATCTTTAATTTTTACATTTAGAGCTTCATTAAGTCTGCATCCAGTTGATAAGAAAAATTCTAATATAGCTCTTTCCCTTCTTGTAAGTATACAATCTCTTAACTGTTCTATCTGTTCTTCTGTCAATGGCTTTCTCATTCTTTTAGGTTCCTTAACTGGCTTTATACTCGCACATGGATTTTTAATAATAAATTCTTCATTTTGTAGCCAAGCAAAGAATAATCTTATAGGTGTCATAAAAGTGTTCATGCTGCTTGGACTTTTCTTTTCTGATTCTGAATACATTAGCATTTTTATATCTGCAGTAGTAATGGTACTTACTGGTTTATAAAATAAATTTTGTAACTTTCTTAATATATACTCATAGTTCTTAAGTGTTTTAGGAGATAACCCCTCCAGTTTTTTAGTAGCTAAAAAATAATTTATCTTGCCTTCAAGATCACTTGTTATTAAAGCTTTTTCTCTACTGGTAACTTCATAGTTGTAAAGTACTTCTTCTATTACTTTTTTAACCCTTATTTGTTCTTGTAAATTTACCTCTAAATGTGGTAGTTCTATAGTTAATCTTCCCACTAGTTTTACCATTATTTCATCATTACAATTTCTATGAAAATTAGTTTCCAAATTATCTCCTCCTTATAAATGCTATCTCAACCCATCTTCTATCTACTGATTCTTTTCTTTACTAGTAGCTCCATAAATAAATAACCAATAAAGTAATACAACTATTACCCATACAACCACAATTCTCATAACTACCCTCTCAATCTTTCCTCTAATCTTTTTATCTTCTTATTTCTCCAATTTCTTATCTTATCTTTATCAAATATCTTTTCTAATTGCTCTATCATTATTTTTACATCTGCAATTTCCTCTTCTATGTTATGTTCTTCTCCCCTTTTGTACTTACATATAGCCTGTGATAACTCTGATAATTCTTCTATAGCTACAGTCAACTGCATATCTAGTCCATTTTTCTTTATTGCTCTTTCTATAATATCTTCTTGATAAGATTTATTCGGTTTGATTCTTTTGTTATATTTATTTTGCATTTTTAGCTTTTCTTCTAGCCACATATCTGATAATTCATATTGATTTAAATTGAATTCTCTTTTTAATTTTCTTACACCCTCCGTTTTGATTATTCCTTTGCTTATATACTCTCTTATCCTTTCTCTTATCTTTTCTCTAATCTCCATTACACCCTCCTTAGATTTTCCTTAAAATCTTTATACTCCTTATTCTTCATATATTCCCTTAAGGATGTTTTATATAATTGCCTATGAATATTACATGGAACTTTATCATATTTATCAGCACACTTATTACAGTTCTCTGCATTATCACAAGCTAATGCTAAAAATATTTTTAAACTAGCATTCATATTTATCCTCCTTTTAGGGGAGTTTCCTCCCCACTATTTTAAAATGGACTATCTCCATCATCTATTGGTGTCATATCTTCATAGAAATTCTCTTGATTACTATTACCTTGTGATGGTCCAGCTTGATTTTCATTTTTACTGTTTCCTATAAATTCAAATGAATCTATTACTATATCAGTTGTATATCTCTTAGTTCCATCTTTAGCATCATAACTACCTGTTCTTATACTTCCTGTTACTGCTAATTGCCTTCCTTTAGTTAGATACTGTGCTATTGTTTCTCCAGTCTTACCAAATGCTATACAGTTTATAAAATCTGTTTCATCCTTTTTGAAAGGTCTAGTTACTGCTAATCCAAATCTGCATACTGCAGTTCCTGTTCCTGCTGCAAAGTTTAACTCTGGATCCTTAGTTAATCTTCCGATAAGTATTACTTTATTCATTAACTTCTTCCTCCTCATTGATAAATTCTATTGTATTGTCCTCTGTGAAATCTATTTGATAAGTTGTTTCCATTATTTAACCTCCCTCAGTTCAAATTCAATTCTTTCTTTTTCTTCTGTCCATCTTTTAATAACTGTCAATTCTACTATCTGACTATCGTCGTGAAAAGCTATATCGTTAAGGCTATCTAATACAATCTTTGCTATATTGTCTGCATCAGGTTTCTTTGTAGGATATTCTAATCCTTCTCTAATATCCTTCAATCTCTTATTGCTATAAGATGTTGGCACTTTGTAGTAAACTATTATGCTTGCTCTTATAGGTCCTTCTAAATACTCGCCACATTGGTTTTGGTAATTAATTCTTACCCAATTTTCATATTTAACTGTTTCTGTAGTTGTTATTGCTCTACCATTAAAAAACCTTGGTCTAGCTTTTCCCTTAATCTTTCCTTCTACTATTATCAATTTAAGCTTTTCTCCTTTCACTTATCTTTTCTTGGACTTTAGCAATGTTTACTGCTATTTTTGTAAGTTCTGTATCCTTCTGTATCAGCCTATTTCTGTTGAGTATAAGTAATTGCCTTCTTGTAACTAAAATTAAGTTATCTATATCTAAGTTCTCTCGATTACCATCCCCAAATATGATTGCGTGTCCTTTCGGTAATGGTCCTTTTTCCTTTTCCCAAATAACTATATGTTTTAATCTCCACTTATTAGGATCTGCTATTTTTACTTCTGTATAACCTTCTACATTTACCCTCTCACTTCCAACTGGTCTGTAATTAACTGGTGTTTGTCCTTTCTTGAATGATGTTCTATTTGCACTAGTTAATCCCTTAGTTCCTTTATTAGCTGGAATGCTTCCTTTCTTAAACTGACCATTAAATCCAGTATTTAATTTATATCTTCCTATTGCTCCATTAATTTGTTCTACAGTAAGTTCTAAATTGAATTTATTATTAATTAATTCTTGTATTTCCTTGTAATGATGTCCTGGTGTCACTTCTTTTAAGTATTCCTTTTCTTCATCACTCCAAATATGAGGTTTAGCTCTTTCTTTCTTCATTTTTAACCCTCTAACATCTTAGGAGAATCAGCTTTATTTCTTCCTAATGTTTCAGCCTTAAACTTTTCAGCTTGTAAAACCAAATTTGCATTACTTATTATTTTATTTGCAATATCCCCTATAGTTTTTGCTCTATTTATTTCCTCTTCTAATTCCTCACCTTTTAATTCTTCATCATTTAATCTTTCTAATTGTTCAAACAAATGATTATTCAAATCTCCTAATGTATTTTTCATATCCATTCTCCCTTATTCTTAATTATCTGACTTCGCCTACTGCTATTGCTAATATATCTCCTTCTTGACTTATGAGGTAAGTTTTCTTAGTCCAACCTGGTGTAAAAGCTTTAGTAACATATCCTTGTGGAATTATCTCCTTGTGTGAATAATCAGCTATAACTCCTGCTATTCCACTTTCATAAAATACTATTTCCGTTCCTGTATTTTTCTTTATAACTTCATCTATTTTCTGTTGTTGCAGATCTATTTCTTTCTCTTCTTTAACTTCATAATCATATATTGACATTTGACCATCTACTAACATCTAATTAGGCAACTTTCTTATTAAACTCATTCTTGCTGGTGAAGTTGCTCCTCCTTGTTGCTTTATATATCTTTTAGCTAATTCCATACACTTAGCTTCACTTTCTCCTGATGTTATGAATTTCTTAAAATGATTTTCTTTATTTTTAAAGGTTACTTCAAATAACATACTAATCCTCCTAACTATTCTTCAACTCTACTCTTAACCAAGTTAGCTTACTTCTTAACACTTCTATATCTAGCCTTAAATTCTCTATAGCACTGATACATGTGTAATAATCACTCTCTGCTATATCTCTCTTAAGTCTTAATTCTGCTATCTTTTCATTTCCCCTAACTAAATCATGTAATATAGTTGTTGGGACCTTTTCTAATCTAAGTTTTAATATTTCTTTTCTAACCTCTACTCTATAATTTCTTTCTGCTTCTGCTTTCTTTATAGCTAGAGTTTTTAATTGTGTATTCCCTCTAGTCAATGCTTGTTTACATTGTTCTAGTTGCTCTATAACTTGCTGAGGATTCATATCTCACCTTCCTCTATAATCAATCTTCCACCCATTACTGCTTTTATTACCTCTTCTCTAACATATAAATTCTTTTGTAAATTTAATGTCTTTAATAGTCTATTTAATGCTTTATCTGATATTTTTAATACTTCATTGATTTCTTCTTTAGTTAGATACTGCTTGTCCAGTAATATTTCTAGTTTATTTTGAAATTCTAGCTTAAGTTTTCTATTAAGTGCTGCTCCTTTACTTCCATGTATTCCATAAGTTCCTCTATGGTGCTCTTGACATAGATAAACATGATTTAATTTGCATTTTTCTAAGTTTTTATTTTCCGACCTGTATATTATGTGATGTAGTTCTACTCCATAGCTTGAATAACATTCTCTACAGAAGTGTATTTCTTTACTCACTTTCTTCCTCCTGGTCCCAGCCTAATAGTTTCTTTTCTAAATCGTCATAGTCATAATCTCTGCCTTTAAAGTTATCAAATCTCAACTTATTCTTATTTCCGTTTCCACTACTTATCTTTTTATCCTCATAGTTACCTTCTAAAACCTTTATGAAATTATTAGGTTTAATAAACCAATCAAAAGTGACTATCCAATTATTCTTATTCTGCCCTTTTAAAAATGAACTTTTATTTACTTCTTCTATTGCTTTTAAAATTACCTCTTCTCCGTAACTTTTAATTCTCGCAGTAAGCATTTTGTATCTATTAGTCCCTAAATTTATAGATATAATTTTTTGTAGTCCCAAACCATTCCACTTATCAATTATAGGTTGTACTTTAGTACTACATACTATATCTTTAGATATAGTAATACTATTATCTTCTTCTTTATCTACCTCTTCTTCTTTATCTATATCTTCTTCTTTATCTATATCTTTATCTAGGGTGCTAACATTAGCTTTACTGTTAACTTTACTGTTAATATCTTCTTTTATCTCTCCAGTTACTAGTTGTTTTTGCTTTTGTCTATATGATTTCATATAATTTTTCATATATTCTTTTCTTTCTTCTAACTGATCCAAAGTTTGATGTTTGCTCCAGTTCGGAATAGTAATAACATTATTTATTACTTCAATCATTCCATACATTTCAAAAGTTTTTAAAGCTAACCTTACTGTATTAATATCTCTTCTAAAGATAGTTGCTAACATTTCATCTGTGTAGGCTATTCTTTCATTAAGCATGAATACACCTGAGTTATTATTCTTACCTGCTAAACATAAGATTTTAAACCAAATAACTATTATGCTATCAGCACTTGGTAAACTTTCTATCAGCAACATTTTTTCGTCATCAAATATATCTGTGACTATTTTTATCCATTTAACTTCTGCCATTATAAAAACCTCCATTAAAAAGCTAAATTTAATTCCTTATAATTTGTCTTGTATCTTCATTGTCTATATCTTCATTTTCTGCTATAATGCAAGTAGTAGTTTTTGTATCGAGCTCATTCCTTTGTTTGGTCGCTGAGGAGTGAGCCCTTTCTTTATACATTTCTTTAGCTTTCCTTAGTGCTGCATTAAATTCTAATCCTTCCATAGTAAGCCTCTTAGTTTCTTCTGCAATTTCTAAGTACATTCTTAAATTCTTACTCACCTTCTTAAGCACACCTCCTTCTTTTTCTTTATGTGGTAAAATGTGTAGTGATCATAAGCTTTACTTACTATTAGAAAATCTTTAGGATTTAAACCATATTCTCTTAAGAATGTTCTCTGCTCTACATTCGGACACTTATAATTTTCCATACATATACCTCCTTAGTTTCTTTAATTTCTTAGTGAAGTAACTTTAATCTCTTGTATGAAGTCTTATAATACCCAGTACTACTGTTATAAATAAAAATCCTATAAACAGTTCATAAGTTATCTTAAGTAAGGTTAAAATATAGATTTTACTAACATATAGCAAGTACATAATTGCCTCCTATCTTAGCTTGTCTATAAGCTCTTTAGCTTTAGCAAATTCATTTAAGCATTTATCACACAATTTTATTCCTAAGATAGTAGTTGTATCTTTAATATCTCCACAACAATGACAACCTGGATTATACTTTTTTAGTATTATTAATTCACCTTCTGTGAATATTTCTAAAGCTTGGCCTTCCATAAAATCCATTGTCTTTCTTAACTCTACTGGAAGCACTACTCTTCCTAATTGGTCTAAATTTCTTACTACTCCTACACTTTTCATTTACATTTCCTCCTTAAATATATTTAAAATAAAATCTCTACCTTTGCCAGTCCACTTTCTGTCATAAATAATCTTTCCATTATCCAATGCTTGTTGTTTTATACTTACAAGCTCCATTTCTGAATACTTACTATAAAGTAACCATGTTCCATTTTGTTTATACTGTATCTTTTTATCTGCTAATAAGTTATTAAGTTTTGTAGCACTACTTAGTCCAAGCTCTTTAGCTATTTCTGATGTAGTGTATAACTTGTTTTGATGCAATAACTTATCTCTTTGCTTTTCAGCTTCTAACCTAGCTTGTCTTTCTTCTTTTAATTTAGTTGCTGCTGCAATAAGTAAATCTGGATTATCTAGTAATTCATCTTGTGCATACATTCCATGTTTTCTTATTGATGGTAATACTTCACTAGTTACCCACTTCTTAAACTTCTTAGCTGTTGGAAGTTTACTACCTAAAACTGCATTATATAATCCACTTTCATTTATTAAAGTTGAATTCATATTCATACCCTCCAATTTGGTGGATATGGTTTCATCTTCATCTAATCTACAAGTCATTCTATTTGTTTCAGAGTAGCCTAATGTGTCGGATACATCTTTTGCTACAAACCAAGTTTCATTATCTTTAGTAAATACTCTTACTTGTCCGAATTCTTCATTATTGAATATTTGCAATTCGTTCATATATTGTACTCCTTAATATTTATTCTGTATTTTAAACTCCATGGGCAATTCAGCCCTATAATCTATTTGTTTTGCAATCTACTTAAAAGCTCTATCTTTTCATCATTATTTAATCTATTGTTTGCTATTTTTGCTAATGCTTTTGCAAGTTTTTTCTCTATTTCCTTAGTATCTTTTGGTAAAACCATAATCACATCATACATAAACTCTACCTCCAAATAATACTAAATCATTTTATGAGCTCATTTTGGCCTTTGTTACTTTTATCCGTTGTTTGTTTTCTTATTTTTAAAATAATTTTCTTCATCTATCTCCTCCTTGTAACATATATCTTCTAACCCTATCCCTAAAGCTAAAGCTATTTTTTCTACAGTGTTTATTCTTGGATTTTTAGCTTTATTATTTAAAATGTCATACAATGTAGCATAAGGCACTCCACTATCTTTAGATAAAGCTAGAATTGATTTATTTTTTTCATACATCTTTTGTTTTAACTTGTCCAACTTCATTTGTTCACCCTCCTCTTATCGGTCAACCGATTTAATCTTATTATATATCGTTATACCGATAAATAAAACACTTAAATTCTTCTGTAGAGTTTTATTTTTGGCAAAATATAGTAGTTAAACTTTATATATCTTACTATTTCTTTGTTTTATTCAATTTTTTAGAAAATTCCTTTTTCAATTATATATTTCTGCATTGAATATTATCGGTAAACTGATATAATAATATTGATAAGGAGGTTTATATATGGAAGTATCGGTAATAGGTAAAAATATAAAAAAATTTAGAGAAAATAAAGGTTGGTCTCTTGCTAAGCTTAAGAATGAATCAGGTGTTGGCTACGCTACATTACATGATATAGAGAATGGTAAAACACAAACTTTAAATTCAAAAAATTTAGAAAAAATCTCTATAGCACTTGAAAAAACACCTGATGAATTAATGGGAATTGATTATGAAGTTATTGAAGTTGAAGTAAGAGATCTTATAAGTACAATTAATGCTATCTTTGAATCTGATGAATTAGAATTAGATGGAGTTCCACTTAGCGATTTTGATAAAAAATTCTTAATAGATAACTTTATGAACAATATAAATTCATTAAGAAATATAAGAAATTATAAAATTACTAAAGAAAGGGATGTTTAGTAATAATGAAAATAGTCGGTATATATGGTAGAAAATCAAAATTTACTGGCAAAGGTGATTCTATTGAGAATCAAATAGAGATTTGTAAAAATTATATTACTAATATACATGGTAAAGATATTGAATTTCGTATATATGAAGATGAAGGCTATACTGGAAGCAATTTATTTAGACCTCAATTTTTGAAATTAATGGAAGATATAAAAAATCAAAAAATTGATATGCTTGTTTGCTATAAACTTGATAGAATTAGCAGAAATGTAGCTGATTTTTCCTCTACTCTAGACCTATTAACAGAAAACAAATGTTCTTTTATAAGTGTATCAGAACAATTTGATACAACTACACCAATGGGTAGAGCTATGATTTATATAGCTAGTGTTTTCGCTCAACTTGAAAGAGAAACTATTGCGGAAAGAGTAACTGATAATATGCTTGAAATGGCTAAAAACGGAAAATGGACTGGTGGAAAATTACCTTTAGGTTTTGAATCACAAAAGATAGAATATATTGATGAAAATGGAAATACAAGAGAATATACTAAATTAATCAAAAATACTGAAGAAAGTGAGTTTGTTGAACTACTTTATAATAAATACTTAGAATTAGGAAGTCTCCACCAACTAGAAGTCTTTACATATCAAAATAATTTAAAATCTAAAAGTGATATTTTACTTGAAAAATCTAGTTTAAGTTTAATATTAAGAAATCCTATTTATGTAAAATCTACTAATGAGGTTATTAATTATTTAAAAGAAAATAATTGGCTCGTTTATGGTGATGCAGATGGAATTCATTCATTGTTAACATATAATAAAACTCAGCAGATAAAAAGAAATGGAAAATCTACAAAAATTAAAAAACCATTAAATGAAAGAATAGCTGCTATGAGTTCTGTTGAAGGCTTTATTGATGCAGACTTATGGCTGAATGTTCAGAATCAACTAGATGGGAATAAAGATAAATTTCCTAGATTAGGTAAAACAAATAATGCTTTACTAACTGGAAAACTACGTTGTGGTTGTTGTGAAGAATATATGTTAGTTCAACATGGAAAAATATCTAAGTCAACTGGATTAAAGTTATTTTATTATACCTGTTCTCTAAAGAGAAGATCTAAACGAAAACTTTGTAACAATAGTAATGCCAATGCTTCTGAAATTGAGAAATCAGTTTTATTTTCACTTAAACAATTAGCTGTAAATAAAAAAATCTTTATTGATGAATTAAAAAAGGATTTTAAAACATCTAATGCTGATATTAAAGCTGAAAAAACATCTTTAGAAAAATTAATTACTCAAAAGAAAAAGCAAATTGATAATTTAGTTAATAAGTTGTCTTTAGACAATGATATAGATGATATTTTAATGGATAGAATAAAAATATTAAAAAAAGAAATATATGAATTGGAACAGAAAACATTAACTTTATCATATGAAAAAGAGAGTAAACTTATTAACAATTTAAACATTGAATTAATTGAAAATTTACTAGATAAATGTGAGAGAATCGAAGAATTAACTAGAGACGAACAAAAAGAACTGATAGATATACTTATAGATAAAATATACTGGTTTGGTCCTGATGATGATCCTGATGGTAATAAAAAAGGTTCAATAAAAATTAAATTCAGTGGCACTGATAATGGTGAACTAATAGAATCTAGGTTGCAGTTTAGTTCACCTAGCATGTCCTGTATCCAATAAAATTATATTTTCTGCAAATTCCTTTAAAGCATATTGTTGGCATACCTTAGCATTAAGCTTATCGTAGTTAATATCTTCAGATGGTACTTCTAATATAACACATCCAGTGCTATCTAGCTGTTCAACAATGTCTTTTGATAAACTTTCCTTAGCTAATTTGCAGGAACCAGAAATTGCTCCTAAGGTATCCTCATCCCTTTCTCCCTGTATATCTGATACTCCACATCTCTCACTTATGCTAAGCCTTGGCCCAAAGGCTGGGCATCTTAAAATACACATTGAACATCCATTTCCATACCTTAAACAATTCCCCATTGGTCCTGTAGTTCCTGTGGTTTCTATAAATACATCCCCCTCTTCATAGCTACCATCACTAAGATATATTCCTTTTATTCTTTTGCCTTCTAACTTAACATCAGTAACTCTATTTTCTATATGAATAATAATACCCATGTTTTCTAAATACTTACTGATCTTACCTTCAATTAAATTCACATCATATAATGTAGCATGCTTGTGGCCTGGAAACTCTATATCCTTATGTCTTGCAGTATTATCAACAATATCTATTAAATCTCCGGCACCAAGATTTATTAATTCTTCAGAGGCCGTCCATCTTCCGTTATTCCTCATTATGCCTCCAACATTGCCGAGTCCTAATAATAAATCAGTTTTTTCATATAAATGAACTTCAGCCCCTGCTTTCTTTGCAGTTATTGCAGATGCACAGCCAGCCCATCCTCCCCCAACAATAATAACCTTTATCATATAAACCTTCTCCCTTCAAATACCTTTCTTGGATCTGTTTGTACTTTACAAAATCTTTTTACTCTATGTCCTGAAAATCTAGCGGTACAGCTTCCACATATTCCTTCTCCACAACACATTTTAATATTATTACAGCATGAAAGCTTAATATCTTCTCTATCTATACTATTTAGATAATCTATTAGCTTTACACTTAATATATCTGCCCCTGCAATATGAATATATTCTATATTCTTTTCAGATAATAGATTTTTAATTATTACTTTTGCTTCATCACTAATTTCTCCTTTATCTATTAAGGTTTCATTAATAATTTCAACTTCATAATCATTAAGATACTCTTTTACATAATTATCTTTATAAGGTGATTTATCTAGGATTAATATTATTTTATTTTTATTTTGATGTAATTTTCTAATAACAGGAATCATTGGAGCCATTCCTATTCCTCTAGCTAGTATTAATACATTATTATTTATTTGAGTTTTTAAATTGTTTAATCCAAATACTCCATTCCAATAAGGACCTCTTATAGTTAATATGCTACCTTCTTTTACGTTTAATAAATTTTTTGTCTTTATTCCTCTTATTTCTATCATAATAGATATAATATTGTTTTCTATATCAGACTCTAATATAGATATAGGCACATCAAAATATATATTATTTTCATCTGGTCTAATAAATATAAAGCTACCTGCTTTAACTAAATCTATTGCTAATTTGTGAGGGACTTCAAACTTAATTAATAATAAATCTTTTTCATATAGTTCTGTTTCTTTAATTAAACAATTATATGTTTTTCTTCCTTCTTTAGCTTTAGAACTATTATTAATGAATTCGTGATATATACAAACCCCCTTCCAGTTTAAACAATCACAAAAACAACTTCCCTGCAATTGTGAGCAAACTATGCATTCACCTGCTTCAGCTAGCTTACAGGGGCAAAATTCTGTTCCAGAATCAATACATTCTACAATTTCCCTCATTATTCTATATCTCTCCAAAGATTTCTTATACAATATTAGATTATTTATTATAATTTATTTTGTTACAATCTTAGTAATAAAAAATAGAGGCAAGTAAGCCTCTATCTTTCACCTATTATTATTCTTTCTAATTCTTCTTTGCTTATATTTATATTACTTATTAAAGGAAACTTACTTTTTTCATATACCTTTTCTTTAATGGATATTTTTCCTAGTATATGTCCCTCTTCTATGTCAAGTATTGGCTTGAAAACTTCTACTTCTACAACATCACTTTCTTTATAACCATAAGTTAAATCTTCTTCATTTATAATTTTCCCCAACCCTGCAAGTTTTTCTTCCTCTAATATTTTTTTGTTATTTTTATTGATAAACTCATTACTTTTTATAACGTAATTGTATATTTTCTCTGTAACATTCCATCTATCAACACAATTTAATACAACTATTATAATATTTTTTCCATTATGATTTATAGATGAAACTAAACACTTGCCAGCACCACCTGTATATCCAGTTTTTACACCGTTGGCACCTGGTATTTTATACAATATCTTATTAATATTTTGATAATCTCTAGTGAAATTATACTTATCCTTATATATTACCTTTTCTCCTACACATTCTCTAAAAACATCATATTCCATAGCTTTTGATGTTAAAATTGCTAAGTCATAGGCAGATGAATAATGTTTTGGACTATCTAGACCATGAGGTGATTCAAAATGCGAATCTAATAATCCTACTGTCTTTGCAAAATTATTCATAATATTAGAAAATCCTTCAATTGATCCTCCAATATCTTCTGCAATAGCTATAGCAGCATCATTACCTGATCTAAACATCAATCCAAATAATAATTCTCTCATAGTTATTTCTTCACCTGCTGCATATCCTACTGTTGAGCCCCTAATAGATGAAGCATTTTTACTTATGGTTACTTTTCTTTCTAAGTCACCATAATTTATTGCTATAAGGGCAGTTAAAATTTTAGTAGTACTTGCCATAGGTACTATTTCATATCCATTTTGATTCCATAATACTTCATTAGTTTCAGCATCTATTGCAATAGCATTTCTAGCAGAAACTTTTAATGGAGAATTAATATTAACTTCATCTAAAGATATATCTATAGACTCTTCTTCAAGTATATCAATTGATTCATAGTCATTATCAATATTATCATCAGTAACAGCTTTAACTGAATATATATTACATGTAAATGTCAATAATACTAATAAAATAGTTGCTAAAACTTTTTTTATATTTTTCATATTATCACCTTCTATACTACCATCTAAAAATAGTTTGTTCTAAAAGATAATTTTTAAACATAATTTTAAAATTTTCTATATAAGATAATTTTAAAATTTAATGAAAGGATTTAATAATGAAGTTAATCATTATAGTTATAATTATATTATTAATATTATTTTTACCTTTACCTATAAAAATTAAATTAGAGTACATAGATAAGAACTTAATAATAAAACTATATAAACATACCATTTTTTCATCTAAAAATGGAGTTGAAAATAAATATTTAAAGAAATTATTAAAAAAGAAGCCTGACATAAAAAACAATAAAACAAACTCAAAATTACAAAAAAAATACAATAAGAAAATTTCATATAAAAATCTATATAGAAACCTTTCTAAAAATAGATTAAAGCCAAAAATTAAAATTAAAGTTTCACTTTCTTATGGAATTGATGATGCTGCAGCTTCTGCTATATTATATGGGCTTCTTTGTAATATACCTACTATTTTATATTTTATATTAAGTATAATTTTTAAGGTTAAAGATTTATCCTTTGATATTGATCCTAAATTCAACTCAACTTTATTAACTTTTGGAATTACTAGTATATTTTACTTTAATATAGCTAATATTATATGTATATTATTCTTATTATTTAAAAGTAAAGAAAATAAGGAGGTGGCTCCCAATTTAGGGAGAAATATATGACAAATCAACATCCTGTTGAAAGTTTAATGAAAAGTACCATGGAAAATTTAAAAGAAATGATAGATGTTAATACTGTAATTGGTGATGCAGTAGAAACAAAAGATGGAAGCTATATAATTCCAATATCAAAAGTAACCTTTGGATTTGTTTCTGGTGGAAGTGAGTTTGGAAATGTATGTATTGGCCCTGGAGATAATATGTCAAGTCATCCATTTGGTGGTGGTTCTGGTGCTGGAATTACAGTTAAACCTGTAGCCTTTTTGGTTTTAAGGAAAGACGTTGTAAGAATATTACCAGTAGAGCAAAATAATACCTATGATAGAATAGTAGATTCTATACCTCAAATTATAGATACTATAAAAGGCTTTTTTAATGAAGATAAAGATAATAAAAATAAATGCGAAGAAGAATCACCTATAGATAATTGTGATTCCTCTTCAAATAACTTTCATTAATTAATATAAGATATATTTTAGAAATCTAAAATATATCTTATATTTCTTTTATAATTTCAGTCATATTTTCTATAATCTCATCATTTTTATTATCATATAAATCTAATGAAGGTAATTCATTTAATTCCTTTAATCCAAATTGTCTTAAAAACTCATCTGTTGTTCCAAATAAGATTGGTCTTCCTGGAACTTCTAATCTACCAACTTCTCTAATTAAATCTTTTTCTAAAAGTCTATGTAAGGCACTTTCAGATTTAACTCCTCTTATTTCATCTATATCAACTCTTGTAATTGGCTGTTTATATGCTATTATAGCTAAACTTTCTAAAGAAGCTTGGGATAAGGATTGTCTTTTGTTCTTTCTTAATAGTTTTTGTATATAATCACTGTTTTCAGCCTTAGTTACTAATTGAAATTCTCCGTTTATAGAAATTAACTTTATTCCTCTTTTTTCTTCTTCATATTCATCTTGCATTTCATCTAATATACCCTTAACTATTTTAGTTGAAACCTCTAATGTATTGCTTAAATCTCTAATAGTTAAAGGCTCTCCACTTACAAATAGAAGTGATTCTATTGATGACTTTAGCATAGGCTTTGATGATATTTCTTCAAACTCATATTGTGCTGCATCTATATTACTCATTTCCTATTCTCCTTTCCATTAAAATATCATCAAAATTATTATCTTGATATACTTTAAGAATTCTAAGTTTTATTAATTCTAATAATGCTAAGAAAGTTACAACTGCCTCTAATTTGCACTCACTTTCTTTAATAATATCTCTAAACTTCACTATTTTATTATTATTAAACTTTATCATTAAGTCATTCATCTTATCTTCAATTTTGTATTTATCCACATATATTTTTCTTTGAATTACATTTTCTTTATTCTGCTTCTTCAGATAATTTTCAATTAAATTATTATAAATATTGTATAAGTCTAGCAAAGTTATATTTTTAAATATATCTTCTTCCTTATTTCCTATATTTACTTCTTTTATTATCTCAGGCTTTTTAGTATATATCTCACCTGAACTAACAAATTTATCTCTTAAAAATAAAGCTGCTCCTTTTATCTTTTTATATTCTATAAGCCTATTCATAAGATTCTTTTCTATATCTTCTTCACTTTCTTCATCATTTTTTATAACTGGTAATAGTTTTTTAGATTTAATTTCAATCAAAGTTGCAGCCACCACTATAAATTCTGATGTTATATCAAGATCCATAATCTTCATATCGTCTAAAAATCTTAAATACTGATTTGTTATCTTATATATCTCAATATTATATATATCCATTTCATTCTTTTTAATTAAATGTAACAATAAATCAAAGGGCCCTTCAAAATTTGCTACTTTAATTTTGGGCATTTCCATATTATTCATCCGCCTTTAATAATGTATTTCCTTAGAATATAATATCAAGTTTATTTATAAAGAACAACCTTTTTAAAGCAAGAAAAAAGGATTCTTTAAAGAATCCTTTTATATACCTTTTCTAAACATATTTTTCATATTAAATTTAAAGTTTTCAAAAATACCACCTAATTTAACATCTCTATCAGAATATAAATCTACTTCACCAATTTTGTTTTCTCCAGAGTATGCTTCACATTTCCCTACAATTTCTCCTTCTTTATATTCCTTCTTTAGATTATCTATTACTATTTTTTTATTTATTTCATTTTTGTCTCCTTTTTCAATAATAGCAACTAAATCATCTTTGGCTTTTGCAATAAAGAATTTATCGGTATTTTTACTTAAATATATATTTTCAACATCTTCATCTTTTACTAATATCTTTTTGCCTTCAAATTTAGAAAAACCATAATTTAAAAGCATTCCTGCATCTCTATTTCTTATTTTATAAGTTGGTGCTCCCATAATAACTGAAAGCATTCTAACACCATTTCTTGTTGCTGTAGTAGAAATGCAATACTTAGCTTCTGAAGTATATCCAGTTTTTAAGCCATCACATCCTTCAAAAAATCTTACTAACTTATTATGATTAACTAATTCTATTGGAGATAATCTTCCTTCAGAAATTGTTTCCATATAAGTTCCTGTATATTTTAATATAGTTGGATGTTTAAGAAGTTCTAATGACATAAGAGAAATATCTCTAGCAGTAGATAAATGTCCATCTTTTGGCAATCCATTACAATTTTTAAAAGTAGTATTTTTCATTCCAAGTTCTTCTGCTCTTTTATTCATTAATTCAACAAAGGCATCTTCTGTTCCTGCTAAATATTCTGCTAAAGCAACTGCAGCATCGTTACCTGATGCGATGGCAACACCCTTTAATAACTCTTCAACGGTTCTTACTTCTCCAGTGTCCAGAAGCATAGTGCTTCCCCCCATTTTTTTCGCATTTTCACTACAGGTTACCTTATCACTTAAAGAAATCTTACCACTATCTACTGCTTCCATAGTCAATAACATTGTCATTATTTTTGTTACTGATGCAGGTGCAAATTTTTCATCTGGATTCTTTTCATATAATATTTTTCCAGAAATAGGCTCAATTAATAATGCAGATTTTGCATCTACATTTATACCTTCTTCACTAAAAGTTGCAATATTCCATTCCTTATATGTTTCAATTTCATTTCCATCAGATTTAGTTAAGGCATTAACTGGTATAACGCTTAAAATAAATAAGCTTAAAGAAAGTACAATAATTTTTTTCATTTTGTTTTTATACATTTTATTTCCTCCTTTCAAGCTTATTATTACCAATAAAAATAAAAATATGATAAAAAGAATAAATCTTCTTATCATATTTTTCTATACTTGCTATTGTACTATTCCATATATTAAAGGTAATTTTTCTGTACTTTTTTCACTTATAATTATATTATTTAAAATATTATTCTTAGTCTTTTGTATATTATTTCTATCATTACTATGAATATAAGCTAATATATCTCCTGACTTTACTTCATCATCTCTTTTTTTATTAAGAACTATTCCAACAGAAAGATCTATTTCACTTTCCTTTGTTTCTCTACCAGCTCCTAATTCCATAGCAATTAATCCAAATGCTTCAGCATTAATTTTTGTTATTACTCCACTATCAACAGCTCTTACTTCTTCAATATATTTAGCTTTTGGTAATTTATCAGTGTCATCAACAAAAGAAGGATCTCCTCCTTGAGCTTTGATAAATTCCTTTAATTTTTCTATTCCTTTTCCATTATTTATATTTTCTAATAATAAAGCTTTACCTTCTTCAAAGGTATTTACTTTATTACCACATATCAGCATATAACTTCCTAAAGTTAATGTTAATTCTAATAAGTCCTTTGGTCCATTTCCTTTTAATAATTCAATAGCTTCCTTTACCTCTAATGCATTTCCTATAGCATATCCTAAAGGTTGATCCATATCAGATATAACTCCTATGGTTTTCCTACCAACTGATGTTCCAATGTCAACCATTTCTCTTGCAAGAGCTTTTGCGTCTTCAGGAGTTTTCATAAATGCACCATCTCCCACCTTTACATCTAAAACTATAGCATCAGCTCCTGAAGCTATTTTTTTGCTCATAATACTTGAAGCTATTAAAGACATATTATCTACAGTTGCAGTAACGTCTCTTAAGGCATATAATTTTTTATCAGCTGGTGCTATATTTCCTGTTTGCCCTGTTATTGCTATTCCAATTTTATTAGAATTATTAATAAACTCTTCCTCTGTAAGTTCTACAGAAAAACCATTAAAGGATTCTAATTTATCAATAGTTCCACCAGTATGTCCTAACCCTCTTCCTGACATTTTTGATACTGGTACTCCTAATGAAGCTACTAAAGGCGTAAGACAAATACTAGTCTTATCTCCAACACCACCTGTTGAATGTTTATCTACTTTCACTCCATTTATTGAAGATAAATCTATTACATCTCCTGAATTAACCATTGCCATAGTTAAATCAGCTGTTTCCTTTTTATTCATCTTATTAAAAAATATTGCCATAAGTAATGCAGAAGCTTGGTAATCTGGAATTTCTCCATTTGTAAACCCCTGCACAAAAAAATTAATTTCTTCCTTAGTTAATTCTTGACCTTTTCTTTTTTTTAGAATAATGTCATACATTCTCATTAGAATATGTCCTCCTGTTATTTACGCAAGTTATTTAAAAATTTATTATATAAATATAACTTTTTATATTATAATACCAATAATAATCTATATATTTTTTTTGTTAGTAAGTTATATTATTAATTAGTTTTATCTACCCCTTTCTATAGCAAAAATCTAGAATTATTAATTACTAGTATTATGCTCTAGGATGGGAGTTTTTATATACTATATTAATCTTATCATTATTTATTATTTCATAATATGTGTCCATATAAGTTAATACTTGATTTCCTAAAAGCTTTTGTACAGCTCTTACATTTGCACCATTTTGTAATAAATGAACAGCAAAGGAATGTCTAAAGGTATTTAAATTAACTTCTTTTTTAATTCCAGCCTTATGTGAATATTCTTTTACTATTCTCCATACACCTTGTCTTGTTAATTGATTTCCATTTAAATTAACAAATA
>JAEXLD010000084.1 GCA_023445445.1 Bacillota bacterium
AATTATTTGATGTAAGTAGTAGTACAGGCCTTTCTAAATCTAAAGAAGTAAGAAGTATGATAAATATAGATGAGGAAAAATGGTTAATATCTTTAAAAGGAGAAAATGAATTGGAAAATAAAAATGGTGAGGTTATTTCCAATTCAGAAATTACAGGTGTTGATATAGCAAGTAAAGAAGTGATACAAGATGAACCTGTTATAGAAGAAGATAAGGATTTAATTGCAGCTAATAAAATCGCTAATGAAGCATGGAATCAAAAAAACTTTAATAAAAAGGTTAAATTAGCAAAGGAAGCATTAAGTATAAGCAATAAATGTGCAGAAGCTTATATAATTTTATCTTATGATAATTCTATAGGTAAAGAAGAGCAAAAAAACTTATCTAAAAAAGCTGTAGCAATAGCTAAAGAAGTTATAGGAGAAGAAAACATTGATAAATTAATAGGTAAATATTTAGATTTAGAAATGGCTAAACCTTATTATAGTGCCAAATATAGACTAGGTAATTTATTATGGAGCTTTAATGAAAGAAATGAAGCAATAGAAGAGTTTACTGATTTATTAAGATTATGTCCTGAAGACAGACTATTAATAAGAGGTGTATTACTTTCTTGGCTAATTGCTGAAGGAAAAAATAAGGAAACTGAAGAAGTATTATCAATGTTTAAAGACGATTATCTTTCAGCTACTAAATTTTCAAAAGCCCTTTACTTATATAAATTAGGTAAATTAGAAGAGGCAGAAAGAGCCTTAAGAATTGCAAATGCTTCGAATCCATTTGTAGTTAATTATATAACTAAGCAAAAAAGACTTCCTAAGGTTCAACCTGAATTCAAAAGTTTAGGATCAGAAGAAGAAGCAATTTATTATGTAAAAAATGCAGAAGTTGCATGGGATGCTGTAAATGGAGCTAGAAACTGGGTAAAGGAAATTAAAAATAGACTTTAAGAGATATATTAGAAGTAAACTTTAGGTGCTATATCACAGCTAACTAATAAGTTAAAAATACTTAAATGTGTTTTTTATTTTACATGTTTAATGACTTATATTAATTTGTGACAAAGCACCTTTAGGAATATTTTATTTAAAATTATTATTATAAATATTAACTAAGTTTAAGAGAATTTTACTGTGTCCTTCTATTGTATTAATTGAAGGAGGCATATTTTCTTTATTTAGCAAATAGTCTATATTTTTAATTTTATTATTAAAAAATAAAAGATAAAGATTTTTATAGTAATTATGAGTAAGTCCCTTAATAATTTTATTAGATAGTTCTTCCTTAGGAATAAAAGAGCTATCTAATATTTTTTTATATATAAAATAGTAAAGTAAAGAAATAGAGGTTTTTTCAACCTGTCTATAATCATATTTTTTTATTTCATCAAAATCCCTTTCTAATCCATTAAAAAAATCAATGGTAGAAGGATGTATAGTGAAAATATCTTTATTTAAGTAACTAATTAATGAATTAGTATAAAAAGAAATATTGTTTAAAAAGTTCCACAAATCATTTACATCAAAAGGAGTTATATATATATCCTTTGCAATTTCCATATGCATATCTGTTATAATTCCTTTAGTCCCATAAGAAACAACCCCATTTCCGCAAATAGAATAATTTCTAACTACATCAAAGGCTATTCTCTTGTCTTCTTTTAAGCCAATTGCATATTTTCCATCACTATTAAAAAAATTAAAGGTAGAAAGTGAAAAGTGAATAAGAGCAACTAAAGCTAAGTAAGAATAAGAAACATTACTAACTCCTATGGAGAATAATACAATAAACATAATAAAATCAAAAATTGGTCCTATCCAAAAGTATATTTTGAATTTTTTTAATAGCAGACTATATTCAAATTTTGAAGATAAATTAATTGAATTAAAATGCAATCTACTAGTAACGAAATCCTTATTTAAAACAGATGCTTTAAATTTATAATTCAAATTATCTTTATATATATGAAAAGGAATAATGTAAAAGCTAGTAGGTTTAAATTTTAGTAATAAGGAAGTTACATAATGAATAAGTTCATGAATAATTAAAAGAGAATATTCAATGATAAAAATTTTTAAAGCTATAATTAAATAACTCATAAGCATCTTTCCTATATATTAATCTTATTAATTAGTATAGTTAAATCATTTTAAAAAGTGATAGTTTTTGTAAAAATATTATCTTAATAAAATAGCTTTTATGATATAATAAATAAGCAATTTTAAATGAAAAGGAGAAGAAAATGAATATACAGATATTTGGCAGGAAAAAGTGCTTTGATACAAAAAAAGCGGAAAGATATTTTAAAGAAAGAAATATAAAATATCAATATATAGATATAGATTTAAAGGGTTTAAGTAAGGGAGAACTTAATTCTGTTAAAAAGAATATTTCAATAAATGACCTTATTAATACAAAGGCTAAAGAATATAAAAGTTTAAATCTAGATAAAATTAGAAATTCTGAAATGAAGGAAGAAATTCTATTAAATAACCCTAAACTATTTAATTCTCCAATTGTTAGAAATGGTAATTTATCAACCTTAGGATATAAAAAAGAAGTTTGGGATAATTGGGAATAATAAAGCAGGGTGAACTAATGATTAAGATTAAAATACAAAAAGAAAAAAATGATAATTTAACTTTTAAGATTAATATTAAAGATAATGAATTAAATAAATATAAGTTTTTAAAAAGAGCCTTAATGGAGGGAAAAGAGATAAAGGGTAATTTTAATTATGAAATTCCTTTAAGATTTTTAGTTCCAATAGTAAATAATATAGGCAAGGAAAATTTAGTTATAGATAGATATAGTAAGTTAGAATTTTTCGAGTTTTATGATGAATTTGAAGAGAAATATTATTCAAGCTTAACTGCTACACCTAAGTTTATGAAGTTATGGAGACAAGAAAAGTGTCCTAATATATTTAAGATTAAAATTAATCCAGAAACCTTAGAATTAACTAAGGAAGTAGCATTTAAAAAAGTAAATATTAAATTTGAAGCCATATTATAAAAAGAATCAAAGTAAAATACTTTGATTCTTTTTTATAATTAATGAAGGAGATGAATTTATATGGATTAGCTAAAAAGCTAATAGCTAATATAGTATATGAGAAAAAAACAAATGGTGATACTAAATTTTGTGACTTTATACAATTAAAATAATATATAATTCATTGTATAATGAAGCTATTAACTATAAGAAAAGGGAGAGGAAAATATGGACAAAATATACAATTACGGTAGAAGAGACTTTAAAACAATAGAGGAAGGAAATGAATTAAGTTTTCTTATTGGAAATGGAATAGGGGGATTCTCTAACTCAACAGTAGCCGGGGGAAGTGCAATACTCCATCATGGATACTTAGTAGCAGCTTTAAATCCACCTGTAAATAGATATTTAATACTTACAAGAACTCAAGAGGAAATAAGTATAAATAATAGAAATTATGATTTAGCTTCTCAAAACTATATAAATACTTCAAAAAATGGTCATAAATATTTAGAAAGATTTACCTTTGATTCTATTCCTGAATATAACTATAGAGTTGAAGATGTAAGTATTAAAAAGACTATATCTATGGATTATGGTCATAATACAGTGGCTGTATGCTATGAAATAGAAAATGGCATTGAGGATATAAATTTTAAGATAGTTCCTGTATTTAATTATAGATTATCTGGAGAAGCAATTGAAAAATCTAGGTTGAAATTTACCGAAGAAATAAAAGATAATAGATTGATGTTAATTCCAGAAGAAAATAAAGATATAAAAATTATTTTTGAAACATCAGAAGGTGAATTTTATGATAGAAGATTAATTCCAATGAATATTAGTACTCCTAATTATTTATATGAAGAAAATAATTATTATAATATTGAAAATAGAACTGGATTTTTAGGTTTAGATAATCATTATACTCCATATGAAGTAAATATAAATATAAAGGCTATGGAAACTAAAAAAATGTATATTATATGCTCCATAGAAAAAGAAATAAACAAGGATGGTTTTCAAATAGAAAAAGAATACAAGGATAGAGTAAACAAATTAATTTTACAAGCTGGATATAAAGATAATTTTGGATGCAATTTAGTTAAAGCTGCAGACCATTTTATTGTAAATAGAAATAGTACTGGACTTAAAACAATACTAGCTGGATATCCTTGGTTTACTGACTGGGGAAGAGATACAATGATAGCCTTTGAGGGCTTAGTGTTATGTACAAAAAGATTTGAAGATGCAAGAGAAATATTAGAATCCTTTGCAAAGTATATAAGAAATGGATTAGTTCCAAATTTATTTCCAGATGAAAATACAGAACCATTATATAATACTGTAGATGCATCTCTTTGGTATTTTCAAGCTGTTTATAAATATTTAAAATATACAGGAGAAGAGGAAGATTATAAGTTTATAGAGGAAAAAATATATGATAAATTAATTGAAATCTTTAAGGCATATTCAACTAAGACATTATTTTCAATAGGAATGGATGAAGATGGTCTTATATTTGCAGGTTCTGGCTTTGATCAAGTAACTTGGATGGATGTTAGAGTTGGAGATTTAGTGGTAACACCAAGGCATGGAAAGCCAGTTGAAATAAACGCCCTTTGGTATAATGCATTATGTATAATTGATGAATTGAGAATTAAATTTAATAAAGAGGATTTAGGATACAGTACATTAGCTGAAAAGGTTAGAATAAACTTTGAGAAAAAGTTTTGGAATAATGAGAAAAATTCTTTATATGATGTTATAGATGAAAAGGATGATAAAATTAGACCTAATCAAATATGGGCTGTATCCCTACCTTTTTCTATATTACCAAGAGAAAAAGAAAAGCTTGTAGTAAATACAGTATATAAGCATCTATATTCTACTTATGGATTAAGATCATTGTCCTTTATGGATAAAGAATATAAAGAAAAATATATTGGGAAACTTATAAATAGGGATTTAGCATATCACATGGGAACAACTTGGAGTTTTTTAATAGGACCATTTATTACAGCTTATTTAAAGGTTAATAATTATACTGAAGCTTCAAAAGCTAGAGGAAGGAAAATGTTGTCCCTCTTTGAAGATCATATGAGAGATGGGTGCATTAATGGAATTGCAGAAATATTTGATGGGGATTATCCAGCTACTAGTAGAGGCTGTTACTCACAAGCCTGGGGAGTAGGTGAGGTCTTAAGAGTTTATAATGATTTATATGAAAAATAAGTATTAATAATTATTATTTTATGATATTATGTTTCTAAATAACAAAATGAAAGGATAGGACAATGAAAAAGTTAATGAATTTATCTAATATTATTTTTATTGCAGCTATATGTACATTTGTATATGGCCTATATAAAATATACACTATTAGACAAGTATTACCTCCAGGAGTATGTCCAGTTGATAGCAATAGACCTATATTATTTATAGGAATTTTTCTTATGTTATTATCCATACTAATATCTTATTTTGAAGATAAGTTACAAAATAAGAAAACCTTAAGTTAATATAGGTATTTTAGTATCAAAATGATAATTTTTATTGATATGATACAAAATATAATTAATAGCTTATTATGTAATTAGATTAGTATTATTATAATTTAATATTATTATACTTATATTACTTTAAATACTAAGAAAATTTATAGAAAAAAGTCTTTAATGTTTTGGCACATTTATTGCTTAGATAATAAATGAAACATTAAAGGCTTTTTTAGTTTTAAAAATAAATACATATAGCTATGTGAAAGTTTAATATTATTCATTAAAAAGAGTTGCGTTATCAATTTGAGAAAACATTTTCAATTTGATAATAGTATAATTATTAAATTATGTATTAATAAAATTTATATTATATGAGGAGGAGTATATTTTTATGGTAGAGATGAAAAAAGAAAATATTAGGAGTACTTCTATATTTGATGTAAACGGTGTACCTAATATTAAGAAAGCTATGCCATTATCCCTTCAACATTTACTAGCTATGATTGTTGGAAATGTTACACCAGCTATTATAGTGGCTGGTATTACAGGAATGGATTTAAGTGATAAAACTTTATTAGTTCAATGCTCATTATTTATGGCTGGTATTGCTACATTGATGCAATTATACCCGATTTGGAAATTAGGTTCAGGTCTTCCAGTTGTTATGGGAATAAGTTTTGCTTATGTACCAACCTTAACAGCAATAGGTTCAACTTATGGTATTGAAGCTATTTTTGGAGCACAATTAGTAGGTGGTATTGCAGCAATAATAGTAGGTGCATTTATTAAACCACTAAGAAAACTATTTCCACCATTAGTTGCTGGGACAGTTGTTTTTACAATAGGTTTATCATTATATCCAACTGCTATAAAATATATGGCAGGGGGAGTAGCTTCAAGTGATTTTGGTTCTCCAACCAATTGGATTATAGCAATGGTTACTTTAATAGTAGTTCTATTTTGCAATCATTTTACAAAAGGATATGTAAAGTTAGCTTCTATATTAGTAGGGATAATTGTAGGATATATATTTTCTATTGCTATAGGAAAAGTAGACTTTACTGCAATTTCATCAGCAAGATGGATACAAGTACCAACACCACTTCATTATGGAATGAAGTTTGAACTATCAGCAATTATATCTATGGTAATTATTTATATTGTCAATTCTGTTCAAGCAGTGGGAGATTATTCAGCTACTACAGAAGGAGGTTTAAGTAGAGAACCTTATGATAGAGAACTATCAGGTGGAATAATGGCAAATGGGGTTTCAAGTATATTAGGTTCATTTTTTGGTGGACTACCTACAGCAACTTATAGTCAAAATGTAGGAATAGTTGCTATGACTAAAGTTGTAAGTAAATATATAATAATGCTTGCTGCTGCTTTTATGTTAATAGCAGGTTTTATTCCAAAGTTTGGAGCACTAATTACCACTATACCACAAAGTGTTTTAGGTGGAGCTACAATAATAGTTTTTGCAATGATTACTATGACTGGAATAAAAGTAATTATAAAGGATGAACTATCTAGTAGAAATATAAGCGTTGTAGGACTTTCTGTTGCATTAGGAATGGGTATAACACAAGTTCCAGGAGTTTTAGATGCTTTCCCAAGCACTGTTAATATGGTTTTTGGAAGCTCTCCAGTTGTTATTACTACTATAACAGTAATAGTATTAAATTTAGTATTACCAAAGCAAACTATTGAAGATGAAGATAAAGAAAGAAGTAAAATAGAAAAATAATATATTATATAAATAAAGTGTAAAATGAAGAGGTATATTTATTAATTCTAAAAGAATTTATTCCTTCATTTTACATTTTTTTATTAAAATTAATATAAATATAGATAAATTAAATGGCACACAAATTGCTATAAATAAGTATATAAATGAAGTAAGTATTGAAAAAATGAGGTGTTTAGATATGTCATCTATATTAAAAGAGATTCAAAGTGCTGTAATGAGATATATAAATATAGTTGAAAAAATATTGAGTGTGGATGTTGAAGTAGTTGATGAAAATTTAATAAGAATAGCTGCAACTGGTGCATATAAAAATAGAATAGATAAAGACATATCAAAACAAGGTTATGCCTACAGAGAAGTATTAAAAAGTGGAGAATTTAAGGCTATAACAGAACCAGGAAAAGATAGTATATGTAGAAACTGTATAAAAAGAGGAAAATGTGAAGAATTATTTGAAATGAGTACTCCTATAAAATTCCAGGGAAGAATAATAGGAGTTTTAGGACTTGTTTGCTTTAATAAGGAACAAAAGGAACAAATACTTGAAAAGTTTGATAATTACAAAGCCTTTATGGAACAAATAGCTGAATTTATAAGTACTGCTGCTTATGAAAATTTACAGAGAAAAAGAGAGGATGTAGTATTAAAATCATTAAATTTAATTATAGATAAGATGGATCAGGGAGTAATGGTCTTAAATAAGAATGATAAAGTAACTCATATAAATTCAAAGGCCGCCGAATTAATTAAACATGCAGATAATTTTTTTGCTTCAAGGGTAACTATTGAAAGTACTGGAGATAGTTTGTTTCAAATGGAAATATATAAGGTATCCATTGGGAACCAAAGCTATCAATTTATAGGAAACATTTTTCCAATGGGGTTAAATGATAATCAGTTTGATAAAATATTTGTATTTAGAGATTATAAAGGTTTCAGAGATAATATTTCAGAATACACTAATATAAAAAATACAATTAAGACAGAAAATATTCTAGGACAAACCTCTATAATGCAGGATTTAAAAAGAAAAGTAAAAAGAATAGCTTTATCCACATCTACAGTATTAGTAACTGGTGAAAGTGGTACAGGAAAAGAAGTATTTGCAAGAGCAATACATAATGATGGAAACAGAAAAGCTAAGGCTTTTGTTGCAATTAATTGTGGTGCAATACCAGATACATTGTTAGAAAGTGAATTATTTGGATATGTTAAAGGTGCCTTTACAGGAGCTGATCCTATGGGGAAGATAGGGAAATTTGAACTTGCAAATAAGGGTACAATATTTTTAGATGAAATAGGTGATATGCCAATTTATTTGCAAACAAAATTATTAAGAGTTTTACAAGAAAGAAAAATAACTAGAGTTGGTTCAAATAAAGAAATAGATATAGATGTTAGAGTTATTGCAGCTACTAACAAAAACTTAAGTGAATTAATAAGAGAAAATAAATTTAGAGAAGATTTATATTATAGATTAAATGTAATACCTTTGGATATACCTCCTTTAAGAGATAGAATAGAAGATATTGAATTATTAATTGAATTTTTTATAGATAAATATACTAATTTATTAGATAAAAGCTTTGAAAACATAGTGATAACAGATGAGGTAAGAAAAGCCTTTTATAGATATTCTTGGCCTGGAAATGTTAGAGAATTAGAAAATACTATAGAATTTATAGTTAATATGATAGGTACAGATGGAATAATAGATAAAGAGGTTATACCTAAAAATATTCTCTCAATAGATAGAATAGAAAGATCTTTAGATAGAAAAGAAATCATTCCCATTAAGGAATTAGAAGAAATTGAAATAAAAAAAGCACTTGAGCTATATGGGACAACAACAGAAGATAAAAAATTAATAGCAAAAAAATTAGGAATAGGAATTGCTACTTTATATAGAAAAATTGATGAATATAAGCTTTTTAAATAAAAGAGAAAGCATTTATTTATAAATTAAGCATATAAAATATCTATGTATTATAAATAAATATAATTACAGTAGTTCTAAGTAATAATAATTTATATAAAGGTAACAAAGAATGTTTTTGGAGGTGTAAAATGACTTATAAAGTAATAGGAAGCAATGTAAATAGAATTGATGCAGTTGCTAAAGTTACTGGAAAAGCAAAATATGTTGATGATTTTTTTGAGCGTGATATGCTTGTTGGTAAAGTTTTAAGAAGTCCTTATGGCCATGCAAAAATAATCAATATAGATTTTAGTGAAGCAAGTAAATTAGAGGGAGTAGAAGCAATAATAACTCATAAGGAGCTCCCTAAGATAAAATTTGCTACAGCAGGTCATCCATGGTCTTTAGATATTACTCATAGAGATATTGAAGATAGGCTTATATTAACTGATAAAGCAAGATTTGTAGGAGATGTTATAGCAGCAGTAGTAGCAATTAATGAAGTAATAGCAGAGAGAGCACTAAAGCTTATAAAGGTAGAATATGAGGTTTTACCACATATTATAAAATCAGAAGATGCGATTAAAGATGGTGCACCAATAATACATGATGAAAGACCAAACAATGTACTAAGTGAAATGGGATCAGAGTCTGGAAATGTTGAAGAAGATTTTAAAAATGCTTATAAAATTTTTGAGGATACCTTTGAAACTAGCATAGTACAACATTGTCAAATGGAAAACCATAGTGCATATTCTTATGTAGATGGGGAAGGAAGAATAGTAGTGGTTTCATCTACACAAATACCTCATATAGTCAGAAGAGTTGTAGGGCAAGCTTTTGGAATACCTTGGGGGAAAATAAGAGTAATTAAACCTTATGTTGGTGGTGGATTTGGGAATAAACAAGACGTAGTTTTGGAACCGCTAACAGTGGCAATGAGTCTAGCTGTAAATGGTAAACCAGTTAGATATACATTAGATAGAGAAGAATGCTTTATTGATACCAGAACTAGACATGCTATGAAGTTAAAATTTAAAACAGCAGTATCTAAAGAGGGCAAATTACTTGGATTATATATAGATAATTTAGTTAATAATGGAGCTTATGCATCTCATGGGCATTCAGTTACTATGAGTGCTGGAAGTAAATTTAGACCACTATATAATTTTAATTCGATAAAGTATAATCCTAAAACAGTTTATACTAATTTACCAGCAGCGGGTGCAATGAGGGGATATGGTGCACCACAAATGTTTTTTGCAATTGAAAGTCATGTTGAAGATATAGCAAGAAAATTAAATATGGATCCAATAGAATTTAGATTAAAAAATTTAATTAGTGAGGGATATATAGAACCAGTTAGTAAAAATATTGCAAGAGCTTTTGCACTTCCTGAATGTATAGAAAAAGGAAAAGAGCTAATAAATTGGGATGAAAAGAAAAAAAGTTATATAAATCAAAGTGGAGATAAAAGAAGAGGCCTTGGTATGGCGTGCTTCAGCTATTTTACGGGAACACATCCAGTAGCATTAGAGCCTGCTGGAGCAAGAATAGTTATGAATCAAGACGGATCAGTTCAACTACAAATAGGAGCCACAGAAATAGGACAAGGTAGCGATACTGTGTTTGGGCAAATGGTTGCAGAGGTATTAGGGATTCCTTTAGATATGGTACATGTTATAAGTAATCAAGATACTGATATAACACCTTTTGATACAGGGTCTTATGCATCAAGACAATCCTTTGTATCTGGTGCAGCTGTAAGAAAAGCAGCTTTAGAAGTAAAAGATAAAGTCCTTGAATTTGCAAGGCATAAATGTGGTTTAGAAAAAGAAGCCTTAGATTTAGAAAATTGTAATGTCATTGAAAAAATATTAGGTAGAACTGTTTGTTCATTAGAAGACGTGGCTATGGAATCATATTATGACAGAATAAAATATGCTCCTATTACAAGCGATACTTCAGTAAATGTTAGAGTTAATTCAATTGCTTATGGAGTAACATTTACAGAAGTTGAAGTAGACATGAAAACAGGGAAAATAGAAGTTTTAGAAATTTATAATGTACATGATTCAGGAATAATATTAAATCATAAATTAGCAGAAGGACAAGTAGATGGTGGAGTTAGTATGTCATTAGGTTATGCTCTTTCTGAGCAAATGCTTTTTGATGAAAAAACTGGTAAACCATTAAATAATAATTTATTAGATTATAAGCTTCAAACTATAATGGACACACCTTCCATAGGCTCTGCCTTTATAGAGAAATTTGAACCAGCTGCAGGATTTGGACAAAAATCTCTTGGGGAAAATACAACAATATCACCAGCTCCAGCAATACGTAATGCTGTATTAGATGCAACAGGAGTTGCTTTTAACAAAATTCCAATGAATCCTCAGTCAGTTTTTGAGAAATTTATAGAACTTGGCTTAATATAAGGAGGAAGAAAATGTTTGATATAAATAATATCTACCAACCTAAAACATTAAAAGAAGCCTTTGAGATTTTAGATAATAAAGAAAATATAAAAATTATTGCAGGTGGAACAGACATATTAATAAAATTGCATCATGGAGAACTAACAGGAGTTGAACTTTTAAGTATTAGAGATATAGAAGAGTTAAAAGGAATAGCTATAAATGCTGAAGGAGATATAGAAATTGGTGCAATGGAATCCTTTAGTGATATTTTTAGAAGTGATGTAATAAATGAGAATATTTACGTATTATCAGAAGCAGCTGTTTCCATGGGAGGACCTCAAGTAAGAAATATGGCTACAATAGGTGGAAATGTATGTAATGGTGCTGTTTCAGCAGATAGTGCCACAACACTTTTTGCACTAAATGCAGAGCTTTTACTAAAAACAAAAAATGAAAAAAGAATAGTACCAATTAAAGAATTTTATTTAGGACCTGGAAAGGTAAGTATACTTCCTAATGAGATATTAGTAAAAATAATTATAAGAAAAGAAGAATATTTAGGGTATAAAGGGAATTATATTAAATTTAGCAATAGAAAAGCCATGGATATTGCAATGCTAGGGGTTTCAGTTGTAGGAGCTATTGAAAATAATTACTTTAAGGATTTAAGAATTTCCTTAGGAGTAGCAGCACCAACTCCAATAAGATGCTTAAAAGCAGAGGAATTTTCAAAAGGCATTGAAGTAAGTATAAATAATATTATTGAAATATCAGAAAGAGCATTATTAGATGCAAAGCCAAGAAATTCTTGGAGAGGTTCAAGGGATTTTAGAGAACATTTGATAAAGGAATTAACTAAAAGAGGAATTATAGAAGTAATTAAGAGGTCTGGAGGTGTAATTAGTGAATAGTGAATATATGAAGAAAATTTCATTAATAATTAATGAAAAAAAATATAATGTAGAAGTTGATATCAGAGAAACACTTTTAGATGTATTAAGAGAAAGGCTTCATTATACTGGTGTTAAAAGAGGATGTTCTGTAGGAGAATGCGGAGCTTGTACAGTTTTAGTTAATGGTGTTCCAATAGATTCATGTATATATATGGCTCTATGGGCAGATGGAAAAGAAATTTTAACTGTAGAGGGATTAGAAAAAAACGGAGAGTTATCTAAAGTACAAAAGGCATATATAGATGAAGGTGCTATACAATGTGGCTTTTGTACTCCAGGGTTAGTTCTTACAACAACAGCTCTTGTAAATAGTGGTAAGAAATACAATGATGAAGAAATAAAAAGGGAAATATCAGGACATTTATGTCGTTGTACAGGATATCAAAAGATATTTAATGCTACTAAAAAATCTTTAGAAGAATAAATATAAAAATCTATTATAAATAGTTAATTTGTAAGTGTGGAGGGGTTATTATGAAAAATAGCTTGTTTATAAAAAACATTAAGGCTTTAATAACTTGTGATGAAAATGATAATTTGTTTGAAAATGTGAATTTATATATTGAAGATGGTGTAATTAAATATATAGGAAATGAAGTTTACAACGCAAATGAAGTAATAGATGGAAAGAACATGTATGTTTATCCAGGCCTTATAAATAGTCATCATCATCTTTTTCAAACCTTTACTAGAAATTTGCCTAAGGTTCAAAATATGGAGCTTTTTCATTGGTTAACTACCCTATATGAAATTTGGAAGGGTGTAGTCTCCGAATCAGTAAGATATAGTTCTTTAGTAGGAATGGGAGAATTAATGAAATATGGTTGTACTACTTGTTTTGACCATCATTACCTATTTCCTCAAAATGCAGAAGAAACACTTATTGATGAACAATTCAACTCAGCTAAGGAGCTTGGAATAAGATTCCATGCTTCAAGAGGAAGTATGGATTTAAGTAAGAAAGATGGTGGATTGCCACCAGATTCAGTAGTTCAAAAAATGGATAGAGTTTTATATGATTCAGAAAGAGTTATAAAAAAATATCATGATGCTAGTGAATTTTCAATGAGGAATGTTGCATTAGCACCATGTGCACCATTTAATGTTACAGCAGAACTTATGAAAGAAAGTGCAGCTTTAGCAAGAAAATATAATGTAAGACTTCATACTCATTTAGCTGAAACAAGAGATGAAGAAAAATATACTCTTGAAAGATTTAATATGAGACCTCTTGAGTATATGGAGACTCTTAATTGGATTGGTAGTGATGTTTGGTATGCACACGGTATTCATTTTAATACAGAGGAACTTAAAGTTTTAGCAAAAACACAAACAGGAGTAGCACATTGTCCAATTTCTAATATGAAATTATCATCAGGTATAGCAAGAATTCCAGAAATGATAAACTTAGATGTTCCAGTAGGATTAGCTGTTGATGGCAGTGCTAGCAATGATGGTTCAAATCTTTTAGAAGAACTTAGAGTTTGTTATTTGCTTCATAGATTAAATTGGAGTAATAAGGCACCAACAGGATATGATATTTTAAAACTAGCTACGAAAGGTAGTGCTAGAGTTCTAGGAAGAAAAGATTTAGGGGAGCTTAAAGTAGGAAAGGCAGCAGATTTATTTATGATAAATTCTAATAGAATTGAATTTATAGGAGCAGAATATGATCCAAAGTCAATATTAGGAACAGTTGGCTTTAAATCTCCTGTTGATTACACTATAATTGCAGGAAAAGTAGTTGTTAAAGATGGTAAGCTTACTTCTATAGATGAAGAAAAAACTGCTTTTGAAGCTAGAAAAGCTGTAGATAATTTATTTTCTAAAATATAAATACATTATCTAAGGGCAAGGATGTGGTTAAAATCAATGGTATTATTTTAGCATCTGGATTTAGTAAAAGAATGGGAGAAAATAAATTGTTAATGAGCTTTGGAGAAGAAACAATTCTCCAAAGGGTAATAAGAGAGATTAAAAAAAGTAATATATCGAATTTAGTATTAGTAGCCAGAGAAGAAAGTGTTATTAATCTTGGCATAGAAGAAGGAATAAAGGTAGTAAAAAATGAATTTGCAGATTTTGGCCAAAGTCAGTCCATAAGACTTGGATTAGAAAAAGTAGATGGAGTTAATAATATTATGTTTTTTTGTGGAGATCAACCTTTCATAGATTATTACTCTATAAATAAATTAATAGATTATTCTTTAATGTTTAAGGATAGTATCATAATACCTAGAGTTAAAGGTGAAATTGGAAGTCCTGTTATTTTTCCAAGATTTTTTAAAGCTGAATTAGAGGCTTTAAAAGGAGATAATGGAGGACGAAAAGTAATAAAAGATAATAAATATAAAGTAAAATATGTAGATTTATATAATGAACTTTTTTTACAAGACATTGATACTCTTAAGGATTATAGAAAATTTATTAATAAAAAAATTAAATAGAATGGATATCTTTAAGTAATAAAGAAATATATCTTTAGAAATAAGGTGGGAGGTCCAAAGATGGATTATAAATTTATATCTGAAGAGGTTATGAATTGTGCAGAAAAATATAAAGAAGATATGAGTATCTTTTTAAGAGATATAATAGCAATTCCCTGTGAAAGCTGTCATGAAGAAACTAAAATACTTAGAATAAAAAATGAAATGGAAAAGGTAGGCTTTGATAAAATAGAAATTGATCCAATGGGGAATATTTTAGGCTACATTGGTAAAGGAAGGCACTTAATAGCCATGGATGGCCATGTAGATACAGTGGGAGTAGGAGATCCAAGTCTTTGGAATTATAATCCTTATGAAGGGGATGAAGATGAAGAGATAATTTTAGGAAGAGGGACTAGTGATCAAGGTGGTGGAATTGCTGCTATGATTTATGCTGGGAAAATAATAAAAGATTTGAATTTAGAAGATGACTATACATTATTAGTGACATGTACAGTACAAGAAGAAGATTGTGATGGATTATGTTGGGAATACATAATTAAAGAAGATAATATAAGACCAGAATTTGTTGTTATTACAGAACCTACAGCCTGCAATATTAATAGAGGTCATAGAGGACGAATGGAAATTAAAATTACTACCTCTGGTATAAGTTGCCATGGTTCTGCTCCAGAAAGAGGAGATAATGCCATATTTAAAATGGCTCCAATACTTAATGAGTTAAGGGAGTTAGGTGATAAAATAATTGAGAATGATTTTTTAGGTAAGGGAACAATAACTGTGTCGGAAATTTTCTATTCATCGCCATCAAGATGTGCTGTACCAGATGGATGTAGCATTTCAATTGATAGAAGGTTAACCTTTGGTGAAACAAATGAATCAGCATTAGAGCAAATAAGGAATTTACCTTCTGTAAAAAATGCTAAAGCCAAGGTAGAAGTATATAATTATGAAAAAAAATCTTATACAGGACTTTTATATACTACAACATCTTTTTTCCCAACTTGGTTAATTCCAGAAGAGCATAAAGTTTGTGAAAGTTTAATAAATACCTATCAATTACTTTTTAAATCTGATCCAATAGTTGATAAATGGACATTCTCCACAAATGGAGTATCAATAATGGGGCGATATAATATTCCTTGTATAGGCTTTGGGCCTGGACATGAGGATCAAGCACATTCGCCAAATGAAAGAACCTGGAAAAGTGAAATAGTTAAATCAGCAGCTATGTATTCTTTAATTCCATTAATATATTTAGATAAAATAAAGAATAATTAATAGTTAAGATGAAAAATTTATACAAAGGGATGGATATTTACTTTATAACTTATAGTTAATTAAGTTATAAATATCTATCTCTTTTTTATTTGTACAATTAATGCAAAAATGGTAACATATAATAAATTGGGTTTATAAATACTATGGGATAAAGGTGATAGTATGGAAGAGAGATTTATTGAGAATATTGCAAATAAAATTAGTGATGGGATTATTATTTTAAATTCTAACAATGATGTTATTTATGCAAATAATTATGTGAGAAAAGCTTTAAATATTGGAAATAAAGAAGTAGAAAAAATAAAAGTAGATTTAGAAAAAGAAGAAAATAAAATTGTAATAAATTATAAGGACATTGAGTTTGACGGAATAGGTGAAGTCTTAAATATTAATAGTAGTTCTTATAATTATAAAAGTGTAATTGTATTGAACAAAATATGTAACAAAGACAAATGTAACAATGAAACTCAAAATAACGTATGGGGTGAAGTGCCTTTAGATTCTATAATTGGAGAATCAGAAGCCATGAAAAATATAAAGGGAAAAATTATAAAAATAGCTAATTCTACTTCATCTGTTCTAATTACTGGAGAAAGTGGTACAGGAAAAGAAGTAATAGCTAGGGCAATACATTCACAAAGTAATAGAAGAAACAGACCATTTATTGCAATTAATTGCGCTGCTATACCAGAGCCCTTATTAGAAAGTGAACTTTTTGGATATTCAAAAGGAGCTTTTAGTGGAGCTAGTAATTCTGGGCGAGTGGGTAAATTTGAATTAGCTAATGGAGGTATTATATTTTTAGATGAAATTGGAGATATGCCTTTAGCATTACAAGTAAAATTACTTAGAGTGTTACAAGAAAGGAAGTTTTCTAAAATTGGTTCTAATAAAATGATAAATTTAGACATTAGAGTTATATCTGCAACTAATAAAAATATAAGTGAAATGATTAAGGAAAAAAACTTTAGAGAAGACCTTTTTTATAGAATAAATGTAATTCCTATAGAAATACCTAATCTTTCTAAAAGAAAAGAAGATATAAAACCTTTAGTATTGAATTTTATAGATAAATATTGCACTATGAATAATTTACCTAAAATAGATATTGAAGATAATGTCATAGAAAAATTAAAGAACTATCCTTGGAAGGGAAATATAAGGGAATTACAAAATTCAGTTGAGTTTATGATAAATTTAGTTTCTGAAGATAATTTAATAAATACAAGTATTTTACCTGATTATATAACTGAATTTTATAGAAGTAATGAAGAACCTTTAGATGATTTTTTAGGGGGAGATTTAATAACCTTAGAGGAATTAGAAAAAAAGTATATAAATTATGCAGTGAAAAAATATGGAAATGATACAAAGGGTAAATCTAAAGCTGCTAAGAAGTTAGGAATAGGACTAGCTACCTTATATAGGAAAAGCTAAGAAGGTGATTTTATGAAATATAAATGTTTGATTTTAGATCATGATGATACAGTAGTTAAAAGTACTCCAGATATACATTATCCTTCTTTTATAGAAGCATTAAAAGTATTGAGACCTAATTTTAGCAATATGTCCTTAGAGGAATTTGTATTAAAATGCTTTAATCCAGGTTTTTCAGAACTATGTAAAAGTATTCTAAAGTTTAATGCTGAGGAACAAGAATATCAATATAATATTTGGACCAACTATACAAAAACAAGCATACCTGAATTTTATCAGGGATTTAAAGAGTTAATTAATGAGTTTAAAGAACAGGGCGGAATAATATGTGTTTCATCTCATTCAGAAAGTGATAGAATAAAAAGAGATTATATGATAAATTGTGGTATTGAACCAGATAAAATATTTGGTTGGGACATTGATGAAGAAAAAAGAAAACCAAGTTCTTATTCTGTAGAAGAAACTATGAGATTATTTAATTTAAGGGAAAAAGATATTCTTGTGGTTGATGATTTAAAACCAGGCTTAGATATGGCAAAGTCAGGAGGAGTAGATTTTGCTAGTGCAGGATGGTCACATATAATACCAGAAATTATAAAGTATATGAAAGCTAATTCAAAATATTATTTGAATAATGTGGAAGAATTAAGAAACTTAATATTTGAAAAGGAGCTGTCTCGTAAATGATTTTTTATCATTTACGTAGACGGTCCTTTTTTTATTATTTATACATGATTATTTTTAATTTTTATGGTAATGGTTGCTATTTACAATTATTTTGGAGACAACAA
>JAEXLD010000087.1 GCA_023445445.1 Bacillota bacterium
TATAAATATAAAGATAGAACTTATGTTTGCTCGGAGGGGTTATAATGAATAATGATGTTTTTGTAAAATTAAATTATAAAACAATTGGAGAATTTAAGAGCATAATAGTAGATAGACAACATAAAGATTATGATAATAATAAATATATGATTTGTACAGGAAAGTACGATAAAGATGGATGGACATTTGTATTTAAGGCAAATAGCTTAAAGGAAGCTGAGGATTTTATAAGTAAAAACTCTATAAAAAAAAGAAATATAATTAGCAAAAGAAGAATAATTGAAGACAACATCTCACTAATGAATAGTGATAAAATACATATTCCAGCTTGGATATAGGGTGCTGCGGCACAATGTAAGATGAATAATGAAAAATGTAGAATTAAGGAAGAAACTCCTTCAGGAGTTTCTAAAATAAATATATTTTACTATTTTGAATAAATTTAGATTTTTAAATTTTGAGCTGCTACGGCAGCTCTTTAATTATTCCAAAGTTAGCCATACTTTAAAAATATGAAAGAGTATCTAAAATATACATTTAAAGTGATTCATCAATAAAATCACAATTAATTATATAAAAAATAGTAAAGTATTAAGTTGTTAAATATAAAGGTAGCTTTATAGTAAATGTAGTTAATTCTTTATTACTATTTACACTAATGTTTCCATTATAGCTATCAATTAGCTCTTTAACTATGTATAAGCCAAAACCATTATCACCATTTTTATTTGCTTTAGTTGAAAAACCTTCTTCAAAGATTTTTTCAATAATCTCCTTATTAATTTCTGGTCCATTATTTTGTATAGTTATAATTATATAATTATAACTATAATAACTTCTAATCATTAATAAACCTTTTCCATTTAAGGCTTCTACTGAATTTCTAATAATATTAGAAAGAATTCTTTGTAAGTCTAATTCATTTATGTTTGCATAATTAAGATCAGCTTTTTCGTCTATAAGAATATCTACTTCTTTTAAGTCAATAGTATTTATTACTTGGGCAATAATTGAAAGATTACTGCTTAATATTCTAACTTGAGAAGATATATCATACCCATCTATTATTCCCTTTAGTAATTTACCTAGTTTTTCATAGTCATTCATAAGATAAGTGCCGTATAAATATGATATTTGTGAACCATAGTCATGCTTAATTTTTTTTAACTCATTAATTTTTGATGTTAACTCAATATTCAAACTATTAATTTCTCTTGCTTTTTTATCTATGCTTGCAAAGTAAAAAGTGATAAAAATAACAAATGCAGCTAAAAATATAAATATTATTTCTTTAAAAATTGGATTATCCTTATCACTATATATAAATAGAAATGAGATAGTAAAATCTATAGCTAAGGTAATTATTATTAAAGTATAGATAGAAAAGGTTCTTGATTTAATAATTAAGTTTATCTTATTAATAAATTTCATGTTTTTTAATATTAAGTATGACACTAAAAATTGAGGGAAATACATAATTAAGATATTAGCATAGTTTGCATTTATATTGGTATTGCGTATTATAAATATAAATGTAATAAAAGATACAATTACAGTTATACCTAAAATTAAATATGCTATAGTAAAGCCAATAGTTGCTCCAAGTTTATCATTTTTGTAGACGAAAAGCATTAAAAATAATAGTTGGGTAACATGAATAATTATAACAGACAAACTTGAATTACCAAGAAAATAAGTAAGCAAAGATATAATTATCCAAATTGATATTATTAAAAGAATTAAATGACTTTTATTTTTTTTATATTCTTCAGTAACGCAATAATTTGTTACAAGCACAAATATAAAACTTTGAAGAATACTATTTATTGTATCTATTAATTCTGTGTACATATTGTCGTTCCTTTTATCATAAGTATTTTAGTAGCTTTTATATTCTTTTTTAAATCTACAATTAAAATTATAGTAGCCTCTATAGTTAGTGAAAGAGCTGAAATAACCAAGATAAATTTATGTAGTATATTCATCATTTTTCCTCCTTATTAATTGTATTTATTAGACATTAATATAGAATATATTAAGGTTGTCCAAAATATTAGTTAAGAAAAATAATTAATATTAAAATCTTTATTATAAAAATAATGCGAATTTTAATTACGCATTAATTGTTAAGTAGTTCCATAATTGGTATGGTATAGTTAGATTATGAATTCACTATCTATTTCTGTAATCTCAGCGTTACTTGTTTTAAATTGTAACATTTTATTAAAAGAAGTATTAGTTATGTAACATTGTAAGCACATAATTACAGCGCTATGAGTAACAATTACAACGTCATCAGTATTTTCATTAATAATTTTATGTAAGACTTTTAGAACTCTTTGAATCATATGCTCATAGGATTCACCTTTTGGAGGTGGATTATATCTTCTATTAGAACTCCATTCTTTATACTCTACTGGATATTTCTCTTCTACCTCTTTCCATACTAGACCTTCCCATTTCCCCATGTCTATTTCCTTAAGATCTTCTGCTACAATATATGGAACATTACTAATTTCGCTTATTATTTTTGCAGTTTTTAATGCTCTTTTTTGAGGGCTTGTATAAATTTTTTTAAAGTTATAATTAAGTTTTTTTAATTTATTACTTAATTCCATCGCTTGATTTATTCCAATTTCGTTTAGTTCTATATCATGGCTGCCTTGAATTCTACCCTGGACATTCCAATCAGTTTTACCATGTCTTATAAAAATTAACTTCATATCTACCTCTCAATACAAATTTATATATTTTATTTAATAACATTATAAACCAATAATACAAAATATTCCATAAGGAGTAGCTATAATAAAGAGGCTGTTGCACAATGTAAAATTAATAATGAAAAATGTAGAATTAAAGAAGAAACTCCCTTAGGAGTTCCTAAAATATATATTTTTAGTAATTCCCTTGGAATTACATCAATAGTTCTACATTTTACATTCTACATTTTTAATTAAGGAGCTGTTGCTACAGCTCCTTAATATATTATATATCTAATAGGTTTTTAGTATAATTACTATAAAGATCTCTTAATTTCTTCATATTATCTTCTAATTCATTTAGTAAATCAGAGGCTAATAAATAATCTTCGTTAGAAATAGCATCTTTAATTCTAGTAAATAACCCCTTTGAAGTATAGGTATCCTTCATTATATAATGTCTTAAGTTATTTATTGTCATCCAATTAGAAATGTCTAAGTCTAATGCATTACTTGAATGTAATAATTTAAAGCTTCTTATTTCAGCAGAATGATTTAAAATAATTCTATGAATAATATCAGTTGTCCATCTTTGAACTATAGCAAGCTTAAAGCTATTTATTAATTGATCACTAAATACATTATTTCTCTTTAGTACACTTAATTTTTCAGAGTATTTATCTAATTGAATTAGATTTTCATAAACTGTAGAAGGTGCTTTTCCAAAATAGCTATTTCTTTCATCTTCACTATAGAATTCAAATACATCCTCTTCACTTCTATAAGCTCTATCTTTTTCTAGGTAATCTGCCACTTCACCAGGTTTTTTAGAAAGTTCTAATAATAAATCTTCTTCAGTTTTATTATCTTGAAGAGCATAAAGTATTCCGTCTAGCATAGCCATATAAGAAACAGATAAAGTTAAATATATATTACTATGTGGGTTTGGAGATCTAAGCTCAAATCTAGTTGCAAGAGGATTTGCTAAATCTCTTATTAATCCTATTAATATAGTTCTGTTTCTTGATGGGTTATCAGGAGATAAACCAAGTGAAGTTACTATGCATATTGGAGCTTCAAAACCAGGTTTTAATCTCTTAAATGCACCATTAGTAGTAGATATAAAAGGATTCATTATTTCATAATTCTTTAGAACTCCCATTATAGCGCCATAGCCTATTTTACTTAAGAAATCATCCTTTGTGGCAGTGAATAAATTAATTCTTTTTCCATCCTTTAATTTTAAGCTAACACCTAAGTGAACATGCATTCCTGAACCTGCTACATCATCTATAGGCTTAGGTTTAAATGTAACATCTAATCCATGTCTTCTAAAAGTTTCTTGAGTTAATATTTTTACGAAAATTTCATTGTCAGCAGCTTGAATTGCATCTGCATATTTCCAATCTATTTCAAGTTGTTCCATTATATGATTGAATTGACCATTGTTATCTAATTGAGATTTAACTCCACCTACTTCCTTATGACCCATTTCAGGTTCAAAACCGTATGCTTCCATAAGTAAAAGAGTTTCTTCAAGCGCAGTTCTTACTGAGCCCTTAGTTCTTGTCCAATATTGTTCTTGTAAAACTTGAGATGTAGATAATTCTTCAATGTGAGCTTCTTCATTTGGTGTTTTAACCCAGAATTCTAATTCAGTTGCAGATGTAATGACTATTTCATCTATATTATCATAAGTAATTTTAAAAGGTTTTAAGGTTTCAGGTTTGTTTTTAAAGATATCTAAAAGAGTTGATTTAAAAGTATTTATAGCAGAGTGTAAAATGTTTCTTGAGCACACAGGCTTATTATTATGAATTAAAAATGATGGGATTCTAAGAGTACCAATAGGTTTATTAGTAATAGAATCAATATGATCATAGTTATAATCAACAAACCAATTAGCATTAAGATCAGCTACCATATCTACTTTTGCGTCATTTAACGTAGCTATTCCAGGAAGAACAACTGATGAACCATCTGTTTGAATAGCAACACCGTTTAAAAATGAATCTATATCATCTAAGAAAAGTCTAGCAGGGATTTTTTCATCTGTATCATTTCCTGATAGGTCTATTCCAACGATAGATACGAATTTTATTTCAGGATGTTGATTAAATATTGTAAATAAATCGTCTTTGTTATGTTTTTCTTTTGGAATTAAATAAATTAAGTCTTTCATAGAAATCTTCTTTACTGAAATACAGTAAAGAAATCGTCACTTCCTTTCAATTAAAATCGAATATTAAACTGGTATAGACATCATAATATTCGGAAAATCAAATAATTTATAAAGAAATTCTATTATATCCATGCTATGGTGTCAATGATTAAATTTGTTAAATTTTAAAAATATTGTTCTTAGAATTAACAATTATCTCCTCTGGATATCCTAAAAATTCTAATAGTTTTATGGCATTTCCTGTATTACAGATTCCTTCTTTTAATTTGAAATCAAAGGTTAATCCTTTATTTTCATCTATATCTTCGCAGAAGAAATATTTTAGATATTTATCACCAGAGCTTTCAGCTAATTCTAAATCATGAGTTGCTACTATAGAAATTGCATTTTTCTCCATAATGTATTTAAGTATTTCCTTAGAAGCTGATATTCTTTCTATAGGATTAGTTCCCTTAAATATTTCATCTATTATACAAAAGGCAGGGATATCTTCGTCTAAGGAGTTCAATATTCTAAGTACAGAATTACATTCTTCTAAGTAATAGCTAGTACCAGATAAAACGTCATCAGATAAGCTTAATGAGGAAATTATCCTAAAAAATGATGCTGTGTATTCATCAGAAAAGCTCATAGAAAGACATTGAGATAATAATATATTTGTAGCTAAGGTTCTCATAAATGTAGACTTACCAGACATATTGGAGCCTGTTAATACTACTCCTTTTCCTTTTAATGAAATACTGTTAGGAACACCATTTTCTAATAATGGATGAACAACATTTTTTATTATTAAGGTTTTTTCCTCATTTTCAAGAAAGTTAGGAATACAGTAATTAGGAACCTTACATCTATAAGAAGCTATAGAAATATAAGCTTCTAATTTACCAATTAAAGCATATAATTCTATTAAGTTTTGTCTATTATTTTTTATTATGTTAATGATTGAATAATATGAACGAATTTTGGTTAAGAAAAATCCGTTTATTGTTTCAATAAATATATCTAATTCACTAGATGTATAAATATATTTTGTCTTGCTATCTATTTTAGATATTGGAGGAAGTAATTCTTTGATTTTTTCTATATAATCAGCTAAAGCATCATTTTCTAATTTTGAAATTTCTTTAGCAGCTCTTATAAAGTCTCCTAAGTATTGTAGAGATGAAAGCTCGTATTCAATTTCAGAAGCAGCTCTTGTTGAAATAAACATGTATATAACAAAAATAAATAAGAATAATGGTAGATAACTAGCGCCATAAATAAAAAAGCTAATTAAAACTACTATTGAAGATAAGGCGATAAAATTAAATAACAATACTTTTATTTTATTAACGACAGCATTTGTATTAAATAATTTGAAAACATCTCCTTTTCTTTGACGGCCAAGGCTAGAGAGAATTTGTTGTAAATTTCCTCTAAGTTCTTTATCCTTAATGAAGGTTTCTATTATTTTATTTCTATTAGAAAGGGCTTCAGCATTTACTTTAGGTGTTCTAAGTAAATAATATAGCATTTGTTCCCCAGGGGTTGATGAACATATGCTTATATCCATTAATAAGTCATCTACATTTAAATCATAGGCTGTTTGATCATCAATATTAAAAATATCTGTTTCATTTAAAAAAGAAGGACCATATTCTTTATAAAACTTATGAATTTTTTCAAAATCAAATTTATTATCATAAGCTTCTGGCCAAGCATGAAGTAAATACTGAATTTCCTTTAGTTTTTTAGATTTATCAAAGAATTTAGAAGCTATTATTATAAATATTACAAATAAAGCTATTCCTATTTGATAAGCTCTACCACCAATAGAAGGACCTAATTTAAATGTGAAGTAAATTATTAATACGGCTAAGACCACCAAGGAAAAGGTCATAGTTCTATAAAAGAGTAGTTTGTTTTTCATATTATACCTCCCAAAATAGTATATAAAAATTTCTTTTTATTTTTAATTATAACATTTTATTCCATAATACTATTACAAAGAATAAATTTATAGATTTATCAGTAAGAAAGGTATAAAATAAAATATAGAATTAAAGAAAATGGAGTGAGATAATTGGACAATAAAAATAGGCCAATAGGTTTTTTTGATTCAGGGGTTGGAGGTTTAAGTGTATTAAGGGAAGCTATAAAGATAATGCCTAACGAGGATTATATATATTTTGGAGATTCTAAGAATGCACCTTATGGAATGAAAACTGTAGATGAAGTTAGAGAATTAACTTTTAAAGCAGTTGAATTACTATTAAGTAAGGGCGTTAAAGGAATAGCGATAGCTTGCAATACGGCAACAAGTGCAGCTGTAGCTGATTTGAGAAAGATATATCCCAATTTGCCCTTGGTAGGAATAGAGCCAGCTCTAAAGCCAGCTGTTGAACTTGAAAATGATGGAGATATACTAATTATGGCAACAGCCATGACATTAAAAGAAGAAAAATTTAAAAGGTTAATGGATAAATATAAAGATAGAGCATCTATAATACCAGTACCATGTCCTGGACTAGTTGAGTTTATAGAAGCTGGAGAATATAAGGGAAAAGCTGTAGAAGAATATCTTTTAGAAAAAATAAATACATATAGGGATGGTAAAATAGCTTCAATAGTATTAGGATGTACTCATTATCCATTTATAAAAGAAACATTATCAAGAATTGTTGGTGAAGATGTTAATATTATAGATGGTGGATTAGGAACAGCTAAGGAACTTAGAAGAAGATTAAATGAGAAAGATCTATTATCAGAATCTAGAAAAAAAGGAAATATAGAAATAATAAATTCTTCTAATAAGGAAGAAGTGTTAGAATTAAGTTATGAATTATTAAAATCAAATTAATTTAAGAAACTCCGGAAGGAGTTTTTTTAAAATAAAATATTGTTAAAATGTTGACAAGACAGAAAATAGTTGATATATTATAGTAAAGAGAATATTCTGAAAATTCAAATAGATAAATAGGATTTTGGGGGGGAGATTTATGGAAATCAAGGTAAAGGAAGTATTAGGGGAAGATATAACTATAGAAGATGCTATATTATTAAGAGAAATGATTAGAAATAGTCTTAATATTGGAGTATTATTAGACTTCGATGGATTTAAAAGAATTCCAACAACATTTTTAAATATGCTATTTGGAGATCTTATTAATAGTTTTGGGAGAGATTTTATTTTTCAACAAATTGATGTTAAAAATTTATCAAACTATACTGATTATTCAAGGGTTATTTTAGGTACTACCTTTAAATAATATAATAAAACAACTAATTATTAAAATCGGTAAGAAGGAATTGTATTAATGCAATTCCTTCTTATTCTTTATTGATTGTATTTATATTCAGAAGGATTTACAGCTTCAATTATGTGTTGTTTTTACTTTTAAATAATATATAATTACTATAAGAGATAAATATAAATTTTATCTAAAGGTTATTCTTTAGAAGAATTGATAATGATGAAAGTGTAAATAATAAGTAAGGATTTACATTGAAAGGAGATTTTATATGAAAAACCCAATAGTAACTATAAATATGGAAAATGGAGGAGTTATTAAAGCAGAATTATATCCAGAAATAGCTCCTAATACAGTTAAAAATTTTATAAGCTTAATAAATAAAGGATTTTATGATGGAGTTGTATTCCATAGAGTAATACCTGGATTTATGATTCAAGGTGGTTGCCCAGATGGAAATGGAATGGGAGGCCCAGGATATAGTATTAAAGGTGAATTTACTAGAAATGGATTTAAAAATGATTTAAAACACTCAAGAGGTGTTTTATCTATGGCTAGAACTATGGTTCATGATTCAGCTGGAAGCCAATTCTTTGTAATGGTAGCAGATGCTCCACACTTAGATAACCAATATGCTGCTTTTGGTAAGGTTATAGAAGGAATGGAAGTTGCTGATGAAATAGTAAAAGCTAAGAGAGATTATAATGATAAACCTCTTGAAGATCAAAGAATGGTTAAGGTAACTGTTGATACTTTTGGCGAGGCTTATGATGAACCAGAAAAAGTAGGAAGATAAGATAAAAAGGGGGAGTGGAGAGGAATATGCTTAGCAATAATAAATGCATATTAGTTCATAGTATACCAGAAGAGGAACTTAAGGAATTAAGAAATGATGGCTTTAAGGTAGTAGAAGTATCCAGGGAAATGTCAGAAATGACAGTCTCTGATATTTTAAATGGACTAAGATTTGAAACTGTTAATGCAAATTTACCAAAGGAAGCTATTATTCTATTTAATGGATTCTCAGATGAAGAAATTAAATTAGCTATAACAACAATTAGAAATAGATATAAAGAAGGAATTTTTGCAGCAGTTACACCTACTTCAATTGAATGGAAATTTAGTTATTTAGTTGAGCACTTAATTGAAGAAAGAGAATGGTATTTAAGAAATCAGAAGGGAAGAGCTTAAGTGAGCAGAGTTGGCGATAAGATAAAGGAAGCTAGAATTAAAAATGGATTAAGTCAAAAGGCTTTAGCTAAAAAGCTAGGAGTTGCAGAAAAGTTTATTAATGAAGTTGAAATGGGAAGAAGGATAGCTCAAGAATCTTTCATTGATAAAGCATCAAAAATACTAAAGGCTGATTTTAATGATGTTAGCATGGTGGTAACAGACGAAGCTTTATTAGAAGAGAGAAAGATGATGAAAGAGTTAAAGACTAATTCTTCTGAAAAACATAGTAATACAAAGCAAGAGGAAGTTTGGACAAATGCCTTTTCATCAGTACTAAAAAATGTTCCTATATTCGATTATACTTTAAAGAATAGCAAGGGATATAAGGAGTTACCAATTCACTCAAATAAAGTTGAAGGCTTTAATCAAGATAAAGTTTTATACTTAGAAGTTCAAGATGATGAAATGTCTGGCTTTAGAATGTTAAAAGGAGATTTAGCCTTTGCTAGTATAGTTAAAGAACCAAGCAATAATGGCATTTTCCTAGTTGATTATAAGGGAAAAAGAGCTATAAGACAGATAAAGTTATTAGGAAATTCTAAGGCTTTATTAGTTAGTAATGGTGGTACTCTTCTAACGGAGACTATGAACTTAAACGAAATTTCTGTAGTGGCTAAACTAGAGAGATTAGAAATAAAATTATAGTAAATTACTTTATAGTAACTTAGAGATGGAATTTAATATTTCATCTCTTTTTTTATTTGTAATATCACATCATTTTACCTAGTCATATATTAGTATAAATTACTTTTTGAGGTGATAGTAATAGAAAATATAAATTCAAATAAGATAAATTCAGGATTAGGACTAGTTCAAAACATATCTAAAAGTTTATTTGGTAAATTAGGAATAAATGTTGGAGCTGGAGAAGAAGAAACTAGTACCATAGAAGTTACTATTATATCAGGGGATACTCCAGAAAATGTAAGGCGAGAAATAGAGAAAGTGGGTGGGAGCTACTACGATTTAGGCTATGGATTTGGATTAGTAACAATTCCAAGAGAAAAGGTAATTGATCTTGCTAATATCCCATCTATTGAATATATTGAGTTACCAAAGCAATTATATACTACAGATGCTGGTAGCAATAGAGCAGCTTGTGTACCAGCAGCAAGAAGTAATTATGGTATTGAGGGTGAAGGAGTTTTAGTTGGATTTATAGATACTGGAATAGATTATACTCATCCAGCCTTTAGAAATAGTGATGGTACCACTAGAATAGATTATATTTATGATTTAAGTGAAGGTGGAAAGGCATATAATAGGGATGATATAAATAACGCTTTAAAAAGTCAAGATCCATATTCTATAGTTCCATCCATTGATACTGTTGAGCATGGAACTCATGTAGCGGGAATAGCATGTGCAGGAGGAAGTATTAATACTGAATACTATGGGGTAGCCCCTAAGAGTTCTATAGCTATGGTTAAATGCACAAGAGGCAATTTCGCCCTTAGTAGCAATATTATGAAGGGATTAAAGTTCTTAGTGGAAGCAGGGAAATTTTTAAAGAAACCTTTAGTAGTTAATATTAGTCTTAGCACCAATGATGGGGCTCATAATGGAACAAGTCTTCTAGAACAATATATTTCTACCATATCAACATTAGAAAGAATAACAATAGTAATAGCAGCTGGAAATGAAGGTGATTCAGCACATCATATAGGTGGAACATTAAAAAGACAAAATAAGATATCTATAAATGTAGCTGGAGATGAGCCTGGAATAGTATTAAATTTATATAAGCCTGTTTTATCAGATATATCTATTAGAATAACTAGTCCTGCTGCAGCAACTAGCGGAGATATAGTTGTTAGAGAGGGATATTACGAAGGGACAATAGGAACTGATAGATATCAAGTCTATTATTCAGGACCAAAACCCTTTGATATAGTTGGAGAAATTACAATTGCTATATTATCAAGTGGGCAGTATATATTATCTGGTCAATGGGAAGCTAGCATTAATTTGTTAAATGAATATTCTGGAGTTTATGATATGTGGCTACCAATTAGAGAGGGGTTAAATGTTAATACTAAGTTTTTACAACCTACTATTTTAAATACATTAGGAATACCAGCTACAGTAACTAATGTTATAGCTGTGGGAAGTTATAATTATTTAACTAACAATATATCCCCTTTCAGTGGAAGAGGAAGGAAGACCATTTATCAACCTATTAGACCAGATTTAGTTGCCCCAGGGGAAGGGATAATCTCTGCAGTACCTAATAGAAGCTTTGACTCTAGAAGCGGTACATCTATGGCAACACCACATGTTTCTGGAATAGCTGCTTTAATGATGGAATGGGGAATATTGAAAAGAAACGATCCTTATCTTTATGGCGAAAGACTTAAGTATTTTTTAGTAGTATCTGCAAATAGGAGCAGAACAGATATAACATATCCAGATCCTACTTGGGGATACGGTGAAGTTTGTTTAAATTCTGCTATAGAAAGAGTCATTGAAAATATAGGCTTTATGACCAATCTTAGAAGTAATGAGGTTAAAGAAAAAATGAGGAATTATAAAAATGGTATTAAGGTAAATAATGAATTAAAAGAAGATACAACAAAGAAAAATAATAAGGATATATATGGTTTTATTGATAGAATTGAAGAAAATGAAAATCAAGATGAAAAGGAAGTAATAGGAATTATTGTTGAATATAATTCCTTAGAAGAAGTAAAAAAAATAAATGAACTTCCAGGGGCTTCTGTTGCTATATTAGATACTAACTATGCAGTAGTATTTATAGCTTATAATAGAATTTCGGAAATTATGCCATATATAAAAGGTGTTGCATCTTTAGAAATTCCAGCAATTTATACCTTAGAAGAAATTTCACCAGTAGATGCAAGTGGAGCACCATTATTTCATAACAATCCTTATCTTCAATTAAATGGAAGAGGAGTTATTGTAGGTATTGTTGATACAGGTATAGATTATTTAAATAGGGAATTTATGAATGAGGATGACACAACAAGAATTTTAAGAATATGGGATCAAACTATAGATGGAAATCAAGATATATATGGAGTAAAGATGGGAGTAGAGTATAAAGAGGATGATATAAATAGAGCTATACAGACAAGTAAAAATGGTGGAGATCCATATGCTATAGTTAACAGTAGAGATCTAATAGGTCATGGAACTTCTGTTGCTAGTATAGCTGGAGCTAGAGGGTATAATCCTGAAGTTAAAGGAGCAGCACCAAATTGCTATTTTGCAGTAGTTAAGCTAAAGGAGGCAGCTAAGGTTTTACAGAGAAATGCAGGAATTAGCAATATTAAGGAAGGTAGATATGTAGGAGTAGACATAATTTTAGGAATAAGATATCTATCAAGATTAGCAAGTGATATTAAGATGCCAATGATAATTTGCATTCCTCTAGGAACTAATACAGGAGCCCATGATGGTACTAGTGAAGTTGAAGGATCAATTGAAGCTATAAGTAATCAGGTTGGTGTTGTTTGTGTTACTGGAACGGGAAATGAAGGTGATACAGATACACATGCTGAAGGTAGATTTATACAGTCTGGAGAAATAAGGAATTTGGAAATTAGAATCGGTAAAGGTCAAAAAGATTTAAATTTTCAAATATATGTACAGCAACCAGATAGGGTTTCTTTAGGTATAGTATCGCCGTCAGGGGAAATAATAGAGAAGATACCAGCTAGACTAAATAAAGTAGAAGATGTAAATTTCGTTTATGAAGGAACTAAAATGAGGATTTACTATCTATATCCAGATCCCATTACTGGATCTGAAGTAATAAGTATTGAAGCAAGGGGATTAAGAGAAGGGATATGGCAGTTCAGATTATATGGAGACTATATTGTTGATGGTAGGTATTGGAGTTGGTTACCTCAAAGAAGTTTGTTAGATGAAGAAACAAAATTTTTAAGTCCAAGTCAATATACTACATTAACTATGCCAGGAACAGCAAGAAGAGCTATAGTAGCAGCGTTTTATAATCAAAATAATAATGCAATGGTTGGACAATCGGGAAGAGGCTTTACTAGAGACGGTAGAATAAAACCTGATTTTGCAGCAGGCGGCATAAATGCTACTGTTACTACACCAGGAGGAGGTACTAAAAAAATTAGCGGTTCTTCAGTAGCAACAGCTGTTACAGCAGGATGTTGTGCACTTTTAGTACAATGGGGAGTTGTAGAAGGTAATGACCCCAATTTATATCCTACAGAAATTAGAAGTTATTTGATAAGAGGAACTACCATGAGAGTTGGAGAAAAGTATCCAAATGAGCAATGGGGGTATGGGGCCTTAAATATGAAGGGAGTTTTTGATTCAATAAGAGAAAATTTATCTGGAGGAGTTGAAAGTACAAGAGATGATGAAGAATATAAGGTAGGTAAGTTATTTATAAGAAAGCCTAAATATATGTAGTTAATTTATATAAAAAGAACAAAATTTTAATTAAAGCATATATTAATTAAAGGAGAAATAATAAAGGAGTAATATATGCCACAGGGTAGGTTAAAAGTTCAATGTTTTATTAATGAAACTTATATACCTGTTGACAATGCAAGAATAACTGTAAGGCCATCAGCAGGTGGCTCAAGTGCACAAGTAATATCATTATCTACAAATTCAATGGGAGAATCTCAAACTATTGATTTAGAAGCACCACCACTAGAATATTCTCAACAGCCAACTGGACAAGTCCCTTATAGTATGTATGACATAAGAATTGAAAGAGAGGGATTTCAGAGTATTTTAATAAACAGGTGTCAAGTTTTCCCAGATGAACTAGCTATACAACAATGCAATCTTATAGAATCTTCAGGTATATTAACTAGGATGGAGAATATAAACGTACCACCAAACACATCAAATTTTCCTCAAAATCAGCAGGGTGGAAATGTAAATGAAATAATAAATATAGGACCAAATACATTAAATGGAAATTATCCTGAAAAAATCCCTGAAGAAGTAGATAAGCCACTCCCACCACCAACAAGTGGAGTAGTTTTACCAAAGCCGGTTGTACCAGAATTTATAGTAGTTCATGCTGGAGGTCCTAATAATACATCAGCAGCAAATTATAAAGTACTTTATAAGGAATATATAAAGAATGTAGCATCTTGTGAAATTTATTCAACTTGGCCAGAAAGTACTATAAGAGCAAATGTTTATGCAATAATTTCATTCACACTAAATAGAATATATACAGAATGGTATAGAGGAAAAGGAAAAAACTTTGATATAACAAATTCCACAGCTTATGATCACGCTTTTACTTATGGAAGAAACATATTTGAAAGTATAAGCGCTGTAGTAGATGATATCTTTGCAACCTATATAAGAAGGATAGGAAGAAAGCAGCCTTTACTAACACAATATTGTGATGGGAAAAATGTTACTTGTCCTGGATGGATGACACAATGGGGAAGTAAGTACTTAGGAGATCAAGGAAGAACACCTTATGAAATTTTAACTAATTTTTATGGAAGCGATATAGAGCTAGTAACTGCAGAGCAGGTTAAAGGTATTCCAAAATCTTACCCTGGATATGATTTAATAGTAGGTTCAACTGGACCAGAAGTCCAAGCTATACAAGAATATTTAAATAGAATATCACAAAATTACCCATTAATTCCTAAGGTATCACAGGATGGAATATTTGGAGAAAATACAGCTGAAGCAGTTAGAGTTTTCCAAGGAGTGTTTAATTTGCCGAAGACTGGTGTGGTAGATTATGCAACTTGGTATAAAATTTCTGATATATATGTTGGTGTAAGTAGAATTGCTGAACTTAGAAGAAGTGCAAAATCTGTAGAGAGAATATTTATTCCACCAAGATCCTTTGATAATTATTATGATAAAACAGTACCAAGATTTAATTATTTTGATGATATGCAATAATAAATATGCTGCACAAAAACAATGTAAAATGAATAATGAAAAATGTAAAATTAAAGAAGAAACTCCCTTAGGAGTTTCTAAAATGTATATCATTGATGTAATTCATTTGGAATTACATCAATGATTCTACATTTATAATAAAGGAGCTGTTGCCACAGCTCCTTTATTATAAAATTTACTAAAAATAAAAAAGTTACATTTAACTACATTATATCTGTTTATTTGTGCATTTTAGATATATAATAAGTAGATGATATTTAAATTTACTATTAGGAGGGAAATTTATGAAAGGTACTGTGGTTTCCACATGGATCAGAACTTGTAGAGATTTATATGGAGATAATACGATAAACTATTGTTTAAGAAATGTTAATTGGCCAGAAAATATTATTTTTTCACCACTAGAAGATGTAGAGGATGAAAAGATTTTTAGCTTAATTAATATGATCGCAGATAAAGTGGGAATTTCTGTTAAAGATTTATGGAAGGTAATAGGAGAAAATAACTTAAAAAAGTTTGCTGAAGATTATCCTGTATTTTTTAAAAGAGTTACTTTATATAAATTTATAAAATCACTTAACTTTATCCATTCAATAATTATGAAAAAGATAAAAGGTGCAAGGCCTCCTAGAATGGCTATTACACCAGTATCTGAAAACAGTATTAATCTTAAATATATTTCAAAAAGAGAATTAAATGATTATTTTCTTGGATTATTAATAGGAAGTTCCAAATTCTTTGATGAAAAAATTGAAGTTAAAGAAGTAGATAGGAAACCTGGAGAATTAACAGTACATATTAGATTTGAAAATAGTATAGTAAATAATAAGAAATTTTTAATTAGTAACTTATTATCCAAAATAGGCTTTAAGAAATTAGAACTAAAGATAGCAATTCCAATATTCTTAATAGTAACCTTAGCAGGCATACCTATAATAGGACTTATAAAGGCATTAGTTATGGGAGGAATTTCAGGAATAATTTCTATAATAATAAGTTATATTGTTATTAAGCCATTAAATTCTGTTATAGATAATATAGAAAACAATAATTTTGAAGAAATAGATAGAAGTATAAAAACTAATGATATATTAGAGAGAGTTTATAATGGTATTTCTAAGTTAAAGGGTAGCATTAGTCATGATTTAACTTCTGCTAATTTAACTTTAAATGAATTAAGTGTATTTACTCAATCAATGTATAATATTACTGAAAACATGAAAAAGGCTACTGAAGAAATAGCTACTTGTTCAGAACAAGTACTAGTATGGGCAGAAAAACAAGAGCTAAGTACAGAATTATTAGTTCAACAAACTAATGATAACATTATTGCTCTAAAGGATTTAGCTAAAATTCAAGATAATAATAAAAAAGGATTAGTAAAATCTGTAGAAAAGATAAATGAAAGTCATATAAATGTAGACAAGTCTAGTGATGCAATTAAATTAGCTTTAGAGTCCTTTATGAATGTAAAGGAAAAAGGAAAAGGTCTTGAGAAAAAAGCTAATGATATAACTAATATAGTATCAATAGTATCAGGAATTTCAGACCAAACTAATCTTTTAGCCTTAAATGCATCAATAGAAGCTGCAAGAGCAGGAGAGCAGGGAAGAGGTTTTGCTGTAGTTGCAGATGAGGTTAGAAAACTTGCTGAACAATCACAACAAGCAGTAAAGGATATAAACAGTAATTTATCTAATTTTGCAGAAGAAATTAAATCCTTAGTTATAAGTATAGAAAATCAATACTCTTCTTTAGAATTAGAAACCTCAAACTTAGAGAAAGTTAGAGTTATAAGTTCAGAGGCAAATGATTTAATAAGAGTAGTTTCTGATGAAACTAATGAAGCTATAAATAAATTAAATAACGAAGTGGCATCTGTTGAAGAAATGAATGGAACAATTAGAAGCTTATCTGAAATAGCAGCTGAAAATGCAGCATCTTCACAACAAGTTAATCAAAATATAGATGAGTTTACTAGAAGTATTAATGAAATGATAGAAACACTTCAAAAGATTAAGGATGTAGAAGAAAATTTTGTTACTGAAGAAAATAAATATTAGTGAAAATTAAAAATGTAGAATGTAAAATTTAAAAAACTTCTAAGGAAGTTTTTATCTCAATTTTACATTCTATATTTTTTTATTCTAGATTTTCATTGGACTTAATAATTAATTTAATTCCCTTTTATGTTTATAATAAAAATATACTGTTTGGATAATAAATACTAAGCTAAGCATTCCAAAGAAGGGATATAAGGAGCCGATAAGCTTAGAAAATCCAATTCTTGATATAGGTAATGCAATTAAAATAACTATAAATATGCCTTTTTTAAAATCTATATTAAAGGTATGATTTATAGTTTTACTAATTGAATAAACATCTGAAACCTCTGTAGAAAACATTTCAAGCAATATGACAATTAATAATAGTGCTTGAATTATATTTCCAAAAGGTTGAGCAACAAATAAAAGTGGAATCTCAAGCTTATGTATATATGGTTGGTTTATCATAAGTAAAAAATTAATTGCAGAACTTAAAAGCATTAATCCTAAGGCGCCTAAGGCAATTCCAAGGAACATAGTTCTAGGTTTTCTTATTTGATTACTTAAAGGAACTAAAACCCCTAGGCAACAAAGCGTATTATATCCAGCATAAAGAACTGTAGATAAGGCTATGCCAGTTTTAGTAGGTTGAAATTTTGTCATTTGCTGAAATGAAACCATATCCTTGCAAAACATAAAATATAATAAGGTAATAAGGGTGATGGTAATAATTAATATTGGAACAATAAAAGAATTTACTTCAATTAATCCATTAGTATCTCTTAATAAGAAAAATATAGCAAATACTACCATTATTAATGAGCCTATAATTTTAGGAATTCCAAAAAACTGATGAATTAAGGCACCACTACCAGCCAAAATTATAGAAGCACTAGAAATTAAATAAAGTGTAGTTATTACTCCAGTGATTTTGCCAAGGATATTTGGACTAACAATTTTTATAACATCACCATAAGAGTTTAAATTGTACTTAATACTTATTTTGGAAACTATAGATCCAAGAATAACATAAAATATCCCACAAGCTATAATTCCTAAGAAACTTAATACACCATAGGATGTAAAAAACTCTTTAATTTCTTGTCCAGATGCTAATCCAGCACCTACTATTGTTCCTATAAAAACAACAGCTACTTGAAAAATTCTAGAAAGTTCATCCTTCATTTAAAATCCTCCTAAATTGTATCTACTAACAATATATAAAAGTTATTAACCTTTTATTCCTTTAGTTTTTAACTTTCATATGACTTGAAGGTAAGTTATAGAAAATAGGATAATGAATAAGCTATCTAATTTTAGGAAAAATAACTTTAAGGAAGTTTAAGGAGGAGTTAAGTTGAAAAAAAGAATTTTATCATTATCTTCTTTATTGCTATTTTTATTAATGATGTTTTCAGCCTGTTCAAAAACAAATGATAAAGCAGAAGAGGTAGATATATTTGGTCTACAAAAGGCTTTTGATTTGGCAGATGAGTACTTGAGGTTAATTAAAAATAATAATTTAGAGGAAGCTAACAAATTGTGTACAGAAAAACTATTAAGTAGTAATAATAATATATCAACAGGAACTTCAGAAATAATAGCATATGCTCCTGATAATGTAATAGAATCTTCAAAATCAGCATTTATATTATTTAATGTAATAAGAAATTCATCAGCTGAGCCTAAATGTGATTTAGATAATTATGCAATTAAAGTTATAAAAGAAAATGATGCCTATAAAATAGATGAGGTAAAGGCCACAAATTTAAAACAAGTATTTGTTAAAAACAAAGCTTTACGTATTATTGGAGAAGAGGGTGGAAAGAGTGATTTAATTATTTCTTTAAGCAGTATTCCAAAGGATGCTTACTTAAAGGAAAATGAACTTATGCTTTATAAAGAAAAGGTGCCATCAGATAATTTTGGACCAGTATCATTAGGATATAAGGGTAATAAAATAGCCATATCAACTATAAGTGGAAATAGGGCTTTTATTTCTATTGCATATATCCAAGAAAGTAAAGAAACACAAGGAGCAAGTAGCCAGGGTGATGAAGGGGGAAACAGTAATCAAGAAGGGAAAAATGAAACAAGTAATCTAGAGGACTTACTTGATAAGCCTATAGCAAAGAAAGTAATTCCTGTAGATATGTATAATGGAGTAAAAATAGATAATTTAGTATTCACTTTTGAAGAAAGATATTTAATTACCCAGTATCTAAATTCCAATTTAGTTAAGAGGATAAAGGTATATAACAGTGCTAGTGGCGACTTAATAGAATTAAATTTTGATGAAATGTTTAAGGATGATAAATATAATATTGATCTTCTTGATTTTAAGAAGGATGAATTTAATATTCAGGTAACTAGTAAAGATAATGCAGAAGGTATAGATGAAAAGCTTCTTGGTGAATATAAAGTAGATATAGAAGAAAAAGAAATTAAAAAAATATAGAAAACTCTTAACATATATAAATAATGTAGTAGAATAAAAGTACAACTTAAATAAATAAAGTGGTACTTTTATTTTTTGGAGGAATTATGAAAAAGTGGAATGATAAAAGATATCATAGTTTAAATTATTATCT
>JAEXLD010000036.1 GCA_023445445.1 Bacillota bacterium
TGGTTACTCCAATAACTGTTCCTATTGATGCTCCTCCTGCATATGCTATTACTATTATAATAGCCAAAGCTGCGATATTTCTTATACTTACACCGAAGCAAGCAATATTTCCAATCCCTGCAACCATTAAGCATAATACTATGGCCATACTTATCAATTCTTCCATATTAAAAAAATAATTATGCTTTATTTCATCTAAACATCCTACACCATAATTAACAACATAAAATACAGGTATTATACTTAAGCTTTCAATTAATGCAAAGGCTATATTAACAGATAACCCTTGACTACCAAAAATACTTTTAATTATTAAAAATTCTATTACACATATTATGCATATATTATTGATCTTAATCTTTTTTCCTACTTTATTGGTTATACAGGAAATCAGTAATATAGAAATTGCCAAAATAGGATATACATACGAATCACAATCAGTACTAAAAACACTTAAATAACCTATAATTACTCCTAAAAAAGCAAATATAGTTTCTTTGCTTTTTCTTTTATTTATAACAGAAATTAAAAATGCCATACCAAAAGGTGCTATCATTAATCCATCCACCACTGAAAATTTAACCCTACTTAACATAAATCCACATAATAATATAAGTATAATTTTAGCAGCTGTTAATTTATATTTAGTAATTTTTTCCTTTTTACTATCAACTCTATTATATACCGGAACTCCTGCACCATATTGCATTTCAATCACACCTTTCTTAACAATAACTTAATGATATCATTTACTATTAAATTATTATGTCATTTAATGTTTTCCGGTATTTTTTTTCGTAAGACATTAATTTTCTATTTTCATTTCATCATGCTAGTTTTTTTATTTTCTTTCTTTTATATTCATATTTTTTTCCTCTTTAGATAAACGCTTTTTGTCGTAATTATCTATTTTTATTATTTTTATGAAAATTAATTATTTAATATTTTTTATATTTTTGCATATATTATTTTTTATATAAAAAAAAGAGATTCAAATCAAATTTGAATCTCTTGGTGCTGAAGACCGGAATCGAACCGGTACGGTATCGCTACCGCAGGATTTTAAGTCCTGTGCGTCTGCCTGTTCCGCCACTTCAGCGTATATGGTAGCGGAAATAGGACTTGAACCTACGACACCTCGGGTATGAACCGAGTGCTCTAGCCAGCTGAGCTATTCCGCCATTTTTGGTTGCGGGGGCAGGACTTGAACCTACGACCTTCGGGTTATGAGCCCGACGAGCTGCCAACTGCTCCACCCCGCGATAATTAAGTTGAATTTAGCTTGGTGCTGAAGACCGGAATCGAACCGGTACGGTATCGCTACCGCAGGATTTTAAGTCCTGTGCGTCTGCCTGTTCCGCCACTTCAGCATATTTTTTCTGTCGCCCCTCAGCGACAAAATTAATTATATATTATGTTCTATGTAGTGTCAACATCTTTTTTTGATTTTTTATTTGGTATTAATTATTTTTTTTTGTAAATTCTTTTTCTTATAAAGTATAAAGGACTATTTACTAATTGAAACAGTCCTTTATATAGATTTATATATTAAATTTATATGATGTCCTTAATTATCTGCTATTAGTTTTTTCTTGAACCCTTAGATTTAAAATCTTGTTTCTTCTTAACATCTTGCATTCTTTCTTCACTGTCTTTTAAGAACCTTGACATTATATCTTCGAAATTACCTGTATTTGCACTAGTCTTTTTACTTTCTGAGGTCCAATCTATTTCCACAGGTTTAATTGATTTTTTTTGTACATTTGCTTGCTTTATTGATAAGCTTATCTTACCATTATCATCAATTGATATTACTTTCACTTTTACCTTATCTTGTTCCTTAAGGTGTTCTCTAATATCCTTAACAAATGAATCTGCCACTTCTGAAATGTGAACCAGTCCTGTCTTTCCTTCTATTTCAACGAAAGCTCCAAAACTAGTTATATTAACCACTGTACCTTCTAATATGTTTCCTGCCATCAAGGTCATGTTACAAAGATTCCTCCTTAAAAATTAAATAATATATGTTATTATAATAATAACCTCTTTTAAATAGTTCTAAAACATATTTTTTTTAATTTTGCTGCTCAGAATTCACAACTTTTTCTCCATCTTTAATCATACCTAGTCTTTCTCTTGCAAGTTTCTCAAGATATTCATTAGATTCATTAGCTTTTTTAAGATCTGATTCTAATTTAATATTTTTATTCTTAAGTTCTTGTAAATCTTCCTGACTATTGACAATATCTGTTTGGATTCTTCTAATCGTAATTTCTTGCTTTATATAATTAACAACAAAAATAACAAAAATAATAACTATAATTAATCTTTTAAGAGTTAATTGCTTTTTAATTGCTCTCACCCTCTTTAAAATATATTATACAATATATTTTAAACACTATAAATATTTTATTCAAGTTATTTTTTTATGTTCCTAGTTTTCTTATTATTTTTTACCAGAAATACTATAATATATTATTTTTATTGGATATACTACATTCTTAAAAGTTATTCTAATAACTTTAGCAATTTTACTAATTAAATATTTCTCTATTCTAAAGACTGTAGGGCTTATAAATTTCAAATAAAGGATTACAGTTAAAACCATAAATATATATACATAAGGACCTAAGAAAGCATAATTGGTATATAGTAAAAAGGTAAAGACTATAATAGCAGCAAGAATCCAAAATAATAAATCTTCGATTACTACTATTATTTTAGGAATCTTCAATCCTCTTATTATATTGTATAAATCAAATAATATACCAACTAATATTCCAGAAAGTATAGAGTATACTAATATATCAATTTGAACATCTAAAGATAACGGCATAGCATCTACCTATTTAAATAATTTAGAAATTATACTTTCTTTTTCTTTTTTAATTTCCTTACTACTATATACTATGGAAGCTACATTCCCAACTATTATTACATCACCATTTTGAACATCTAGTTTATTCATTTTTAATTCTGATCCTTTAATGGTTAAAAATCCTAGCTTTGTATTTAATAAAATCTTCTCATCATCAAAACTTATAACTTCTTCTACCCCAGTAAGTGTTAACTTTTTTCTATTTTCTAAAACTATATTACCCCTAGGCTCTTCTAGTTTATTTTCACTTTTCTTTTCCATCTTATCTCCTCCACATATTCTTTATAAAAATATATGAAAGAGATATAATATTTATTCTTTATCTTCTTCGCCTTCTATTATCTCGTACATTTCTTTTGCATTTTCTTTTTTCACATGTTCAGCTATATTTATAATTTTTGCCTTTAGGGATCTATTAGCAAATTGTATTTCTATAATATCTCCCTCTTTAACTACTGTTGAAGGCTTAGCTATTTTTCCATTAATTGAAACTCTATCGCCTTCACATACTTCTTTAGCTACAGTTCTTCTTTTTATAATTCTAGAAACCTTTAAATACTTATCTAATCTCATATTTACTCCTCCTTAAACCTTATTTATTAAAAGAACCCCAGTAAACTGGGGTTCTATTTATGCTACTTATTAACTTTTTCTTTGAATTCTTTTCCTGCTTTGAATACTGGAACAGTTGAAGCTGGAATGCTTATTGTTTCTTTAGTTCTTGGATTTCTTCCTTCTCTTGCTGCTCTTTCTCTAGTTTCAAAAGTACCAAATCCAACTAATTGAACTTTTTCTCCCTTTTCTAATGCTTCTTCAACGCTTTCTATAAAAGCTTTTAACGCTAATTCAGCATCCTTTTTAGTTAATTTACTTTTTTCTGACATGCTAGTGATTAATTCTGCTTTATTCACAATTACATCCTCCTTAAATAACCCGTATATATTTTTAGTAGTTAACCATTTCTGTTAATATGTACTATAACTACATTCTCTTATTATATATCGTCTTTTAGTGCTAGTCTATAACATTATGATTTTTTTGTTATAAAAGCTATTTTTTACAATAAGTTAATTATAGCATAGTATAAATCACTATATTATTATTCTTCATAAAACTTATAAATCCTTCTTTATTTTATGAAATTCTTTATTTTTTGCTTTATTCCAAAGTTTATCCATTTCTTCCAGTGTCATTTCATTCAAATTTTTATTATTTTTTAGTGCTTCTTCTTCAATAAAAGAGAATCTATTTATAAATTTTTGAACGGTTAAATTTAATGCTTCTTCTTCATCTATATCCAATAATCTTGCTACATTAACAGATGCAAATAATAAGTCCCCTACTTCACCTTTTATTTTCTCCTTATTATTGGATTTATATACATCTAATACCTCTTTTAATTCTTCTTCTACCTTTAATGAAGCTTCTTCTACCTTATCCCAATCAAATCCTACCTTAGCAGCCTTTTTTTGAACCTTATGAGCTCTAACTAAAGCCGGAAGTGCCTTAGCTATAGCATTCATTTCATCAGTAATAGTTTTATGGCTTTTTTCTTTTTTCTTAAGATCATCCCAATTATCTACAACTTCATTACTATTGGAAACTTCTACACTACCAAAAACATGAGGGTGTCTATAAATCATTTTATTGCATATAGAACCTATAACATCATAAATATTAAAGTATCCGTCATCCTTACCAATAGATGCATGGAAAACCACATGTAATAAAACATCACCAAGTTCTTCTATCATTCCATCTATATCATCATTATTTATGCTATCTACTAATTCATAGGCTTCTTCTAACAGTTGATTTTTTATACTTTCATGAGTTTGTTCCATATCCCAAGGACAACCATTTTCACCTCTTAAAGTATCAATTATTTCAACTAAATCATTAAAATCCTTCTTATTATCCATATCCTTAGGTATATAAATAGAAGTTAAGTAATCTATATCCTCTTGCATATCAAGTTCATAAATAGGTATTGTTCTAATAGACTCTTCCCCTTCTATACCTGCAGCTCTAACAAAGTATATCTCTGTATCATCATTGTAATAGTCTAATAATCTTAACTTTACTTCTGATGCTATTAAAGGATTGTATACTTGAGTAATTATAGTTCCAATTCTCTTATCTAAAACTTGATTGCCTATATCAAAAGCATCAATAACTTTTAGACCTTCTATTGGATCTATTTTTAATACATCCATCATTGCATCAATAAAACTTACTGCTGGTACTATTTCATATTTAATATTTTCACTATCACATAAGCTAATAAGATTAAATACTGATTTCTCAGCTACTAGTGGATGGCCAGGAACAGCGTAAACTATTTCTCCAAACTCCTTATGATTTTTTACTATGTCACTAGCTATATTTTCATAAACTTCATCAAAATTATCTGAAGCCTCATAATAATAATCATATGTTTTAAAATTTTCTACTTTTGATTTTAAGTAGTCTACCGTAGGATGTTTTTCTGTTCTAAAAAATATATTTTTTCCTTCTTCTAAGGCCCTAACTGCACCAATAGTTAAGGCATCTGGTGCTCCTGGTCCTAAACCTATTATTTTTATCATTAGGTTCTCTCCTTACTAATTAATTTTTTACAATTTTATTTTTAATTTCATCTATACTAAATATTCTAAGTATCAATATTAATATTACATATATAATAATACCCAAAAATATAGATAATAAGCAAGAAGAAGTATTGCTATTAGTTTTAATAAATATTAAATTATATGCAAATAATACACCAATAATCATAATAGAAGCTGCAATAATAGGTTTTATGAAAGATTTATATATATTTAATCTTAATTTTAATCTTTTCCTTAAAGAAATTAAATTTAATATAGTTGCTACTAAATATGCAGAAATACTAGCTATAACTGCTCCATATATATTAATTTCTGGTCTAGGAACTAAAATAAATGTTAATATTACTTTTACTATACATCCAATAAACAAATTAATTATAGGTCTAATATAGTGCCCTATTCCCTGCATAATTGATGTAGTAGTTTGAGTCAATATTATAAATGGCACTGATAATGATAAATACTTTAATATTAATATTCCATCATATCTTCCTGGAAAAATAACCTTCATTATAGGTCCTGCAAGAAAAAAGAGTCCTAGGGTGCACGGCATAGCTATAAGCATGGACATTTTCATAGATAACTGTACCTTTGATTGCAATTCATCTCTTCTATTCATTACATATTTCTCTGCTATTATTGGTATAAGAGCGGTTCCAAGAGCCATGGATAAAGTTAATGGAATATTAGTTATTACATTAGCTTTACCAGTAAGTTGTGCATAAAGAATAGTTGCCTTTTCAGATACTAAACCTGCTTGTAATAATTTTTGTGGAACTAATATAGAATCAATTAAACTCATTATAGTTCCTACAGTTGCTCCTACTGAAATAGGTAATGCTATTCTTAATATAGCTGAAAGCACTTCTGGGTTACTTTTAACTTTCTTGTTCCACATTTCCTTTTTAACTTTCTTATACTTTTCATGTAAATAGCTTGCTCCTATTACGCCTCCTGCTGCTGCTCCAAAAGCAGCTCCACCTGCTGCATATTCTATACCTTTAGGTAAAAGTAGTACAGCAAGTCCAACACCAATTATCACTCTTCCTATTTGTTCTAATATTTGTGAAACCCCTGAAGGTGTCATATTTTGAAGTCCTTGAAAGAAGCCTCTATATATAGTCATAATAGAAATTACAAAAGGTGCAAAAGATATTCCAAGTAAAGAATAATAAGATTTCATATCCCACTGAACAAAATTAATAATAGGTTTAGCAAAAGCAAATAATAAAAGACTTGTACCAACACCTAAAACCATCATTAAAATTGTAGATTCTTTTAATGTTACAAATATGCCTTCTATATCTCCCTTTGCTTTCTTCTCTGAAATCATCTTCGAAATAGCTACAGGAACTCCTGAAGCCATAGCAACGAAAAACATATATAAAGGATATGACATTTGATAATACCCAACACCTTCATCCCCGATAAGCATAATTAGTGGCCATCTAAAGAATAACCCTAAAAACCTTGCTATTATCCCTGCCATTCCAAGTATCAAACTGGCTTTTATTAGTGATTGTTTCTTCATAAAATACCTCCAAACTTTTATTGCTTTAATAATTTTTATTTTCAGTTTAGAGGTATTATTACTTTTATTGATAACTTTATATTTTATTAATTATTTATATTTATTGTTCCATTTGTTTACCTAAGAAAGCTGAAGCTGTTTCAGATAGCTTTAATTCTAATTCCCCTAACTTTTCACCTGGTTCCTTTGATAAGATAATAACTGCTCCTATAGCATCCCCTTCTGCTATTATAGGAGATATTACTTGGCTAGTATATTTTCCAGTTTCCTCATCACTATGCAATGGAATTGTTTTATTTTGATCTGTTATCAAAACAGCTTTTCTCTCTTCCATTATTTTTTCTAGTTCCTGACTAACTTTTCTTTCAACATACTCTTTCTTAGAGCCACCACTTACTGATATAAATGCATCCTTATCTGCTATTAAAATAATATGTCCAATTGCTTGTTGTAAACTTTCAGCATATTCTTTCGAAAAATCAGTTAATTCTCCAATAGGTGAATATTTTTTTAAAATAACTCCACCCTCTCTATCAGTGAAAATCTCTAAGGGATCTCCTTCTCTAATCCTTAAGGTTCTTCTTATTTCCTTTGGTATTACAACTCTTCCTAAGTCATCAATACGTCTAACTATCCCTGTTGCTTTCATTATTACGAGCTACCTCCTTAATTAATAATTAGTTGCAATATTATTATTTGACTTCTTAGAAATTTTATACCCATATAACCAATATTTATTTAATCAAAAAAATATTAGGTAACTTAAAAGAAAAAAGGAATTAGCTATATATAGCTAATTCCTTAAAATATTTTATAGTTTATTTTCGTATGTTTTAACCTTATAGTCTTTCTTCCATTGTTCAATAGAAGAAGTATATATTTCACTTTTCTCTTCATTTTCTAATGTTGTTTTTATAGTATCTTTTGCTTCATCAAAAGTTTTTTGTTTAATATCCGTAACCTTTATTATGTGATATCCATAAGTACTCTTTACAAGGTCTGAAACTTCACCTTCATTTAATTTCTTAAAAGCTTCTGTAAATTCTGGAACATATTGAGTAGTATCATATGGTACAGTTCCTAAACTTCCACCATTTGCACCACTTCCTGTATCCTCTGAATTTTCCTTTGCTAATGTAGCAAAATCTTCTCCATTGGCTACTTTTTCTCTTATTTCTTTAGCTTTTGCTTCATCTTTTATTAAGATATGAGAAACTGTTGCAGTCTTAAAGCTATCTAAGTGTTCATCATAATATTTTTTAATTTCTTCATCTGACACAGATACATCTTTAAATATTTCTTCAGTAACCTTAGCATTTATTAAGCTGTCTTCCATATTTTTATTTAATTTTTCTTTATATTCATCTAAAGTCATTCCTGCATTTGTTAAAGCAGTATTAAAGGCATCTTCTCCACCAAAGGTTTCCTTTTGACTTTCAATATATTTATCAGTTTCAGTTGCTATTTCTTCTTCAGTTGGAAGTACTCCTAACTCTTCAGCTTTCTTATACATGATTTTTTGTTCTACAAGCATGTTTAGTGCTTGAGTTCTTAATTCTTTTACTTGTTCCGCTAGTTCTGTATTTGTATCGTAATCGGCACCATATTGTTGTAAATAAGGATCTGCTAACTCATCAACATCCCCTCTTGTAACCTTAAGCCCCCCTACTTTTGCTAATACAGTGTTTTTAATTGATTCTGGTGTCCTTTGTATCATTTCACATCCAACTGCTGAAAAAGCAAATATACTTAAGGCTCCTGCAGCTATTATTCTTTTAATTTTTACCAATGATGTTCCCTCATTTCTATTTAATTTGTTAAGCCATATAATTATATACAAATAGTATATCAATATTGTGTCAGTTATTCAATTTCTTAATTAAGTTTAAATATTTTTGGTTAAATTATCTAATATTTCTTTGAATAAACCTAATATTTCTTCCTTTTTCACCTCAGAAATTCTAACTCCGAAGTATGGTTTTTCTCCAAACATTAAGAATAATTTATTCTTATAATTTTCTAATAAATATTTATATATCTTATTAAGATTAGTAGTTCCATCTGCAAATATAAATTTAATTTCCTTCGGAGTTTCTTTAATTTCCTCTATTGAAAGAATTTTTGCTCTACTCTTAATATATGCTATATCCATTAAATTATAAACCGGCTCTGGAATTTCTGAATATCTATCTTCAAGTTCTGATTTAATATCCATATAATCATCTAAGCTCTCTATAGCTGCAATTTTCTTATATATTTCTATCTTTTGAATTTCGTCTTCTATATAAGTACCTGGAATATAAGCATCTACTTTTATATCTACTGTTGTTTCAATAGGTTCCTTTTCTATTTCACCTTTAATTATCTTAATAGTGTCTTCTAACATTCTGCAGTATAAATCATATCCTATAGCTGCCATATGACCATGTTGTGCTGATCCCATCATATTACCAGCCCCTCTGATTTCTAAGTCTCTCATAGCTATTTTGAAACCAGAACCAAGCTCTGTAAAGTCTTTAAGAGCCTTCAGTCTCTTTTCTGCAACTTCAGTTAGAATCTTATCTTTAGTATACATAAAGTAAGCATATGCTATTCTATTAGATCTACCTACTCTACCTCTTAATTGATAAAGCTGAGATAATCCCATTTTATCTGAATCATGAATTATCATAGTATTAACATTTGGAATATCTATTCCTGTTTCTATTATAGTTGTACACACTAAAACGTCATAATCTCTATTCATAAAGCTTACCATTTCAGTTTCTAACTGTCTTTCTGTCATTTGCCCATGAATAATTCCGATTTTACATTCAGGAATTAAATCCGATAAATACTTAGCCATATTTTCTATGCTTTCTACTCTATTATAAACATAATAAACTTGGCCTCCCCTATTTACCTCCCTTAATACAGCATCTCTAACTAACTGGTCATTTTGTTCTACTACATAGGTTTGTATAGGGTATCTTTCTTCTGGAGGAGTTTCTATTACAGAAATATCTCTAGCTCCTGTTAGTGACATATGGAGAGTTCTTGGTATTGGTGTAGCACTTAATGTTAATACATCAACATTTTTCTTTAAATTTTTAATTTTTTCTTTTTGTGCAACTCCAAATCTTTGCTCTTCATCAATTATTAATAATCCTAAGTCTTTAAAAACTATATCTTTGGATACTAATCTATGAGTACCAATTAGTATATCTACATTTCCTTCCTTAGCAGCTTGAAGTGTTGCTTTTTGCTCTTTAGCACTTCTAAATCTACTTATCATATCTATCTTTACAGGGAAATCTGAAAATCTCTTAAGCATATTCTTATAATGTTGCTCTGCTAATATAGTAGTTGGCACTAAGAAAGCAACTTGTTTTCCATCCATAACAGCTTTAAAGGCAGCTCTAACAGCGACTTCTGTTTTACCATAACCAACATCACCACAAAGAAGTCTATCCATTGGCTTATCTGATTCCATATCCTTCTTAATTTCTTCAAGAGATGTTAATTGGTCTGGTGTTTCCTCAAATGGGAATTCATCTTCAAATTGCCTTTGCCATTCTGTATCTTTGTTATATTTATATCCCTTTAATGTCGCTCTAGTTGCATATAGCTTAACTAAATCCTGTGCAATTTCATTTATAGATTTTCTAACTTTAGCCTTAGCCTTACTCCATTCAGCACTACCTAGCTTATTTACCTTAGGAGTTTTTCCTTCTGAACCTATATATTTTTGAACTAAATCTAATTGGTCAACAGGAACATAAAGCTTATCTCCTTTATCATAAACTATATCTAGGTAATCTCTTTTATGACCACCTACTTCAATTTGCTTTATACCCTTGTAAACACCTACACCATGATTAGCATGAACAACATAATCTCCCAATTTAAGTTCAGCAAAGCTTTTTATTTTACCTATTCCCTTTTTATTAGCGTTTCTTTTGGATATTTTTCTTTTAGCTTCACCAAATACATCTTTATCAGAAATAACACATAGCTTTAACTCAGGATATTCAAAACCTTTTAAAAGATTTCCAAAGGTAATAACTACTTCTCCTAGTTCTATAGAGCTTACATCATCCCTATATACGCTTTCAATTTCTCTATCTCTTAGTGTATTAACTAGTCTTTCCCCTCTTGGCCTTGTACCTGATAATATTATTGTTTTATATCCCTTAGACTTTTTATCCTTTATATCTTCTATTAATAAATCTAATTGACCTTGGTAACTATTTAATGTTATAGAATTTAATAAGTATTTTCTATTAGGGCTTAATATCTTACTATTAATATCAAATACATCTAAAGTAATTGCCTTTTGTAACTCTAATTTTTCAATTAATTCTTCTTGATTTAACAATAAATTAATCTGTGAAGGTAATATTCCTCCTCTTTGAAGAAAGGCTTCATAATTTTCTTTAAATTCAAAGTAAGAACTCTCTATCTTTCCTTCACATTTTTTCAAGTCATCAATTACATATATATAATTTTTTACATAGTCAAAAAAGCTATCTGTCCTTTCATAAAAGTAAGGCAAATAACTATCTACTGTTTCAAAAGTTAAAGTTTCACTTAAAGATTCCACATTAGCTTTAACTATGGCCTCAAGCTTCTCTATTCTTTCATCCTTAGATTTTCCCTTAGATTTGATTTCTTCAAATTCCTTTAAAATATTTTCTTTTCCTCTATTTAATGCTTCATCATCTAAAATAACTTCTTTAGCTGGAAAAATTTCCATGAAGTCAACCTTTTCAATACTCCTTTGTGATTCTGTATTAAAAGTTCTTATTGAATCTATAGTATCTCCAAAAAGTTCTATTCTATATGGATAAGTTGATATAGGTGGAAATACATCTAATATTCCTCCCCTTAAAGAAAATTCTCCTTTTCCTTCAACAGCCTCAACTCTTTCATAACCACATTCTAAAAGTTTCTTGGATAAATCTTTAAAATCTACTTCATCATCTACACTTAAAGTTATATTATATTTATTAAATAGCTCTTTAGGTGTATAAACTGATGTTAAGGAGTCTATTGACGTAACTATTATCTTTTTATTATTATTTAAGATTTCTTTAATTACCTTTAATCTTGCCCACCTTAAATCTCCCGAAATAGCATCTATGTTATAAAAAACTACTTCCTTTGCTGGAAAGTAATAAATATCATTAGTATAAAAACTCAAATCTTCATATAAATTTTTCGCTTCCATATCATTATTAGTTAAAATAATCATAGGAGAATCTATTTCTTCATAAATACCAAATATGCTATAACTTTTACCCGAATCAGATAGTCCATTTATATTTATAGGAAATTTATCTGTCTTTATACTAGCTATTATTTCATTAAAAGTTGAGTTTTCACTTAAAGGTTGTAATACCCCCTTTAATCTCATTAAAATACACCATCCTTATTACTCATTTTTTGACAGCTTAAATCCATTTAACTCATTCATGGCTGCTTTTGCTCCATTTTTTATTATTATTTCTACTGCCTTAATTGATGCCTCAATAACTTCTTTTAGATCTTGTTCCTCTTCTTTATTAAATCTTCCCAAAACATGAGAAACTAAATCACCTTTAGGTTGTCCTACACCAATTTTAATTCTTGGAAAAACATCTGTGCTCATATTAGCAATTATACTTTTTATTCCATTATGGCCACCAGCGCTTCCTTTTTCTCTTATTCTTAACTTACCTATTTCTAAGCTTATATCATCATATATAACTATAATATTATTATTATCAATTTTATAAAAATTAATTACTTCTCTAATACTTTCTCCACTTAAGTTCATATATGTAGTAGGTTTTAGTAAAATAACCTTATTACCTTCTATAAAACCCTCTCCAAATACACCTTTAAACTTTGATTTATTTAATTCTATACTATATTTTCTTCCTAGAGAATCTATAGCTTCAAAACCTATATTATGTCTAGTTCCATCATACTCCTTACCTGGATTTCCTAGACCTACAATTAAAAACATAGTAACTCGTCCTCCTAATGCATCTTTACATATTTTATATTATACTAGTTTTTTACAATAATAAAAGGCTTTTAAAAAAATAGCAACACTCCCTAAGGTTGCTATTTATTAATATTACTTAATACTATATCCATTTCTATAATATCTCCAGACCTCATTACCTTACAAGTTACAGTATCTCCATTATCTTTACTTTTAAGCCTATCTAATACTTGGTTAATATCATTAACTTTTTCACCATTAATTTCAATTATTATATCAGTTGGTCTTAAGCCTTCTTTATATGAATTTCCGTTTTTATTTACTCTAGTAATATATAACCCAAAATCCCCTTCAATATTATTAACTTTAATAAATTCTCCTTCACTTACTCCTAATATACTCTTTATCTCATTTGTAGTGGTTATAACTTCCTCTACTGAATCTAAATCTACAACATAGTAAAGTCCATGAATATTCATAATATCATTTATTTTTTTACTAGCTATTCCTATAAATTCGCCCTTTAAATTACTTATTATTCCTCCAGTATTAAAGGAATTTATTGGAGTATTGACCTCAAACAAATTATATATTTTCTCACTTCCCTTAAGTTGCCTATTTGAAGATGTAATAATACCTGGAATTAAATTATCTATATATTCATCTGAAGTTGAATTACTAATTAACAGGACTTTTTCTCCTTCTATTATTTCATCCCTAGCTGCAAACTTTATTGGTGTTAAGGATTCTTCACTATTAACCTTTAGTATAGTTATATCAGTGTCTTCATTAGTAAAAACTATATCTGCTTTTATAGGCTCTGAATTAACAAAGGATAGCTTAACGTATATTTCTTTTAAATCCTTTATCATTGAATAATTTGTTATTATTTTTCCACTATCCTGAATTATTATTCCAGTCAAATTTCCCTCTATATACTTATTTTCTTTTAAAGCCTCTTTACTTCCTGCCACAGTAACTAAAGAGTTTTTTACATTTTCTACAGCATTATAGTAATTGTCATTACTATTATAATTTAGTATCTTCTTGTCATTACTATCTAATAAATCCTTATATTTATAATTAAAAATTACAATAAATAATATTAAGCTTATAGAAATTGCAAAAATAATAAACATTAAGGCTTTTAATAATCTTAGAATCCTATACCTTAATTTTCTTTTCATAAACTTTATTGAAGGAGTATTATTTTCTTGAAAATTATCTTTGCTTTTATTATCCTCTCTACTCATAGTCCTTAACATCCCCTCAAAAGTTTTCTATTTAGTAGCTTTCTTTAATGTAAATGTAAACTTAACACCTTTGCCTGGAACATTATTAATCCAAATATCCTGTTTATGTTGAGTTAAAATTAATCTTACTATAGGTAATCCTAAACCTGTACTTATTTTATTTGTTCTAGACTTATCTATTTTATAAAATCTTTCCCAAACTTTATTTATATGTTCTTTCGGAATATTATCTCCTGTATTAAATATACTTACAAAAACCTTATCTGACTTAGCATAGGTTTCTATTTGTATTTTACCACCTTCATTGCCATACTTAATAGCATTTTCAATTAAATTTATTATTACTTGAATTATTCTATCTCTATCAGCAAAACAATATTGATAATCATCGCTAAATATAACTTCTACACTTATATTCTTTTCTTCAATTTTCCCCTGTAAATTTAATATACATAGGGTTACTATTTCATTAATATCCACTTTACCTATATCTAGCTTAAATTTACCTGATTCCATAGAGGATATATCTAAAAGATCTGTTACTAGCCTTGATAGTCTACTAACTTCATCATTAACTATATTTAAATAATAATTCTCTTTATCCCTTGGTATAACTCCATCTATAATTCCTGTAATAAAACCCTTTATAGATGTTATTGGTGACCTTAATTCATGTGATACATTTGAAATAAACTCTCTTCTTGCTAAGTCTACCTTTTCTAAGGATTCTGCCATCATATTAAATGAATCAGCCAAATCTCCAATTTCATCATCTGATTTCATATATACTCTTTTTTCTACTTCTCCTTTTGCAAGCTTCCTTGCTGCATCATTAATTTCAGCTAAAGGATTTATTAGTATTTTTTTTGCAAAATAATATGCTACTACATCAGATAATATTACTGCAATTATTACAGATATCCAGATTATATTATATAAATTAGGAAAACTTCTTTCTATATTATTTTCTAATAAAATAATTGTCCCATTAAAACCCCCATTACCAAAAAGAGGTACATAATGAGCCTTTACCTTCTTATTAAATTGATTTATAAAGTCATTTTCAATTGATGTATTTTCTTTTAATATTGCTAAATCTGAATCTTTTATATCTATTTTAGTATATTTTAAATATGATAGTCCTTCATCTGAAACTTCATATACATAGCCTTGGCTATCTAGTATTATGGAATCCATCCTTACAGATAACTTAACTATCTTCATGGTATTAGTTAAATCTTTATAACTAGCTTCATCATTATTATTTATGAATTTTGTTGTAGATTTCTCAATTATATCAATATAGTTACTTATAAGTTCCCTTTTTTCCTTAGAATATTCTTTATTTATGATTATTGATAAAAATATTCCCACTAATATTAAAATAATTGTAGTAATAGATGAAAATGTAATTAAAAGTTTATATATTACACTTTTTCTTTTCATCTATTTCACCTCGAATTTATATCCTACTCCCCAAACAGTTTCAATTTGCCAGTTTGCTCCACCATTTATTTTTTCTCTAAGTCTTTTGATATGAACATCTACTGTTCTGGAATCACCAGGATAATCGTAACCCCAAACTTCACACAGTAATTGCTCCCTTGTAAAAACTTTATTTTTATTTACCGCTAAATAATTTAAAAGTTCAAACTCTTTAGGTGGCATCTTTATTTCTTCTCCTCTGTACACAACATTATAAGAAGATGCATCTATCACTAAGTCTGGATAGTTAATAATTTCTGTACCCTTTTCATCATAATTATATCTTCTCATAACAGCTTTTATTCTCGCCATCAGCTCTTTAGGTTCAAAAGGCTTAACAATATAATCATCAGCTCCCAGTTCTAATGCTAATACCTTATCAAAAGTATCACCTTTGGCTGTTAACATAATTACTGGAATTTCACTATTTTTTCTTATCCATTTTAACACTTCAATTCCATCCATATTAGGAATCATAATATCAAGTAGTATTATATCCGGCTTAAAGTCTAAGAATAAATTAATGGCTTCTTTACCACTATGACATATTCTAGTTTCATAACCTCCATTTAATAGATACATATTAATAACTTCGCATATATTTTCATCGTCATCTACAATTAATACCTTACCTAATTTATTATTCATAAATATAACACCATCCTTAAAACTGTATAACAAATCAGCTTTCCACTAATTTTATTTGTTTCAAATTAAATACCACAATTAAATATAAATAGTAAGCCTCTAAAAAGTTTATGCTTCTTAGAGGCTTTTTATCCAATTATGTATTAAGCTTCAAATAATTTGCTTATTGGTTCATCATCATATATTCTCTTTATTGCTTCTGCAAATAGAGGAGCTACTGATAATGCCTTGAATTTAATTAAATCTTCTTTATCTTCTGGAAGCTTTATAGTATTTAACATAACTAATTCTTCTATAGCTGAATTGTTTATTCTTTCAAAAGCTGGTCCAGATAAAACTCCATGAGTACAACATGCATAAACATTTTTAGCACCTAAATCCTTTAAAGCATTAGCTGCATTTGCAATAGTTCCTGCTGTGTCTATCATATCATCTATAAGAATACACTTTTTACCCTTTATATCTCCTATAATATTCATTATTTCTGATACGTTTGCTTTAGGTCTTCTCTTATCAATAATAGCTATTGGTGCATGTAATCTATCTGCAAATTTTCTAGCTCTTGTAACACTTCCTAAATCCGGTGAAACAACAACTACGTCATCATCCTCATCAAATCCTTTATCAACAAAATAACTTGCTAATATTGGTGATCCTAATAAATGGTCAACTGGTATATTAAAGTATCCTTGGATTTGAGCTGCATGTAAATCCATAGTTAATACTCTGTGTGCACCTGCTGCTGTTAATAAATCTGCAACTAATTTTGCTGTAATAGGATCTCTAGACTTAGCTTTTCTATCTTGTCTAGCATATCCATAATAAGGCATAACAACTGTAATTCTTCCAGCTGATGCTCTCTTAAATGCATCTATCATTATTAACAGTTCCATTAAATTATTATTTACTGGTGAGCTTGTTGATTGAACTACAAATACATCCGCCCCTCTTACTGTTTCTCCGATATCAACTGATATTTCACCATCACTAAATGTTGAAACTTTTGCCTTACCTAGTGGTAATCCTAAAATGTCAGCAATTTCTTTAGCTAATTCTGGATGTGAGTTTCCAGTAAATATTTTTATATTTTTTCCATGGGTTATCATTGTATGAAGACCTCCTTAATATTTTTAACACTTTTGTTTATCTAAATAACTATTTGTTAGTAAGACCTTTTTTGGCTACCCAACCTTCTATATTCCTTTGTTTAGCTCTTGCAACAGCAAGTTCCCCTTCTTTTACGTCATTTACTATGGTTGAGCCTGCTGCAATATATGTGTTGTCTTCTACTATAACTGGTGATACTAAGTTTGTATTGCAACCTATAAAACTATTATTTCCTATTACCGTTGTATTTTTCTTCTTACCATCATAGTTTACAACTACTGTTCCACATCCAAAATTACAATGTTCCCCAACTTTTGCATCTCCTATATATGTTAAATGAGATACCTTTGTATTATTTCCTATAGTTGATTTTTTAATTTCAACGAAATCCCCTATTCTAGCATCATTTCCTATTACAGATTCTGGTCTTATATATGCAAATGGGCCAACAGTAGTTCTTTCCCCAATTTTACTGTCAATTATTACAGAAGATTGTATTTCAACTTCATTATCTATTATACTGTTTGAAATTCTTGAGTTAGAATATATCATAACTCCTTCCCCAATCTTAGTATTACCCTCAATTACATTTCCAGGATATATTATAGTATCTCTTCCTATTTCTACATCATCTCCTATATATGTAGAATTAGGATCTATTAATGTAACTCCATTTTCCATGTGCATTTTGTTAATTCTTCTTCTTAATATTTCCTCTGCTTCTGCTAATTGAACTCTAGAATTAACTCCTATAGTTTCTTCGTAATCTATTGATACTGCACCTACTTTTTCATTTTCATCCTTTAATATTCCTATAACATCTGTTAAGTAGTATTCTCCTTGACTATTATCATTAGATAACTTCTCAAGAGAGCTTAATAACTTTTCGATATCAAAGCAATAAATTGCAGCATTCATTTCCTTTATTTTTAATTCTTCTTCAGTACAATCCTTATGTTCAACAATCTTTAATACTTCATTACCTTCTCTAACTATTCTTCCATACCCTGTTGGATCTTCAACTATGGAAGATAGTAATGTAGCAGAATTATTATTCTCCATATGGTTATTAAATAAAGTTTCAATAGTTTCAGGCTTGATTAAAGGAGCATCACCAGCAAAAATACCTACGATTCCTTTTTTATCTTTTAAGAAATCAATAGCACATTTTACAGCATGCCCAGTTCCTAGTTGCTCTTCTTGTAATGAATAACTAATATTTCTTGAAGCAGTTTTTTCTTTTACTAACTCTGCTCCCTTTCCTATAATTACATTTATATCATCTATTTTAGCTTTTCTCATTGTATCTATAACATGATTAACCATTTCTTTACCGCATACTTTGTGTAAAACCTTTGGTAAATTAGATTTTATCCTTGTTCCCTGTCCTGCTGCTAAAATCAATGCACATTTATACATAAAGCTCACCTCACTATATAATGTTAAGGACAAATTTTAACTTTTCATTAAAAACGTTCGTAAACATCTCATTATATTATATTGTATTGATGTTAGTATTTCAACCTTAATTATACCATATATATTCCTTAATTCTTCACAAAAAAATAAAAGGGATATCCCTTTTATTTTTAGTTAGTTACTATTAGTCAACAACCGCTTCTGATTCATCTTCTAATTTCGCTTTTTCATAGGCTTCTAAAATTGAAGTTTGAATCTTTTCTCTTGTGTCAGTATTTATAGGATGCGCTATATCTTTAAATTCTCCATCTGGTGTCTTTCTACTAGGCATTGCTATAAATAATCCATTTTGTCCTTCAATTACCTTAATGTCATGAACTACGAATTCATTGTCAAAAGTAACAGAAACTATAGCCTTCATTTTTCCATCTGAAGCTATTTTCCTAATTCTTACATCAGTTATTGTCATTGCACTACACCTCCGTTGCTATGATAGATATAAAATTCTATAAAAAATTTAAAAATCCTCTTTTATTTTTAAATTTTTTTAAATTTTTATAAAATTCAGCAATTTCGTGTAATAAATTTGTTATTTTATAATATTAAATTAGAAGGCTTTACCTCTAAAGATTTATTTTCATCTAAATTACTAATTTCAACTATTGAAATATAGTCCTTAACTCTCTTTTGAGAAACTCCTATGTTGTCAACTAATACGCCAATTCCTATTAGTTCACTTTCAAATTCATTTAGTAAATCCTTTATACCTTGAGCTGTTCCTCCACCCCTTAAGAAGTCATCTATAAATATGCACCTACTTCTTGGTTTCATAGATCTCTTAGATAATGACATTTGCTGTATTCTTCCACTTGTTCCAGATACATAGTTAATTGTAACCGTTGACCCTTCAGTAACCTTATTATCTCTTCTAATTATTACTAGAGGAATACCTAAGTTTCTTGCCACTTCATATGCTAAAGGAATACCCTTAGTTTCTACAGTCACTACATAATCTACTTCTTTTTCGTAAAATTCTAGAGATAAAATAACTCCTGCTTTACTAATAATTTGAGGATTATACATTAAATCCGTCACATAAATAAAGTTACCTGGAACTATTCTACTTTCGTCCTTTAACATTTCACAAATATCTTCAACAAACTTTTTCTTACTTTCCTTTTCTATTCCTGGTATGTACTTAATTCCCCCAGCTGCACCAGCAATAGTTTCAACTTTCCCCATTTCAAGTTTTTCTAATATTTCTCTTACTATGACTATATCTTCACTAATAGTTGATTTTGCTGCATTTAATAGTTCTGAAAATCTATTTAGACCTATTACTTTGTTTGGATTTTCAGTTAAAACCTTTGTGATAGCAACAACTCTACTGTTTCTACTCAATTTTTCCAAAATATATCACCTACATTTTTTATATTTTTCCGAATTATTTGTTAGTTTTAAGCATCTAATATTCATATTTTAGTCTATATTTTTCTCAATATCAATAGATTTTAGTCACTATTACTTTAATTTACATATATTTATAAAAATTTAAATAAAATTTCACCAAATTATATAATATATAGCTTTTTTGTGTGTTCATTTTTCTAAATTTGTATATAATTATAAAGTGAAAACTATTTAAGGATAACTTGAATATTATTCTTAATATAAAAGGAGTTGGTATTTTGTCATTCAATGTTAATGAAGATATAAATAAAAAAGTTCATTTTATAGGAATTGGCGGAATTAGTATGAGCGGTCTTGCTGCCCTTTTATTAACTAAAGGTTATAAAGTGTCAGGATCTGACTCTAAGGAATCTGAAATAACTAATAAGTTAAGAGCTGAAGGTGCAGAAATATACATAGGTCATAACAAAAATAACATTAAGAACGTAGACTTAGTAGTTTATACTGCAGCAATCCCATCAGACAATCCTGAAATAATAGAAGCTAAAAATCAAAACATAGAGTTAGTTGATAGAGCTGAGTTTCTTGGACTAATTATGAAAGGTCATAAGTATAATGTAGCGGTAGCAGGTACCCATGGTAAGACAACTACTACATCAATGCTTTCTCACATCACTTTAAAGGCCAACTTAGATCCTACAATATTAGTTGGTGGAGAGTTGGATGCCATAAATGGTAACTTTAAAATTGGTGATAGTGAATATTTTATTACTGAAGCATGTGAATATAAGGAATCATTTCTTAAGTTCTATCCTTATATAGGTATTATATTAAATATTGATGCTGATCACTTAGACTACTATAGAGATTTAAATCATATAAAAGAAACCTTTGAAAAATTTTCTAATATAATCCCTGAAGATGGATATCTAATAGGTTATTGTGAAGATGAAAATGTAAATGAAATATTAAAGAAGGCTAAATGTAATACTATTAGTTACGGTTTAAATAAAGGTGATGTAAGAGCTACTAATATCACTTTTAATAATAATGGCTGTGCTACCTTTACTGTTTGGAAAGATAACAAAGATTTATTTGATGTTACTTTAAGTACTACAGGTAAGCATAATATATTAAATTCCCTATCAACTATTTGTGTAGGCTTGTTATTTAATGTACCTTATGACGTAATTAAAGAAGGTTTAAAGGAATGTAAAGGCGCACATAAGAGATTTGAATACAAAGGTGAAGTAAATGGTGCAACCATAATTGATGATTATGCTCATCATCCAGTAGAAATAAAAGCCACATTAGATACTGCTGAATTAATACCTCATAAAAATATTTATGCTGTATTCCAACCTCATACTTATACTAGAACTAAAACATTATTTAATGAATTTACAACTTGTTTTGATGATGTGGATGAGTTACTTCTTATGGACATCTATGCAGCAAGAGAAAAAGATACTGGTTTAGTTTCTTCTGAGGATCTTGGAGCTGCATTAAGAAATAAAGGAATTAAATGTACTAATGTTCATAGTCATGAAGAAGCTGCTGAATACTTAAAAAATAAAGCTTCAGAAAAGGATATTGTTTTAACTATAGGCGCCGGTGATGTAGTTAAAGTTGCAGATATATTATTAAATAATAAATAAATCAAAAAGAGAAAATACTATAGGAGATGGTCTTATAGTATTTTTTCTTTTGATATCTTTTGACTAATTCCCTAATAATATTGATATTATTAGGCTTTTATGTTTTCTTTTATGGAAATTTATTTTATAATTTACAAGAAAGTAATTATAGTTAATGAAATTAAATTTATATATAGAGGTGATTTTATGGATTTATCAATGAAGATTAAAAATGCTGCAAATTTTATAATTCAAAAATCTAAGTATAAGCCTGAAATTGGATTAATATTAGGTTCTGGTCTTGGCTCTTTAGCTGACTCAATAGAAAACCCAGAATTTTATCCTTATGAAGAACTTCCTCACTTCCCTGTATCAACTGTAGAAGGCCATGCAGGAAGATTAGTTATTGGTATGTTAAATGGAAAATGTGTTATAGCAATGCAAGGAAGATTCCACTACTATGAAGGATATGCTATGAGCGAAGTAACTTTCCCAGTTAGAGTTATGAAATTATTAGGAGTAGAAACTCTTATAGTTACTAATGCTTGTGGTGCTGTAAATGAAAGCTTTAAACCTGGTGATTTAATGATTATAAAGGATCAAATAAACTTCTCAGGAGATAATCCATTAATAGGTGCTAATCTAAAGGAATTTGGACCTAGATTCCCTGATATGTCTAGTTCTTACACACCTGAATTAATAGCAAAGGCTGAAGAAGTTGCTAAAAGCTTAAACATAGACATTAAAAAAGGTGTTTACATGATGTTTAGTGGCCCAACTTATGAAACTCCAGCTGAAATAAGAATGTCTAGAGTACTTGGTGCTGATGCCGTAGGTATGTCTACAGTTCCAGAAGTAATAATAGCTGCTCACTCTGGCATGAAGGTTCTTGGAATTTCTTGTTTAACAAATATGGCTGCTGGAATCTTAGATCAGCCTTTAAATCATGAAGAAGTAGTTGAAACTTCTAATATGGTTAAAGAAAAATTCACATCTCTTATGAATAAAATAATAGAAGTAATCTAAAAATTGAACTCTATACATATTAAGCTCAGCTCGACCTCGCACAGCTCCAAGTCGACTTTCGCATAATATGTATAGAGTTCTTATAGTTATATATTAACTTTCTAACTAATTATTATATTTTTTATTTATGGAATAAGATTAAAGTATTGTTATGTCTTTAGTTACTGAATTTAGGACTTCACAACCATCTTTAGTTACTAAAACTAAGTCTTCTATTCTAACTCCAATATCATCTTTTAAGTATATTCCAGGTTCTATTGAGAATATCATTCCTTCTTTAACTTCTTCATTATTAGTTGAACTTACATCTCCAAAGTCATGACCTTCTATTCCTATGCTATGTCCTGTTCTATGAGTAAAGAATTCACCATAGCCTGCATCTTCAATATAATCTCTTGCAGCCTTATCTATTTCAGAGAACTTAACTCCCTCTTTTACCTTTTTTATAGCACTTAAATTTGCTTCCTTAACTATATTATAAATTTTTGTATGTCTTTCACTTGGCGCTTCACCAAAGAATACAGTTCTAGTCATATCAGAGCAATAAGAATTGTAAACTCCTCCAATATCTATAACTATACTATGTCCCTTTTTAATAGGAGTTTTATCTGAATCATGATGTGGATCAGCACCATTAGGGCTAACTGCAACTATTGGAGAAAATGAAAATTCATTTACCCCATGGTTTTCATATAATTCTGCTAAAAGACTAGCATAATACTTTTCTGTTTTTCCTTCTTCTAAATGATTCCATAACTCTAGCATAACTTTGTCATTAATTTCTGATGATTTTTTCATTAATGCTATTTCTTCAGCATCTTTTATCATTCTTAATCTATCTATAATTGGAGAGCCATTTACAAAAGCCTTTGCTCCATTATTATTCATAAGCTTAATTAAAAAATGTGCTGGCCAATTTTTATCCACAGCTAATACATTTTCTTTGTCCACAATTGTGCATAAAACTTCTATTGGATCCTGAATATCTGTGTACCAAATTAAATCTACACCTAAATCCTCATATATTGGGAATAATTTATTAACAATAAGCTTATGATTTCCTTTAGTATTTAAATATAAGGCTACCATTCTTTCTCCTGGAGAAAACCATTTTCCTGTTAAATAAAATATAGCAGGTGGTGATGATACTATCATTTGACTTAAGCCTTGCTTTTCCATCTCTTTCAACACATTATTTATTCTATTTGTATTCATTTTTTCCTCACCTCTATTTTTTTCTATATTAATAATATACCTCATGAATAAAATAATATCTATTTATATCAATTATTTATAGTGATATAATTAATTATACTTATTTAGGAGGATTAATTATGAAAATAGCAGCGATATCAGATATACACGGAAATATTTATTCACTAATGAAGGTGTTAGAAGATATAGATGATCAAAAAGTAGATTTAGTAGTTTGCCTTGGAGATTTAGTTGGATATGGTCCTCATCCAAACGAAGTTATTGCATTAATTAAAAGAAGAGAAATTCCTTGTATAAAAGGCAATTATGATGCATCTGTTGTAGATGGAGCTTTTACATTTATAAGAGATACTTCTATTAATTCTTTTTCTCTTCCTTGGGCTGTAGAAGAAGTTAGAGCATCAAATAAATATTACTTATCACAGCTACCTACAAAGTTAGAATATGATATTAACGGCGTAAAAGTTATGTTTACTCATGGTAGCCCATATAAAATAAATGAATATTTATTTGAAGATGGTGAAAATACTAAAAAGGTAATGGAAGAAATAAATGAAGATGTATTAATATGTGCTCATACTCATATTCCTTCTTATAAAAAGTTCGGAAATAAGATATTTATAAATGTAGGAAGTGTTGGAAAGCCTAAAATCGGACGTCCAAATTCTACTTATGCTTTAATTGAAATAAAAGATGATAAAACTGTTGATGTTAAGTTTAGGGAATTAGAATATGACTTTAAGAAAATCGTTAAAGATGCTCAGATGCTACACTTTCCTGCACAATTAGTAGCATCTTACGAAAGTGGAACTGAGTAAGAGAAGAGTAAATAGTATCCTTTTGCGACCTCGCATTAGCTCCAAGTCGCCAAAATATATTATGTATTCTCCTATACTCTATTGGTTAAAATTCAGCAAAGCTGAATTTTTTTATTTTCACTCTGTTTTAAATCAATGTTGATTTAAACAATAAAAAGAATCCAATCTATGGATTCTTTTGTTTTTTATCTGAATTGCACACTAAAAAATAACAATTTATTTAGCAAGCATAGCAAGCTGTATTGATAGCCGTATTGGAATAGCTGGATTTGCCATTTGATTAACATCACCGACAAAGAATAAATCTTTCTGTGGATAATAGAAAGCAAAAGAACCTGTTGAACCACTGTGACCAAGTAACTCACCTTTTCCCATAAAGAATGTTATTGCTCCATTAAGTGGTATTTGCATATATCCACCACCATAATTAATTGGTCCTTTTGATGATTGTACTTTGCGATATATAGCCAATTCCTTAAACACGCTCTTATTAAATAAAGTTCCATTCCAAAATGCCTTTAAAAAAACCATCAATTCTTTAGTAGTGCTGATACAGCCACCACTTGCACGTGAACTCATAATGAGAAGTGGGCGATGAAGACGCTCTCTTTTGTAATATATTTCAGGGATTATATCAGTGTTATCAAGTGGTAAGTATGTCTTACTTAGTGCAAGAGGGTCAAATATAAATTGCTTGTAAATCTGATTTAATGGTGTTTGTGTAATCTTTTCAATAATCTCACCCAATAACTCAAAATTAATATTAGAATAATATGCCTTTGAGCCTGTTCTTGGAATAAACTGCGGTTTCAAAGCTTTCGTTGCTTTTAATGTTTCCTGGAAGGTAACATAAGAATCATTTTGAGAAATAAGTGCTTCTACCATTTTTCCACCTTCTTCAAAAGAGTCAGGTAGTCCACTTACTTGAAATAACAAGTCTGAAATAGTTAAATCAAAAGAATAATCATTATCCCCAATCACGATTAACCCTTCAAGTTCAGATTTGTTAAAAAATTTTGATAATTTGTCATTAAATGATAAACACCCTTTTTCTTGTAGTATTAAAATACAAGTTGTCGTAAATAATTTAGTAATGCTTGCCATTACTAATAATGAATCTATATTTCGATTCCCATATCCTGTACTATACGAAAAATCACCATTACTATTTTCAACTAGCAATGTCGCCTCATGAATTTGATTTGACTTTGTTACTTTATTAAAAGCTTTTTCTATTTTTTTATAGTCCATATTTCCCTCCTTTATAAGCTAAACAAATTCTAATTTATCCTTTAGTAAAAAACTACTAACTCATATAATAATACAATTATGAGTTAACTATAACATATTTTTCCAGCACAGTACTATTCAATTTTCAAAGACCAAACTTTCTTAATTAGTTCGTAACAGTTACAATTTATTCTTTAAATTGTAACTTATAAATCAACATTATTCTAAAGCATAGCCTTTATTTTTTATTTTGTCTTAGGTATGCTTCAATTTGGTTGCAAACTCTTTCCATAACTTCCATTAGACTATCTTTATATTCTTTTGGATATGTTATTAACATGCTTTTTAGCTTATTTAGTTCAATAAATTTTTCTTCTAGAAAATTATTTTTACTCATTTAAATCTCCTTCATTCATTTCCTAAAATTATATTATGATTAAACGTTGCAAATGTTAGTAAATTGATGTAAAATCTTTATAAACTATATATTGTATTATTACTATGACGAGAAGAGTAGCTATATGGAAGTAGTCTTAGCGAGTAAGGAATGGTGTAAGCCTTATACGAAGCCTTTAGTGAAGAACATCTCTGAGTTTCTAACCGAACAAGTGAAGATTTATTTGATTAATCTTAAAATCACTTAAGTAGACTTAGACGGATTCAAACCGTTATACCTTGAATGACATTATTTAGTGTTAGATGAGTGGCTATTTATAATAGCAACTTGGGTGGTACCGCGAAATTATCCTTTCGTCCCTTGTATTTGGGATGGAAGGTTTTTTATTTATAAAAAATTAACTAGGAGGAAAAGAAATGAGTAAAGTTGTTTATGTAAAATCACTTTATAGAAACCAAGAAGAATATTTATCTAAAGAAATTAAAATTTCTGGTTGGATAAGAACATTAAGAGCATCTAATGCCTTTGGGTTTATAGAAGTAAATGATGGTACTTTCTTTAAAAATATTCAAGTTGTTTTTGATAACAAAATTGAAAACTTTAAAGAAGTTTCAAAATTACCTATTAGTTCATCAATAACTGTTATAGGTACATTAGTTGCTACTCCAGAAGCTAAGCAACCTTTTGAAATTCAAGCAAAAGAAGTTATAGTGGAAGGAATGTCTAATAATGATTATCCACTTCAAAAGAAAAGACATACTTTTGAATATTTAAGAACTATAGCTCACTTAAGACCAAGAAGTAATGCATTTTCAGCTGTATTTAGAGTACGTTCTGTAGCAGCTTATGCTATTCATAAGTTCTTCCAAGAAAGAGGATTTGTTTATACTCATACTCCATTAATAACTGGAAGTGACTGTGAAGGTGCAGGTGAAATGTTTAGAGTTACAACTCTAGATCTTAACAATGTACCAAAAACTGAAGAAGGAGCAATAGACTTCAAACAAGACTTCTTCGGTAAAGAAAGTAACCTAACAGTATCAGGACAATTAAATGCAGAATGTTATGCTTTAGCATTTAGAAATGTTTATACTTTCGGACCTACTTTCAGAGCTGAAAACTCAAACACAGCAAGACACGCAGCAGAGTTCTGGATGATAGAACCTGAAATAGCTTTTGCTGATTTACAAGATGATATGGAATTAGCTGAAGATATGCTTAAATATGTTTTAGAATATGTTTTAGCTGAATGTCCAGAGGAAATGGCATTCTTTAATCAATTTATTGATAAAGGAATATTAGATAGATTAAACCATGTAGTTTCATCTGACTTTGGAAAGGTAACTTATACTGAAGCAGTTGAAATATTAAAGAAAGCTGATAAGAAGTTTGAATACCCAGTTGAATGGGGAATTGACTTACAAACAGAACATGAAAGATATCTTACAGAAGAACACTTTAAGAGACCAGTTTTCGTAACTGATTATCCAAAGGATATTAAAGCATTCTACATGAGATTAAACGATGATGGAAAAACAGTTGCTGCAACTGACCTTTTAGTTCCTGGAATTGGAGAACTTATAGGTGGTAGCCAAAGAGAAGAAAGAATCGATGTCTTAACTAAGAGAATGGCTGAAATGGGTCTTAATGAAGAAGACTACTGGTGGTATCTAGAGCTTAGAAAATATGGAGAAACTAAGCATGCTGGATTTGGATTAGGCTTTGAAAGACTTATTATGTACATTACAGGTATGGCAAATATCAGAGACGTAATTCCATTCCCAAGAACTACAGGACAATCTGAATTCTAATAAAAACCCCTAGTAAACGCCTTGTTTACTAGGGATTTTTTATTTTAAATAATTTTAGAATTCATAATCAATACATTGTCTATTAGTTAAATTTTCTCTTATAAATTTTCCTACCTTTATATGTTCCTCATGACCTTGATAGTAATTTAATTCCTTCATACTTTCAAATTCACTTACTAAAATAACATCAGCTGTACAAGATTCAATTGGATCTATTATTACTTCAAGAAACTTTATACCTTCTATTTTATCTTTTAATGCTTCTAAATCTGTCTTAACCTTTTTAGCAATATTATAATTTTCTTCTTTTAATAAACCTTCTTTATAATTCCAAGATACAATATGTTTAATCATATGCTTTCTCCCTAACTAATCTAACATATTTATTATAATTTAATCATAAATATATAAATTCTCATTAGACTTTGAAAGAATTATCATGTACATCTTTTGAATTCAACTAAACTCCCATTATCTACTTCATATATATAGTCACTTAATTCCTCCATATCTTGATAAATATGACTTGTCATTAATATTGTTTTTCCGTGACTTTTAAGTTCCGCCAACTTTTCTTTTAAATCTTCAACTCCACCTTTATCTAATCCATTAAATGGTTCATCTAATATTAATATTTCAGGATCTTCCATTATAGCTTGTGCTATACCTAATCTTTGTTTCATACCTAATGAATATTTTTTCACTAATTTGTTATCAATAGGATATAACCCTACAAACTTCAATACTTCTTCAATCTCTTTATTACTAATTCTATTTTTAATATTCGCTAAAAACTTCAAATTATCAAATGCACTATAATTAGGTAGAAATCCTGGTTGCTCAATTAAAGCTCCCACATTATCAGGGAAATCAATATCATAGCCTACTTTTAGACCATTGACCATTACATATCCAGATGTTGGTCTAATAAACCCACATATAGCCTTGAAAATTAAGGTTTTACCTGAACCATTTCTTCCTACAATCCCATAGCACTTTCCTCTTCTAATATTCAGATTTATGTCCTTTAAAACTGTTACACCCTTAAACATTTTTGTATAGCTAACTATCTCTATTATATTATCATTCTTCTCCAAAAGATTACCCCCTATCGTTATTTAAATATCAATAATATCATGCTTTTTGATTATTAATAACCCTATAAAAAAGTTTATAGTTATAAAAGCAATAATAAATATCAAAGAACTTACAAAACTTAATCCTTCAAATCCATTCTCAAACATTTCATATCTTTTTATCATCCCATTATTAATTAGAAATACCTTGGAAAATCTAGTTTTCTTACTATAAAATATTGGAGCTATATAAAATAACATACCTATAGCACTTGCTTCATTAGATTTAGAAAAAACAGAATATAAGTTATTTAAAAATAATTGAATAGCTATCAATGTTAATATATTCAATAAAATAACATATATCGAGATATAATATTGATTTACATTTATTGCACTATTTATATACAATGATGAATTTTGAAATGCTCTATACCCATTTCTTATCAAAATTACAATTATAGAAGACAAAAATAATACTAAAAAATATATACATATTCTTATTACTATCGTTAAGTTAAAAGCTATCAACCATTTTGTCTTCTTTTTAACTCTCGGCAATAATAAAGTTTTACTTTCTCTAAATCTATCTATTGTAGATATATTAATCAAACTTAATACTATGATATAAGGAGTAATCCATAATATAAAATAAAAGATGTTATATATACTATAGTCCGTTACTAATCCTCCATAAGTTTCTATAATAATATCTCCCATTGATAAAGTATTATTATTCACTTCTATCAAATCATAATGTAGATTGGTTATTAATAGACCTACAAGAGCTAAAATTAAAATTCGCAAGCTTTCATTATTTACCTTTAAATTTATATTTATTATGCTTTTAATCATTTTCTATTAATGCCTTTCTACTAAAGAATAAATTTAAAAATAATATTACAAATAGAAATATTAAACTAATTATTATTGAAATACTTAAGGAAGTAGCAAAACCATTATAATTTTTAAACTTATGCTTAAATATAATAGACATGGTCCCTAGGCCTATATACTCATTTATTTTAAATATCCCTCCTTGTAAACCATATGAATCAATAATAATATTCATAATTAAATACATACTAAAAATTGAATATGAAATATTTTTTGAATTTATATAACTTATTAATAGATCTCTCAAATTTAAGACAATTAATGATGATATGAAGATTTGTAGAAAAGATATTAAAAATCCTTCCAAAGGTTTAAGACTATAGACAAAAAAATTTGGATACAATATAGCAGCAAGGTTAATACTATCTTTATTTAATATGACCTCACTCCATTGATTTTCAAATTTAAACATTAAGAAACTAATGCTAAATAAAATACCAAAAAAAGAAGCTGTAAACAAAAAACTAAATATGCAGTTAGTTAAAATCTTCGATACTAACCATACACTTTTTTCCTTAGTTCTTAGCATTATAAATTTTATATAATCACTTTTATCATTGAAAAAAGTTGTTATAATTACAATATACGGAAAGTAGAAGCCTAAAATTAAACTACTATAAGTTGTAGTTCTAAAAATTCCATCCCATATATTTAAATTCAAATTATAGTTAAGACTCACTTTTACTAAACTGCTAGTAATAATGTATATCACTAAAGAAAATATGACTATACTCAATATTACCTTTTTTGATATATTACAAATATCTAAGTTTAGTCTTACCAGATCCATAATTTTATCTCTAGTGTGCCTATTATTCATATATGTCACCCTTTCTTGCTTTAAAAAGAAATAGAGTTAAAAATATAATAACTATAGCTATAATTTCTATAAAAATATTACTTATGGTCATATCTGCACTTCTATAAAATTGACTAATTGACGATGGTGAATAATTGTAAATATTTAAAATCGAACAGAATATACTTCCTAAAATCCAAAATAGAAATGGAGAAAGTAGGATCGCTATCTTATTTTTAATAAATGCAGATACTGCTAATCCAATGTTAGCATAAGCAAAGCCCAAAGCAAAATTTATAAATAGATGAATAACTACATATAAACCAAAATTTCCAATTAATAATTTTGAAAACGGTCCTCCAATCTTACCATATCCATAAAAACTTGATATATCTCCTTTAAAAAAAATAAAAATTAATATACTTAATATAATGGTTGGAATTATTATTACTAATCCACCAACAACCCCATTAACTAAAAATTTTGATAATATATACTTTTTATGATTTATTCTCATATCTATTTGTTTAATTATACCGAATTCCCTCTCCTCTATATATGATAATCCAAATGGCAACACTGAAAGAATTGGAGTTGTAACAATTGACATTAAGAATGAACTAAAAAATACTGAATATTTATTTAAACCACTCTCTACCATAGCTTTAACTTTTTCTTGAAGCTCAGGAGTTTGGATATCAGGAGCATCATAATTGAAAAATATGTATTGTCTAATATCAATATATACACTAACAGAAGCAATTAATATTCCTATAAAAATAACTATAATAAACTTTTTACTTGTAATTACTCTTTTAAACTCGCTTAATATCATTTTTTCTCCTTTTTACAATGGCATAATTTAAACTTTAAGCAATTTATTTTTATAAAACTAAATTGCTTAAAGTATTTTTGCATTATAGTAACTTTTTAGTATAATTCATATCAGAAATAATAGCCTTAAAAAGAAAATTTTCCATAAGCCCATCTATATGAAGTCTCAAAATAGTCATTATAAGCTCTTACATAATATTGATTACCAGTAGTCATGCTAACATTTCTTAATGTATTATATCCATCACCTTGTAAACAAAGTTCATAACTACTTCTAGCTTCATTATTAGAATTAACAGCTTGTGCATTACAATAATATGATGGACCTTCAACTATACGTGTTAATGAAATAGAAGCATTTCCACCTCCATAATATTCGTAGTGATCCCAATCAGTTTTAGCAAATTTAGCTGTAGGGAATGTCATAGCCCACTCCGTAGTAGCATTTGCATTAACATTTCCCATTAAGCCCAAAATTAAAGCTAATGAAAGCACAAAAGAAATTTTTTTGTATTTTTTCATTTAAATTCTCCCTCTAGTTATTTAGATTTAATAAGCTTATTATATGCACATTATATACTTTATGTATTTTTTTTGTCAATTTATTATTTTTTTGTCAATTTTTTGTTTTTTATTTAAATCTAAATTTATCCATTAACAATCTTTTTACTGTGATTACTTCTTGATAATACTATTTATTTTGTATAGAGAAATTAAGTACGCTGGATTTAGAGTAGGCTTTGAAAGACTTTCATATACATCAAATATCAGAGAGCTAATCCAATTTTCAAGAACTACAGGACAATCTGAATTCTAATAAAATATTAAGGAAAGCTTTGTAAAATAAAGCTTTCCTTTTAAATTTCTTATTATATTTCAACATATTCTAGGTAACATATTTCCTTCCAAAGGTGGTAGTATTCTTTTTCCGCCAAAATAATTTTCTATATAAATAGTATTTTCCTGTTCTTTAGCGAACTCTCCTATAATTTTAGCATCCTTGCCTTCATGTATTGATTTAATTAAATTCAGCACCTTTTCAGCCTGACTTTCTTCTACAACTAATACCATTCTTCCTTCACAAGCCATATATAGTGGATCAAATCCTAAAAGTTCATTTATTGCCTTAACCTCATTATTAATAGGAATATCACTCTCATTTAAATGTATTCCAAGTTCACAAATATCAGCGAACTCATGTAATACAGTTGCTAGACCTCCTCTAGTTGGATCTCTCATTATTTTTATTGAGTCATAATTATCCTTAAGTATTTCTATAAAAGGAAATAATGATGCACAATCACTTTTAATATTACTTTTTACCTTAATGTTATATCTTTCTACTGCAATTGTAGTACCATGATTTCCTATATTCCCTGTTACTATAATTTTATCTCCTTCTTTAATTGACTTTTGATAATATTTATCTGATACTTTTCCTATTCCACTAGTATTAATAAATACTCCATCTAATTCACCCTTTTCTACTACCTTAGTATCTCCAGTTATGATACTTACCCCTGATTCTAAGCAAGTTTGTGCCATTGACTTAACTATTTCCTCAAGCTTTTCTAGTTCAAAACCCTCCTCAATAATAAAACTTGCACTTAAATAAAGTGGCTTAGCTCCTGATACTATTAAATCATTAACTGTTCCACAAACTGCAAGCTTTCCTATATTTCCTCCTTGAAAGAATATTGGCTTTACTACAAAAGAATCTGTGGTAAAGGCTAATTTGCCATTTACCCCTTCAAGTACCGTTGCATCTTGTGCTTTTCTTAACAAGTCATTATTAAAATATTTATAAAATATATCCTGAATTAATTTCTTAGTATGTTCTCCCCCATCACCATGAGTAAGCTTTATTACTTCCTTCATTTATTCATCTCCTATTATATTTGTAAAAAATAGAACATGCCCCTTCAGAAGAAACCATGCAAGGTCCAATTGCATTTTCTGGAGTGCAACTTACTCCAAAAAACTTACAATCACTTGGTTTTTTCTTCCCTAATATAATTTCATTACATGCACACTTATTAATATTTCTTTTATTTAAATTAACTTGAAATCTTCCTGCTGCATCATAATCCTTATAATTTTCATTTAACATAAAGCCTGAAGCCTTAATATCTCCAATGCCTCTCCATTCATTATCACAATTTATAAATACATCATTTAATAAGTTATTTACCTTCAAGTTTTCCTCTAAGGTAACACAACCTTTATATAAGTTCTTAAAGCTTTTTTTATTCTTTCCTTGCTCTTGAGTTAAAAAATATAAAGCTCCAATAATATCAAGTTCACTAAAGCCCGTTACTACTGCTGGAATATTATACTCTTCTACAATAAACTTAAAATAATTTGCTCCTGTTATTGTTGCTACATGCCCCGGACAAATAAATCCCTGTATATTTAAATTATCATCCTTCAATATATGATTTAATATAGGCTCCATTTTCTTTATTCCTATTAAAAAGCTAATATTCTTAAGCTTTTTTTCCTTAGCCCTTTTTATAGTTAAAGCAATTATTGGTGCTGTAGTTTCAAATCCAACAGCTAAAAAAACTATTTCTTTATCTTTATTTTCTTCTGCAAGGCTTATTGAATCTAAAGGTGAATATAGAATTCTAATATCTTTTCCTTTACTTCTTTCATCAATTAAACTATCCTTACTGCCTTTAACCTTCATCATATCTCCAAAGGTAGCTAAAATCACATTACTTTCTTTAGCAATTTCTATAGCTGCATCAATATATCCTTCAGAAGTAACGCACACAGGGCATCCAGGTCCAGATATTAAGTTTATTTTTGATTCAACCAAACTTCGAATTCCAAACTTAGATATAGATTGGGTATGAGTTCCACAAACCTCCATAACATTAAATTTATTTATTGGAGAGCTATTAATTTCTTCTAAAAACTTTTTTATTAAATCTCTTTTATTCATAGCTACCCTCTACTTCTGAAAGTAATTCTAGCATTTCAGTTAACTCTTCAAAATACTCTATATCAATTTTTTTAATAGCACATCCTGCATGTATTAGAACATAATCTCCAACCTTTGGTTCTTCAATTATTTGAATATTTATCTCACTTTCTACCCTCATAATACTTACCTTTGCTGTATCCTTGTTCAATTTTATGATTTCACCTGGTATTGCTAAACACATATTATTACATTCCTTTCAGTATTTAAATTACAATTAATTTTCGCCTAATATCTCACTAGCTATATTAAGTTGTCCAAAAGATAATCCTCCATCATTTGTTGGAATTTCTTTATTGTAAAAAACCTGAAACCCTTTTTTAATTAAGTTCTTATATAATCCCCTTAATAAATACTCATTTTCAAAGACTCCTCCACTAAGAACAACCTTCCTTATACCTTCCTTTTTCCCTAAAATACAAACTAAATCACAGGTTGAATACACCAATGAATTGTGGAACTTTGCTGATATCTTAGACATAGGTTCCTTTTGTTTTATATCTATTAATATGCCTTCTATTATCTTTTTATATTTTATTTTAAATACTCCATTAATTTCACTAATATCATACATATAGCCTTCACTTATATTTTTATCAATTATATTTTCTAATTCTACGGCTCCTTGTCCATCATAAGTTATATAATTTCTAAGTCCAATAATTGATGCTACGGCATCAAATAATCTCCCAATACTAGAGGATAAAAAGCAATTTACTTTTGATTGCAAAGCTTGTATTACTACCTCAATTTTTTCTTTTTCTATATTTTTAAGTATTTCAGCTGGATTATATCCTAAATAATATAAATAACTTACTGCACATCTCCATGGTTCTTCTATTGCTTTATTACCTCCTTGAATGTTTATATATTCTAAGTGACCAGCTCTTTTAAATGACTTTCTATTGCCAATAAAAAATTCTCCACCCCATATTGCTTCATCTAATCCAAAGCCAGTTCCATCAAAAATAACTCCAATTACATTTTCATATATTGAATGCTCTGCCATACAACTTACCATATGTGCATGATGATGCTGAACTTCTATTTTATTTATATTTTGCTCTTTTGCATATTTTGTACTTAAATATGATGGATGCATATCATGTACTAAAAGCTTTTTATTAATATCAAATAAGTTGATTAAATGGTTAAGTACATATTTGAAATTATTATAGGAGTTAAATTCTTCTAAGCTTCCTAAGTACTGACTTAAATAAATATAGCCATTTTTTGAAACACAAACTGAACTCTTTTGGTCACCTCCAATGGCTATAATTTCATGTTTTTTATTACTTTTTGATATATATGGAGAGTAGCCTCTCCCTCTTCTTATAACTTTCTCACTATTATCTACAACTTTAACTACTGAATCATCTTCTTCTATATAAATATCTCTATCATGAAATAAAAAATAATCTGCTACATCCTTTAAATTATTTAAAGCTTCCTGATTTTTATATTCCATGGGCATATTACTTATATTTCCACTAGTCATAATTAAAAAATCTAAATCTTCCTCTAGCAATAAGTAATGTAAGCCTGTATATGGAAGCATAACCCCTAAGGAATTTTGTTTTGGTGCTATAGCTTCTGGTAGTAAAAGTGGAAATTTCTTTTTCAAAATTACTATAGGTCTTTTATTACTTTTTAGTACTATTTCTTCTTTATAAGATACTTCACATATCTCCTTAACAACATTAATATCTCTTACCATAACAGCCAAGGGCTTATGACTTCTACGTTTTTTCTTCCGAAGAATATTAATTGCTTCTTCATTTCTTCCATCACAAACTAAATGAAATCCCCCTATGCCTTTAATTGCTAATATCTTACCTTCTTTAAGAAGTCTTTTAGCTTCATCAATTGGATTTTCACATATACTTTTTACTCCCTTATTATCTGTTAGCAAAAGCTTTGGTCCACATTTGTCACAACAATTGGGCTCTGCATGAAATCTCCTACTTAATGGATTATTGTATTCTTCATTACATTCATTGCACATAGTAAATTTTTTCATAGTAGTATAATGTCTATCATATGGAATGCTCTTAATTATAGAATATCTTGGACCACAATCAGTACAGTTAGTAAAAGCATACTTATGTCTATTAGATTTATTTTCTTTCATATCATTTAAGCAATTTTCACAAATTGAAATATCAGGAGAAACAAACTTTGGAAAGACTTTTTCATTAATACTTTCCTCAATTACAAAACTATTTGTATCTAAATTACTTTTATAAATAGTATTATCTCTAATAAACCTACATCGAAACTTTTCAACTTTAGAAATAGGTGGCACATCATTTAAAATACTTAATATAAATTCTTTTAAATTATTTTTTATACCTTCACAATAAATCTCTACAGATCCTCCTAGGTTCTTAACATATCCTGATATTCTATATTCCTTTGCTTTTCTATATACAAAGGGCCTAAAGCCTACTCCCTGTACAATTCCATCTATATTTATTAAGTAGTGAAGAATTTTTCTTTCATTATTTATTTTTTCTATTATTTTTAAAACCTTATTAGAAATTAACTTGAGGTTATTTTTCAAAGTAGAGCTTAACCCAATTTCGAAATCAATATCTTCAACTTCAATGCCCAAAATTATTCCTTCAATATTAGGATAATAAAGCTTTAATAAATCTAAAAAGCTATAAATATGTTGAGAAGCTTCTACCTTTTTAGAAATAAATTTATCTATAGATTCAGTAGTTATTTCTCCTACACGTTTCCCATAATAGGCTGAATCTAAAATTATTATATAATCTTCCTCTTCTATACTTGATATGCAATGTTGAAGATTTGTCTCTCCATAAACAACATTAATTCTAAGTTTTAAGAGCTCTTCTTCTATTTCTTCTGCAACTTTTATTCCTATGGCATCATCCTTCATAAGTATATTTCCAATCGCTATAAGTTTAAGACTCATATTAAAACCTCAATTGTTTTAATATCACCTTTACTTCCAATTAAGTGAGTTGCACAAGATACACAGGGATCATATGATCTTACAACCCTTCCTATTTCTACTGGTTCATTAATATTATTTATTTTACAGCCAATCAAGGCTCTTTCTATAGGTCCAGGATTGTTTAATTCATCCTTAGGAGAAAGATTCCATACTGTTGGAGTTATAATATTATAATGTTTAATTGTCTGATTTTCTATTTCTATCCAATGTCCTAAGGACCCTCTTGTAGTATCTATAAGACCTACACCATATGCTTTATCTGGAACTTGATAAACTTTTTGATTATTAGGTTTTACCTCTACTCTTTCTGCTAAATTTCCTAAGATATTTAATATCTTCTTTGTTTCTAAAACTCTTGCTATATTTCTATCCATAGATGAATGTCCCCCAGTGTATTCACCAGAGATAATTAATCTTGCTAATGGTCCAACTTCCATAGGTGCTCCATCATACCTAGGTGTCTTTACAAAGGTATATGCATCAGCCTTAGATAAATCTACTTCTTCAAGATTTTGATCTTGCTTATACCAAGAATATTGAATTTGTTCAGTAATTTTATTAGGTTCTAGCTCATATCTAATATTATCCTTTATTATTCCAGGTTTGACATAGGTAATATCAGATTCTTCATACTTATCAAAAACACCAAAACTCATAAAATTAGGATATGATATGCCCTTTTTAAAATAATCTGAATAATATTTAGCTATAGTCTCTACATCTTCTATCATTTCATTTGAAACAAAGTTATTAATTTTTTTAATAATACTTTTAACCTTTTCTAGTTTATAAGCATCTATATTTACTGTAACCCCACCTACAAAAATCCCATGGTTATGAGGGGCCTTTCCTCCTAATACTGCTAATCCTTCATGAGCCAATCTACTAAACTCAATACTTTTAATATAGTGTTCCTCTATAACATCATTTATTTCCTTGGGAAGCCTAAAGTCTTTATATTGATTATTTTCAACTAATTTCACACTAGAAATTCTTACATAACTTGGAATAGACATAAGATAGAAATGTCTTAAATGATTTTGAATAAATTCAAATCCATGCATAATATCTCTTATATAACTATCATTTAAAGTAACTTGTATCTTTAATGCATCTTCTAAAGCTAGGGTGGAAGACATAGAATGTGCAGTTGAGCATATGCCACAAATTCTTTCAGTAAAATATATAGCATCTAATGCTGGCCTGCCCTTTAACATCTTTTCAAATCCCCTAAAAAGTAGACCACTAGCTGTTGCTTGAACAATTATATCTTCTTTAACTTCTGCTCTAACATCTAAAAAGCCACTTATTCTTGTAACTGGATCTATAGTAATTCTTTTTTTCATAATTCCTCCTTAATATTTAACAAAAGGTTCATTGCCATCTGGAAATGTTGATTTTGCACATCCTATACAAGTGGTATTATCACCAATAGGCCAGTTAACATATCCATTCCACTGCCTTCTAGGACAATCAGTTTTTGTAACAGGCCCCTTACATCCAATTTTAATCATACAACCTTCATCTCCAAACTTTTCTGCGAAAATTCCTTTTTCAAAAAGCCCTCTTCTAGTACAAGTATCATGGATTGTAAAGCCATAAAAAAGAATTGGTCTCCCGTCACTATCTAATTCTGGAATTCCATATCCAACTAAATGAGCTAAAGTTCCCACCACCCAGTCAGGATGACATGGACATCCTGGCAACTTAATAACTTTTTTATTTGTAATATCCTGTACACTTTTACTCTCAGAAGGATTTGGAGCTGCTGCAGAGATTCCCCCATAACATGCACAAGTTCCTACAGCTACAACATATTTTGCTTTTTCAGTTGCTAGTTCTACTGCCTCTAAAGCAGTAATAGGTTTTCCATTATAATTTGCAATAATATTATAAAATCCCTTTTCTTTTGTTGATACTGCTCCATCTACCAGTAATATAAATTCTGTATCAAGTGTTTCTAAAAAGTTTTCAAAGGCTAAATTTCCTTCGTTGCCCATAAGCGTATTGTTGAAAGTAATATTCACTATATCAGTTAGAATATTATACAAGCCAGGATTTTCACTATTTAATAGAGAAATTATATTTCCAGAACAACCAGTTACCTCAAGCCACATAGCATTCATCATTTTAGTTTCTTTTCTTTTAACCATTTTTAAAACATCTTCTTCAAATATTCTCGCCGTCTTTAATTTAGCTTCCTTGAAAAAACATTCTTTTTTATTATTCAACTTAGTATTACTCCATTACATTATTTAATATAATTTATGCACAAATACATTTAAATATTAAAAAAAGGAAGTATATTACTACTTCCTTAATTTATTAGTATCTTAACCTTAAAATAACTTTTCTTTTAAAATTTTTTAATTTATTTATATTATGATTTTCTCTGTAGGCTCCTAACAGTAATAATACAATTGATAATCCTACACAAAATCCATTCACAAACTCTGGCAACTGAAAGAGTCTCTTAGATACCATCCAAAAAGCATAAATAAATAATCCAAAGCGAATATAATTATTTAATTTTCTCATAAATCTTCCTTGCCCCCATTAAATTTTTTTTGATATTATTATATAGGCAATTAAATATGCTAATAAAAAAAATGATATTATACCAAATAAAACTTGGGTTAGAATTGGATACCATAAACCACCAATTAAAGCTACCAAATACATACTTACTAACATTACTGCTAATGCAAATCTTGACGCCCTTAAGCTTATATCCTTAATTCTTTCATCAGTATTACTAATACGAGCCCTTCTAATTTTCTCTTCATTCTTTAAGATTAGAACATTTTTAACTAATAGTACTACACCTACTACTGTTAATCCAGTTCCAAAGCCTGAGTAAGTAGATATCATATTTTCGCTAATCTTTAAATTTAAATATCTATCTCCCACAAGTGTTATAACTAATGTTATTAATCCAAGAATTATTATTCCTATAAATAATACTATCCTTCCTTTTATAACCCTTTTATATTCTTCATTAGTTTTACAGTCACTACCACAAAACATACCTAACATAAATTTTCATCTCCCTCAAAAATAAATATATCTTCTATTTTTAATCCAAAATATTGAGAAATCTTATGAGCAAGTACTAAAGATGCCTTATACCTTCCACTTTCTAGGGATATTATTGTTTGTCTAGTTACATCTAAGGCATCCGCCAATTCATTTTGTGTTATCTTACGTTCTTTTCTTAAATCCTGTATCCTAGTTTTCAAATTTACACCTCCTAGTAAGTAAAGTTTACTTTATAATTTAAGTATAGTTTGCTTTACATCAAATGTCAAGTACATTTTACATTATTCTTCTATATTTTCTAAGGATTTTCCCTTATATTTTTCATATCTTTTTAACTTAGGGGTATTAATAATTTGTGCTTCATAGATACTATTATTTCCTATTACGTAATAACTAATCAATGCACCAATTACATAGTAAGGAATAGCTTGTACTCCAAATAAATTAATTCCTAAAATAATAGTAGTAATTGGTGTATTTGTAGCACTTCCAAAAACGCAAATCATTCCAATGGCTGCTAGTAGTGAAGGCTCTACATGAGTTATATTTCCTATAGCTCCACCTAGAGAAGCCCCTATAGTGAATAATGGTGTTACTTCTCCCCCTTGAAGTCCAGCTCCTAAAGTTAGTACTGTTAATACTAATTTCTTTATTGGATCTAAAAGACTTACCTCTCCTGAGAATCCATTATCAACAAGCCAAATACTTAACCCTTCGAAGTTATATAATCTAAATATTACAATTACTAACAAAACTACCACTGATGATATTAAAGCTCTATATATATTATTTTTTATGTATTTTCCATAGAAGGCCTTAACTAAATTAATACCTTTAGCAAATATTCTTCCAAAAAGTCCAAATATAATTGAAGATAGAACTACTATTAAAAATGTATAAATAGAAATACTAGGTATTGATTGTATTACATGACCAGGATGCATTATACCTAGGGCTTCTGTAATAAAGTTAGCTGTATAAGATCCAATAAAACAATATATCATTGCTTCATAACTAAGCTTTCCTATAAAGCACACTTCCATCCCAAAGAATGTTCCTGCAAGAGGAGTTCCAAATATTGATCCAAAAGCAGCACTTATTCCCACCATAATTAGGATTCTTTTTTCTCTATGCTCCATTTTAAAAATATTTGCTACCTTATTTGTTAATGCTCCTCCTATTTGAACTGCTGTACCCTCTCTACCTGCTGATCCTCCAGATAAATGGGTTAATATAGTAAAAATAAATGTTAAAAATATCATTCTAAAGGGAACTGATATCTCCTTATGAACACTTTCAATAATTAAGTTATTACCTCTATTAGATTCTTTTCCATATTTAGAATATATATATGTTGTTAGTACCCCTATTAAGGGTATTGTTAGAATTAAATAAGGGAAACTTCCCCTTATTGTTGCAACTATCTCTAATGACTTTAAAAATATTGCTGATATAATACCCATTATAATTGAAACTATAATAGTTGAAATTGTTAATTTAAAAACTCTCATCTTTTGACTACCTTTCCTTTGAATAAAAAAGTAAATCTAAATAAATTTATAAATAATAAAAAAGACTAATGTTCTACGATTAAATCATAGAAGTCATTAGTCTTAATAGAAGATTTAGATTTCTCTTGGGAGAACTTCATTCCCAATAATTATTCGTATTTTACTAAAATATTATAGTACTAAAAACCATAAAAATCAATCTATCCTATGATGAAAAACTCATTAAGATATTTAACATTTCTATACCAGACTATTTTTTCTACTATAGATTATAAATACTATTATTGATAATAATATTTGAATAATACTAAGTATAATAAATTCACCTGTTGCTAAATATACCTCTCCTAATACTCTTATTGATATTAGTAAACTTACTAGAAATATTACTCCCATAGCAAATGAAAGGACTATTCCCTTTTTACCCTTAGTAAAAATTAAAACTCCTATAAATAAATTACCTAAACCATAAAAAATTATTGCAATAATCCCTGGAATAACCCAGCTTGTAAAAGGAACCCTATCTAACCATTCTGATGGATATTCACCAAATCTTCCAGCTATCATTAGAATACCTCCATATATGGCACCTAGAGATAAAAACAAGTCATAAATTATTAATAGTATTTTCATTTTATTATTTTTCATAATTCTCACCCCTTATTAAAATACTATCACCGCCTTTTATATTTATCAATATATTTTTATTGATAAACAATATTATTTTATTGCAAAAAAAGCCGAGTTTCCTCAGCTTTCTACTGTTATATATTTTTTATATTTTCATATACTCTTCTATAACGAGAATAAACTTCTTTGTATGCTTCTACTGCTTCTGCATTTGGATAATAGCAGTCTTTTTCTTTTACTATTACCTTTACAGCATCTTCAAAGGAGTCAAACCAATTTAAAGAAACTGATGCTATAATTGCAGCCCCAAGAGATGGACCTTCTTCTATTTTTAAAGATATTACCTTCTTATTGAATACGTTAGCCTGAATTTGAAGCCATTCCTTAGACTTAGCTCCTCCGCCTACTGAAATTATTTCTCTATCACTATCATCTTCATAAATACTAAAGCAATCCTTTAATGAGAATGTTATTCCTTCAATTACTGCTCTAGCAAAGTGATTTAAATCATGACTTTTATCTATTCCTATGAAAGTTCCTCTGATATTACTATCTGCATAAGGAGTTCTTTCTCCAACAATATAAGGAGCAAATAATAATCCATTAGATCCTTCCTTAATATTTGATACTCCACTTAAAAGCTCATCAAAATCCTTATCCTTTGCAAAGGTATTTCTAAACCAGCTTAAAGAATCTCCTGCAGAAAGAGTTACCCCCATTGAGTAGCAACTATTTGGTAATACGTTATTAAACATGTGAAGTTTTCCACCATAGTTCTTATACTCTTCTTCATATTTTAAATATACACCTGAAGTTCCTATACTTAATAAATCTCTATTTTTATTTATTATTCCTGAGCCTAAAGCTGAACACGGATTATCTGATCCCGCTGGGAATATTTTAATACTTCCTTTAGCATTTAATTTTGCCTTTAATTCTTCATTTAATTCTCCAACACATTCAGTAGAGTTATATATCTTAGGGTATTTTTCTAAATCTATATCCAATAAATCTGCTATTTCTTCAGACCATTTTCCTTCTTTAATATTTAACATTTGTGTTCCAGCTGCATCAGAGATATCTGTACATATGTTACCTGTATATTTAAATACTAAATAGTCTTTAGGTAAACAGAATTTTTTAGTCTTGTCCCAATTCTCAGGTTCATTTTCTTTTATCCATAATACCTTTGGTAATGTAAAGCCTTCAAGACTCTTATTGCCTGTAATTTCAATTACCTTTTCTCCAAAGTTATTCATTATATATTGGCATTGCTTAGTTGTTCTTGTGTCATTCCATAGAATACTTCTTCTTATAGGTTTATTTTCATTATCTAATAATACTAAGCTATGCATTTGACCTGATATACTTATGGCTCTTAATCCATCTCCACCTAATTCATTAGTTATTTTCTCTAAAACCTTAACAGAAGCATTATACCAATCCTCTGGCTCTTGTTCAGAATGTCCATCTCTATTATTGTATAAAGGATAGCTTTCTGAATGTTTTAATACTACTTCTCCAGCTTTATCTAAAGCTATCCCCTTGATAGAACCTGTTCCTAAATCTAAACCTATAACATATTCCATAAAAATATCCTCCCACTATTTATAATGTAAAATGTAAAATGTAGAATGTAAAATTAAAGAAGAAACTCCTAATGGAGTTTCTACAAGTATCTATTTTTAGTAATTCCTATGGAATTACATCAATAATTCTACATTATTCATTTTTAATTTTTCATTTAGGAGCTGTTATAACAGCTCCTAAACTTTAGTATATTAAATCATTTAATTTTGATTTTACGAATTCAATATGTGATGATTTGTTCTTAACTTCTTTAACTGACAATGCATGATTAGTTAAAGCTTCTAAATCTAATTCATTGTTTAATAATTGTTTTCCTAATTCGCTATCATAAGATGAATATCTTTCCTTTTTAACATTGTCTAGGAATTCAGTTTCAATTATTCTAGCTGCAGCTTTTAATCCTCTTGCATAAGTGTCCATTCCTGCAATATGAGCTATTATTAAATCTTCTTGTTCAAAAGAAGTTCTTCTAACTTTAGAATCAAAGTTTATTCCACCATCGTGTAATCCACCATTCTTTAATACTTCTAGCATTGCTAAAGTAGTATTATAAACGTTAGTTGGGAATTCATCTGTATCCCATCCTAATAACTCATCTCCTTGGTTAGCATCAATTGAACCTAAAGCATTGTAATTTCTAGCTACATTCAATTCATGTTCAAAAGTATGTCCAGCAAGAGTTGCATGGTTTGCTTCAATATTTAACTTAAAGTGTCCTAGTAAGTCATATTTTTGAAGGAATGCTAAAGCTGTAGCTGAATCAAAATCATATTGATGAGTCATTGGCTCTTTTGGTTTTGGTTCAATTAAGAAAGTTAATTTATGATTAATCTTTTCACAATAAGCTATTGCCATTTTATATAATCTTGCTATATTTTCTTCTTCAAATTGAATATCTGTGTTTAGTAAAGTTTCATAACCTTCTCTTCCACCCCAGAATACAAAGTTTTTACCGCCTAATTTTTTACTTATATCAATTCCCTTTTTAACTTGAGCTGCTGACATTGCATAAACATCTATATTAGGACTTGATGCAGCACCATTAACATATATAGGATTAGCATGTCTATCTGCTGTATTCCATAAAAGCTTAATGCCAGTCTTGTCCATCTTTTCCTTCATATAGTCAGTTATAACATCTAGGTTATGGAAGAATTCTTCTAAGCTATTTCCAAATGGAGCAACGTCCATGTCATGGAAACAGAAATATTCAACGCCTAATTTTTGTAATAATTCAAAGTTTGCATCAACTTTATTTTTTGCTGTTTGCATTGGGTCATCTGTTATCCAATTTCTTTGATTAGTTCCTTTTCCAAATGGATCTGCTCCATCACTACAGAAAGTATGCCAGTAAGCAACTGCAAATTTTAAATGTTCTTTCATTGGTTTTCCTAAAACTATTTCTTCAGGATTGTAATGACGAAATGCAAACATATTGTCTGTATCTGGTCCTTCATATTTTATAGTTTGTACATTATTAAAGAATTCCATATATTTCACCTCATTTAATTAGTTAGTTTTCCTATCTAACTTAATAATACACCTTGATTTTTAAGATGTCAATGTTTACATTGACTATTTTTTCTATTTTTTATCTGAATTTAGATTTTGAACTTTTTAAAGGGCTATGCTATATTATTTATAAACAATCAATAAGGATGGTACTCTATGGATAATAAATTTAACATTAGAAAGGCTAATATAGTTGAAATATTAAAGCTGCTTTTTAATAACCCAAATATATCTAGAATTGATATCTCAAAACTTATAAATCTTAATAAAGCTAGTGTTTCTGAAATTATTAGTTTATTAGTTGAAAAAGAAATTGTTTCTGAAATAGGAATTGGAAATGGTAGTTCTAGTGGTGGAAGAAAACCTATTCTTCTTAAATTAAACGAAAAGGCAGGTCTTAGTCTTAGTATTGACTTAGGTACTAATTATATTGGTTTTTTACTTACTGACTTAAATAAAAATATCATAGCTTATGAACACTATGAAACAGTTGTAAATAAAGATAATGTAGTTGATATAGTAGTTAATACAATTAACTCTTTAGAAAATTATATAGGAGAATATAAATATGGATTAATTGGAGTTAGTCTTGCTATTCATGGTAGAGTATATAATGATTCCATTAAATTTACTCCATATTACGATTTAGATAAGATAAACTTAAAAGAAGAGTTATCTAAAATTCTACCTAAAATAAGATTCCATCTTGAAAATGAATCTAATTTAGCTGCTATTGGAGAATTTGAAAATTCTGAAGAAAAATTAAAGAATTCTATAGTAATAAATGTTCATTCAGGAATAGGATCTGGAATTATAATTAATGAAAAACTTTATACTGGCTTTGAAGGACGTTCGGGTGAAATAGGTCATATGGTTCTTGTGCCTAATGGCAAGAAATGTCCTTGTGGTAATAAGGGATGCTTTGAGCAATATTGTTCTATTCCAGCCTTATTAGAAGAATTTAATAATAAATCTAGTTTAAAGGTTAAAACAGTAAAAGAACTTTGTAAATTATACAATTCTAATAACAAAGAAGCTATTGATATAATTTCAAATAATATAGAACTAATGGCTATAGGAATAACTAATATATTTAACTTATTTGCTCCTGATAATATATTTATACATAGTGAATTAATAGATTATATACCTGAATATTTAAATTTAGTTAATGATAAAATAAATTCAATCTTTTCTAAGGATGTTACTCTTCTCCCAAATAAATTAGATGGAAAGTCTAACTTATTCGGAGGTATAACACGTTGTATATATGACTTTTTAAATGATTTCCCAGATATGATATAAGGAGCTGCTTGGCAGCTCCCTATCTTGTATTTAGAAGGTTATACTATTTATCTTTAATAATTTCTACTTATATATAACATTCTTTAGTTTTTTATTAATACTTTTGTATCTATATAACCCTAAAAATATGGGTACTAGCCCTAAAATTATAAATATTACCCCTAATATATAGGTGGCTGTAGTATCAAATAATTTTATTAATGATATGGCTATTGCTAAAAGACTGATTCCAGTTCTAATATATGCTAACAATGTCCTCTCATTTGCTAACAGAGTTCTATCTGCAGCTAAGAAGTCCCTTAATATCATTTCTTCTTTCTTAAAGTTATATACAGCTTCTTTCTTTACTATTTTAGATTTTATATTTTTAGAATTTTTTATTTCTCTCATTTTTATAACCTCCTAAAACAACTAATTCTTAGGTGTCTTCTTCAATTATAGAAATAGTTACCTTATCCAATAAATCTTGAACTACATCCAATTTAACTGAACCTGTTTCCTCTTCTAATGCATTTGCTGTTCCACAGGCTGATGCAAGCATTAATATATCTTCTATTTCATACTCTCTTTCAAGTCCTATTGCTACTCCTGCTACGTAAGAATCTCCTGATCCAACTGGATTTATGGCATTAATCTTAGGTACTGTTACTTTGTAGTATATTCCCTTATATCCTATTACCGATCCCTCTGCTCCTAATGAAATTGCAACTAGCTCTACACCTTTTTTATGAAATTCTTTAATTTCTCTAACAGCATCTTTATAGCTTTCTATATGTCTTCCTGTTAAAAACTCTATTTCATCCTTATTAGGCTTAATAAAAAATGGTTTTCCTTCAATTCCTTCTCTAAGTAAATCTCCACTTGTATCTAATAAAAATTTTTTATTTTTACTATTGGCTATATCTATAAGCTTCTTGTAAAAATTCTTAGGTATATTTCTAGGAAGGCTTCCTGATGCTACTATTATATTGGCTTCTTCTAATAACTCATTATACTTATCTATGAATCTATTTTGTTCTTCCTCTGTAACTTCAGGGCCTGGCTCCAGTATTTCTGTTTGAACTAAATCATTAGTGATTATAGCTAAGCACTCTCTTGTATCACCTTTTATCTTTACAAAATCTTGCTTTATTCCATACTCCTCTAGTTTATCATGTATAAACTCTCCTGTTTTTCCACCCAAGAATCCAGTAACTATACATTTTTCTTTTAATATTGTAGATACATTAGCTACATGGATCCCTTTTCCACCTGGAGTATTTTCAACACTCTTAGCTCTCATTACTAAGCCTTTGTTTAGATCATCCATAACATACTTTTTATCTACTGATGCATTTAAATTAATTACTAATATCATACTAACTCCTTATAATTAAGCTTTTCCATTACTTCCACAAACCATAATTTTGTGTTCAACTACCTTCTTCATAGCTTCTTTTCCAGGTGTCATATATTTTCTTGGATCATTAGCTTCTGGATTTTCTATAAAGTATTTTTTTACTGCATCTGAAAATGGTATTTTTAAATCAGTTGCTACATTTACTTTACATATTCCAAGTGCTATTGCTTTTTTAACTAATTCATCTGGTACATCTGAGGCTCCATGTAAAACTAATGGCACATCTACAATGTCTCTTATTTCCTTCAATCTATCTAAATCTAATTTTGCTTCTCCCTTGTATAATCCATGTGCTGTTCCAATTGCTATAGCTAATGAATCTATTCCTGTTCTTTCTACATATTCCTTTGCTTGCTTTGGATTAGTATACTTACTATCCTTTTCATCTACTATTAAATCATCTTCTTGTCCACCTAATCTACCAAGTTCTGCTTCAACTGTTGCATCATATTTATGTGCATATTCAACTACTTTTTTAACGGTTTCTATATTTTCTTCAAATGGCGCATGAGAAGCATCTATCATTGTTGACTTAAATCCTAAATCTACAAAGTGCTTTATTTCATCTATTACTTCAAAGTGATCTAAATGTATTGCTATTGGAATATTATATTTTTCGGCTGCTACTTCTGCCATGGCAACTATAAATTCTCCTCCTGCATATGCAATAGTTGATGGTGTTCCTGCTAGTATTACTGGTGATTTTAATTCTGCTGCTGTTTCTACAACTACTTCTAATGTCTCTAAATTATGAATGTTAAAGGCTGGTACTGCATAGCCTTCTCTTTGAGCTTTATTTAGCATTTCCCTTGTTGATAGTATTTTAGTCATGATATTCACCTCTATCCCATTTATCCATAAACTCATCAAAATAATGCTCATCACCATTTGCATAATCTTTTTCTATCATATTATTTAATTTTTCTACCATTGCTATATTTTCCTCTGTAGGATTAAACTTAGTTTCAAGAAATACATCTATTATATTTTCCATAAGTCCAAGTCCAGTTATTCTTCCACCAAATCCTAATATATTTATATCTAAATTTTCTTTTGAATATCTTGCTGTTTCTATATCTCTAACTAATGCAACTCTGGCCCCCTTTATCTTAGTAGCTGCATTAGTAATTCCTACACCAGTTCCGCAAATAACTATTCCTAAATCTGCTTCTCCATTAACTACTTTTTCAGCAGTCTTCTTTCCATATATAGGGTAGTGAGTTCTTTCTTTATCATAGGTCCCGTTATCTATAACTTCATATCCCTTTGATTTTAAATATTCAACAACACTATCTTTAACCTCTGTTACTATATGATCACAACCAACTGAAATAATCATTTTTTCCCCTCCTATGCCATCTTATTTAACATATCTACTCTTATTTGATGTCTTCCACCAGAATAATTAGATAAAATAAATTTATCTGTTATTCTTTTTGCTATTTCTAGAGCTGTTACCTTGGAGCCAATTGCAATTATTGAAGTATTATTATGATCTCTAGTCATCTTTGCAGAATGTTCATCTGCAACCTGTGCGCATATTATTCCCTTATGTTTTGTACACACATTAAAAGAACCTGTTCCATATTCATCTATTACTATTCCCTTTTCACCTTCATTATTAAGAATAGCTTCTGCTACTAAATTTGAGGAGTCATAAAAATCTAACTTTTTTCCTTGTGATTTATCTATTACATCATATCCCTTTTCTATAAGATATAATTTTATAGAGTCTTTAAAATCCTTGCTTTTATAATCTGATGAAATAATTATTTTCATAAAATACCTCCTACTTTAGATTTAATCTTTCTAATTGTTCTTCTGGAGCATCCATTTCCTTTAATGCTCGTATCATTAGTCTTTTATATTTATTTTCTAATTCATTATCTTTAATAGGTTTTGTTTGATAATAATCTTCAGCTATATTAAACAACTTATTCTCACTTGTATACTCTAATGCATTTTCTACGTTATCAAGAATTGAAGGATTATTAATCTTTATTTTATATACAGGATAATTTGTTCTATTAATAAATCTTCCCATCTCTATTTCTTCTTGATTTTCTTTTCCTAAGTACTTTCTTATAGTTGTAGGAATACAAGTATATTCATAACAAGGTTTATTTTCCTTATTAGGAGCTCTAAAGTATGTATACTCTCCATCTGTTATATTTACAGCTACTCCATGATATCCATACAACGCATAATCTCTTTTATACTCTTTTCCATCAACTATATTCCTCCAAGAAAATCCTTGTACATCTTTTGGGATATCTATATCAGAATAATCTAAAACCGTTGGCATAATATCTATATTTTGAGTTAATAAATTAATTCTCTCTCCAGCCATCTTTCCATTTGGGAATCTTACTAATAATGGTATATGGGCCAATTCATTGTACATATGCATATAATTTTTACCAAAATAGTTTCTTTCCCCTAAGAAGTATCCATGATCTGTTGTAACTATAATCAATGTATCATCATATAAATTTAAATCCTTTAATTTCTTAATTAACCTTCCAAAATGTTTATCTGTCATTGTAAGTAGTGCAGCATACCTTTTATTTATATAATCTAAAGCATCTTCTGGAACATCTACTTCCTTATAATTAGGTATCTCAAAGTAAGGTCCATCATATTTACAATCATAAAGTTCCATGTACTCATCAGGAACATCAAAAGGTTCATGAGGATCAAAGGTTTCTACCATCAAGAAAAAGTCATCGTGATCCTTATTATCTTCTAACCACTCACAAGCTGCACTAAAAGTCTTTGGAGTAGGATACTCCTCCTCATGTCTATCCCATTTTGTCCTATTCCATTGATATTGCCTTCTAAGTTTTCCATAATAATCTTTAGGCATAAATGATGGATCATCTATTCTAGATATCCATGGATCTCCTTCCTGTCCTCTATAAAAATCCCAAGTTGTAAACTGTTGAACATATCCTTCTCCACCTAGTCTAAAGTAATGAGGATGATCTGTTACAATGTGGCTAAATACATCTTTTTCAGCTAAAACTTTAGGTAATGTTATGTCGAAGGGCTCTATAGGTCCCCAAGATCTTTCTAAGAAATTAAGCCTTCCTGTAAGTATATCCCTTCTTGCTGGCATACATGGAGCAGAACCAACCCAATGATTATCAAAAGTAGTGGCTTCCTTAGAAAAGTTAGTTATGTTCGGCGTTCTTACCCAAGTATTTTCGTTGTAAACTTCCATCATCTCTCTTTTTAAAGTATCCATTAAAATTACAACTGTCCTCATTCCATATCCTCCTATCTAAAATTTCCATCATAGAGATAGTGCTCTCGCACAATGTAAAATGAATTACATCAATAATTCTACATTTTTAATAAGGAGCTACTACTGCAGCTCCATGAATTCATGTTAAACGATTATTCCTAACATAGATAAGATTACAGCTATTATTAAAACTCCGAATATAATCCATACTGCATTCTTACCATTAGATTTCTTTAATAAGTAATAACATACAACAGTAACTAATAATGGAACTAAGTTAGGCATAACCTTATCAAGCATTTCTTGCAACATAAGTGGATTTTCACCAGCTGATATCTGAACTCCTAATGTTGCTTTTACAGTTGTAGCAATTAATCCTCCAACAACTATTATTCCTAATACGTTAGCCATATTTGCTAATCTATCAAATACACCCTTACCATTATCTTCCTTACCCAATACTTCTATTCCTTTTGAATAACCTTTAGTTAATCCAAAGTATTTTAATGGGAAGTATAAGCAATTAATCATTAAGAACATCATTATTGCTCCAAATATACTTCCATCTAAAGCAAAGGCTGCTCCTATAGAACCTGCAATTGGCATCCAAGTAAAGTTAAGCAAACTATCTCCAATTCCAGCGAAAGGTCCCATTAAACTTGTTTTCATAGCAATAACTGATTCTTTTTGATCTTCGTCAGTTGTTTCTTCCATGGCAGATACTATTCCTAAGATAAATGGCATAGCTATTGGATGTGTATTAAAATATTCTAAATGTCTTTTCATTGCATTAACTTTTTCTTCTTTTGGTCTATCCTTATACAATTTCTTTAATACTGGTTTTAATATATATACAGTACTTAAGCTTTGCATTCTTTCATAGTTATGTGACATTTGACATAATTGTGATCTCCAAAATACCTTCATTAACTCTTTTTTAGTAATTAAGTTTGCCATTATAAATCCCAACCTCCTTCTTCAGAATTATCAACCTCTGCTGTTGAAACATTTACAGTTGTTTCTTTTTCTTTCTTAGCCATTATTAAATCGTATATTCCAGCAAAACATGCACCTATTAATGCTAATGCTAGTGTTGGAAGTCCTAAATAAGTTGTTAATGTAAATCCTAATACTAAGAACATCCACATATTCTTTTTAAGCATCATAGTCAATAACATTGCTATACCAACTGCAGGTATTACTTTTGATGCAACTGTTAATCCAGTCATAACACTTGCTGGTATAAATGCCATAATTGAATCGATTGCACTAGCACCTAAAAATACTGCTATAAATGTTGGAAATGCTCTACTTAAAAATATAAGTCCAGCCCCCATATATTGTAGTTTATCTATTTTATCAAAATCTCCTGTTTCAGCAATTTTATCTGCCTTGTGTACTAAAGATATACTAAATGTCTTACATAACATATCAAGTTGTTGAACTAAAAGTGATACTGGTATTGCTATTGCTATTCCTGCTGCTTCTCCTCCACCAGATAAAATACCTATTGCTACTCCTACTACAGATCCTGAAATAACATCAGGTGGTACATAGGTTCCTACATTATTTACACCTAACCACATTAACTCTAAAGTAGCTCCAATAATAAGTCCTTGTCTTAAATCCCCTAAAATAAGTCCAGTAATAGCTCCTACTAGTAAAGGTTTTCTAAATCCTAAGTGTGGTCCATATTGGTCCCAAGCACATATGCCTGCCCATATAGCAACTAATATAGCTTTAATTAACATATACTACTCTCCCCTTTTTTTATTTTTTATATAATATCTTTCATATAAATAACATCATCTTTAGGAACCATTTGTATAAATACTTCAACCCCCATATTTATAATTTCCTTAAATGCATTTTCTTCTTCTGGAGTTACTGAAATTGATTTTGTTAATCTCTTTCTTGTTTCGTTATATCTCATTCCGCCAGCATTTAATTTTGCTATTTCTAAGCCACCTTTCATAACCTTTAAAACATCTGTTGATGTAGTAAACAATAATAATGTGGCCTTTTTAATAGGATTTTTCTTAATAACTTCTATAAATTGATCTACTCCAAAAACTAAAACTCTTACCCCTGAAGGAGCTGCCAATCCTACTACTGATTTTTGAACAGGGTCATTAGAAACCTTGTCATTAATAATAAGTACTTGTTCTATATTGTAGTCCCCAATCCAAGTTGAACAAACTTGTCCATGTATAAGTCTGTCATCAATTCTAACTAATTTAATACTCACTTAAATCTCCCCTTTACTTTTTTATAAAGCTATTTCATCTTCATTAAATTCATTTAAAACCTTATCACTTATACTTATAAAAGTTTCATTATGTACTTTTTCAAGATTTAATTTAACTTCATTTAAAGGTTTATCTCTATTTAATAATAGTTCTAATAATACTGGTAAATTAAATCCTGTATAAGCCGTTAGCTTTTTACCACTTAATATTAATCTTGAAGTAGCATTACAAGGCGTTCCCCCAAATATATCAGTTAATATAATTACTTCTCTTCCTTTGCTTAAAACATTATAAGAATCCTCTAATTCCTTTATAACATCTTCTAAATCCTTATCATCTGTTACTGAAATAACCTTATAATTTTCTTGTTTTCCTATAATCATTTCAGCACTATCCATTGCATATTTTGCAAAGTATCCATGGCTAATTAATATAACTCCTATTTCATTCATTTCCTCATCCTCCTCTTGCCATTATTTATAGCAAATATCATGCCAAATTCTAAAACCTATTATTTTTCAAGACGGTAATACTCTTTAATACTCTTTTTTTATAATAAATACTTTTTACTAATACTATTTCAATACTCTTTTAAAAACTTATATAATAACCACAATTAGAAATTCACTTGTTTTTTTTATTAGTTGATTTTAAGATATAGATATAGAGGTACTAAAACATTTACATAATTCTTAATGTCACAAAGGAGGATTTTTATGAAAAAAAATTTAAGCTTGATGATTAAACCCTCTTCAAGTAAATGCAACTTAAAATGCAAATATTGTTTTTATAATTCTATATCTGATGCTAGAGAGATTAAAGATTATGGGTTTATGCAGGAAGATACAGTAAAAAAAATATTAGATAGAGTTTTTGAATATTGCAATGGTGGTAATTGCTCAATAGCCTTTCAAGGTGGTGAACCACTACTTGTGGGAATAAACTTCTATAAAGAACTTATTGACTACATAAAAACAAATAATATCAATGGTACAAGCTTCTCCTTTGCATTGCAAACTAATGGAACTCTTATTAATAATGAATGGGCAAGTTTTTTTAATGAAAATAATTTTCTAATAGGTATATCTTTAGATGGAAATAAAGATTTGCACAATTTAAATAGAGTAGATTATTTAAATAATGAGTCTTTTAATAGAGTTATGAAGGGGATACATATACTAGAAGAGTATAATGTAGAATATAATATACTAACAGTTATTACTTCTGCTTTATGCAAAAAAATAGACTCTACATATAAGTTTTATAAAAAGAATAACTTTAATTATCTGCAATTTATTCCTTGTTTAGAGCCATTAGAAAACTCTGATATGAATCTAAGTAGCTTCTCTATAACCCCTTCTCAATATGGTGATTTTCTAATTAAACTTTTTGATCTTTGGTACGATGATATTCTATCTGATAAATATATAAGTATAAGATTATTTGATAACATTTTAGGATTATTCTTTAACCAAGATTATGAGGCATGTGAAATGAAAGGAATATGCTCATGTCAGCATATTATAGAAAGTAATGGAGAAGTTTATCCTTGTGACTTTTACACCTATGAATCTTATAGTATCGGAAATATATTAGAAAACTCCTTTGAAGATATTCATAAAAATAAAAACACATTAGAATTTATAAATTTATCAAAAAGCATAAGTGATAAGTGTAAAAACTGTGCTTATTTCACTTTTTGCAGAGGTGGTTGCAGAAGGCATAGAGAAAATCAAAAAGATAACCTAAATTACTTCTGTGAATCATATTATAAATTTTACTCATATTCCTTAGATAAATTTAAAAATGTAGCACTTAAAATTCAAAGAGAGAATTTTAGGAGGTAGATCTAGTTGTTACGTATTGAAATGATAAAAAATTATATTTACAAATTTTGCTCTAATTTAACTGTGGAAGACATAATAAACAATCCCTATATAGGTATTTCATCCTTAGACTTATCTGAAAATTTAGATATATTAAGAAACAATGCATCTTCTGATTTAAATAAATTACATAAAGATGGCATTCTTATTAAAATAAAAGGTAAGCCAACAAAATATTTTTATAAAGATCATTTAGAAGAACTATTTAATATAAACTTATTTGATTCATCAATTGAGTGCTTATCTTTAATGGAATTAATTAATATTGAAGAAAATAATATTAAGCTTTCTCCTGTATTACAAAAAAATAATGATATAGATCCCTTTAATAAATTAATTGGTGCAAATAATAGCCTTGCCCCAATTATAAAATTAGCTAAATCATCTATTTTATACCCTGGTGGGCTTCATACATTACTTTTAGGGGAATCTGGAGTAGGTAAAAGTCTTTTTGCTGAACTTATGTACGAATATGGACTAATTAACAACATCTTTTCAAAGGATTCTTCATTTGTTGTTTTTAACTGTGCAGATTATGCAAATAACCCAAATTTATTGGTATCTCAACTTTTCGGTTCTGTAAAAGGTGCATATACTGGTGCAGAATCTGACAGGAGAGGTTTAATAGAAGAGGCTAATAATGGAGTTTTATTTTTAGATGAAATTCATAGACTTCCGCCAGAAGGCCAGGAAATGCTCTTTTTATACATAGATAAAAAGAAGTTTAGGAGACTTGGAGAGGTATCTTCTGAAAGAACTTCCAATGTATTAATTATTGCTGCAACTACTGAAAATCCAAATTCTATGTTGTTAACAACCTTTATAAGAAGAATTCCTTCAATAGTAAAAATTCCAAATTTAAATGATAGAAGCTTAAGTGAAAAACTTATGTTAATAACATCCCTTTATGATAATGAAGCAAAAAAGATTAACATGCCTATAATTGCTACTAAAGACTGTCTAGCAGACTTAATGCTTTATAACCCTAAAGGAAATATAGGACAACTATCTAGTGATATTCAACTTTCAGTTGCAAGATCTTATCTTGATAGTAGGATGAATAATCTAGACAAGGTATATATAACCAAAGATTCATTTCCATTATATACAAATAATTCACTTACTAATATAGATATATCAACTAGACAAAAGGTAGAATTACTTCTAGACAGAGATGAGTATAAATTTTTACCTAAATTAGACTTTAATAAAAAAATTACTACTCCATCCTATGATTTTCTTAGATTCTTTAATTCTCAATTGAAAGAAAATAAAGATATTAAAAAAGCCTTTTATGATTATACTCAATTAATAGCAAAAAGTTTTGCATTACAAAATATATTTCCTGACTTTATAGATGATGAAATATCTGAAATAGTTACTACATTATCTGATATATTATATGAAGACTTAAACTTAATTATTGATAAAAGTTCTTATATAGCTCTAGCATTATATCTTAAGAATTTAAAAGATTGTGATAGTATTATTTGCCACTCATCTCCTTCTACTATTGAATTAAGTGAAATACCTTCTGAAATACAAAATATATCTAAAAAACTTATAAAAATATTAGAAGGAAGATTTAATATTTATTGTCCGCCATCAGAGTTAAATAACCTTATGATAATAATAGATTCATTAAAAACAAAGGAAGTTTTTGAACCTGTAGGAGTTATGATTGCTGCACATGGAGATTCAATAGCCAGTGATATTGCAAAAGTTGCTAATGATTTACTTAGTATTAACTTTGCTTTATCTGTAAATATGCCTCTTAATGAAAACACAAATAATATATTATCCTTGATAATAGAAAATTTAAGAGGTAAAAGTTTTAAAAGGGGATTAATTCTTTTTGCAGATATGGGTTCATTAACTAATCTAGATGAAACAATAAAAAAGGAGACTGGCATAAATGTAGTAACATTACAATCAATAAATATTCTTTTAGTTATAGAAGCTATAAGAAAATCAATATTTTTAAAAAATGATTTAGAAGACATCTTACGTGATTTATTATGTACAAACAATAAACTTAATTATTTCTTTAATAAAAAAATAGAAAATTATCTTTCTATTAACAAAAAAAATGTTATTTATACTGTTTGTAATTCTGGTGAAGGTATTGCAAATTACTTAAAGAATAGCATAGAAGATTTATTAAAAACTTATAATATCTTTAATGTGGAAATAATTCCTTTAAATATAGAAAATAAGAAGAAGCTACGAGATATTATTAAACAAACTTCAGTAGATAAAAGACCTCTTGCAATAATAGGTAGTATAAATCCAGAAAACAGTGAAGTTCCATTTATATCTCTTGAAGATATTCTTTTAAATTCTGGAATCAACAAACTCTTAAATCTCTTAGGAATAAATGAAGAAATTTCAACAAATAAAATGGTAAAAACTATAACAAAAGATATAACAATTAATATTACTTGTGATGCAGTTAATAAATATTTAACTATTCTTTCTAGTGATAAAATTAAATCTTCTATACTGGATTTTATTAATACTATAGAAGCTGAATTGAATATAATTATGACTAACTCTAGCCTTAGTAAAATATTTATTCATATTTCATGCTTAATAGAAAGGCTTTTACTTAAGGATTTTATTTTAACATCTAATGAAGAGATATCTTCTTACAAAAAAAGAAATGAAAAATATATTTCTATAATTGAAAAAGCGTTCACTTTAATTATAGATACCTTTAATATATCAATTCCTGAAAATGAGTTGTATTTTATATGTGAAATCGTAAAAGAATCTGAAAAACAAAGTAAAAAAATATAAGTAGAGATATTAAGATCTCTACTTATATTTTTATTTGCTTTCTATCATTGAAGAATTTCTTATAACTTAAATATGTTGCCATCATTACAGAGAAAGAAGTTGATGAAACCATCATAAAAGTAACCATTATTTGAAACTTAACTGCTAGTAATGGGGAAGCCCCTCCTAATATTAATCCTGTCATCATTCCTGGTAAGGATACTATTCCTAAGGTTTTAGCTGAATCTATGCTTGGCATAATAGAAAGTTTAATACTTTCTCTAATTATATCTTGAGATGCATCCTTTATATTTGCCCCTAAAGCTAATTTAATTTCTACTGCTGTTCCATTATTTTTATAGCTATTAATTAGATTTTTATAGGCTAATGACAATGCTACCATTGAGTTACTTACTACCATTCCAGCTACTGGTATAATCTCACTAGGAATAAATTTTATAGCTTTAGATAATACTAAAACACCTAAAGTAATACTTGTACCAATTAAAATTGAAATAAAGGAAATAAATAGTTGATTCTCTATTATTTCTTTCTTTTTTCTAGTATTTAATGCAGCATTAAATACCATTACTATAATTAAAATAATAGTAAATATAGGCTTTTCAAGACCAAAGATAAAGTTTAATAAATAACCTACTATTAAAAGTTGAACTATAGCTCTTATCATACTAAAAATTATTTCTTTTTCTAAATCTAATTTATCTTTATAAGAAATAAAAACAGGAATTGCTACTAGTATAGATGACAATATTAATGATTCTGTACTCATCCTATAACACCTCTACCTTCTCTATCTTTCCATTTTTCATCGCTACTCTTTTATTAAAAATCCTTTTACTCTGTTCATTATTATGAGTAATCCATAATATAGTTACTCCTGAATTATTTAATTCTTTTATATAATTTTCTACTATAACAGTATTATCATTATCTAGAGCTGATGTCACTTCATCTAACAATAAAATATCTGGAATAAATATTAAACTTCTAATTAGAGAAATTCTTTGTTTTTCTCCACCTGATAGTAAATTTATATCCTTACTTAAATAGGATTCATCTAAATTGAAAATGTTAAGAAGCTCTATTATTCTCTTTTTATCTATTTCTTTATGCCTTATTTTAAATGGAAATTCTAGATTTTCCTTTACTGTATGTCCAAAAAGATATGGTAATTGTGTACAATAACTTATCTTTCGCCTAAGGTCTATTGGGTCATATGACATATAGTTTTTTCCAATATATTTTATTTCACCCTTAGAAGGAGATATTAAATCTGCTAAAAGTCTAAGGAATGTACTTTTTCCTCCTCCAGATCCCCCCACAATTGAAATGCAGTCTCCCTTATTAACCCGTAAGCAAATATCATCAATAATAATATTATCTTTATCCTTAAAAGTTACATTTTCTATATTTAATATATCCACCATGCCTCACCTCATAACAATTTCATCAATATCGAAATTCAATATCGTAATATGATAATACCATATTTTAATTATATTTACAAACTTATGGTATAAATCTTTCTTATTTATTAAATAAAAAAAGGAGTTATTAACTATAACTCCTTAACTACATAATTTCACCAACTAATATTTTTAAATTTTTCTTTAATTCTATTAGAAGTTGATTCCCCTTTTCTGTAGTTTTATAATACTTTCTTACTTTTCCATTAACTATTTTATCTTCTTTTTCTAATAGTTCTTCATCTACCATAAGCTTTAATATGGGATATATTGTTCCTGGACTAACTGTATAACCATGTTCCTTAAGCTCTTCTATCATCCAGCTTCCATAAAAACTTCCTTCACTTCCATGATGCAAAATATGTATATATATCAGACCATTAAATACTTTTCTTATTATTTGATTCTTCAAAGCTCCATCCCCTTATTTAAACTTAATAAGTAATAATATTATAATTCATTATGTTATTTGTTACAAAAATATTTATATACTAAAAAAATTAAATCTTCTTCTCTTTAATTCTTTCTATTAGCGCCTTGATATTTTCTTCTATTTTTTTTGCAATATCAATAAATTCTTCATCAGATTTACCAGTAGGGTCATCAAGTCCCCAATCCTCTATATGATTAACTAATACAACCGGGCATACAACATTACATCCCATTTTTATTACTATATCTACCTTTGGTATATCGCTAATTAACTTAGACTTTTGACTTTCATTCATATCTATACCATATAGTTTCTTAATTATTCTTACTGCATCTTGATTAATTTCTGGCTTAGTTTCAGTTCCTGCTGAATAACTTTCAAAAACATCGTGTCCATATAATTTTCCTAGAGCTTCAGCCATCTGAGATCTACAAGAATTATGGACACAAATAAAGGCTACCTTCTTCTTCATTTTAACTCCCCTTAAATTAATTTTATTATATACCTTTTACCTTACTTTCAATATAGATTGTTATCTATACCTTGTCAATAAATTGAAACTACAAAATACTCTGAAATTTTTAAATGCAAAAAGCTCGGTAAAATACCGAGCCATTACTATAACTATTACTTCTTACTTATTAAATATTACCTATCTTTACTTACTTCTTCTCTTAGCTAGTTCATATAGTGTATGCACTGGAGCACCTGTTCCACCCTTAACTCCTAAGCTACTATTACTTGAAGTCCATGCTGTTCCAGCTATATCTAAATGTAACCATGGCTTATCTTGAACAAATGCTTCTATGAATAATCCAGCAGTTATTGTTCCTGCAAATCTTCCACCACTGTTCTTTAAGTCTGCTATATGAGATTCAATTAATTTCTTATAATCATCAAAAGCAGGTAATTGCCACATCTTATCTCCAGTATATTCTGAAGCTGATTTTAATTCATTATAGAATTCATCATTATTAGTTACTACTGCTGTAGTAGTTTCTCCTAATGCAACTAAAGCTGCTCCTGTTAATGTTGCTAAATCTATAACTTCATTAACATTTTCCTTTGTAATTATATAATGAATAGCATCTACTAAAGTTAATCTTCCTTCAGCATCTGTATTATCTACTTCTATTGTCTTACCAGCCATTGAGCCTATTACTTCACCGGGCTTGTATGCATCACCAGAAACTAAATTTTCACAAGATGCTACAACTGCTACTACATTAAGCTTTAATCCTCTTTTTGCAATTATAGACATTGCTCCTATAACTGAAGCTGCACCACCCATATCTGATTTCATATCCTTCATACTATTGCTTGGTTTAAGTGAATATCCACCTGAATCATAAGTTAATCCCTTACCTACAAGTCCAAGAACTGTTTCCTTATTATCCTTATCTCCAAAGTATCTCATAACTATAAGTTTAGGCTCCTTAGAAGAACCCTTGGCTACATTATAGAATGCTTCCATCTTTAAAGCTTTTATTTCTTCAACTCCATGAACTTCTACTTCAAATCCACTTTCTTTACCAACATTAACCGCTGCTTCTGCTAAAGTTTCTGGATAAATTACATTTGATGGTTCATTAACTAAGTTTCTTGCAATTATTATGCCCTTAGCTATTTCAACACCTTCATTTATAGCATCTTCTATTTCCTTTGTAGCTTCTTTTATTCCACATCTAGAAATTGAAACATTCAATTCCTTCTCTTCCTTAGCATCAGTTTTATATTTGTTAAATGTATAATTAGCTAATTCAGCTGAAGTTGCCATAGCCTTTATTAATTCTTCAAGCTTTATATTTTCAGTATGAGGAACTCTTAAGAATATATTTGTAAGTCCTAATTTCTTTATCTTCTTTATTCCCTTTCCTGTTGCTTCTCTAACCTTATCTAAGTTTAAATCTTCTTCCTTTCCTAAACCAACTAATACTACTGTTTGAATAGTATCATTACCTGGCTTTGTGAAAGTATACATTTCTCCATTTTTTCCATTGAATAATTCTTTTGCTTCTGCAAATTTTATATTTTTATTTAACTCTTCATTTGATACTTGTAATTTACCTTCTAATAAGTAGATAACTAAAGCATCTGCTGTTGAACAAGTTAAACTTCTATAGTTTATACTCATTTAATCACCTCGTTTTAACTTCCTTTTACTCATAATACCACTATTAGTAAGTCTATTCAATGGATAACAATTATTATTTACTATATTTTTTGAAAATTTATTATATTTTATGTATAAAAATTTTTACATTGTTAATAATAGTAATGTAGATACAAAAAACCTGTTTATACAGGTCCCATCCCCCATTTATTTATAAAGCGCTTCGGCGCTTTTTTATTTTTCTATTTTATGTCAACTTATTGATTTAGTGATATAATTTTAAATATAAATTATAAAAGTTAGAAAGGGTTAAACATATGAAATTAATAAGAAATTTAAAAGCAACTATAGTTTTTTCATTACTTATAGTATTTATGCTAATCTCTAATGGATGTTCTGGGGTTAGTAAAGCTGAGAAGGCTTTTAATACTTTTACTGAAAAATGGTCTGAATCTGACTATTCATCTATGTACCAAATGTTAACTAATGAATCTAAGGAGTATATATCAGAAGAGGACTTTGTTTCAAGATATGAAAATATATTTACTGCAATTAATGCAAATAATTTATCCTTTGAAACTAATGGGGAAGCTTTAAAGGAAGATGGAGTTATAACAATCCCCTTTAAATTAGATATGAACTCTATAACTGGTGACTTATCCCTTGAGGATTATAAATTATCTCTTATTAAAGAAGATAAAGAATATAAAGTAAAATGGGATGAAAGCTTAATTTTTCCTAATATGATAAAGGATGATAAGATTAGAGTTTTAACAACCCAAGCTAAAAGAGGCAATATTCTTGATAGAAATGGAAAAGTATTAGCAGAAGACGGAACTATTTATACAGTAGGTATTTATCCTTCTAATTTTAATAAATCAAATATAGAGTCTAAGATTAGTGAAATTGCTAATGCATTAGATATAAGCGAAGATAATATTACAACTAAACTAGAGGCTAATACTAATCCTGAGCACTTTATTTCTCTTGTAGATATATTAACTACAGATCCAAAGATATCTACTTTAAAAAATAGAGATGAGGATGGAATACTCCTTCAAGAAAAAGTAGGTAGAATTTATTATGGTGGTGAAGCCTTTGGAAGACTTGTTGGATATATCGGAAGTATTACTGCTGAAGAGTTAGAAGCAAATTCGGACAAGGGTTATAATGATACAAGCCTTATTGGTAAAGCAGGCTTAGAACAAGTATATGAAGATACCTTAAGAGGTAAAGATGCTGGTGAAATTTATATAGAGCGTGGAATGGAAAAAATAAGCATAGCTAGTACTGAAGTTGTAAATGGAAAAGATATTAAGTTAGCAGTTGATTATGATCTTCAAAATAAAATATATAGTGAAATGTCTGGAGAGAAGGGAGCTGCCACTGCTGTTAATCCTATAACTGGGGAAGTTATAGCCATGGTAAGTGCCCCTTCATATGATTCAAATACCTTCACTACTTATATAAGTAAAACTCAAAAGACTAAATGGGAAGAAAATAATCATGCAGATGAAATAAATAGATTTAATAAAATTTATGCTCCTGGTTCTACTATGAAGCTATTAACCTCAATAATAGGTTTAGAAAATGGTGTTATAAATCCAAATGAAGCTAAAGATATTCAAGGATTAAAATGGCAAAAGGATAGTTCCTGGGGAGATTATAAAGTTACTAGAGTAATAGATCCTGGAAAATCTGTAACCTTAAAGGATGCCGCAAACTATTCAGATAATATTTACTATGCTCAAGTAGCATTAGACCTTGGAAGTGAAAAGTTTATTAATGGTCTTAAAGGCTTTGGTATAGGAGAAGAATTAACTTTTGAATACCCAATGGAATCCTCACAAATTTCCAATGATGGAGAGTTAAATAGAGATATACTTTTAGCAGATACAGGATATGGACAAGGTGAAGTTATGGTAACGCCACTTCATGTAGCATTATTCTATAGCACCTTATCAAATAAAGGTAATATAATGGCACCTAGATTAGTTATAAGTGAAAATCCAGAAGCAAAAGTATGGAAGGAAGGATTAATATCACCAAATAATTTACCAGTTTTAATCGATGCCTTTACAGCTTCTATTAATGATGCTGGAGCTACTCTTCCTGATGGTGCTGTCCCTGGACATAGAGTTGCTGGTAAATCAGGTACTGCTGAAATAAAGTCATCCCAAGATGATGCAGATGGTACTGAAAATGGATGGTTTGTTTCTACAGATCCAGACTCATCTAAAATTTCAATTTCTATGGTAATTGAAAATGTAAAAGATAGAGGTGGTAGTCATCTTACTATTCCTAAAGTAAGAAATGTTATGGATTATTATCTTAATAGGTAAGAAGTAAGAGTTAAGAGTGAAGAACTAAGAGTGAAGAGATAGGGCTTTGGAGTTGAAAATTGCTTTGAATTTTGCAAGATATTAAAGTAATGGAATTCTAATTTACTTAATAAAGGGTTATGTACTAAAATTAGTGCATAACCCTTTATTTACATATAGTACCATTTAAGTTAAGATTGTATTATATTTCTAAGGGGGTATTTTATGAAGAAATCCACGCTGTTATTTTCTTTAATTATTATAAGTAGTTTATTTTTATTATCCTGCACAAAAGATAAGTCTATGAAGCCTAACTCTCCGATAAATGCTTCTATAATGATAAAGAACTATATTGATGCTGAAAATTATGAAGGCTTTAATGACCTCTTTAGTGATGAACTTAAGAATTCTGTATCTAAAGAATACTTCGAAAAACTAAAAAACATTTCAACTTCTGGTAGTGATCATAGTCTGTATAACATTATTACTTTTGAAAATGGAGAAATGCTTTTAGTAAAGCTTTATCAAATTGAAGCTACTGGTGAATATAAAGTAGAAAATGTTATGAAAGTTCCAGAAGAATTCAAAGATTTATTTGATGAAAATTAAAAAATGTGAGGCTGTTGCAGTCTCACATTTATATTCTAAAACTTCCTAAACTCTTTTTTATTAAATAACTCTTACTTATTACTTCTTATCTTTTACTTAATAAAGACTTTTCCCTCTTGGAATTTTTCTATAATTGCCAAGGATTCAACTCTTACACCCATTTCTTCTAGTACAGTTCTTCCTTCTTGGAATCCCTTTTCTATTACTATACCAACTCCAACTAAGTTTGCTTTTGATTGATTAATAATATCTATAAGCCCTTTAGTTGCACAACCCTTAGCTAGAAAATCATCTATTACTAATATATTTTCACCCTCATTTAGGAATTGCTTTCCTACTCTAACCTTATATGTTTTATTTTTAGTAAAGGAATGTACTTCTGATTCATATACTTCCTTATCTAAATTTAAACTTTCTGTTTTCTTTGCAAATACAACAGGTACATAATCAAAATATTGTGAAGCAATAGCTGCTATTCCAATACCTGAGGCTTCTATTGTTAGTATTTTATCTATTTTTTCACCTTGAAATCTGTTTCTAAATTCCTTACCAACTTCATTTAAAAACTTTACATCCATTTGATGATTTAAGAAGGAATCAACCTTTAATATATTTCCTTCTCTAACTTTTCCTTTGTTCATTATCATTTCTTTCAATAAATCCATGTATAATTCTCCTCTATTACTTAATAAAATAGTATTCTAGAAGCCTGTCCTCTCTATATCTTCAGTAATAAAGCCCCAAAAATCCATGGCAATATTTTCTTCGTAGTTAGGATATTTACGGTTTCCTAGTAGAAACACTTGAACCATATTTTCAAGCATATACGAATACTATAATATTCTTTTTTTATAATTATAATCTTTTAAATAAAAAAATCAAGTTTAATAAGCTAACATTATTATATTTCCAGTTCTTAAACTTTCTTGCACATCAATTATTCTTTGATTAGTTGACCCTCTATACTTTAAGCCTTCGCTAGCTTTATCCTCTTCAAATCTTCCATCCACTAGCACATCTAAGTTATATATTAAATCCTTCCATCCACTTCTTTTTTCTAAATTATCTAGTATATATTCAAAGGTATATCCTGTATAACTCCAAATATTTAAATTCTTTTTCTTGAAAGCTTTAGCCATATAAGCAAACTCTTCAGCTCTTTCAAAGGGATCTCCCCCACTAAAGGTTATTCCATTAATTATGGGATTCTTATATACATCTTCTATAAGTTCATTTATATTTTTCTCTTCTCCTCCTGAAAAGTCATGAGTCTCTGGATTAAAGCATCCCTTACAGTTATGATTACAGCCTTGTGAAAAGAATACTCTTCTAATTCCAGGTCCATTAACTAAACTTTCATATGCTATTCCTGCTAATCTAATAGTATCCCTCAATTGTTACATCCCCTTTTTTTAAGTTTAATTTCTTATTTTTATTTTATCACTATATGACTCAATAATACCTCTACTTCTATTTAAAGATTCTGTTACTCTTATTTTTCCCTCTTCTGTTAGATATGAAGCATTGTTGATAGTTGCTGGTACTACTTCATAAAATAGTTTTCCATCCTTTCCATACCAATTAACCCATGTTGGTAAATATGTTGGATACTCTACTTTTACTTCTCCTGTCTCTTCACTTTTATTAATTTTAACAAAAACAATTACTCCATCTTCAGTATAGGGATTCTCTATCCTTTCAGTCCTTTGACTAGATAAAAAATTACCCATAGAATAAATAACTGAAGTTTCATGAATACCATCTTCTGACTTAATAACATCTATTGGTTGTAATGAATGAGGATGAGTTGCAAAAATTATATCTACTCCATTATTAGCTAAGAATTTAGCTATTTTTATTTGAGTTTCATTAGGTTCTAACTCATATTCATCTCCCCAATGCATATAAAATATTATAACTTCAGCTCCATTATCCTTCATCTTATCTATTTCTATTTTCATATTTAGAAAATCTTCTTCTAAGGAATCCTCTCTAAAGGTATTCATTAATGGATAAATATCACTAGATATTGCAGTTCCATTTAAACCTCTAGTTCCTCCTTCACTAGTCATAGTATAACTATAAGCTATAATACCTAACTTTATTCCTTTAACATCCTTTATTATATATCTAGAATTTTCAGTACTTTCCCTTGTACCTATTATGTCAAACTCTCTATTCTCTAAAATTTCTCTAGTCCTATAAAATCCTTTAACATCTCTATCTAATGAATGGTTATTCATATTATTAACCACATCTATTCCTGACCATTTCATAGCATCTGCTAATTCATCTGGGGCATTAAAACTTGGATATCCTGAAAACCCATAATTATCTATACCTGATAAAGTCCCTTCTAAATTAGATATAGTTAAGTCAGTATTACTTAAATAATCTCTTACATATTGAAGTGTGTTTTTAAAATCATAGGTATCAGTTATAGCGTCATATTGAGTTTCTAATATTTCTTTATGTATTAGAATATCTCCAGTAGCAGCTATTTCTATAGTTTTTATATTTTTTGTCTCTTCTATTATTGGTTGAATTTTTTCTCCTGATGTTTCAACTGAATTATTCTTTACTTGATCTTTTATTATTTCTAATTTAGAAATATAAAACAAGCCCCCTATTAATATCCCACAGATAATTATAAATAAAATAAGTATTCTTTTCTTCCTCATATTCCCTCCTAATATACCCTTTAATTCAATTATATCCCATATAACAAAATAAAAGTAGCACATAAAATAATGATTTTTATGTGCTACTTCTATAAAACTTTTATGCGTTTATCTTAACATAATTTAATCTTCCACCTGCTTTTATTACTTCTATTTCTTTTTCTGTTAAGTTAATATAAACATTAAAGAAATTATCATTGGCCATATTTTTTATTATAGCCTTTCCATTAACTAAAGCAGATTGAATATCTGTTATTATAAGCTCATCTAAAGGCCCTACCTTATCATAATCTACCTCTGCTTCAAACTCCATTGGTATTATTCCATTATTAATAAGATTTGCTTTATGAATTCTTGCAAAAGATTTAGCAATTACAGCCCTAACTCCTAAATACAATGGTACAAGAGCCGCGTGTTCTCTACTGGATCCTTGTCCATAATTATTTCCTGCTACTATTATGCCACCTTTATTTTCTTTTGCACGCTTAGGGAATTCTTTATCAACTGTATTAAAACAATAGTCAGATAAATAAGGAATATTAGATCTAAATGGCAATAACTTTGAATTTGAAGGCATAATGTGATCTGTAGTAATGTTATCTTCTAGCTTTATTAAAACTCTTCCAGCTAAAATATCTCCTAATGGACTATTTACTGGGAATGGTTGTATATTAGGTCCTCTTACTACTTCTACCTCTTCACCATTATCTGCTGGTTTAATTATCATTGAATCATCTATTAAAAATTCCTTTGGCATTTCCACTGAAATATCTATATTAAGTTCTCTAGGATCTGTCAACACTCCATTTATAGCAGAAATTGCTGCAGTTTCTGGACTTACTAAATATACTTTCGCTGTTAAGGTACCACTTCTTCCATAGAAATTTCTGTTAAATGTTCTTAATGATACACCTTCTGTTCCTGGTGCTTGTCCCATACCTATACATGGACCACATGAATTTTCTAATATTCTTGCTCCGGCACTTATTATATCAGCTAAAGCTCCATTTCTAGCTATCATTTCCATAACTTGTCTTGACCCAGGTGCTATAACTAAACTTACATCGTTATGAACTTTATTTCCCTTTAATATTTTTGCAACCTTCATTAAGTCTTCATAAGAAGAATTTGTACAACTTCCTATAGCTACTTGATCAACTTTTATTTTCCCAATACTTTCTATTTCTTCAACATTATCTGGACTATGTGGCTTGGCTGCTAAAGGTTTAAGTTTATTTAAATCTATAGTAACTTCTTCATCATAAACTGCATCTTCATCAGGTTTAAATTCAATCCAATCTTCTTCTCTTCCTTGTGCTTTAAAATATTCTAATGTCTTTTCATCACTTGGAAATATAGAAGTAGTTGCTCCAAGTTCTGCTCCCATATTTGTTATAGTTGCCCTTTGAGGTACAGATAAAGTTTTAACGCCTTCTCCTGCATACTCAAAAACTCTAGAAATTCCACCATTAACAGTTAATCTTCTTAAAACCTCTAAAATAATATCTTTAGCTGATACCATAGGTTGTAGCCTTCCAGTTAAGTTGATTTTGCATACCTTTGGAGTACTTATATAATAAGCACCTCCTGCCATAGCTAATGCAACATCCAATCCACCAGCTCCCATGGCAAGCATTCCTACTCCACCAGATGTTGGAGTATGACTATCTGAGCCTATAAGGGTATCCCCTGGAACTGAAAATCTTTCTAAGAAAACTTGATGGCAGATTCCATTACCAGGCTTAGAAAAATAAACTCCATATTTTGATGCTATAGTTTGTATAAATTTATGGTCATCAGCATTTTCGAAACCTTGTTGTAGCATATTATGATCTACAAAGGCTACGGATTTCTTAGTTTTAACTTTATCTATCCCAATGGCTTCTAATTGTAAATAAGCCATAGTCCCTGTAGAATCTTGAGTTAATGTTCTATCTATTTTTATACCTATTTCTTTGCCAGTTTCAACTGTACCTTCAACTAAATGACTTTTTAATATTTTATATACTAGGTTGTCCCCCATTATTTATTGCCCCCTTTTAATTTATATTTTCTTCTTTTAACTTTAAGTACTCCTTATATATTTGTACTAATTCCTTATCAAATAAACTTCTTTTTAAGCGTACAGAAGTTGACCTTACCATTTCAAGGATTCCTTGAGCTGAAACATCATCTAAACTTATACCATATTCTTTAAACTTATTAACTATTCCAGCCTTACCAGAGTGCTTCCCTATTACTATTTGTCTTTCAAGACCAACTATTTCTGGATCAAAGGCTTCATAATTCTTTGGATTTTTAATTGCCCCATCTGCATGAATTCCTGATTCATGTGCAAACATATTATCTCCAACTATAGCCTTCCAAGATGGAAGTATTCTTCCTGAAGCTCTTGATACATATTCAGAAGCTTCTAAAAACATAGTGGTATTTATATTTCCTTCATATCCATATAAAAACATTAGAGACATTAAAACTTCTTCTAAGGCAGCATTACCAGCTCTTTCCCCTAAACCATTAACAGTAACTCCTACATGAGATGCACCTCCAAGAATTCCTGCTACTGCATTTGCTGTTGCCATTCCAAAATCATCATGAGTATGCATTTCTATATCAAATTTAGTCTTTTCATGTAAATATTTAATATTATCGTATATTTTAAATGGTTCCATTATTCCAACTGTATCGCAGAACCTAAATCTATCTGCTCCTGCCTTTTTTGCTTCTTCTATAAATTGAACTAAAAACTCTCTATCTGCTCTTGATGCATCTTCTCCATTTACAGAAACATATAATCCATTTTTCTTAGCGAACTCCACAGACTTCACCATATTTTCTAATACCCATTCCCTAGAAGTTTTAAGTTTGTGTTTAATGTGAATATCTGACACAGAAATAGATATAGCCACTGCATCTACTCCACAATCTATAGATTCTTCTATATCCTTAATTACAGCTCTATTCCAAGCCATAATACTTGATTTTAAATTTTTCTTTACAATCTTCTTAATGGCTTCCTTTTCGTCTCCACCCATAGTAGGTATACCAACTTCTAGTTGATCTACACCCATATCACTTAACATAGTGGCTATTGCTATTTTTTCATCATTTGCAAAGACAACTCCAGCTGTTTGTTCTCCATCCCTTAATGTCGTGTCTACTATAAAGACTTCTTTGCCATTTTTTATATTTTTCACTGACATAATATTCCCCCTTAGATTTATTATTTTTAAACCCTTGCCCCAACTGAAAATTCAGTTTTTTCTAAAAATTATTAATAATTATTTTATCATATATACTGATTTCAAACAAGAAGAAACCCTTTGATTTTAATAAAAATTGCAAGTTTTAAGATAATAATTTCACTTTTATCTATAAAAACAATTTTTTAATAGGTTTTTATTCATTTTTTTGCAATAAAACCAAAAAATCTTGCAACTATAAAAATAAAAAGAAGTGAGAACTTCATTTTAAAACATTCTCACTTCTTATATTTATGCATTAAGATACATTATAGTTATTCTTTTTACTAGAATGAGATATCCTATCTGCTCTTTCTTCATACTTTCCTGGTCCAAATCTTTCATCTAAGCTTAGATATCCAGTAACTCTTGATACCCCTTGGATATCTTCACTTCCACATTTGCAGCATTTTCTTTCATTACTATTTAAATATTCTCCACAATTCTTGCAGTATCTTATGTGAAAATTAATTCCTAAATAACTTATATTTGTATTCTTATATGCATAATTTAATATATCCATTATAACTTCTCCAGAAGGTCTATCATCTACTTCGATATAACTTATATGACCAGCATTGCAAAGCTTATGATAAGGAGCTTCAATATCTATTTTATCCTTTATTGATATTGGATACTTTACAGGTATATGAAAACTATTTGTATAATAATCCTTATCTGTAACTCCTTTAATTATTCCAAAAACCTTTTTGTCTTGTTTTATAAATTTACCTGAGAGACCTTCTGCTGGAGTAGCATAACAACTCCAATTTAATTTAGTTTCCTCAGTTGTTCTATCTATAAAGCTTCTAATATAACTAACTATTTTTATTCCTAATTCCCTTGCCTCAATAGTTTCTCCATGGTGATGTCCAGTTAGAGATACTAAGGTTTCTGCAAGTCCTATAAATCCTACTCCCCAGGTACCTTGCTTTAGTATTGGTTCAATAGAGTCCTCTTGAGATAATCCTTCAGATCCTTTTAGTAGCCCTTGCCCAGCTACAAAAGGTAAATCCTTAACTCTAAGGTTCCTTAAAACACTATATCTATGTAATAGTGATTCCTTTGCTAATTCTAATCTTTTATCTAATATATTAAAGAATTCTTCTATATTCCCCTTTGCTTGCATTCCTATTCTAGGTAAATTTATTGTTACAGGTGCAATATTACCTCTGCCTTTACAACCTGGTTCCCCATTAACATTTTTCATTAAATAAGTTCTACAGCCCATAGTTGCTGGCATATACCCCGCATCATAATATTCCTTATTAAAATCTGCATCTATATTCATAAAGGTAGGGTTCATTCTTTTAGAAGCCACTTCACAAGCTAATTGATATAAATAATGATATTTATCTTCTGGCTCTCTATTTACCCCTTCTTTAACTCTGAAAATTATATTTGGGAAAATAGGTTGTTCTCCTTTTCCTAAGCCCTTCTCATATTCCTTTAAAAAGACTTCACAAACTAATGCAGCATCATCTGAATTTGGAATTCCTAAGTTAATTGAACTAAAAGGAACTTGAGACCCTGCTCTTGAATGCATTGTATTTAAATTGTAAACTATACCCTGCATGGCTTGATGAACTCTTTCTTTAAGTCTTTTTTCAGTTATAGCCTCAATTTTTTCACTATCAATCCCTAACTCAATAAGTCCATCCCTTATTTCCTTTCTAGTAGGCTCAATAAATATAGATAAGTCATTATCAAAATCAGGATGAGACTGTCCACCAAACATATCATTTTGAGAAGACTGAAGCAATATACAAGAAAGTTCTGCAGCAGTTTCAATTCTCCTTGGCTTTTTAATTGTTCCATAACCAGTATTGAAGCCTCTCTCAAGGACTTCTTTAGTTGGTATGTGAAGACAATTAATTGTTAAGTTATAACTATCTAAATCATGAAAATATAAATCTCCATTTTCATGAACCTTAGCTAACTCCTTAGGCATCATTGATAAATTATGCCACTTATTTGATTCAGAGGCTATTCTTAATAATTTTGAACTAAAGTTATTACCCACATTAGCATTATCTCTATCTGTTTCTACTCCTATTTTCTTAATGGCATTCATTAAGTCAGATTTTATTTCTCTAATATGAGTTCTTTCTCTTCTGTAGCTAGAGTAAACTGATTTAATATTTTCATACCCCATATCTACTAAAGATCTTTCAACTATATTTTGAATTTCTTCAACGGTAATATTTATATTTTTTTCTTTTTCAATATAGTTTATGGCTTGTTGTACTATGCTCAGTACTTCACTTTCCTTTAGTTTATCTCCAATTTCATCCCCAGCCTTTTTAATGGCATTAGCTATTTTAACAGAATCAAAGGGAACCTCCCTACCGTCCCTCTTCACTACATATAGCATTTCATATACCTCCCTAACACAATATATTGTATATTCTTAGTTTTAATTATATTACGTCTAAATATTCTTTTCAATTGATAAAAGCTTAGCATCCAGTGGATAAATTGAAATTTTGTGCTATATATCTCTAATTTAACCTTTTTTACCGTTTTTCAGATTTTGACAAAAATATAATTTTTAGTATTAAACTATATCAGTATTGATAATGTTAAACTATATCAGTATTGATATAGTTATTAGTTATGATATAATTAATATATAAAGATTATGTTTTTATGAGGAGGATTTTATGCAAAAAATAGCATTAATAGTTGATAGTGCATGTGACTTATCTCTTGAAACAATTAAAGAGAAAAATATTAAATTACTTCCACTTAGGGTTTCTTATTCTCATGGAGAATATAAAGATAAAATAGAGATATCTGCTGATGAGATATATAAAAACTTAGAAAAAGAAATTCCTAAGACTTCTCTTCCTAGTGCAGAAGATTTAGAGGAAATACTTGTTTCACTAGAAAATGATGGGTATACCCATGTTATTGCTGTAACTATATCTAGTGGCTTATCTGGTACCTTTAATTCAATAAGGTTAGCATTAGAAGATCATCCAAAATTAACATCTTACATTTTTGACACAAAAATTTTAGCTATGCCTGAAGGAATAGTTGCAATGGAAGTAGCTGATTTAATTAATTCTGGAAAAACTTTTGAAGAAATAGTAGCTGCTATTCCAACAATAAGGAAAAACATTACTGGCTATTTTACTGTTAATACCTTAGAATACTTAAAAAAGGGTGGACGTATTGGAAGAGTAGCTGGAACTATAGGTGATATGTTAAACTTAAAACCAATTGTAACTGTTGATGAAAATGGAGTTTATTATACAGTTTGTAAAGCTAGAGGCAGAAAGCAATCTATGACTAAACTTACTGGTATATTAAAGGATACACTTGCTCAAGGTCCTTGTAAGGTTTGGGTTCTTCATGCTGGTGTTTTAGAAGAAGCTAAAATGTACTTAGATACATTAAAAGATTTAGCTAATGTAGTTAGTATTGATATATCACAAATCAGTCCTGCTTTGGGAGTACATGGAGGACCTGGTTTGCTTGGTCTAGCAATTCAAAGGGTAGATTAATATGAAATACCTTAATCTTCATTTAAGTAGCATAGAAGATATAAAAGAAGAAGAAAAAAGGCTACAGCTAGAATATCAAGAAAAACTTGCTGAGCTAAAAAAAATCCAAAAAGAAAAGGAATCTGTTGGGCAAGTATTTACAAAGGGATTATTACCTATATATGTTTTCCACATACTTAGTATTGGCCCTTCAAACGGAAATGATATTGCTACTAAAATAGGTGAAAGGACCAATGGTCTTTGGGTACCAAGTACTGGTGGAATATATCCATTATTAAAGAAACTGGAAAAGGAAGAGTATATAATTGGAGAATGGGATGACCCTAAGAAAAAATTCCAAAAGATTTATTCCTTAACACCTAAGGGAACCAAGGAATATGAAATAAGAAAAACACTTTTAAAGCAAAAAATCGAAGAATCCTTAAAGGTTTTTAAAATTATTTATAAGGATTTATATAAATAAGCATTGCTTGTATAAAATCCTCATATTATGAGAAAAATAACACTATCAAATCTATAGGTGGTGTTATTTTTTGAAAGGTAAAGTTATTGATTATAATTTCTTTGAGGCTTTTGTTGAATTAGAAGATGATACTATAATTAAAGTTCCTTTAAATCAGGTATCAAACTATTTAAATATAGGAGATACAATTAATATTGATTCAAATATTACTAGTAGCTCTCCCAGTAACAGGCCTAAAATAATTCAAGACAAATTAGTAGATTTCTTTTAAAAATATTTAATACAAATAAAAAGATGCTTTGTTAAGCATCTTTTTATTCTGATACACTAATTGCACTTACTGGGCAACTTGCCTCTGCATCCTTAGCTTCATCTTCATTCTCACTAGGAACATCAGGGTGTGCAGCCACAGCTTTTCCGTCATCATCCATTTCAAATACAGCTTCACATATTGTTGGACATAATCCACATCCAATACATGTATCTTTATCTACATGAGCTTTCATGATTTTCCCTTCCTTCATAAATACTTCAGTATTATTGTTCCCATGAGTTTTAATTTTATGTGTATTAATATAAACCTTCAAAAATTAAAGAATATAAATCATTGTTAATTACATATTCTTCTGCATTGCCTTCTTCTAAAGCTTCTGTTAAATCAACATTAATAGGCAATTCTCCAAGTAGTGGTACTCCTAAGTATCCAGCATGTTCATCTGCTGACTTTTTACTAAATACTTTTATCTTAGTATCACAACCTGGGCAATTTATATAAGACATGTTTTCTACAACACCTCTTATAGGTAACTTCATTTGCTTAGCCATTTCTATAACCTTTTTAACTATCATAGATACCATGTCTTGTGGTGTTGATACTATTACAAGCTCCTTAATAGGGAAACTTTGCATAACAGTTAAAGTTATATCTGAAGTACCAGGTGGCATATCAATTAATAAGTAATCTAATTCTCCCCAAACAGTATCTGTATATAATTGAGTTAAAACGCTACTTACCATAGGTCCTCTCCATACTACAGGATCTTCTTCCTTAGGTATTAATAGGTTCATAGATAGAACCTTTACTCCACCCTTTGATTCTACTGGATAATACTTAAAGTTGTTTTCATCTATTGGTTCTATACGAGCTCTTTTATTGTTTATCCCAAAAAATCTAGGCATAGATGGACCTGTAATATCCGCATCTAATACCCCTACTTTATAACCTTTTTTTCTTAGTGTACTTGCAAGTATACCTGTAACAGTAGATTTACCTACTCCACCTTTACCACTTATTACTCCTATAACATTATTTATCATGCCATATTTAGGTTTTAATTTTGGTGGTTTTTGTTCAAAGTTTAAAACCTTCTTTGGATTTCCTTGATCTGACATAATAACACCTCCTACCAATTTTTTTCTACATCCTTAGGAAGTTCCTCTTCCTCATAGACATTAATATTCCATTCTTTGTATTGATTTGTTCCAACTACATAATAGTAATATTCAGTATTTCCTTTTTTGTCTTCTACTGTTATATTACTTTTATATTCAGTTGTGCTATGCCCTCTATTTTTTATCCTTACTATAACGTCAAAATCACTTGAAGTATTCTCTATAAGTTCAATATTAGGTGCTGTTTTTTTAGCCTTTTGTAAAAAGTTTTCTAAATCAGTAGAAAATATATATTTTAAACAATCCACATCATCTCTAATATCTATTCCAACTTTTCTATCTTTATAGTCTAAGGTTTTACTTAAGGTATTAATAACATCCAAAATTGGTTCATAATATATGTATTCAAAATCTCTTGGTTTTCTTATTATTGATAAATTTTGAAGTATTCCTTCATCCAGCCTTTTTGAAACGGTAAAACTAGTTTCATCATTATAAAAGTTTCCTTCATAGGCTCCAACTACATAATTATACTGCTTTACTTCATCCCCCAATTTAATTTCAAATATATAATCTGGTTGTAAATCTGATTTTGTTTCGCTAATTTTAGCTTTAGATAAAAGATTATACATATTTATTATAGCTTTTTCGTCAGTTACAAGAAATTTAAAGGATTTGTCTCTAACACTTTGAATACTTATCTGATCTACTTGTGCAACATTGTCAAAGTAATTATTCTTACTTTTAAAACTACCTTTTATATTATCTACAACTCCACATGATGATAAATTAATTGATAATATAACCATTATTGTAGTTATTAAATATTTAGTTGTTTTCTTCAATAACATCCTTCCCCTCTATATAAAGGTTATCCCTACAATTCATTATAATTAATTAGGAGAAGTAATTACTTCTCCTAACTATAAATAAATTATAATACTTTAACTCTTTAATAGCAAATCTTATTGGTTCTTTATATAAAACTCTTGGCTATATATTGAAAAACTACATTTATGCTTTTTTTCTCCTTACCTTCTCTATAAGAAAATTTAATTATAAGAACCTTTCCCTCTGAGTAATCTCTAATATAGTAATTACTAATATCTTTTTCATTACTTTCAGATATAAACCTCCAATTATAAATATCTTTAATTTCTCTATCCTTAATTCTATTTCCCTTTATATTATTATAAATAGTATCTATATCACTATTTACAATGGATATACTTCCATATATATCTTCCTTATTATTGAAGGTAGCAATTATATCATCTTTTTCATTATTTAAATTATCTATATCCCATCCACTTGGCAATGAAAAACTATATCTTCCCTCTCTCAATATATTAGTATTAAAACTCTTGATGTTATTATTTGATATTGCAATTTCTTCTATATTCTTTATGAATAAGTTTTTCATTAATGCTATAACTACCATAAGGACTACCGTTAGGATGATGGTGTAGACTTTTTTATTCATATAATATACTCATTAGGATTTATAAGTACATTTTTTGTACCTATTTCATAGGCACAACAACTGTTGAATTTTTAAAATCATAGAACATTAACCAACATCCCATTCCATCCCTAGATTCATCCGAAACCCATGTTACAAATCCAGTCTTTCCTTCATATGGTTGTTCATCCTTATTCTTTTCACCAGGAATTCCATATACAATATACCTTAAATTGCCTTCTTCATCGCATTTATATCCTAACATGAAATGTTTATGCTTTCTTATATAAGGATAATAATTTAGCATTGGATAATATGCTACTGCATATCTGTTGTAGTTAGACATATTACACATTTCATGCAAATCATTAACAGTCACCTTATACCACTTACAGAACTTAATTTCATCATATTTATTTCTGCAATTTTCAAATCCACTAGCTATACCTTCAAAATATTCACCAACACTACCCCTGATTTTAAACTCACTATTTTCTCCTTCTAGCTTTTCCTCATATTCGTCGAATTTATTTTTTAAATATCCTCTATTTAAATCTTCAATTCCATATAAGCTTCCCTCTAAATTTCTATCAAAAGGGTTTTGGTTAGAATTTTGCTTAATAAATGGATTATTTTCATCATCTACTTCCTCATTTAATTCATCATCTACTTCTTCACTATTTCTAGTATCTGTTTCATCAATATCTATATCTTTCCTAATAACCTCTTCTTCAGATGTCATCTCTGTTTCTTCTACTACTTCATCTTGTATTTCTTCTTCAATTCTAACTTCTTCTGGTTTTATTTCTACTTCTGCTTCTTTATCTACTTCTAACTCTTCTACTCTGTCAATATCTATTTTTTCCTCTTCTAAAGTATCTATAGGATCATTATCCTCTTCTCCTCTATGTTTGCTTTTCTTCTTTTTCTCTTCTTTCTTAATATACTCCATTTTGTTTTTGGATTTATTATGGCTGCAGTCTACCATCTTATAATTTTTCCAACTATCACTTGGTTGCTCACCATTAATAAAGCCACACATAACTACTATAGGAATTCCATTTTTCTCCTTACCTATGGCTGCTCCTGAAATCTTATCATAAGATATTCCGAGTCCTCCTATATTATCTAATGGATATTCTTTTGTTATTTCTGCCTTACCACCATCTGATACTGATATTTTACCTAAATTCAATATTTTCTTCATATCCTTCTTATTGCATATAGCTAAAATACAATATTCTTCTTCATCCCTTCTTAGATTTTGAGCATAGAAGGAAATTTTGCAAGTATCTCCTTTTGCCTCTATCTTTGAATATCCTGATAAGGTTTTGTCGTTTGAATTAGAGTAGCCTCTTTCATCCTCTTGTAAAATAATGAAATTTCTATACAACTTATTTAATTGTGACAAACCTTTAGAACCTCCATTTTACATTAATTCAATACATTATATGCTACTCATATCTAAATATGTTAAAAATAAAACTCGTGAGATTTTTGTATTTTACTCCAAATTTCTCACGAGTTAATTAGCTATTTTAATTTAAGGTATTTATTAATTTTATCAGATAATATAGCAAATTCATCTATAGTTAAGGTTTCTCCCCTTCTCTTTGGTTCAATATCTGCTTCCTTAAAGGCTAATTCTAAATTTTCTTTAGATAAACCTATATTTTTAACTCCATTCCAAAGAGTTTTTCTTCTCATATTAAATGAGCTCCTTATTATTTCAAAGAATAATTTTTCATTCTCCACTTTTACCTTAGGTTCTTCTAATCTATCTAATCTAATTACAATAGAGTCAACCTTAGGTCTAGGGATAAAGCATTGTGGTGGTACCCTTCTTACTATTCTAGTATTACAATAGTACTGAACCAATAAAGATAATGAACCGTAATCTTTATTACCTGGCTCTGCATTCATTCTTTCAGCAACTTCCTTTTGAATCATTATAGTTAATGATTTAAAATTGTAATTTTCCTTTAGTAGCTTAACGATAATTGGAGTTGTTACATAGTATGGCAAATTAGCCACTAACTTTACACTTTTTTCTTCTCCTATAATTTCATTAAAGTCAACCTTTAAAGCATCTTTATGTATTAATGTAAATTTAGGATTATCTCCTATTTCTTGAGTTAATATAGGTATTAAATCATTATCTAATTCTATTGCAACAACTCTTTTTGCTTTATTTAATAATTGAGCTGTTAAAGTACCAACTCCTGGTCCTATTTCTATAACTAAGTCATTTTCATCCACTTCTGCACCTGAAACTATATCTTTTGGCACCGAATCATCTACTAAGAAATTTTGACCTAAGCTCTTTGAAAACTTAAAGTTATACTTTTTAACTAATTCAGCAGTTTTTACATCTTTAATTTCCACTACTTTACCACTCCTAGACTTTTTTCTATTTTTTCTATTGCTGTAATAAATTCTTCTTTACTTATAGAATACTTATTTAATCTAATTAACATTTGATTGGCATTTCCATATCCAATTCCAAGTTCTTTTCCAAGCATTAGTCTTCTTCTCTTAGAATTAATATCTCCTGTTAATTTAAAATAAAACATATCTTCTGAAGTAAATATTTCTTCCACTATCTCTTCTGATGCCTTGGCTCTATTTAAGGCTTCAATTATTACTTCTGGAGACGCATTTTCAACTCCAATATCATCACCCTTAATTCCGTCTTCTTGTGCAATATAGGCATGTTTTATTCCCTTAACTCTTTTTGATATTATACTTCTAATTTTTTCTCCCGCAAAATCTGGATCAGTTAATACTATTACACCTTTTCTTTTTTGAGCTTCCCTTATTCTATCTATGACTTTAGCATTAATTCCAAAGCCTCCTACAGCTATAACTTCTGCATCTACTGCTTGTTTAACTGCTGTAATATCATCTCTGCCCTCAACAACTATAACTTCCTTTATCAAAATATTAACTTCCTTTCTCAAATATACCTATCTAATAATTTATCCTTATATATCTATTATGTCAAATTATATTAAAAATAAAAGGATGCTCTTTGAGAGCATCCTTTTATTCTACCATTCTCCTGGATAAGCTAAAATATAAACAGGAACATTATATTTTCTTCCCCAGTTGCTAATTGCTTCTTCATTAGAATTAACATATACGTCAACAATATTACCTTTTATAGCTCCGCCAGTGTCTGCTGCTATTGCTTTACCATATCCCTCTACATATACTAGTGATCCTAGTGGGATAACTCTTGGGTCTACTGCTATAGTACTAATTCCATTTGGATCTCTTACAGGTACAGTTCCTGTTGCTGTAACCCCGCCACCACTATAAGCTGTAGATTCTACATATAAAACGCTCTTATAATTTAATAGTTGCCCATCTCTACTTGCGAATGTTCTTCTTGTTCCTTGTGCAACGATTTTATTCACTGGTTCTGCTACTACTTTTGAGCTTTTAACAGTTTTTGAAAATTCCTTTCCGTTTTTATATATAACTTCGTAAAGAACTTCCTTTTCTCCTGCTGCTCCTTCTTGCTTAATTTCCTCAAGGCCAGTATCAAGATTAGAGTCTTCTTCTACAACAACATCAAAACTTATAGCTTCTGATGCTAGCTGTTTTTTAATCTCAACTTTAACTAAATTGATTTTTAAATCAGGACTAATCTTAGTATATAATGCAGGGCTTATTTCATCTACTCCCTGATTAAATTCAATGCCTTGTTCCTTAAGTTCTTCTTTTTCTACCTTTAGCATGTCTTCAATAGTATCTTCTGCTGTGTCTATTTTAGCTTTTTTATCACCAACAGCTAACTCTACTGAAACAGCTCTTTTAATAGATATTGTATCTCCTTCAGATACATTACCATTTAAAGCTGGTTGAACTTTATCCTTAGGATTAACTATAACCCCTTGTGTATCCAACACATCTTTAACAGTCCTCTTATATGTGACAAAGGTTTCTTCTTTGCCGTCTATTTTCATCGTTATAGTCTTTCTCATATTTATGAACGTCACTGATATAATTACTAATGTAAGTAAACAACCTATCAGTATTTTTGCCTTTGGACCGTTAGAAAAGTTATTTTTCAGGTATTTTTTAATATTTTCTACCATCTCTACTTCCTCCCTTTGGCAAGAGCGTCTTTTGAATTATAATTGAATCCAGCGCTTTTGTCAAACTTGACCTCCTGCATAAAAAAACTGTACTTAAAAAATGCAACCCTGTGCATAGTTAAATATAAATTATAAAATAATAGCAATTTTACAGTTGTTTATCAAAAGTAGATTATAGTAACGATTTTTCTTTAGTTAAAAACTATATTATAAAAATATAGTAATATCTCTTAATTTTACTTTATAATTCTTTTACTATCAACCTCTTAAAATTCTCATTTACGGTTAAATTAACCTCTTTAGGGGTCAATCCCCTAATTTCAGCAATCTGTTCTATTATATAAGCTATATAATCTGATTTATTTCTTTTTCCTCTGTTTGGCGCAGGTGCTAGATAAGGTGCATCTGTTTCTACTAGCATTCTCTCCATAGGAATTTTACTTACTACATCAACAACTTTCTTAGCATTTTTAAATGTAACAACTCCACCTATTCCTATGTAATAACCAAGTTTTATACATTCCATTGCAAATTCAACACTTCCTGAAAAACAATGAAGTATTCCTTTTACATTAGGGAATTCTTTAAGTATATCTAGTGTATCTCCATGAGCATCTCTATCATGAATTACAACAGGTAAGTTTAACTTCTCTGCCAATTTCATTTGTCTCCTAAAGACTTCCTTTTGAACTTCCTTAGAAGGGTTTTCTTCCCAGTAGTAGTCTAAGCCAATTTCTCCTATAGCAAGTATCTTTTCATTTTTACTTATTAAGCTTATTATTTCATTTTCTACATCATCATTAAATTCATCAGCATTTTCTGGATGAATTCCTAGTGCTCCATAAATAAAATCATTTTCTATAGTTAAATTATATGTTTTATCTATACTTTCATAACTTGATGCGCAATTTAATATTAATGTAACTCCATTTGATTTAATTTCTCTTAAAAGATTTTCTCTATCTTCATCAAAGGAGTTATCGTCATAATGGGCATGTGTATCATATATTATGTACTTATTTTCCATTTTTTATACCTCCAATTATTTTATTATATTTATCATTATAGTACAAAAGTTAAAATAATAAACATAAATCCATTAAAATACTATACAAAGAGAAATTTCTCTTATATAAATTTCTCTTATTAAGTTTATCTATTTTCATACTAAAGAAAAAACTCCTTACGGAGTTTTTAAAGTTAAATTTATTATAAATATTCTAACAATAATGATTATTTCCTTCCAGAATGTCCAATATTATTAGCATGGTCACCTATTCTTTCTAAATTACTTATTAAATCTAAAAATACAACACTAGAGGCTGCTGTACAGCTCTTATCATGTAATCTTTTTATATTATTTTCTCTAAGTTTCTTTTCAAGTTCATCTATTTCTTCTTCAACAATTTCCAGTTCTTTCGGTGCACTTAGATTTCTATTATTATAGCTATCTATTGAAATTTCTATGGCCTTAATAGTCTTATCAAATATTAACTTAAGCTCCTCTTTAGCTGTTTCACCAAGGTGAATACCCTTGCTCATCTTCTCAATAGCTAAATCTGCAATATTTTCTGCATGATCACCTATTCTTTCAATATCATTTATAACATGGTATGTTGAACTGAACAATTTAATATCTTCTTCTGGCAAATCTAATTGAGATAACTCTACTAAGTAATCTGTTATATCCTTCTCTAAAGCATTAATAATCTTTTCATTTTTATATACCTTTTCTGCGGCTTCCTCACTATTTTCAGTGAATGCAGTCATTGATAAAATTACATTTTTCTTAGCTTTTTCAGCCATTCTTAAAGTTTCCTTATATACTTGTCCATTTGCTACTACTGGAGTTTCTAAAAGCTTTTTATCTAAATATATAGCGCCTTCTTTTTCTATTTCTCCATCACCTGGAAGTATCAAATTAACTAATCTAACTAAATAGCCAGAAAGAGGTAATAAAATAACTGTTACTGTTATGTTAAATATTGTATGAGCATTAGCTACTTGTCTTGCCACACTGGCATCAGTTCCTTGTATAAAATTTATAAAAGGATTTATGAATGGTAAGAAAATTATAGCTCCTATAGTATTAAAGAATAAGTGAACTAATGCTGCCTTTTTAGCAGTTCTGCTAGCTCCTAAAGAAGCAAGTATTGCAGTAATACAAGTTCCGATATTACAACCTAATATTACAGGTAATGCTAGATGCATGTCTATAGATCCTGTAGTGGCTAACGCTACTAATATACCTGTAGTGGCTGAGGAACTTTGTACAATTGCTGTCATACCAAGTCCTGCAAGTAATCCCAATATTTTATTATCTGCAACTACTATTACGAATTCACTAAACCAAGCTGCTTCAGAAATAGGTTTCATTGCAGTTGACATTGCTCCCATTCCTAAGAAAAGTATACCAAAACCTAAAGCAATACTTGCTAAATCTCTAACTCTCTTCTTTTTTGATATAAGTAATATTATAGCTCCTACCCCAACAAATATTGGCGCAATTGCATCCAAATTAAAGGATACCATTTGTGCTGTTATTGTAGTTCCAATATTGGCTCCCATTATTACCCCAGTTGCTTGGGCTAATGTCATTAAACCAGCACTTACAAAACTAACTACCATAACTGTAGTAGCACTAGAACTTTGAATTATTGCTGTAACTGCTGCTCCAACTAAAACTCCTATGTATTTATTGCTGGTTATTTTTTCTAATATAGATTTTAGTCTTTCCCCTGCTGCATTTTCTAATCCATCTCCCATCAGCTTCATTCCATATAGGAACATACCTAATCCGCCAATAAGACCTGTAATAATAGAAAAACTATTCATTAATATTCTCCTTGCTAATTAATACTTTTTTATTAACTTTATATTAACATTTTGTTAACAAATTTAATATACAACTATTGTTTTAAAATGTAAATATTAATTCTATGTTAAATTTTCTTAACATACTTTTTATTCATATTTTTTTTATTTTTTTGTCACAATACTGTCATAATAATGATATATCATAGTACTTGTAAAGTAGTTAAAGCATTATTATTTACCCCTAAAACCATCTAATGGTCCCTAGATTAAATTATTCCCCAAAATTATTTAATCTAGGGTTTCATTTTTTACTAGTATTTTTCTTCTTTTAATCTATTTAGCTCTTCTGTAGCTTTCCTTTTTTCTATCTTACTAAATAAATTCTCTATACTATTAATTTTTCCTTCTTTCTTCTCTATATAACTCCATATAGGTTCATCTAAATTTAAAGAAAGTCTAATCTTTTCGCAAGTTCTAGGCATAAATGGGTCTAGTAAATTTGATAGATTTATTATAAATTGTAATGCCTCATAAAGATTCATATCTCCAGTTTCATATGCTTTACCAACTTTCTTAACTGATGATATAAGCTCTAAAAGAGAAGCCTTAAACTTACCTTCTTCAATATAATCTCCAATATCAAAATATAAATTAAGAATTTCATCTTTAAACTTTTTAGACATAATTCCCTTTGGAATAGTGAATTTATGCTTATTTTCAATATCACTTAAAACCTTACTAATAAGAGCTCCAATATTATTCACTAAATCTCTGTTTACAACATTAATAAAATCTCTCCAAGTAAAATCAGTATCCTTTATCTCTGGAGAATTCATTGCTAAATAATATCTAAATTCATCTGCATCATAATTATCCACAATATAATCCACCCATATTGCCCAATTCTTAACTGATGAAAAATTCTTTCCTTCTAATTTCAAATACTCACTAGATATAACTCTTAAATTAGGATTTTTTACACCAAGACCAGCTAAAATAGCTGGAAATATTACTGTGTGGAAGGGAATATTGTCTTTTCCATGAATAAAGTAAACTCTAGAATCTTCACCTTCCCAGTATTCTCTCCACTCTTCATCTCTACCTTCTAGTGCCTTCATACTTGCTGTCAAATATCCCATAACCGCTTCTATCCATACGAATATCTTTTTATCTTCATATCCTGATATTGGAACATCTACTCCCCAGTTAAAATCTCTTGTTACAGCCTTATCTCTTAAACCTTCATCTAAATATCTATTTACTATTTTTTGTGCATTTTCTCTCCATCCCTTTTGCCTAATTAAAAGTCTTCTAACATCATTTTCAAAGTTTGATAAAGCGAAAAATAAATGATTTGTTGTTCTCTCAATAGTTTCCCTACCACAAAGCTTACACCTTTTATCTAATAGTTCTTCACTTTCTACTATTTCAGAACAATTTTCACATTGCTCTTCAGATACTATCTCCCCACAGTGAGGGCATTTCCCTTCTACATATCTATCAGATAAAAACTCATTACAATTTTCACAATAAGTTTGTTCAATTTCTTTTTCATATATATAACCTTTATTATATAAATCAATAATAAATTCTTTAACCTTCTCCTGATGATATTCTGAATGTGTTTTTTCAAATACATCAAAGGAAAAACCAAGGCTTTTAAAGCATCTTTTAAATTCTTCGTGATATTTAATAGTAGCCTCCAAAGGAGTAATTCCCTCTTCCTTAGCCTTCATAGTTACAGGAGTACCATGACAGTCTGTCCCTGATATAAATATAACTTCATCTCCCATAAGCCTATGGTATCTTGCAATAATATCCCCCGGCAATAATACTGCTATTCTTCCTAAATGCAAAGGCCCATTAGCATAAGGCCATGCATTTCCAACTATTATATTCATAAAAAACCCCCTTCTTTGAATTAAGAATGTAGAATGTAAAATGTAGAATATAGGAGAAAACTCAGCTTTGGCTGAGTTTTAATGTATAGAATTTGGAGCTGTTTTAAAACAGCTCCAAATAAAATATATTGTTTGGTATAAATAAAGAAATTAATGAATTAACTTCAAGTAATTAAACTTTATAAACTCCTAAAGGAGTTTATTCATTAATTCTACATTCTACACTCTTCATTTTACATTTTTTAACTATCTAACAATGCTTCCAGTTGGTAATTCTCCTGGATTTACTACTTTTAGTAAGCTATCGTCATCTGTTGATGCTGCTAGTATCATTCCTTGTGATAACTCGCCTCTTAGTGTTACTGGTTTTAAGTTTGCTACTAATACTACGTATTTACCAACTAGTTCTTCCGGTTTATAGTATTGTGCTATTCCTGATACCACTTGTCTTTCTTCTCCATTTAAATCTACAGTTAGTTTCAATAATTTCTTAGCTTTCTTTATTGGTTCGCAAGCTAATACTTTTACTACTCTTAAATCTATTTTTTCAAAGTCTTCTATTGTTATTTCTTCTTTTATTGGAGTTATTTCTCTCTTTTCTTCTGGTTTGTTAGCTGCTAACTGTGCTTCTCTTAAGGCTTCTAATTCTGCTAACTTTTTGTCTACATCTATTCTTGGGAATAGTGCTTCTCCTTTTTGAACCTTAGTTCCTACTACTGTTCCATCAAAGCTATTTAAAGATTCAAAAGTGATATTGCTTGCATTTATTTGCTCATTTATCTTCTTACTTGTTTCTGGTAAGAAAGCAGATAATAACACTGAAGAAAATCTTAAACTTTCAACTAAGTTATATAAAACTGTTCCAAGTCTTTCTTCCTTTTCTTCATCCTTTGCTAATATCCATGGTGTAGTTTCATCAATGTATTTATTAGCTCTTCCTATTAAATCAAATATATATTCTAAAGCTTCTGGTATTCTTAAATGATCTATTGCATTGTTTACTTTCTTAGGAGTTTCTAAAGCTAAGTTAATTAATTCATCATCAATAGCTTCTTTAACATTATTGTTTGGAATTACTCCATCAAAGTATTTTTCTATCATAGCTACAGTTCTAGATAATAAGTTTCCTAAGTCATTGCAAAGATCAGAATTTATCTTCTTTATAAATATTTCATTATTAAATAATCCATCTGCTCCAAATGGAATTTCTCTTAATAAGTAGTATCTAACTGCATCTACTCCAAAGTTTTCAACTAGTGTTACTGGATCAACTACATTCCCTTTAGATTTAGACATCTTTCCACCATCAACAAGTAACCAACCATGTCCGAATACTTGCTTTGGTAGTGGTAAATCTAATGCCATTAACATAATTGGCCAATAAATAGTATGGAATCTTAATATATCCTTACCAATTAAATGAACGTCTGCTGGCCAGTATTTATTATAAAGTTCCTTATTGTCACTACCATATCCTAATGCTGTTATATAGTTTGAAAGAGCATCTATCCAAACATAAACAACGTGTCCTTCATCAAAAGTAACTGGAACTCCCCAGTTAAAGCTTGTTCTTGAAACACAAAGATCTTGTAACCCTGGTTTTAAGAAGTTATTAACCATTTCATTTTTTCTTGATTCTGGTTGAATAAAATCTGGATGAGCTTCAATGTATTCCATTAATCTATCAGCATAATTGCTCATCTTAAAGAAATAAGCCTCTTCCTTTGACTTTTCTACTGGTCTTCCACAGTCTGGACAATTTCCATTCACTAATTGAGTTTCTGTCCAGAAAGATTCACATGGAGTACAATATAAACCTTCATAAGAAGACTTATATATATCACCCTTATCATAAAGCTTTTTAAATATATCTTGAACAGCTTTTATATGATAATCATCTGTAGTTCTTATGAACTTATCATAGCTAATATTCATCATCTTCCATAAATCTTTAATTCCTGATACTATTTCATCTACATGCTCTTTAGGTGTTATTCCCTTTTCTTCAGCAATTCTTTGTATCTTTTGTCCATGCTCGTCTGTTCCTGTTAAAAACATTACATCATATCCTGTTAATCTCTTATATCTAGCTAAAGCATCAGCTGCTACAGTTGTATAAGTATTACCAATATGAAGTTTAGTTGATGGATAATAAATTGGTGTTGTAATATAATATGTTTTCTTACACATACTATTTCCTCCCTATAATCGTTCTTTCTTTAATAAAAAAGCCCCTATATAGGTATATTAAAACCTATATAGAGACGTATTATACGTGTTACCACTCTAATTCATATTTATTTTACAATAAATATCTCAATAGGTGACTTATTATCACCTTGCAATATAACGGTTGCTACCGTACTCCCTTAGCTAATTAGTTCAGAGAATATGCTCCAAGACCATCTTCATAAAGCTTTATGTCGCTAGCTTTCACCTCTCCTAGCTCTCTTTAGACACGCCTTCTTTACTACTCTTCTTTTCATAGCATTTAAATCATTGCTATTACTATGATATTCTATATTAATTTCAGTGTCAATTACTTTTAAAATATCATTTATTATTAAATTTCTTTTTTATAAGCCTATCTAGCATCATTCTAGATAAAATAACAGTAAACAAACTAAATGCTAATATAAATGTAATAGCATTTTCTCCAAATACAAATAATAATATAGCATTAACTATAAATAATAATGTGCCTATTGCTCCAAAAATTTTTGATGCAAGCTTATTAGAATATTCCCAGGATATCTTGTCCTTAATAGTATATTGATTTTTATATCCATACTTTATTTTTGGGTACCTTGTGGAATATGACTCATATAATCCCCCCATAATAAATAAACCTATTGGTATTAATTCTCCTATTAATAAGTAAATCCAAAATTCCATAATACACCTCTTTTTATATAGTAATTATAAATAACTTATCATTTTATTATAATATTATCCTATATATTTATATTATGGCAATATAATTCAATCTAATTTTAATATTATTAATATAATGCTATAAAATAGAACTATATATTTTATATGGTATAATAAATAAAAAAAGATTGGAGTTGATAATGTGGAAAGGTTGGACTTGCCTCATATAGGCTCTAGAAATATTAAAACAGCTCTATCTGTTTTAATATGCCTTATATTTTGGCCAAATTCTCTTTTTGCAGCAATTGCAGCTGTAATCTGCGTTCAAAGTACAGTGGAAAACTCACTTAAAATAGGCCTTAACAGGCTTGTAGGAACTTTACTTGGTGGTTCCTTATCACTGATACTTTTATATATTATTAATGAAATTCACCTTCAAAGGTTCTTTCCTCTGATAGTGGCTGCAGGAGTTTCATTAGTTATTTATCTTTGTAACTTAATCAAAAAGCCTTCAGCTAGTTCTATTTCATCAATTACATTAATGGCAATATTAATTACTCAAAGTTCTAATGATCCATTAATGTATGCTGCTCATAGAACCGTTGAAACTGCATTTGGAGTAATAGTTGCAATTTTAATTAATAAGTATATCCATCCTCCAAAAGATAAAAATAATGTTGATAAGAATAACTAAATATAGATTAAGTAAAAATAGATTAACTAAAGATAAGGAGATATAATATGAATTTTAATTTCCCAAGCATTGGACTTAGAACAATAAAAACTGCTATTGCAGTGTTTCTATGCCTATTATTTTTCCCAAGCGAGCCTTTTTTTGCTTGCTTAACAGCTGTTTTTTGTGTTCAAGATACAGTTTCTAATTCTATTAACATGGCTATAAATAGAGCCTTGGGGACAGTTTTAGGAGCTGTAGTTGGACTCATATTTCTACTAATATGTAGATTCTTTATCTACAATATATCTATATATCCTATTCGTAAATTTCTAGTTTACTTTACAATTGCAGTGGGTATTATTGTAGTAATTTACTTATGTAATCTACTTAAGAAAAATGGTGCTATAAATATAGCATGTATAGTTTTTCTAGCAGTTACTACAGTCCATGCATTTGGCAATCCAATTTACTATACTCTTAATAGAATTATAGAAACCCTATTTGGAATATTTATAGCTTTAATAGTTAATAAATTTATATTACCACCTAAATAAAAGCAGAGCTTTTATAATGAAGAATATAAAATGTAGAATGTAGAATTAAGGTGTAAATTCCACAGGAATTTAGAAATTTTCATAATTCATCTTACCTGAATTATTTCATAAATTATGTATTCTTTAAAGTGTAAAACATAAAAATAAAGAGAAGAATTCGCTTTATCTAATTCTTCTCCCTATCTCTTACCTATTCGCTATTAACTCTTACTTCTTCTCTATTAACTCTTACCTATTTATACTTCTCTTGTTTGGTTTTTTAAGAATTCTTTTTCTTCTTCATTTAAGTATGGGCTTAGTTTTTCAAATACCATCTTGTGATAATCATTTAGCCAAGTTTTTTCTTGTAATGATAGCATTTCTACATTAACCCCTTCTAAATCTATTGGGCAGTAGGACATAGTTCTAAATTTATAGAACTCTCCAAACTCTTCTGATACTAAATCTTTTTCTACTATAAGAGTATTTTCTGTTCTTATTCCATGTTTTCCTTCTTTATATACCCCTGGTTCATTTGTTACAACCATTCCTGGTTCTAAAGCTACAGAATTTCCTTCTGGTCTTATTCCTTGTGGTCCTTCATGAACATTTAAGAAAAATCCTACTCCATGGCCTGTTCCACATTTATAATCTATTCCATAATTCCAAAGAGGCCTTCTTGCTAATACATCTAAATTAATTCCTGTAGTTCCTCTTAAAAATTTTGCAGAAGCTAACGCTATATGTCCTTGTAATACTAATGTATAATCTCTTTTTTCTTCTTCTGAAATAGAACCTAATATGAAGGTTCTAGTAATATCAGTAGTACCATCTAAGTATTGTGCACCCGAATCTACAAGGAACATTCCTTCTGGTTTTAATTCATAATCACTATTCTTTGTTGCTGAATAGTGCATCATAGCAGCATGTTCCTTATAACCTGCTATTGTAGCAAAGCTATCTCCCTTATAATTCTCTCCTTCAGCTCTAAGTGCTGTTAATTTTTCACTTGCAGATATTTCTGTAATTTTTTCTTTTCCTATATTATCTTTTAACCATTTTATAAACCTAACCATAGCTACTCCATCTCTTACTTGAGAAACTTCCCAATTAGCTATTTCAACTTCATTTTTTACAGCTTTTAATTTAGTTGTTATATTGACTTCTCTTATCACTTTTACTTCTTTACTTAATTCAGTAAATATCTTTGCATTTAATTTATTTGAATCTATGATAACTGTTCCTTTTATTAGTTTTACATCATATTCAATGTCATTATATCCTTTAACTTCAAACCCTTCTGATTTTAACTTGTCTTTAGTTTCAGAATCCACTTTATTCCCATCTATATATATCTTAGAATTATCCATTCCAACTATTACATAAGAAAGAGATATTGGATTAAACTTAATATCATTTCCTCTAATATTACATAGCCATGCTATATCGTCTAAAGAAGATAATATAAAGTAATCTGCATTCTTTTCCTTTAAGTTCTTTCTAACTTCATTTAGCTTTTCACTAGCAGACTTCCCAGCATATTTTTTATTATGTATAAATATTTTATCTTGAGGTAGCTCTGGTCTATCAGACCATATATTATCTAATAAATCATTACCCATATTAATATTAAAGCCAATTTCCTTGGCAATATTTAAGTATCCCTCATATTGGTTTACTGAAAATACTTTTCCATCGAATCCTAGAGTCTCATTTTCCTTCACATTATTTTTTATCCATTCTTCAATGGTTGGATAGCCTGGAGTCCTCATTTTCATAAGGGAAATTCCACTTCCATTAAGTTCTTTATCAGCTTGGATAAAATACCTACCATCTGTCCAAAGATATGCTTCCTCTCTTCCAACTAAAAGAGTACCTGCTGAACCAGTGAAACCAGAAATAAACTCCCTACCCTTAAAATATTCAGCAACATATTCGCTTTGATGTGCGTCACTACTTGGAATAATATAATAATCTATATTTTCTCCTTTCATGACCTCTCTAAGCTTTTCTAAGTTATTCATGCTTTTGCCCCCTATTTCTATTTTCAAAATATTTTTACTATATAATTTACTATAATCTATAATATATAACTTTTCAATTTATTATACTCCCCTATAATTTTTATAAAAAAAAAGAGTTGCTTAAGCAACTCCTGTTTTACTCTACTTTCTTTCCAAGGATTTGTACACCTAAATAAACTGCTAAAAGTGATATTGGAAGCACTATATACCATTTTAGTCCAAACCCTGCTGGTATATAACCAAAGACTATAGTAATACCAGATACAAATAATGCATACCACATTTGTGTATTAACGTGAGCTATATGATTACATCCAGCTCCCATTGATGAAAGAATTGTGGTATCTGATATAGGTGAACAATGATCTCCAAAAATTGCTCCAGTTAAAACTGCACTTGTACTAACTATAACATAGCTCATTTCTGGATTCATTGAATGAGCTAATGGAATTGCTAAAGGCATTAATATTCCCATAGTTCCATAGGCTGTTCCTGTAGCAAAGGATATTATGGCAGATAATATAAATATTAAACTTGGAAGTAAAAAGTTTGGTAATGAGCCTGAAAGTAATGTAACTAAATACTTAGCAGTTCCCAAATCTTTAATTACTGAACTTAATGACCAAGCTAATAATAATATTACTCCTGTTATTAGTAATGGTTTCATTCCATCTATCCATGTTTCTATTGCTTCTTCAATAGTAAATATCTTCTTAGCTACTCCCATAGTTATAGCTACTATACTTGACACTATAGAAGATTGAAATAAAGCTACTGATGCATCAGAAGCACTAAAGGCTTCTTGTATTGCCCTAAAGGACATTGGAGAATTAGTCATTAATTCTTGTAATGCTATATTTTCTCCAGCCATTATTGAAGAATATCCACTATAATAAAAACAAATTAATGCAGTAGCTACTAATGTTCCTATTGGTATAATAGCATTCCAAATACTTAAGTTAATTCCTTCCTTAGGTTCAAGTTCTGAATTTTCTACACTTGAATCTAAGGTATTATTTTTCCCTTCTTTTATTTCCTTCCTTCTAGCTTCTATTTCAGCCTTATACATAGGGCCAAAATCCTTTAATAAGAAAGAAGTAATAAATACGAAGAATAAAATTAATATATTATAAAATCTATATGGAATTGTTTGTAGGAAAACTCCAAAAGCATCTACTTGTTGTCCTACACCATTTATAAAAGCATCATTAATTAATCCTACTTCTAAACCTATCCAAGTTGATACAATTGCAAGTCCTGCTATAGGTGCTGCTGTTGCATCTATAATAAAGGCAAGTCTTTCTCTAGATATTTTCATCTTATCTGCCACTGGTTTCATAATAGGTCCAACTATTAATGAATTTGCATAGTCATCAAAGAAAACCGTTAGCCCTAGTAGAAGTGTAACTAATTGCGCACTCTTAGCTGTTTTTGCTTTTCTTGCTAAAGCTTCTGCTATAGCTTTAGCTCCACCCATTTTAGCTACTAAATGTATAACTCCACCTATTACTAATACTTGAAGTATTATACCTGCATTCCAAGGATCAGCTAATGAATTTAAAACTCTTGATACAAAATCTAAGAAAGAATTAATTAAAGCCATTATAAAGGAGTTATCTACTAAATTAACTAAAAAAGCTCCTGCAAGTGTTCCTATAAATAACGATATTATTACATTCTTAGTTAAAAAGGCTAAAGCTATTGCAACTATTGGTGGTATTAACGTTAAAAATCCATAATGATTTGCATTAGCTGTAGCAGTATCTACTTCTGCTGCAAAAGCCACTGAAGTAGATATAAAAATCATCATCATAGTCATAATTATAACTTTGATTTGTCTCTTGTTTTTCATACTAAGTCCCCCTTAAAGTTTTGTAAATAATTAAAGGGCAGAAATTTTTATTTAATATTTTTATAATCTTAAAATATAAAAATAGCTTTCCACATATTTTAAGAAAATATAATATTATAAATAATTAAAAAAAGCCTTGAGTATCAACTCAAGGCTAGAATATACTTAATAAAAATAAGATTAAATTCCCTAAGTGATAGCTCCCCACAAATTGACTTTGTGACAGTGATACATATATTCTATGTAACCCCAGCCATATGATATTAAAGCATTAATCATACGCTTCGGCGATAATTCCTTTCCTATTAAATCACAGTGCTTATCTCATTAATAGTACTCTTAAGTATCGCGCCTCTACCCTGTATTTATTTACATTTATTTTACCTTAGTATTGTACAATTTTTACTTAAAATTTGCAATATCTCTCTATAATTCTCTATAAATTATTTTTATCCATAAATTTTTCAATTTCATCTATTGTTTTAATCATTTCTTTAGTTAATACTTCATGTCCTTCTTCTGTAATTAAAACATCATCTTCTATTCTTATTCCAATTCCTTCTTCTTCAATATATATACCTGGCTCTACAGTATATATCATACCTTTTTCAAATATTACATTTCTATTTTCAAGTTCTATATCATGAGTATCCATCCCTAAACTGTGACCAATACTGTGATAATAGTATTTTGATACATCTTCTTTATTTGTAATAAGACCTAGTGAAATACATTCCTCAGCAATCCATTCCTTTGCCTTTTTATTTAACTCTAAGAAACTTACTCCTGGTTTCATTTCTGCTATTACTCTTTCATTTACACTAAGAACTGCATTATATACTTCCTTTTGTCTTTCTGTAAACTTACCACTTACAGGAAATGTTCTTGAAATATCTCCATTGTAATACTTGTATTGAGCTCCTAAATCAAATAAAATTAAGTCTCCATTTTTCAATTCAGAGTCATTAGTAACATAGTGTAAAACTGTAGCATTTTTTCCTGATGCAGCAATAGTCTTAAAAGCTAAATCCTTGACTCCATTCTTCTTGCATACAAAATCAAAATAAGCCTCTAGCTCATATTCCTTAATTCCTTCTTTAGAATTTTTCATAAGCTCTTTTACGCCTTCTATAGTTATATCTATAGCTTTTCTCATTCTATTAACTTCTTCATCAGTTTTTATAAGTCTTAACTCTCCAATTAATCTATAAGCATTTAATATATTTATATTAAAATACTTTTCTTTAATTTCCCTTATAAAATTATAAGACTTATTTTCCTTCTCTAAATCTAGATATATGTTAATTTCTTCTTTACTAAGAATAGTTTTTTCTATAAAACTATCAAAATCACCTAAGTAATTAACATCTTCAATTCCACAAATATTGAAGACTTCTTCCTTTCTTATAGTCTTACCTTCCCACTTTTCTCTAATAGCATCAACTTCTTTTATAAATAAACACTCTTTAACTTCACCATTTATTTTAGATAAAACTAAAATATGATCTTCTTCTTCAATTCCTGTTAAATAATAAAAATTTCTATTTGGAGTAAATTGATACTTTTCATCTGCTGTCTTTTTAGGTGCTGTACCTGCAAACACTATAACTAAAGAATTATCTTTAATTTTACTTAATACCTTTTGTCTATTAATTTTAAAAAATTCCCTTTTCATATTAACACTTCCTTTATTATTCCATAGCCAATACTTTAACACTTATCACATTCTTTAAACCTCTTAAAGTATTTACTAAATGTTTTAAGTCTTTTTTCATGTTTGATATATCTAATGTTACTGTTACATTAGCTGCCATGTTTATTGGTATATCTTGATTTATAGTCAATATATTTCCTTTATTAAATGCAATACAATCTAAAACCTTAGATAAAGTTCCTGCTTCATGAGATAGTAGCACAACTAAGGTTATCTTTTTGCTGTTTAATCCTTCTGTCATTGGAAATATATGATCCTTATATTTATAATAAGTACTTCTACTTATTCCTGTTTTTTTTACAGCTTCACTTATATCTTTTGCTTTTCCTGTTAAAAGATTCTCTTTAACCTCTAGTACTTTGATAAAAATTTCTGGCATAATTTTACTATTTACAATATAAAATTTTTCTGAAGCCATTTCCTCACCACCCTTAGTAAAAATTAAAAAGCTATATAATTTTTATTATATAGCTTATCCACTCTAAAATACATATTATTACTAAAGTTATTTATATCAATTCTTTAGATTTTTTACTTCTATTTATATATACCTTAAAAACTGATACTATAATAGAAATAACTCCACCTAAAGCAAAAAATAATTCTATATTATTAAAAAATAGTCCTAATACTACTCCAACTCCTACACCATAGACTAAATAAATTGATAAAACCTTTATCTCATCCTCAGTTAAAAATAAATTTTCAATCCATTTCATCTATTCTCCACTTCCCTCCTTACTCTTATAAATATATTATAATTTACTTTCATTATTAACTAGTTACAAAAATGTTACATATTCGTTAAATTTTATTCATTTTATTTTAATTATTAATGACAACTTACATTAATAATTTTGAAACTAATAAAATGGATATTATTATGGCAGTTAAATCTGCTAGTACTGCCGCCCACAATGTATGTCTTATTTTTTTTATTTGTATTGCTCCGAAATATACAGTTATAGTATAAAAAATAGTCTCAGTAGTTCCCATAATTACTGATGCTATTAATCCTATGTAGCTATCTGGACCATAAGTCTTTACTATGTCAGTCAATATTCCTATAGCACCACTTCCAGATAAGGGTTTAATTAAAACTAAAGGTATTATTTCTTTAGGTAACCCTATTAAACTTCCTACTGGTGCTACTATATTATTTAATAAATCTAATAACTTTGCTTCCCTAAAAATATTAACTGCTATTATCATGGCTAAAAGATATGGAAATATATTAAGGCAAACCTTCAGCCCTTCCTTAGCTCCTTCAATAAACCATTCATATACCTTTTTCCCTTTAATCATTCCATAGGTTATAATAATTACTACTATTATAGGAATTATACTTTTTGTTATATACTGAAACATAAATAAACGCCTCCTTAAAAGTATCTTTGTAATATCTTACAAAGAACTACCCCTGTAATAGCAGCGAAGGTGCTTGCTAAAACTGCTGGTACAATAATAGATCCTGGATTGCTAGAGCCTACAGCTGCCCTTATAGAAATAACCGTTGAAGGAACTAATTGTATGCATGCTGCATTTAAAACTAAAAATAAACACATATCATTAGAAGCTGTTCCCTTTTCCTTATTCAACCTATCCATTTCTTCCATGGCCTTTATTCCAAAAGGTGTTGCTGCATTGCCTAAACCCATCATATTTGCTGTTATATTCATAACTATAGCGCCTAAAGCTTTTTCATCCTTAGCTGCCTCTTTAAAAATAATCTTTAAAAGTGGCCTTAAAATTTTTGCTAATTTATTTGTAAATCCACTTTTTTCTGCTACCTTCATAACACCACACCAAAAACACATAAGCCCAACTAGCCCTATAATCATAGATACTGTTGAATCAGCTGAATTAATAATAGCTTTTGATATAGCCTCTCCATTACCTGTAAGCAATCCAACTAATACTCCTAAAAATATCATAATAAACCATATATAATTTATCACAATTCCACCTCTTACTAATTACTTGTATAAATATATGACTTGAATATGATATTTATTAGTGATAGGATGAATATATGTAATATAAATTATGTTTAAATCATAAAGGAGATAATTTATGAATGAATCAAATTTAAAACTAGCACAACAAGATATAGATGATGCTCTAAAAACAGTAGAGGATATGGTTAATTTTATTGATGAAACTGATCTTCCTAAAGAAAAATTAAGAGAAAAATTTCTTACTTTAACTGAAAAGGTTCAAGAATTAGAGAACATATTAAAAATTGAAGGTATTATATAATCGTACATAAAAAAGAATAGCTTTTGCAAAATATTATTTCCAAGAAAATATTTTAGTAATTCCAAAAAATCAAAAAAAACAACTTCCATAAGAAGTTGTTTTTTTTGACCTTAACCCAAATTTCTCAATGATTAGTTACCCATTCTAATCAAATATATATTATTATACACAGTTGAAAACTGAAAACGTTTAATGACTTGTAATGTTAATTATACCATGGTTTTTATTTCCTAACAATACATATTTTTTAAAAAAATTGTAAACATTTATAAAATACTTATAAATATATCCAAAAATTATATAGTCTAAAAAAAAATAGAAGTATAAATTAATATTTACACTTCTATTTAAACTCTTATTTACAGCTATCTCTTTCCACTAGTTCGTAATCAAGAACGAATTGAGATTCTCCCAATTCTCTCTTATTAAGCATTTTAATAAGCATTCTCATGGCTACTGATCCCATATCATAACTAGGTTGCTTTATTGTTGTTATCTTTGGATAGAAAACTGATGACATAATATTATCGTTAAATCCAACAACACTTACATCCTCTGGTACTTTCTTTCCTACTTCTCTTAAAGCATTTATAACGCCCATAGCAATTTCATCTGATGCACAAACTACTGCATCATATTCCTTCTTGTTATCTTCAAAGTATTTTACAGCTTCGTATCCACTTTTAACTTTTAAGCCACCAAAATAAACTAGGCTCTCATCTACATTGATATCCTTATCATTCAACGCTTCTTCATAACCTATGTATCTATCTCCCCAGGCATTCATATTCTCTTTTTTTGCACCTGCAAAAGCTATTTTTGATAGTCCCTTATTTAAAAGATAGTTTGTTGCTTCCTTTGAAGCTTTAGTATTATCTATTGTTACACTTGGTAAACTTTCTTCTTTGTCCTTTGTCTCTACTAAAACAGTAGTTAAATTTAATTCATTAATAATATTTAAAGTCTCTTCTTGTAGAGATGAACTCATATAAATAACTCCATCAACCATTTTTTCTCTTAGTACTCTTAAATATTCTTTTTCTTTCTCAATATCAAAATCCGAATTACATAAGATGACGTTATAATCATAAATATTAGCCACATCTTCTGCTCCCCTAACTATCTCTGGATAAAATCCACTTGATATGTCAGGAACTAATATTCCTACTGTCTTGGTTCTTTGAGTTTTTAAACTTCTTGCTACAATATTAGGTCTATAGCCTAGCTTATTAATGGCATCTAAAACCTTTTTCTTCGTGTCCTCGTTTACAACATCTATGTCATTTAAAACTCTAGAAACAGTAGCAATTGATACTCCAGCTTCTCTAGCAACATCTTTTATAGAAGTAGCCATAACACATCACTCCAATTTTTATTTTTTAATCTTTTTTATCTCATTTTAACAATAATTATACTATTTGCAAATACTTTATACAATATTCTAAGTTATACTTTATAATAACTCACTATAAAATAAGTAAAAAGTTAGAAATTCTTATAGAAACTTCTAACTTTTTAACATTAAATTATTCTACTTAATTACTTCAACTGTCATATTTAGCTTTTCACCATTAATAACAGTTTCAGTATAATCTGCATCTTCATTTACAACAATTTCTTGAGTTAATGTTTCTCTCTTTATTACATCTGAATATTTATTAATGATATTAATTAACATATCATTACCTGCAACAAATAATTTTATCTTATCTGCAACTTCAAAGCCTTTTTCTTTTCTCATATTTTGTATCTTTGAAGTTATTTCTCTTAATTGACCTTCTTCTTTTAATTCTTCTGTAATTGTAGTATCAAGAACAACTCCGATTTCACCTTCACCAGCAAAAGCATAACCCTCTAAACCTTGCATAGTTACAAGAACACTGTCACTATTTAACACTATATCAGTTCCATCTACTGTAATAGTTTCAGTTTCACCTGATTGTAATTTTTGAGCTAATTCCATTTGGTTTCTTGAAGCTATTTCTTTTCTTATTCCTGGAATTAACTTACCATATTGTCTTCCAAGAACAGGTAGATTAGGCTTAATTTCAAAGTTAACATGTTCTGATAAATCAGCACCAAATTCTACAGACTTAATATTAAGCTCATCTTTTATAATATCTCCATAATAAGTTGGAATAGCTGCTGTTGAAAGTAACATCTTAGAAAGTGGCTGTCTATTCTTAATATTAGCACCATTTCTAGCACTTCTACCAAGTTTAACTATTGTGTAAGCTAAATCCATTTCCTTTTCTAAGTTTTCATCTATTGCACTTTCATCAACTGATGGCCATGAACATAAATGTACACTTTCTGTTGCAGATTTATCTAATCCTACAACTAAGTTTTGATAAATTTCTTCTGTTACAAAAGGTACAAATGGTGCTGCTACCTTAACTAAAGTTGTTAATACTCTATATAATGTAACATAAGCCCCTATCTTATCATCTGATAAATCTTCTGACCAATATCTAGCTCTATTTCTTCTTACATACCAGTTTGATAACTCATCTGTAAAATCTTCAATAGCTAATGCAGCTTGAGTTATTTGATATGATGCTAAGTTTTCATCAACTTCCTTAATTAATGTGTTAAGCTTAGACATTATCCATTTATCCATAACATTTTCTGATTTGAAATCTTTATAGTCTAATGGATTAAACTTATCTAAATCAGCATATAAAACGTAGAATGAATATACATTCCATAAAGTGCTTAAGAACTTTCTTTGAGCTTCTTGAACATCATCAATAGAGAATCTTGTTGGAAGCCATGGTGCACTTGCAGTATAGAAGTGCCATCTTGTAGCATCTGCCCCTTGTGAATCTAATACATCAAATGGATCTACTACATTTCCCTTTGACTTAGACATCTTTAAGCCCTTCTTATCTAAAACATGGCCTAAAACTATGCAGTTTTCAAATGGATTAGTATCAAATATAGCTGTTGAAATAGCTAATAATGTATAGAACCATCCTCTTGTTTGGTCAACAGCTTCTGAAATAAATTGAGCTGGGAAGTTTTCTTCAAATAGCTCTTTATTTTCAAATGGATAGTGTAATTGAGCAAAAGGCATAGATCCTGAATCAAACCAACAGTCAATAACTTCAGCAGTTCTAGTCATTTCTTTTCCACATTCAGAACACTTAAGCTTAACGCCATCTATATATGGTTTGTGAAGTTCTATATCTTCTGGAACATTAATTCCTTTTTCCTTTAATTCAGCTATACTTCCTACACACTCTTTGTGGCCACATTCACATTCCCAAATTGGAAGTGGAGTACCCCAGTATCTATCTCTTGATATACCCCAGTCAATAACATTTTCTAAGAACTTACCAAATCTACCTGTTCTTATGTTATCTGGATACCAATTAATTTTATTATTATTTTCTAAAAGCTTATCTCTAAGCTTAGTCATTGCAACAAACCAGCTTTCTCTTGGATAGTAAAGAAGTGGCGTATCACATCTCCAGCAGTGTGGATATGAGTGAGTATGCTTTTCAGCCTTAAATAATTTATTTTCTTCTTCTAAATATTTAACTATGCTTTCATCACACTTCTTAACAAACTTTCCTGCCCATGGTGTTACTTCTTCTACAAAGTTTCCACTAGCATCTACTAAGTTTATAAATCCTATTCCATTTTGCTTTGCAACAAAACTATCATCTTCACCATATGCAGGTGCTATATGAACAATACCAGTACCATCTGATAAAGTTACATAATCACCATGGATAACTTCAAAAGCTTTTCCATCAACTTCTCCAAAAGGAAGTAATCTTTCATATTTTGTTCCTAATAATTCAGTTCCCTTAAATTCCTTAATTACTTCATAATCTTCGCCTAATACTTTTGAAGCTAAATCCTTAGCAACTATTAATATTTCATCACCAACTTTAGCTTCAATATAATCATATGCTTTATTTACACATAAAGCTAAATTTGAAGGTAATGTCCATGGTGTTGTTGTCCATGCTAATATATATTTATTTTCTTCTCCCTGAACCTTAAACTTAGCTATAGCAGTTAAATCCTTAACGTCTTTATATCCTTGTGATACCTCATGAGAAGAAAGTCCAGTTCCACATCTTGGGCAATATGGCATTACCTTATGTCCCTTGTATAAAAGTCCTTTTTCCCACATTTGGCTTAATGCCCACCAAACTGATTCTATATATGAGTTGTGATAAGTAACGTAAGGCTTCTCCATATCTACCCAGTAACCTATTTGATCTGTCATCTTTTCCCACATGTTAACATAAGTAAATACTGACTCTTTACATTCTTTAACGAATTTTTCTACTCCATAGCTTTCTATTTGTTCTTTTCCTGAAATACCAAGTTTCTTTTCTATTTCAAGTTCTACAGGAAGCCCATGAGTATCCCATCCAGCTTTTCTTATAACTTTATACCCCTTCATAACTTTATATCTAGGTATAATATCCTTCATAACTCTTGTTAATACGTGTCCTACGTGAGGTCTTCCATTTGCAGTTGGAGGTCCATCATAGAAAGTGAAATATTCACCATCTTGATTCATATCAAAGTTCTTTTTAATTACGTTATTATCTTTCCAAAGATCTGCTATTTCTTTTTCCATACCAACAAATCCCTTTGGTAATTCAACCTTTTTGTACATATCTAAACTCCTTCCGTTAATTAATTTATATCTAAAAGCTATTGCTTTAAGGCTATACATTTTTTTCTTAAATAATACTGAATACATTTTACATTATTAACTATAAAAAGCTAATTATGCAGACTTCATTTTATATTAGTATTAATAAAGTATTATATAATAAAAAAGCCCCGCCCAATAGGACGAAGATATTCGCTATACCACCTAAGGTTTAAGTTTTTTATAATTATAAAAAACTATTATTTTCGAGTACAAACATACTCTATCCCTTAACGCAGGCTAACGTGAAAAACTTAATCAGTTATATAACCTTTCAGCCTCAAACTCATAGGTGATTTTCCTTAATTATCTCTATGACTTCACACCACACAGCCACTCTCTTAAAGTATCCAATTAAGTACTTTTCCTAATCATAGTTTTTAAATTTACAAATTATATACCTATTCTACTACAAAGTTAAATATTATAAAAGTCTATAATCAAGAATATTTTCATAAATTTAATAAAAAAGTCAATAATATTATTAATATAATAAATTATTTTAATATTTAAAATTAATTAATAATTTTTATCAATTAGTATTGACTTTCTTTATTGGCATATTTATAATGTAATCATAAAGAATAAATATTAAAAATTTATTTTTTATCCCCTTTATTTTCCTTAATCTATTTCTTTATATTAGGAGGAAAGATAAGTGGAAAATAACTTAAACGAACAAGTCCTTGATAAGCTTACTAAAGTTTGTACTTGCAAGGCAATACCAAGATCCAAAATTAAAGATGCAATCAAAGCCGGAGCACACACTGTAGCAGAAGTTTCTAAGGCAACAGGAGCTTGCACAGGTGGTTGCAGAGGCTACAGATGTACCCCTACAATCCAAAATTTGATTGATAAGCATCTGGAAAACAACTAATATAGTTCCCCCAAACTATATTAGCATATAGATTATATCTCCCCTAAAACCACCTGTGTTTATATCAGGTGGTTTTTTCATTTTTAAAAAATTTTCATTGTTACACTATAGTTTTTAAAGCTATCTTTTGATAAGTTAATATGTTCTAATTCCTTACTAGGCTTTTCTTTGCTAATGCTTCTTGAATCAGCTTCTATTAACGCATTCATTAAGTATTTTTTTATTCTTTTTGGCGTTGGTATTACAATTGCCTTAATTATCATAATAATCTCCCTAAAAATTCTTTACATTATAAATATATTTTATTAAATAAGCATTATTCATCTATATTTTACTTTAAGTATTTCCCCCTATCCCCTATACTTAATTTGCAATTATGTTATAATTTTATAGAACTTATTATGGAAGGAGCTATATTATGGCAAGTAAGTTTTTTTTACATAAAGGAAAAAATAAAAGAGCTGAACAAGGCAGACCTTGGATATATATTGATGAAATAAATGAATATGATGGAGATTATGAAAATGGTGATATAGTTGAAGTATATAATCACAAAAATTACTTCATAGGAAAAGGCTATATTAATGATAGAAGTAAGATAACTATTAGAATTATGACTAGAGATATAAATGAAGAAATAAACTATGATTTCTTTAAAAGAAGATTTAATACAGCATATGAATATAGAAAAACTGTTATAGACACTTCATCTTGTAGACTTATATTTGGAGAAGCTGACTTTTTACCTGGATTAACAGTAGATAAATTTGAAGACTACTATGTAATTCAAATATCAACCTTAGGAATGGATAAATATAGAGACTTAATAGTTAAAATATTAGTTGATGAATTTGGTGCTAAGGGTGTTTATGAAAGAAGTGATATTAAGACTAGAGAAATTGAGGGTCTTGAACAAACTAAAGGCTTCTTAACTGAACCTTTTGATACTAATATTGAAATAATTGAAAATGGTGTTAAGTACATAGTTGATATTGAAAACGGACAAAAAACTGGATTCTTCTTAGACCAAAAAGAAAATAGAGCTGCTATACATAAGATTTGTAAAGGAAGAGACGTTTTAGACTGCTTTACTCATACAGGGTCTTTTGCTTTAAATGCTGGTATAGCTGGTGCAAAATCAGTACTTGGAATCGATGTTTCTCAACATGCTGTTGATTGTGCAACTAGAAATGCTGAATTAAATAACTTACAAGATACAGTTAAATTTGAGTGCCACAATGCATTTGATGTTCTTGGAGATTGGTCAAGAGAAGGTAGACAATATGATGTTGTTATATTAGATCCACCAGCTTTCACTAAATCAAGAAATACAGTTAATGC
>JAEXLD010000055.1 GCA_023445445.1 Bacillota bacterium
ATATCTACCTACTAAATCCTTAGTATAAACATCTCTATCTATTGATAATCCAATAGCTTTTCTTATTTTAGCATTCTTTAATATACCATTAGCTGATTCACTCTTTTGATTGAAATATAAATAGAATACACCTGGATCTTCACCAGTAAGCTTTTGGAATTCTCCTGCATCAGCTCTTTCACTCCACTTTTCAATATAATCAGTTTGAGCTCCTGATATATCTAACTCTTTTGCTTCAAATAACTGAGCTTGAGTTGCGAATTCTTTAATATCTGTCATACTTATTTTATCAAGATATACATTTTCAGCATCCCAATAAGTATCATTTTTAACTAATACCATTGAGTTTCCATTATCCCAGCTTTCTATCTTAAAAGGTCCATTATATACTGTATCTTTAATTTCACTAGCATATTTGTCACCTAATTTTTCAATAACATCTAATCTAATTGGATGGAAAACTGTATAAGATACTTTTGATACAAAGTATGGCACTGGATGCTTTAATTTAAATTCTAAAGTATAATCATCAAGTGCTTTTATTCCAACAGCATCTAGAGATCCCTTACCTGTATTATATTCTTCTGCTCCTGCAATATCATAAGCTAAGAATGAATATGCAAATCCATTATCAGGATTTAATATTCTTTGGAATGAATCAACATAATGTTGTGCTACTACTGGCTTTCCATCTGACCAATTCATTTTTCTTAGATTGAATGTCCATGTTAAACCGTCATCTGATGTTTCCCATTTTTCTGCCCCAGCTGGTACTATTTCATCACCTTTACCGTTGTTTTCAATTCTAACTAAACCTTCTTGTACTGCATTAAGAATAGATGAACTTTGATTATCTGTAACAGCATTAGTATCTAATGTTGCAACATCAAAATAAATAGTATTTAGTACTTGTTCACTATCCTTTCCTGCATTATTTCCTGCTTCTTCAGTTGTCTTTTTTCCACAACCTCCAAGTATCATCATGCAACTTAAACCTAGTGCAAGTAATGAAACTAATTTCTTTTTCATTAAAATTTCCCCCTTTTTAATATTACTTATTTAGTATTTATAATTAAGTATAAAAATTATTATTTCGCTTTTATAAACCTCCTTTAATTCAAATAATTTTCTTGCATCCATAAAAAAGAATATTTTATATGGGTATTTTTAAATATTATTATCTATATATCTGAATATATAAATTAACAATATTAAAATAAAAATTGAATTCACTATATTCTCCCTATAATGGTATTAAATAGTTAAACTCAACTTCATTGCTAATTTATACAAATAATACATTATAGCGTATTGAATGTCAATATGTATTTTTCGAATTTTTCAATTTTTTCTATATTTTTTTACTATTTGTTACTATAAATCCTTAATATTTCACTAATTTATTAAAATATAAGGAAAAATGCTAACTTACCATTAATATATTATATTTAATAAAATTCCAATTATTCTTATATAAAAAATCATATTAATATTTTTTTAGGAATTATTTTATTATTTCAAAGACTAATTTTAAGTTGTTAAATTTCTATTTTTATCTATAAAATCTAATTGCAAATTTTCTCATAAAAAAAGAATCCTATAAATAGGATTCTTTTTTTAACTCTCTATTACTCTTTTAGCTAATATATCTGCATTCATGGAAACTATATTCCCACATTCCAAGCATGTAAATTCTATTGAAGGAGATATATCCCCATTAATTTGATTATCTTCTCTATCTACTGGAACTTTTGCTGTAATATTATAATTTGCCATAAAATTATCAGAATTACATACTGGGCATCTTAGTGTTTCTAATGCCTTTTTAGCCATATCTTCAATTTGTATATCTTTATCTATCATAATATCACTCCTTTTATATATAGTTCTACGTATAATTATATATCCCTTTAAAGAAATGATTATTTGATATGTCCTTTTTTAAAAAAATAATATGAATATATAAGTTGAAATCATAAAATACTTTATTACTAGCCCTTTAACCTTTTACATTTTTATTATTTGCACCTACCATAATTGCGTTTTCAAGGCCCTTTTTAGATTTTATAAATCTATCAACTTTTATTAAATCTTTCATATTCGCTTTTGTTTCAGTTTCATGTTTATGTCTAGCATTAGAATTACGGTATATTGAAAATATTAATATATAATATAGAAATCCAGATAATAAGAAAATCCAATTATAATCAAAATCCCAAAATAACATTAAGATAACTCCCAATATTTCAACTAAAAATGATACTAAAAATAGTCTAGGAATATTTATTGGCACACTTCCCATGGTTTCTTTTGTTCTAGCATTGACAGCAACGTAATGAAGTAACTTTTTAGTACCTTTAATTTCCTGATAACTATATAACCATACTGGTAAATATGCAGACTTCCATAGCTGTCCTTTAATATCAAGTTCTTCAGATTCCCAAGCAACACCACGATCATATTCTTTTAATGTGTCATTTGCTGAAAATCTAGCAATATCTTTTGCTTGGATATCAACAATAGATTTAATTTCTTTAATATTAGTGTCCCTTTTTTCCGACGAATATCCTTTTAAATAATTTGCATTCCATTTCACAGAATTTTCTACGTCAAATGGCATTATTGAATTTATTATATTATTAGTTTTATCTGATTCATTTTTATTTAATTTATCAGAACTAGATTCTACAGATAAATCATCAATAATTAAATCAAATTCTCTTTTAACTTCATATAAATCTGCATCATAATAAGTCTTTTTATTGTCTTTACTTCCACTATTATATTTTCTAACTAATCGTTCTCCTTTTCCATGAAAACTCGCATGAGCATTTATATCAACTATTACATATGGAAGATAAATCCCCATGATATTGTCTGTAGTAAACTCTTTCTTAAATTTAGGATTAGCAAAAAATTTCCTTTTTCCAACGAAATTTTTAATTTCTTTTTCAGCATTTTCTTTTGTAATGTTAAAGGGTAATACTAAATCTGGAATACTACCATTTTGAATTTGTTGATTTATTGATAAGGTATTTCTGCACCAGTGACATCTAGCTTGAGTTACCTCTGCAGTATCTATTACTACTTCAGCACCACAGCTACTACATTTTAATGTTATAATATCATCAGTATCTTCTAAAATATCTTGAAGTCCTGACCCAATAACTTGTCCTTGTATATTACTTATATCCCTTTCTAATTCAACTAATTTTTCTTGTTGAAATTCATGTCGACAAAAATTACATTTTAACTGTCCAGTTTTAATATTAAGTTTTATATCTGTAGCTCCACATTTAGGGCACTTATCTTGTCCATCTTCAGCACCAATATCTGTTTCTATAATTCTAATTTCTTCAAGTAAAGTATTTTCATTGTTGCTATAATCTTTTTCCATAATATTATAACCCCAATATTTTTGCTTTTAATAAGTCATATTCTTCTTGTGAAATTGCCCCTGCATCAAGAAGCTTTTTCATTTGTAATAATCTAGCTACTGGATCATCTTGTGAAGGTGCTGATTGTTGGTTTTTTGGGCTTTCCTCTTGAATTTGTTCTTCAGTTGATTGTTGTCCAAAGGAAGGTTGATAACTTGATTGTGTTGCTTCTTGTTTCATTCCCCCCATCATTCCATTAGCAGCATTAAAGCCCATACCCATAAATGCCATATTAGCTCCACCACCATTTTGCATTCCGCGTGCTGCTGCTTGTTGCATAAATGAATTTCCACGTGCCCCAGATAGTGCATCTGCTTTCTTAACATCACTCATTAATACTTTAGTATCTTCATCATATTCTATAGCAAGTATTGCCGTTTTAACTATTTCAAGTCCACGGTCAGTTTTCCATTGATAGGCATCTTCTACAGCCTGTGACATAGCCTTAGCAAATCCAATTTGGTCTCCTTGTATTTTAGAAATACGATTTCCCATCTTTGGATCATTTGTATAATTTGAAAAAGCAGCTGATAATGTACCTACAACCTCATTGAAAAGTTGTTCACCAGCATCATTATCCATATCGTTAAAATCAAATACTGCTGCAGAAGCTTGTAAATATTTTGCTGGAACAAAATTCTTTACAAACAATAAAGGATCAACAATCTTTAAAGTATAAGTTCCTCTAACTAAGGCTCCTACTTGTGTTCCAAAATAGGCATCATCCCAGTAAATTTCAGCTTGAGTACCAAATTTATTGTTAGGTATCTCCTTTAAATTAATATAAAATGCTAATTGTTGAGAGTTTGCTTGACCACCAAACTTCATTTTTTCCCAGCTTGATTTTATCAAAGATGACATAATTCCATCACCCTCAAAAATCGTTTGTGAATTTGAGTCATTTGATGTGAAAATAAATCCTCCTGGCTCAGCTATTATTCCAGTTATTGCCCCATCTTGCAGTGTAATAAGCGCCGTTTCTTCTGGCACTACAATCTTACTGCCATTACTAATGATATTATCATTTCCCTTTGTATTTGCTCCACGTCCATTATTTTGTCCTCTTGGTACCGCTTGAAATAAACCAGCTGTTGAAGGAATGTCAGTTCTCGGCATGTAGTAGTCTTTCCACTGATCAGCAAAAGTACCACCAATTGCGCCTGTAAAAGCTTTAATAAATCCCATTTTCTTCACCTCTTTTTAATATTTCCAAATATTTACTTCTATAGTAAAATATTATATCGAAATGCTTTGTTAATCAATATATTATTCTATTTAATATATTTTAGTTATAGATTCTCAAAAATAGTATATTTTTATTATAAAATATTAAATTTATTAGGTTAAAATTTAACGTTCTATTAATAAAATAAAAAGAGTCTTATATGAAAACATAATAGTTTCCAATAAGACTCTATTTTTCAAAACTTTTTTATTGTGTTCAGAACTTTATTTTTGTTAAACAAAATTTCATTTTTTATTTCATTGCTTCTTCGATAGCAACAACAACTGCAACAGTAGCTCCTACCATTGGATTGTTCCCCATGCCTATAAGTCCCATCATTTCAACGTGAGCTGGAACTGAAGAAGCTCCTGCAAATTGTGCATCTGAATGCATTCTTCCCATAGTATCTGTCATACCATATGAAGCTGGACCTGCAGCCATATTATCTGGGTGAAGAGTTCTTCCTGTAC
>JAEXLD010000128.1 GCA_023445445.1 Bacillota bacterium
TATTTGTTGTCTCCAAAATAATTGTAAATAGCAACCATTACCATAAAAATTAAAAATAATCATGTATAAATAATAAAAAAAGGACCGTCTACGTAAATGATAAAAAATCATTTACGAGACAGCTCCTTCTTTTTCTTAGTTAAATAACTCAAATCTATATTTTTGTTCTACATCTGGATACTTATTCCTATCTACTTCGCTTAAAAACATATCTATAGGTCTAGCATAAATACCTTTATCATCATAAAGAGCTTTATATAAAACTAAACTATCTTCAAATACATTATCATGATAATATAAATCTCCTATTTTATAGATATTTATTAATTTATTTAATTCTGTATGATATCCTTGTAATAAGATTTTATTATTGTCTATAACTTCATCTTTAATTTTTTTACTTACAGACATTACAGCATAATAATTATTTTTAAAATGTTTATAAATTGCAGGATACTTTATACTTCTCATTAATATCACCTATTCCTCTTGTATATTTCTGGTAAAACCTCTTGTATATTGTTTTGGAATTTGTGTTTTCTTTTTAAGTTTAATAGCAGCTTCAAATGTCCAATAAGGATTTCTAAGCATTGCTCTTCCTATAGCTACTAAGTCAGCTTCTTCATTCTCTATTACTGAATTTGCAAATTCTGGTTCATCTAATTTACCTACTGCAATTACATCAATATCTAGATTTTCTTTTATTGCTTTAGCTAATGGCACTTGATAACCTGCATTGCTGCCTGGAGCTCCATTTGATCCTATTGGTCCTTCTCCTCCAGAACTTATATGGAATACATCCACTCCAGCTTCTTTATAAGCCTTAGCAAGCTTAGTTGAAGTTTCTATGCCATACCCACCTTCTACATACTCAACAGCAGAAATTCTCATTAACAATGGCATATCTTCTGGCATTTCACTTTTAGCAGCTTTTATTATGTCTACTCCAAATTTAGTTAAATCTTTTCCATATTCATCCTTCCTCTTATTGGTTAACGGTGAATGAAATTGATGTATTAAGTAGCCATGTGCTCCATGAATTTCAATGGCATCAAATCCAGCCTTTATAGCACGTCTAGTTGCCATTCTAAACTTTTCAACCATTTCCTTTACTTCATCAGTAGTTAACTCTCTTGGAATTTTATAAGTTTCATCAAAGGCTATTGCTGATGGTGCTACTGGAACTTCTGCATCCTCTGCCTTTCTACCAGCATGTGCAATTTGTATAGCTACCTTTGCTCCATATTTATGACATTCATCAACTATTCTCTTTAAAGGCTCTATTTGTTCATCACACCATAACCCTAAATCATAATCACTAATACGTCCATCAGGTTCAACATCTGTCATTTCAATAATAATTAATCCTGTTCCTCCTACTGCTCTACTTACATAATGAACGAAATGCCAATCTGTAGCTATTCCATCTTTTTTTTCTACAGAATATTGGCACATTGGAGGTAAAACTATTCTATTTTTTAATTTAAGCCCTTTAATTTCATAAGGGGTAAATAAATTTTTCATAATAATCACCTTTCTTATATTATTCTATATTTTCAGTATAATTATCCTGACTTTATAATTCAAGTAGTTAATATTTATTAATAATACCTATTAAAATAAATTAAAATCTTTATTTTAATAAAAAAATATTAGTTTGACATAAAACTTGTCTTTACTTTATCATATATTTAGTAGTTAATTATTTTTTGCCAGGTAGATATTTTACATACTGCTTTTCTACCTGGCATTGTTATATTTAATTTTATAAGAAAATATAGAAAAGGGTTAGTAATAAAAACTAACCCTTAATCATTAATCATATTTTTTAAGATTTACCTTTTCCTATCTTTACCAATAAATCATGAATAAAATTAGATCCTCTAGATATTAAAATAGAAGTTAATATTATTCCTAAATAAGGTATTGTGCTTTTAACTTCAAGTAAGCTTAATATATCTAGCCTTACCCCAAAACAAATAACTAAAGACACAATTAAAGCTCCTATTCTATCTATACATATCTTACCTTGTTGCCAAGTCATTTTTAATGTTTCCCATACACTTTCAGCTATTAATGCAACTATTAATATAGTAAACAAATTTTCCATACTAATATCCCTTCCTAAATTAACTATATTAAATACTTTAGTTATATTTATATATACATCATATTTACAGAAATGAATATTTGTAACCTTTATTAATAAAAATAGCTTTTATTTTATAATGAAAAGAACTCTATCTCTAGAGTTCTTAGTAGTAATTTATATTCTATTTTATTTACACTAGTATCTACTTATATATTTTTTTCCTTTTTACTAGCACCTTTAAAAAATACTAAGATAAGTGCTACTCCAATTAACCATGCTGTCAGTATAATAAATAACATTATTTTCACCTCTATTTTTTCAATGAAATTATTATTCCACGTAAAAATAAATTTTATTCATATTCTGACTTTAAATTAAGAATAGCACCTAATATTAATGAAATTAGGTGCTATCTACTTATTGTAGATTTTTTTCTTGTTAAATATAGGGGTGGATAATCTATAATTTAACAAGTCACAATTCTATTTTATTTTCAAATCAACATATAGTCAACTATTTTCATTCAATTTTTAACCATTTTTCGTACGTATTATTTTTTATTGTTCTTATATTTATTATAAAAAAAGAAAAACACTAGGCATTAACCTAGTGTTTTTCATGTACGAGACAAGCCATAAGCGGAGTTCTGTATTAAGCAATCATCTATCTAGGCTTATTGTTACCAATAAGCTCAAGCGGTACACCCGGAAACGGGGCGGGCAACCCCTAAATGTTTCCCTATTCGACCTTGCTCCAAGTGGGGTTTACATAGCCATCATGTCACCATGATGCTGGTGAGCTCTTACCTCGCCTTTCCACCCTTACCTAACACATTATAATTAATTACAATGAGTTAGGCGGTATCTCTCTGTTGCACTTTCCTTCAAGTCGCCTTGACTGGACGTTATCCAGCACCCTGCCCTATGGAGCTCCGACTTTCCTCTCCTAGATCTAAGTCTAGCAGCGATTGCACGTCTTACTCGCAAAACTTATATTATCATAACTTTATAAATAATACAAATGAATTTTTTTACAATTTAAACAAATTGAAGTATTAATACTAACATAAGTAGAATAATCCAAGTATAAAATCCTATTCCTGAGAGTAAAAGTGTCAATATTAAAAGTATAAATATTACTAATCTTGCAGCTGGATTAATACAGTTTCTAAAAAATATTGGTCCACCTGAGCTAATATTTTTCCCTATACCATCTAATATATCCTTAATTCCATCTTGGAATACTTTTGTCCATGATCCTCTTTTCTTTTTATAATAAGATTTACTCATAAAACATCTCCTAAATTGTTATCCTATTATTATTCTATGTGTTATACTATAAAAAGTTATCATGAAATCCTTAATTTAAAATAGCTGTGAACTAAATTTCGTCCACAGCTATTTTAAATATATAAAAGAAATTTTTTATAAACTTAGGAAAAATTATTTTTATTTAAACTAAAGTATAAATAAATTATGCAAAGGTATATGGATCTTCACTATGTTTAGAAATAATAATTTCTACTTCGTTAAGTTTATCTTTCAGTTTATTTATTACTTCTAAGAAAACTATCCATTCAGATAAGAAATGTCCTGTATCTATTATAGAAACTCCCATTTCCTTATAATCACTTGCAAAATGGTAAGTAGTATCTCCTGTTATTATACAATCAGCACCTTTTTTATAAGCTATATCAAAAAAGCTACTTCCACTCCCATTAATTACAGCAATATTTTTCACCTTATCTGAAGCCTTTACTACCTTTAATCCACTTATGTTTAATTTTTCTTTCACTTCTCTTATTAAATCTTCTAAGAATATCTCTTTATCTAATCTAATAAATCTACCTAGCCCTTCATTTGAATTTCTAGCATTTTTATTTGTTTCAATAAGTTCTTTAGATTCATAGCCTAATATATTTATTATAGTTTCATTTAAGCCACCACTAGCTGAATCTAAATTGGTATGACTAGAGTATAGACTTATATCATTTTTAATAAGCTCTATAATTTTTTTACCAACTAAAGTATCTGTAGTTATAGTGCTTGGCTTTTTAAATAGTAAGGGATGATGAGTAATTATTAAATCTACATTCTTTTCCTTTGCTTCTTCTATTACTTCTAAAGTACAATCTAAAGCTAAAAGAATTCTTTCAACTTCTTTTTCCTTATCACCAACCATTAACCCTACATTATCAAAATCTTCTTTTAAATTAACTGGAGCAAAATCCTCCATTATATTAATAATATCTTTTACCCTCTTCATAATAAAACTTCCTTATAAATAATTAATCATATTTGAAATTATATTGATTTTTTCTTCTACTGCTGCCCTTCTATCTCTAGCACTTACAGTGCTTTCTGTTATAAAACTAAGTATTTTTTTATAATTATCTACTTTTGAATTTAAATAGTCCTTCATTAATGGATGTTTTTGCATTAATAATTTAGGGCTTATTTCATAATATATTGAATCTAATCCCATTGATTCTCCTTCTTTTTTTCTAACCTTAAATAATTCATAATATATTCCATCTTCCTCACAAAGATTTTCAGATATTATTTCATAATCATTATTATAAAGGTATTCTCTTAATACTTCTGGATTTTGTGCAGGTACTAGTATTAAGTAATTTAAAGAAGTTACTTTATCAATGCTTTCTTCAAGTATGTCTCTAATTAAGTTTCCACCCATACCAGCAATTATTACTGCTTCTACTTCATCTTTTTCTAAAGGATTTAATCCATCTCCAAGTCTGAATTCTAATTCATCTCCAGCTCCCTCTAAAATAGCATTAAGTCTTGCCTTATCTAAAGGATCTTTATTTATATCTATAGCTATAGCCTTATCACATATGCCATTTTGTGTAGCATATAAAGGAATATAACCATGGTCAGTTCCTATATCTGCTAAAACTGATGTTTTATCAATGTTATTAATTATAAAATTTAATCTTTTGCTTAGTTCCATATATTTCTTCTCCTTGCTAAATTAAAATTAGCACCAGTAGGTGCTAATCTAAATAATCCTTTAATTTTTTACTTCTTGAAGGGTGTCTTAATTTTCTAAGTGCCTTAGCTTCAATTTGTCTTATTCTTTCTCTAGTTACGTTGAATTCTTTACCAACTTCTTCTAGAGTTCTTGCTCTACCATCATCTAAACCAAATCTTAATCTTAATACCTTTTCTTCTCTTGGAGTTAAAGTATCTAAGACATTTATTAGTTGCTCCTTAAGCATTGTAAATGCAGCTGCTTCTGCAGGTGCTAAAGCATCATCATCTGGTATAAAATCTCCTAAATGTGAATCTTCTTCTTCACCTATAGGTGTTTCTAAAGATACTGGCTCTTGAGCAATTTTTTGAATTTCTCTAACCTTATCTACTGGTAAATCCATTACTTTTGAGATTTCTTCTGGGAATGGATCTCTACCTAATTCTTGTAATAATTGTCTTTGAACTCTTATTAATTTATTTATAGTTTCTACCATATGAACTGGTATTCTAATGGTTCTCGCTTGGTCAGCAATTGCTCTTGTAATCGCCTGTCTTATCCACCATGTAGCATAAGTTGAGAATTTAAAGCCTTTTCTATAATCAAACTTTTCTACAGCTTTGATTAAACCTAAGTTTCCTTCTTGGATAAGGTCTAAGAATAACATACCTCTACCAACATATCTTTTAGCAATACTTACAACTAATCTTAAGTTGGCTTCTGCTAATTTCTTTTTAGCTCTTTGGTCACCTTGCTCAATTCTATTTGCTAACTCTATTTCTTCTTCTGATGATAATAGAGGAACTTTTCCTATTTCTTTTAAGTACATTCTAACTGGGTCATCAATAGCAATACCTTCTGGAATAGTTAAATCTAATTCTTCTTCTACTTCTTCTTCACCACTTGGTTCACCTATAACTTCTATTCCCATAGACTCTAACACTTCATAAATCTTTTCAATTTGTTCTGGACCTAAATCTATATTTTCAAGTTCATCCATTATTTCTTTATATGTTAAAGTACCACTTTTCTTCCCTTTATCAAGCAAGTTCTTAACTATATTCATCTTATTACTTCTATCTTCATTTTCCTTCTTAACTTGCTTAGCTTTTGTTTTTTCATCCAACATATTTTGACCTCCTTCCGTTATTGCCAACTGTACCTACACCTCTCTTTAGCTTCTCATCAAATTATTTAACTCAATAGCAATTTGTATTGATTCTTCAATCTTTCCTTGTGATTCTAAAAGCTTTTGTCTTTGTTTTAATTCTTTCAATCTTTCGTTTAACTTATAACTATCTATCTGTTTTATTAAATCCTGAATTAATTTTTTATTATCTTTACCTATAAGGACTTGCTGTTCATTTATTTTAACAATTTCCTCAAGGGTTTTTATATTTGTACATTTGGATTCTAAAAAGTTTTCTATATTATTTATATTTCCCTTTTTAGCATCTTTAATGATAGAAAAAATCTCTTTATGTTCTGGAAGAATTAACTCATCTTGGCTTATTAAATTAACAATATAATCAAGATACTCTTCATTAAAACATAATTTTAATAAGGATCTTTCAGCCTTTATAAAAGCAGGCTCCTTATATAATTTTGTTCCATTTTCTTCCTTATTATTCATAAATTCTTGATTTTGAATGTTTTTTGTCATTTCTCTAGATAATAAGTCATACAAAGCTTGTTCCCTTATACCTGTATTTTCAGATATTTTTTTAATATAAATATCCTTTTCTACTGGATTTACTTTCGCTAAAATTTCTGTAACTTTCTTACCATATTTTATTAAGTCATTACTATCTTTGAAATTTATGTTTTCTCCAGCTTTTTTTATTCTGTATTCTACTAATCCTTCTGCTTCATTTATTAGTTTAATAAATGCATCTTTCCCATTGCTTCTTACATACTCATCTGGATCTTTTCCTTGTGGGATGCTTAATACTCTCACATCAAAACCCGCATCCTTTAGTATTTCTAATCCCCTAAGAGTAGCTGTTTGCCCAGCTATATCTGCATCATAAGATATTATTACCTTATCTGCATATCTTTTTAATAACCTTGCTTGATTTACAGTTAATGCAGTTCCTAATGAAGCTACTACATTAGTAATTCCATATTGATGCAAGGTAATTAAGTCCATATATCCTTCTACCATAATGAAGTATCTTTCCTTCATGTTACTTTTGATTGCAAAGTTTAAACCGTATAAATTAGTTCCCTTTTGGAAAACTAAGGTTTCTGGAGAGTTTAAATATTTAGGTTTAGAATCATCTAAAACCCTTCCTCCAAATCCTATTACCTTTCCTCTATAATCAAAAACTGGAAACATTACTCTATTTCTAAATCTATCGTATTTATTACCAGTCTTTTGGGAAGTTAAAACTAATCCTGCTTCTAACAATATATTTTCACTAAAGCCTTGTTTTCTCAGATGGAACAATAAGCTGTTCCAACTATCCTTTGCATATCCTAAACCAAATCGTTTTATAGTTTCTTGCCTTATTCCTCTATTTAAGAAATATTCCATTGCTATTTTATCGGACCTTAAATTTGAGTAAAAAAACCTACCCGCTTCTACATTTACTTTATAAAGTAATTCTTTCTTTTTGGCAGTTGGATTTACTCTAGTTTCATCCTCTAATAATATGTTAGCCCTATCTGCTAAATATTTTACAGCATCTATAAAATTCATATTTTTATTTTTCATAACAAAAGTAATTATATTTCCTGATTCACCACAGCCAAAACATTTATATATTTGTTTTTCTTGTGAAACAGAAAATGAAGGTGATTTTTCATTATGAAATGGACATAGCCCTGAAAAGCTTCTTCCAGTTTTTTTCAGCCTAACTGATTCAGATATAACATCAACGATGTCATTTTCTTCTTTAATTTTTTCTAGAATCTCTTCAGAAATCTGCAAGGAGATTCACCTCCTTACTAATAATTTTCGTCAACTTATATTTAATTCGACATTTTTTATAGAAATCCTTCTTAAAAAAAATTTTTTTTATTTTTTTTATTAAAGCTTCTTTATTTATATTCTTTATCACCGTTAAAATTCCTTCAATCTTTAAAAATTATTTTATCCTGAACATTAATATATTACTAATTTAGGAACAAATATAGAATTAAAGGTATTTAAGCAATAATCATCACTCATTCCTGATATATAGTCTGCAACAGCCCTTTTTATTCCTTCTTTTTCTGCTATTTCCTTATATAGTTCCGGTAGTTCATCAACATGCTTATAATAATGCTCTATTAAATTTTCTAGTACAAATTTCGCCTTATTTCTTTCTACCTTTAAAATATCCCCTAGATATACATTTTTAAACATAAATCTTCTTAATTCCGTCATAGCTTCCCAAACTTCATCACTAAATGCTATATCAATTTTATTATTCTTTATAGCTTCAGTAGTATTTATGACTACATCTGTGACTAAAGTTTTTATTCTTTTTGAATGGGTATCTCCTAACACCTTTTTTACTTCCTTAGGTAATACATCCTCACTTAAAAGGCCTGCTCTTATTGAATCATCTATATCATGATTTAAATAAGCTATTTTATCACTTACTTTAAGAACTCTTCCTTCTAAGGTTTTAGCTTTATTATTATTGTTATTACTTAAACCACTATGATGTAATATTCCATCTATTACTTCTTCTGACAAATTTAAGCCTTTGCCGTTCTTTTCTAATTTTTCTACTACTCTAACACTTTGCTCATTATGTCTAAATCCCTCATCTAAAAAGGAATTTAAAACTTCTTCTCCATTATGAGCAAAGGCTGCATGACCTAAGTCATGTCCTACTGCAATTGCTTCTATTAACTGCTCATTTAATCCTATACCTAGTCCTATTGTCCTTGCTATTTGAGATACTTCTAATGTATGAGTTAATCTTGTTCTGTAATGGTCACCAAAGGTTTTTATATAAACTTGTGTCTTATGCTTTAATCGTCTAAAGGATTTGCTGTGAATTATCCTATCTCTATCCACCATAAAACAAGTTCTCATTGGGTCACTTTCTTCTTTAATTTTTCTTCCTAGTGTATTACTACTAAATTGGGCTTGAGAAATTAATGTCAACCTTTCAATATCTTCCATTTTTTCTCTTACATTCATCTATCTCACCTCTATATAACATATTCTATATTTTTCTCTATTTTCCTCTATTTAAACATATTTATAAGTAATATATTTAATACCTAGAATATTTTCTTTTTTTAATTAATATCTTAATAATAAGTAATTATAAAGGAGAGAATAATGGAAAGCTTACTTCTAAATATAAATGATGAATTACTTCCAATAGATGAATTAAAGAATAATATATTAATTTATTATAACTTAGAAAATTCTTCTGTTATTAATGTTAAATTTAAAAATACTGAAAAACAAAGAGCTGTTTATAAAATAGATTATAATAATCAAACCTATTGTTTAAAGAAAGTATATTATAATGAAGAAAATCTTTTATATGTCTATTCAACTATGGAGTGGTGCTATAGAAATGGAATTCATGTTCCTAAATTACTTCCAACAATTACTGGTAGTAGATATGTAAAATATAAGAATATGCTATTCATTTTAACTCCTTGGATTAATGGAGAAAAATGTGATTTTGATAATAAAAACCATGTTATATTATCCTCTAAAACTCTTGGTAAATTACATAAGACTTCTAGAAATTTTTCACCTATAGATGGGAGTGCAAATAGAGAAGGATTTGAAAATTATAGTGAGTCTATATCAAAACATTTTAACCAGTTATTATTAAGCATTAATAATGCACACAGATACAATGACAGATTTTCAAAATTATTTTTAGATAATATAGATGACAACTTAGAACTTGCAAAATTATCCTTTGAAGTTTCTTCATCAATTAATTTAGATAATTTATCACGTTCTCTTTGTCATGGAGATTATGTAAATAAAAATATTCTAATTTCTAATAATGATATTTCTTTAATAGATTTTGATAAATGTAAAATGGATTTTTCAGCTAGGGATATCTCCTACTTTTTAAGAAGATTATTAAAAAGAGAAAATACTAATTGGCAGATTAACTTAACTTTAGAAGTGCTTGATTCTTATATTACTGAAAATGAATTGACTGATTCTGATTTAAAATTTATTATAGCTTACATTGCTTTTCCACAAAAGTTTTGGAAATTATCTAGAGATTATTATAAAAATATTAGGAAATGTAATAAGAATTCTTTTATTTCCTTAATGGAAAAAGGACTTCATAAAAGTAAACATCAATTAGATTTTACTTACGAACTAATAAATACCTTTAGACGCCATTATAATGTTAAAATGTAAAATTAAATAAGAAACTCCGCTAGGAGTTTCTAAAATATATATTTTTTAGTAATTCCAAAGGAATTACATCCATAATTATTCATTACGCATTATGCATTATGCATTAAAAAAGCTACCCTGTGGGTAGCTTTTTTAATTATTATCTTTTATTTCTTACTTGTGCTTGAGCAGCAGCTAATCTAGCAATTGGAACTCTAAATGGTGAACATGATACATAGTCTAAACCTATGTTGTGACAGAATTCTACTGATGATGGATCTCCACCATGCTCTCCACATATTCCAAGCTTAAGACCTGGTTTAACTGATCTTCCTTTTTCAGCAGCCATTTTAACTAATTGACCAACTCCAGTTTGATCTAGCTTAGCAAATGGATCTTGTTCATAAATCTTGTTTTCATAGTAGCTTCCTAAGAACTTAGCAGCATCATCTCTTGAGAATCCAAATGTCATTTGAGTTAAATCATTTGTACCAAATGAGAAGAAATCTGCTTCCTTAGCAATTTCGTCTGCTGTTAATGCAGCTCTTGGAATTTCAATCATAGTACCAATCTTGTATTCTAACTTAGTTCCCTTTTCTGCCATTACAGATTCAGCAGTTTTAACTACTATATCTTTAACATATTTTAATTCTTTAACTTCTCCAACAAGAGGAATCATTATTTCTGGAACTATATCATAGCCCTTATTATTTTTAACTTCTATTGCAGCTTCTATTACTGCTCTAGTTTGCATTTCAGCTATTTCTGGATAAGAAACTGCTAATCTACATCCTCTATGTCCCATCATAGGATTGAATTCATGTAATTCATTAACAGTTGCTTTTAATTCTTCAAAAGTTATTCCTAGCTCATTAGCTAAAGATTGAATATCTTCATCATTATGAGGTAAGAACTCATGTAGTGGTGGATCTAAGAATCTTATAGTTGCTGGCATTCCTTCTAAGGCTTCATATATACCAACAAAGTCTTCTCTTTGCATTGGAAGTAATTTTTCAAGAGCTTTTCTTCTTTGCTCTTCGTTTTTAGCAACTATCATTTCTCTAACTGCCATAATTCTATCTTCTGCAAAGAACATATGCTCAGTTCTACATAATCCAATACCTTCTGCTCCAAATTCAACTGCTTGAACTGTATCTCTTGGAGAGTCAGCATTAGTTCTAACCTTTAATTTTCTTATTTCATCTGCCCATGCCATAAATGTAGCAAAGTGTCCTGATATTTCTGGTGTTACTGTAGCAACAGCTTCTCCATATACATTACCAGTTGATCCATCTATAGATATATAATCATTGTCAGTATAAACTTTTCCGTTAACTTCTAATGTTTTAGCTTCTTCATTAACTTTTAATGTTCCACATCCAGCAACACAGCAAGTTCCCATACCTCTAGCAACAACTGCAGCATGAGATGTCATACCACCTCTTACAGTTAATATACCTTCAGCAGCTATCATACCTTCAATGTCTTCTGGTGAAGTTTCAAGTCTTACTAAAACAACGCTTTCTCCCTTTTCGTGTCTTTCCTTAGCTTCTTCTGCAGTAAATGCAATTTTACCACATGCAGCTCCTGGAGATGCTGGAAGTCCCTTAGCTATTGGTTCAGCTTTCTTTAAATCTTCAGTGTGGAAAGCTGGGTGAAGTAATGAGTCTAATTGATTTGGTTCTACTTTTAAAATTGCTTGTTCTTTAGTTAACATTCCTTCTTCAACTAAATCAACAGCTATTTTTAAAGCTGCTTGAGCTGTTCTCTTACCATTTCTTGTTTGTAAGAAGTAAAGCTTACCTTCTTCAATTGTTATTTCCATATCTTGCATATCTCTGTAGTGATGCTCTAATGTATGAACTATATCTGTAAATTGTTTGTATATAACTGGATTTTGCTCTTCTAATCTTGATATTGGAAGTGGTGTTCTTATACCAGCAACAACATCTTCTCCTTGAGCATTCATTAAGTATTCACCATATATTACATTTTCTCCAGTTGCAGGGTCTCTTGAGAATACAACACCTGTTCCTGAAGTTTCTCCCTTATTACCAAATACCATCTCTTGAACGTTTACTGCTGTACCCCATTCACCTGGAATATCATTTAATCTTCTATAAACTATAGCTCTTGGATTGTTCCATGATCTAAATACAGCTGTTATAGATTCAATTAATTGAGTTTTAGGATCTTGTGGGAATTCTTCCCCTTTTTCTTTTTTATAAAGTTCTTTATATCTTTCAACTAAAACCTTTAAATCATCAGCAGTTAAATCAGTGTCAAATTCAACACCTTTTTCTTCTTTAAGTTCATCTATTAGATTCTCAAATAATCTCTTTTCTATATTCATAACAACATCAGAGAACATTTGAATGAATCTTCTATATGAATCGTAAGCAAATCTTGGGTTGTTAGTTAAATCTGCCATAGCAATAACTGATTTATCATTTAAACCAAGATTTAAAACTGTATCCATCATACCTGGCATTGATACTCTAGCACCTGATCTTACTGATACTAATAATGGTTTAGTTAAGCTTCCAAATTCTTTACCTGTTAACTCTTCTAAATCAGATATCTTTTGATGAATTTCTTCAATAATTTCTGGTGCAATTACTTTTCCATCCTCGTAATATTTATTACAAGCTTCTGTTGTAACTGTGAATCCTTGTGGTACAGGAATTCCTAGTAGAATCATTTCTGATAAATTTGCTCCTTTACCTCCTAGAAGGTTTTTCATTGACCCATTTCCTTCATTAAAAAGGTAAACGTACTTCTTTTTCTCCATCTCAATACTCCTCCGTTCAATCGAATTGATATATATACTAACAGTATGTTTATACTGTAGCTACCCATTTAAATTTAATTACCCTCACCTAATTTAACAAAAAGCTTTGTTATATTAGTTTTTGAAATTTTACCAATAATCTTTAGTTTTGCTTTTTCCTTTGATGATGTTTCTATTTTTTCAACTATTGGAATACTATCTATTTCATGTTCAATAATTTTTTTTGCCAAATCATAAGCACTATCATCTGCATACCCACAAATTATGTTTGGCATTCTTGTCATTATTACTCCAACTGGAACTTTATTTATATCTGTTCCACCAATAGCATTTTTTAAAAAGTCTTTTCTAGAAACAGCACCAACTAAGGCCCCGTCGCTTTCTATAAATAAAGTTCCTACATCATTTAAGAATAAGAATACGATTGCATCGTACACTGTAGTTTCTTCACTTACAGTAACTGGTTTTGACATTATCTCTCCTGCTAAGACTTTAGACAAGTTTTCTAAAACCCTAGTATTTTGAGCTTCTCCTAAATATACATAACCAACCTTAGGCTTAGCATCTAGTATTCCTATCATAGTTAAAATAGCTAAATCTGCTCTTAGAGCTGCTCTAGTTACTCCTAGCCTTTCAGCTAATGCTTCACTAGTTACAGGCTGTCCTTTTTTAACTATCCTTACTATTTCTTCTTGCCTTTCTGATAATTTCAAATTTATCCCTCTTTCTAGGTTTACAGGAAATATTCAGATAATTTTGATTAGTTTGATATTTACATACTAATTATATCATTTTATAAAAGTTTGACTATACTTAATTTTCTGAATAATCACTCATATTAGCCGAATATTTCCATTTCTTTAATTTTATTCTTGTTTTAATACTGTTTATCTCTATTTTACTCTATTTTCCTCATCTTCGTCAAACTTAACAGTATATGTAAAAGAATTATCTTCTGTATTTTTTTCATCTTTAGATTTATCAGTATTCACAGTATAATCATCAGATGAAAATTTATCTTTTTTAACTTCATCAACTTTATTTTTTACCTTTTCTGCTACACCACTTGCTGCATCTTTTATATCTTCTACAGCTTTGCTTATATACTTATTAACTACTTCAACAGTACCATCAGCTTTAGTTATTTCAATTGTTATTTGTGTTACTACTCCTGCAATTAATACAAAGGCTAAAATTGGTGGGAATATAATAGCAATTACACCTGCAGCTATACCAGCATTAACAGGTACATCTACTATTTCTTTTTCATCTTTGCTAATTCTAATTCTAGTTATATTCCCTTTATTAATTAGATCTTTAAGCCATTTCTTAAATTCATCTATACTTTCAGCTTTAATTTTACTATTTGCTTCTGCATCTTCTTCTTTTATACTTTCAATGTATATTATTGCTTCTAGCACATCTCCATTAGCTACTTCAAGTGCATTTTTAGCTTCTGCATAAGTAACTCCTGTTCTTTCTCTTACTAGATCTACTTTTTCTAAAGTAATTTCCATAATAATCACTCCCTTATATAATTTAACATCTCTAGACTTTTTGGTTTTTTAGAATAATTTGAAGATATAATGAAAGTCGTTACCTTTCTTATATCTTTTTTAACATCATCATTTATATTTAGTTTGTATATCTTATCCATAGGTGTCTTAAGTAAAAACTTTATTGAATTATATGCTGGTTTAGAAATATAAATACCATGTTCTCTAGAGCATTCCTCACAAACGCCACCATAATTAGAAAGGGATATATAATTAGATACAGATATTTTTTTACCACACTTTACACATGAATCTAAGTTTAAGTCATATCCTGTTTCCTTTAATATTTTAAGTTCAAAGGATCTTATTAACATTTCATAATCAAGTACATCTGTATTTAACAAATACATACAAGTTAAAAAGCTCTTAAATAAATGGTGATTTACTTCTCCTTCTTCAACACATATATCTATTAGTTCACAAATATAAGATGAATACGTCAGCTTATCTAAATTATCTAATAACCCTTGGAAAGAACTTGTTATTTTACCTTCTTGTAAATTATATAAATTTTTGCCCTTAAATAATACATATTCTCCATAACACAAAGGTAATGTAATAGAAAATAGCTTATTTTTGCTTTTCCTAGCGCCCTTTGCTATAGCTGTTATCTTTCCAAATTTATCTGTATATAGCCATACTAATTTATCATTTTCTTTAAATTCCATAGTTTTTATAACTACAGCATTCACCTTATGTAGTGACAGAAAAATCATCCCCTTATTTCTTTACCTTTTTATATCCTAGCTCCTTTAATAGGTTTTGATTATCTCTCCACTCTTTTCTAACCTTTACCCATATTTTTAAATTAACTTTTTCATGTAGGAATCTTTCTATTTCATATCTAGCTGATTCCCCTATCTTCTTTAAGCATTGACCATTTTTGCCTATTATTATTCCTTTATGAGAATCTTTTTCACAAAGCATATCTACTTCAATATGCCAAGTACCACTAGGACTTTGTTTCATTTGAATTATATCTACTGCTATTCCATGAGGTATTTCTTCTCTCAATGTTCTTAAAGCCTTTTCTCTTATAATTTCTGATACTACAAATCTTTCTTGAACATCAGTTATCATATCATCTGGATAATACTTAGGTCCTTCTGGCATAGCATCTACCATTAAACTAATTAATTTTTCTACATTTTTTCCTTTTAATGCTGATATAGGAATTATTTCTTTAAAGTCCATTTCTTGAGAATACATTTGAAGAGTTTGAGCAACCCTCTCTTGAGTAAATTCATCTATTTTATTTACCACTAAGAATACTGGCGCCTTTTGATTTTTTAAAGTTTCAATTATAAACTTATCTCCTCTTCCTATCTCTTCGTCAGGGTTTATTAAAAATAATACAAGGTCAACTTCCTTTATTGAATCCTTAGCTGAATTAACCATATATTCACCTAGCTTATGCTTTGGCTTATGTATTCCTGGAGTATCAACGAATACAATTTGATAATCATCCCCGGTTAATATTGTTTGAATATTATTTCTAGTTGTCTGAGGCTTATTTGATACTATAGAAAGTTTTTCACCCATTATTTCATTTAATAAAGTTGATTTTCCAACGTTTGGTCTACCAACAATGGTTACAAATCCTGATTTAAACATTTTTCCTCCTAGTTTAATCCGATGTAAGTAATACTTACTTAGGATATTTAAGATAAAATCTTATTATAATTTATCTTTAATAAATTATAGCATTCTTATAGGATTTTATCATCATTTTAATTAAATTTTAAAAATAGTAAATATAAATAGTGTTAACAAGGTGCCGAATAAAGCTCCTACAACAACTTCAAAAACTGAATGAATATTTGAATCAACTCTGCTCTGAGCTGTTATTATCGCCATTAAATAACTAAGCATTATACATATAGGTTCTTCTGTAATTAATGATATAGCAGTTGCTATTGAAAAGGATAATGCACTATGTCCACTTGGCATACCTCCCCTTAATGGAGTACCTTCTCCAAAATAGGATTTCACTATTAGTGTTACAATAATTACAACTACTAATGCAATAAGTACCATATAAGGCTCTGATTCCTTCATCTTATGAATAACATCATATGATATTAATGAAATCTTATCCCAAAATATAATATACCCTACTACTAAAGCATTTATTGCAGTAATTAACACTGCACCTGCTGCTGCATTTTTAGCTATTTTAGCTAATGGGTGATAGTGATTAGTGGACATATCTATAGTTGCTTCAATTGCAGTATTAATTACCTCAGCAGCTAATACCATAGTAATGGTAATTGCTAATATAAGAAATTCAACCTTTGATATATCTATTACAAAACATGCTGTAAGTACACACAAGGCAGCAAATATATGAATCTTCATATTTCTTTGACTTCTAATAGTTTGGATAATCCCAGTTACTGCATAATTAAAGCTTTCAACTAGCTTTTTTATCTTCATAAGCCCCTCCCCTATATAGTATTATCTTCTAATATCTAATTTATTTAGAATTTCTTCTTCCCTTTTTCTCATCTTATTCTTATCTTCTTCTATCATATGGTCATAACCTAGCAAATGTAAAATTGAATGAACAACTAAATAGCTTACTTCTCTTTCATAAGAATGTCCGTATTCTTTACTTTGCTCTAAAGCTTTTTCTAATGATAAAACCATATCTCCAAGGACTATTTCATTTCCATCCTTATAAGTCTCATCAAAATCGAAGTCTAAATACATATCTTTATAAACCTTATTTTCTTCAAAGTCTAACATAGGAAAGGATAACACATCAGTTTCTCTATCAATTCCTCTAGTTTCATTATTAATTTCTCTTATTTCTTCATTATCAACAAATAATAAGGATATTTGATATTCAACATTTACTCCTTCTTCTTTTAAAGCAAAATCACAAACCTTTAAAATATTATTTATAAACTCATCATTTACTTCTATTTTATCTTGTTTATTCTCTGTATATAACATATTTTTCTCCTTTTAATGTAAATTCATAAATAATTAATTTATATAATGATTTAAATTAATTATATAGCTAATTAAAGAAGAAACTCCTTAAGGAGTTTCAACATAAATATAATTTTAGCAATTTTATTAATTATTTACCTTTTTCTCAGTTGGATATTCTATTCTATGATGATATATTCCATCTAAGGTCTTTAAAAAACTTTGTCTAATTAACTCAATATCCTTTAATGTTAAATCACAATTAATTAATTGATTGCTATTAATTTTATCATTAATTATATTATTTACCATATTTTCAATTTTATCCTTAGTAGGCTCTGGTATTGATCTTACAGAGGCTTCTACACTATCCGCCAACATTAGTATTCCAGATTCCTTAGTATCAGGAATAGGTCCTGTATATCTAAAATCCTCTTCTTTAACATCTTCAGGATTTTCAGCTGAATTTTTAACTTTATAGTAAAAATATTTAACTAAAGTTGTCCCATGATGTTGTACTATTATATCTTGAATTATCTTAGGAATCTTATGTTCCTTAGCCATTTCTATACCATCTTTAGTATGGGATAGAATGATTAATGTACTTAAATTTGGTGTAATCCTATCATGAGGATTTTCCTTACCTATTTGATTTTCTCCAAAGAAATAAGGCCTTTTCGTTTTACCAATATCGTGATAATATGCCCCAACTCTTGCTATTACTGGATTCCCTCCAACAACCTCCGTTGCTGCTTCTGCTAGATTTGCTACCATCATACTATGATGATAAGTACCAGGAGCCTCCATTAATAATTTTTTCATAAGAGGTTGATTTGGATTAGATAGCTCTAATAATTTTATATTAGTAACTACATCAAATATAGATTCATAAAATGGTAATAATCCCACTGATAGTATACCAGCTATCATTACTGAAATAATAGCAAATCCTGTTTGAAGAAGATTCTCTTTTAAATTACTTGATGAAATCATACCAACAGTTAATGTTAGTATAGATGCCACAACAGCTATATATAGAGTTGAATAAATAATATCATTTCTTTGTTGAACCTTTTTAACTGCAGTTGACCCTAAAATTATAGATACTGCAAATAAAATTATAATAGAAGGGTTAAGCCCTACAATTATTGAAACAAATACTAAGTTCAACAAATTAACAACAAGGGATAACTTATACTCTATTAATATAGTCATAATCATTGCACCACAAGCAATAGGAATTAAATATGGTGATATTATATTTAAACTTAAAGATAACATAAGTGTAATTATATTTATACTGCTTATTAAGATTATAAATTTATCACTTTTAAATATATCCGCTCTTTCTCTAGATATATAACTATATTCAAGATATAGAATTACTGCAACCAAAATTGCCAATGCAATAAATAATGATAAATAACTCTTTGTTAATCCACTATTTAGTAATCCAAGTTCATTTAATATTTCAATTTGCCTTTCAGTTACAGGTTCGCCTTCCTTAACTATAATTTGATTTTTCTTTATTATTTCCTTTTGTACATTTTTTTGCACTTCTTTTATGTTTTCTTCCATTTTTTCTGTATCAATAAAGAAATTAGCTTTAATTTGTGAATATAAAATACTTTTCAAGGTATCTTCCAAATTTCTGTCTAAATTATAGCTAATAAGCTCTTCACTTGCTAAATCCCTTGCATTTTGTAATGCTTCATAGTCATTTTCTCCAATATTATTCTTATAGGCCTTTTCCAGTGCTTGTAATGTTTTATTTTGAATATCAGAAAGCTTTGTTACATCTATAGCTAATAATATATTATATTCTTGATCTGTTAATCTAAAAGCATCTACTTTCTTTATTTCTGTAAGTTTTTCTTTAGCATCTTTTGTAGAAGATATTTCTGTTGCTAGTTTATTAAATAGCTTATTTATATTATCAATAGCTTGGGTCTTAACTTCACTTTTAACAGTATATTGTTTATCTTCCTTAGCTTTAGCTATAGCTTCTTCTATCTTTTCTTTTGTTGCTATCTCATCTACTGTATCTATTGGAGCCTTAATATCTACAGTAGCTATATCACCAACAGATAAGTTATGTTTCTTTGGTGAAATTGAAGTTAATAAAATTACATAAGTAACTAAAAATACTGTCATGTATATTAGAATTCTTTTGTATCCTTTTGTATCATTCTTCTTATCTTTCTTAAAAAACAAATTTATCCTCCTTTAACTACACATCTTTAATAATCAATGGGTTCACTATTAACAATATTTTGTTCAACTATAAAAACTACATTAACTACTATATCTTCACTTGAATTTTCCTTAGTAGTAACAATTCTATCAACAATTTTCGCCTCTCTTGTCAAACTATTATAAAGTGATTCCTCTAAAGCTTTAACAGAATTATTAATTACTTCCTCTTTTGATAATTCTATTGGAAACTCTCTTTTTTCATAATAATTTACTTTATTTATTATTTTTTTACTTTCCTCTATTTTATCATACTCTTGAAAATCTTTTATAGCTTTTTTAAGATAAATTTTTTTCCCAAACAAAGATAAATATATATCACTATCTTTTTCCCCAGTTCTTTTAAGCTCACTTCCATTTACTTGTGCTACCATACTTTTTTCATAAAAAGTATTTGCCATTACTACTCCATCTGGTATAACCTCATAAGGTTCTTCTTCTTTTCCATTTATTCCTTCTATTATTATATCTCCAGCATGTACATATTCTCCAGCATGTACAGTTGCTCTACCCGAAAAGGTATATACCCTACTAACTTCACCCTCCATCTTTGCAATTAAATTACCATATTTTCTCTCTTTAATTTTTGGTGGATTTACCTTTTCTTCAATAGTTATCTTTAAGGTGGAGCCTTCTACCCTTGCCCTAATCCAAAGTATATCTGAATTAATACTTTCTAATTTTTTCTCTATTTCTTTAAAATCTATTGATTTCTTACTTATTCCTGGTTTAATTCCCATAGAATAAAGTTGTTGTCTAATTTCATAGGGAGATACATTTTGCTTCGTAGTAATTTCTATACCCCACACAAAGGTTGAAAGATATAAAAGTAAAATTATAAACATTCCTCCCCCAATGCTTAAGAAAAATTTATTTTTTAATTTCCCTACTAAAAATAACCTTCCTTTACTACCAATTACTTTGTATTTTCCATTTAATTTTTTAACAATAACTACAACATCTCTATAGTCACTATAATCTATAGTTATCCTTATAGTGGCAGCATCAATTCTTTTTACATTAATAATATTAATAGCTTCACTCCACAATATGTTCAAAAGTTTCTCCGGTCTCAATATGTTAATTTCAACTATAACTCTACCACTTTCAAATACTCCTGTTGCCATACTACACCTCATAACTAATTGATTTAAATTTACCACTAATTGTTATAGTTGAATCCCCAATATATAAAATTTCAAAATCTTCTCCTTCAATATCAACAATCTTTACTTTTGTATTTATTTTAATTATAGTTCTTTCAAATAATATTATCCCTTTATGATTTTCTATAGTAATTTCATCATTGCCAATGATAGTTATTTTAGGAAGATTTAATATAACATCTTTAGGCAAATCTAACTTTTCAGCTAATATTTCTCTAGTTTTTTCTATTCTTTCTTTCATACTCTTATCTCCTTATATTTTTTCTCATAGTACTCTATGATTAAAATATATAGAAAATTACTTAAAGAAAGCAAAAAGCAAAAGGAATAAATTCCTTTTGCTTTTATTTATCAACTAATATTAATCTTATAAAATTGACTTTACCATAACTTTTCAGTTATAAATGTTATTAACACCAACGGTGTAGCTGTTTCTTTAATAATTATATTTTTCTTTCTTTTACTGCTGAGGAAGGTACTTAATAAGATTTATATTGAAATCTTATTTATTCCCTCAATTCAAGTATAATCATCATTACACTTTTTTGATAAACATATAAACTATAGTCCTCAACCTTAATGTATTTAAAATACACTTAGACTTATTGGATTAATATAGCCTCCAATAATAGCTTACTTAATTAATTAAGTTACATTGAAAATTAAATCAAAATTATTCTACTTGAATTTTCTCTTTCTAGCAGCTTCTGATTTTTTCTTTCTTTTCACGCTTGGCTTTTCATAGTGTTCTCTCTTTCTAACTTCTGAAAGAACTCCTGCTCTAGCACATTTTCTCTTGAATCTTCTTAATGCACTTTCAAGTGTTTCGTTTTCTCCAACTTTTATTTCTGACATCTATTATCCCTCCCTCCGCTAGCTCAAATTAATTAATTTAACTCAGCTACGGGCTTAATAACACACGCTATATTATACAATAGGTGGCCTCTAAAGTCAACTATTTGAAATAAAGATTTTAGCCTGGTGGCCATTTTAAATCTCTTTGACCCAGTACATGGAAATGCATATGATCTACGGTTTGCCCTCCATCTTTACCACAGTTATTTACTATTCTATATCCAGTTTCATTAATATTTAGTTCTCTTACTAATTTATTAATTACTAAGAATATGTGTGAAATAATCTCTGAATTTTTTTCAGTTAAATCATTAACACTTTGAATATGTTCCTTAGGTATTACTAAGAAATGAACAGGAGCCTCTGGGCTTATGTCATTAAAAGCTAAGACTTTATCATCTTCATATATTTTTTTACTAGGAATTTCTCCATTTACTATTTTACAAAAAATACAACTCATAAAATCACCACCTCTCAAAATGTATAATGTAGAATGAAGAATGAAGAATTGTAGATGAAACTCAGCATAGCTGAGTTTCTGTAATTAATATTTCATAATTTAGCTTTTGCTAAATTATTTCATTAATTTTACATTCTACATTTTACATTTTTCATTCTATAACAGTTTTGCTATTCCATATTCATTTTCTGCTTTTTCTATTTCTATATCTACTATTTTACCAGTAACATCAGCACATGTGCAAGGGACGTGTACCTTTATATAATTTCTTGTATAGCCTTCATATACTCCATCCTTGCCTTTTACTTCTGTTTCTATAAGGGCATCCATTTCTTTTCCTATAAACTTTTCTATAAATTCTTTTTCATTTTTATTACTTAGCTCTATTAAAAGCTTACTTCTCTTTTCTTTTATGCTACCATCTATTTGGTCTCCCATATCAGCAGCTCTAGTTCCTTTTCTAGGACTATATTTAAATACATGAGTCTTAGTAAGTTTTATTTTTTCTAAGAATTTATAAGTTTCATTAAACTCCTCTTCTGTTTCTCCTGGGAATCCTACTATTACATCTGTTGTAATAGAAACATCTGGCATTGTTTCTCTTAATAATTCAACACTTGCAGCATATTCTTCTGCAGTATATCTTCTATTCATTCTTTTAAGTGTTGCATCACATCCACTTTGTAATGATAAGTGGAAGTGAGGGCAAAGCTTTTTAAAGCCCTTCATTTTTTCTATTACTTCAGGAGTAAAGAATGCAGGTTCTATTGAACCTATTCTAATTCTTTCTATTCCTTCTACCTTTTCTATTTCATCAATTATATCTATAAGATTTACATTACCTTCTAAATCTAATCCATAGGATGCTGTATGTATTCCTGATAATATAATTTCTTTAAAGCCATGTTCAGCTAGTTTATTTACTTCTTCTATGACTTTTTTAGGATCCTTTGAACATACTGATCCTCTTGAATAAGGTATTATACAATATGTACAGAATCTATTGCAGCCATCTTGAATCTTTAAAAAGGCTCTAGTCTTATCTTGATATTCTTCTATATTTAACTCTTCAAACTTCTTATTTTTAAGTACACCTTCAACATGAACTTGTGATTTACCTTCTTCTCTTGCCTTATTAACATAATAAACTACATCACCTTTATTTCTTGTACCTAAAACTACATCAACTCCAGGGATTTCTGATACTTCCTTTGGTGCTATTTGAGAATAGCATCCAACAACAGCTATTACAGAATCCTCATTTAATCTTCTTGCTCTACTTATTATTTGTCTAGACTTTTTGTCACCCATATTAGTAACAGTACAGGTATTTATTACATATACATCTGCTTTTTCGCTAGCTTCTACAACTTCATATCCTTCTCTAATAAATTTTTCAGCCATAGCTTCTGATTCATATACGTTAACTCTACACCCAAGAGTAGAAAATGCAACTTTCATTATTTACTTCCTCCTAAATCTCCTAGCTCATATTGAACTAATGAAGTAGCAACAAAACCAGCTGTTTCAGTTCTAAGTATTCTACTTCCTAAAGTTACTATATAAGCACCATTTTCTTTTAGTTCATTTATTTCACTTAATTCAAATCCACCTTCTGGACCTACTAATATTCCAACTGTTGATATTTTAGATGTGTCAATGCTTTTATCATTAAACAATGTCTTTATTCCGAAATTTTCTGCATTTTCATAAGGAACTATAACCAAATCTAAGTTTCTCATAGCTTTTAAAGCTTCTTCAAAAGTAATAGGCTCAGAAACCTTAGGTATAACAGTTCTCTTACTTTGTTTAGCTGCTTCTAATGCTATTCTATTTAGTCTATCTAGTTTTTTAAATTCACCCTTTAACTTTATATCTACTCTTTCAGTAATAGTAGGAATGAATTCAGTTATTCCTAGTTCCGTTCCTTTTTGAACTATTAAATCCATTTTTTGAGCCTTCGGTAACCCTTGGAATAAATATATTTTTACTGAACTTTCATTATTTATTTCAAGTTGTTCTTCTATATCAACAATTACCTCTTGCTTCGTAATAGTCCTTATTTTTGCTAAAAATTCATCTCCAGCACAATTATTTAAGACTATTTTATCCCCTTCATTTAGCCTTAATACTTTATATAAATGTTTTACATCATCACCTAAAATTTTTGCTGTTCTTTCTATAAAATTTTCTTTAGGAGTAAAAAATTTATGCATCCATCGATCTCCTTAAAACTATTTTAATTTGGCAACTATGCAGTTCCATTCCCCATCTTTGTTTATTTCCACTACTTCAAAACCTGTTGCTTCAAGCTTATTAGTAACCATATCTACCCTGTCATGAATAATTCCAGAAGTTATAAAGTATCCATCTGTCTTTAATACTCTTTTAACATCTTCTGTTAATATGCAAATTACTTCTGCTATTATATTGGCAACTACTATATCTGCTTTCCCCTCTATAACATCTACTAAGTTCCCATATAATATTTCTATATTATCTAAATTGTTTAATCCTACATTTTCATTAGCTGATTCTACTGCAACTGGATCTAAGTCTACTCCAACAGCTTTTTTAGCTCCTAATTTTGCTGCAGCAATTGCAAGTATTCCAGAACCACATCCAACATCAAAAACAGTACTTTCTTCTTTTACATACTTATCTAAAGCTTGAATACACATTCTTGTAGTTTCATGAGTTCCTGTTCCAAAAGCCATTCCTGGATCAAGAGCTAATACTAATTCATCATCTTTAGCTTCATAGTCTTCCCAAATAGGTTTTACTACTATTCTTTCTCCAATTTTAGTAGGCTTATAATATTTTTTCCAGTTATTAGCCCAATCTTCTTCGTGCATTTTTTCACTTTCAACTTTAGCTAATCCAGTATCTATACCTATTTCTTTTAATTCTCTCATTTTTTCATTAATATAATCTAAGATTTCTTGGATATTATCTTCTTCAGAAAAATACCCTTTAACTACAGCTACTTCCCCTTTATGTTCTAATACATTTATATCTGCAAAATCCCAAGTAAGTGGTCCTTGTTCTCTTTCTAATATGTCATTTGGATCTTCAATTGCAACCCCTTTACAATCTAATCCATAAAAAATTCCTGAAACTGGTTCTAAAGCTTCACTTTTAGTAATAACTCTAATTTCAATCCATGTTCCTTCCATTAAAATCAGTCCTTTCAAAGATATTTGACTAATTTATTATTTTACACTTATGTTAACTTTCTGTCTAGGTTTTAACTTAAAAAGTTTACTTAATAGAAATTAATTTAATATTATGATAAAAATACAATTCATTTTGTTTTAATTTATAAAATATATTTCCTTATAAAAAATAAGATACCGAAATCTTCAGTATCTTATTCTCACCACAAAAATTATTTTACTATATTCATTAAAATGTTACTATTACTTAGCTGCCTTAGCTGCTTCTAAAATCACATCATAACTTGGTTGATCTGTGATTTCATCTAAATATTCAACAAATGTTACATTGTTATCTGAATCAACTACAAATGATGCTCTTGTTAATAAACCTAATTCCTTAGCATATGTTCCTGTAGCAATTCCGAAGCTTCTATATTTATAATCTGATAGAGTCTTAACATTTTCAACATCTCCTAATGCACACCATCTGCTTTGAGCAAAAGGTAAATCCATTGAAACTGTATAACAAGTTACTCCATTTATTGAATCAATTTTTTCATTGAAAGTCTTAACTTCTGTATCACAAACTGGTGTATCTATTGATGGCACTGTTAAAAATACTCTTACACCCTTTGAATCTTTTTCAGTAAAATCTCCTAAATCATTAGCAGACACAGTAAATTCCGGTAATTTACTACCAACCTTTAAAGTATTACCTTCTAAAGTAACTGGTGCTCCTTGAAATTTAACCATTTTCATTTTATCTTCCTCCTAAATTAAAATAATATATATTATTTTAACAATAATCATTATTTATATACTTTTATTATATACTTAATAGTAACTATTTGTAAATATTTATTATTTTAAAATATTACCATTTTAACTTAGGAGACGCAATGTAATTGTTTATACTTGATATTTATCAATTAATTCTTTAAATTCTTTCTCTTTTTTAATTAAATAGTCATCAAAAGATAATTTACTATTTTCTACCTGGTTAGAAAGTTTTGATAAGAATTCTGGTATTTTTATAGCTGGTATATCCCCTAAAGCAACTCCTAATTTAGTATCACCTACTCCATAAGTTCCTCCAACATATAATGTGAAGCATTCATCTACTTTATCACCAACCTTCTTTTTCTTTCCAGTAAAACCTATAGATGCTATTTGATGAACTCCACAAGAATTTTGACATCCTGAAAAATGTATTTTAGGTAATATATCTAATCTATAATTATTATCCTTAAAATAATCTAAAACTGAATGTAAAGTTCCTTGGCTATTACATAACCCTATTTGACAAATTGGTACTCCAATACAGGATACACTTTGCTCAAATTTAGTTTCAGCTCCCATGTCTTCAGTTAGTTCTAATAGTTCCTTTGCTTCATTTCCATTTAGATTTCTAAAATAAATACCTTCTGACATAGCTAATCTAATTTCTATATCCTCAAATTTACTAATTAACTCTAATACACTCTTTAAATCATCAATTGCCCATTGTCCTCCAATTGGATGTAGGTATACGCTGTATAAACCCTTTTGTTTTTGTTTAAACAATCTAGGATTATCTATTTCGACTTCTATTCCTTTTTTATCATAAACTTTATTACTTACATTAATCCTTAAGTCCTCTGATTCCTTAACTGCTTCTACATGTTTCTTATAGCACTTTAAAAATTCTTCTTCTCCCATTCTATCTAATATATATCTTACACGGGCTCTATTTCTATTCTCATAATCACCTTCTGCTATAAACATTCTAACCATAGCTTCTATGTAGAATAAAACATCCTTTGGATCAATTAACTCTTTATATTTAACAGCTTTTTTAGGATTTTGTCCTAATCCCCCTCCTAAATAAACTTCAAAATATTCTTTTCCATCTTTATTTACTGCCACAAAACCTAAATCTTGAACAGTACAATGCGCCTCATCTTCTGCTTCACTTGAAAAAGATACCTTAAGTTTTCTTGGTAATTTATATGTTGTAATTCTTTCTAAAAAATAATTTCCAGAAGCTATTGCATAAGGGGTGACATCAAAAGCCTCTTTTTCATCAACTCCTGATAATGGAGACATAGCAACATTTCTTGGATAATTTCCACCTGCTCCTCTTGTATAAATATCATTATCTAGAGCTTCCTTCATTAAATCACAAATCTCATCTATATTAAGACCATGTAATTGAATAGCTTGGCGAGTTGTTAGATGAATTTTATCAAGACCATATTTCTTAGCAAAGTCATAAACTTTATACATTTCATCTATGTTAGTTATTCCTGATGGAATTCTAAGTCTTATCATAAATTCTTTTCCGCCTCTATGAGAATAAACTCCAAAACCGCCAGAAGAATGCTTAAATTGTATTAGATTTATTTCTCCATTAACAAACTTATGCCCCGTTTCTCTAAACTCTTCTATTTCTCCATATAAAACTTCTTTTAATTTTTCCATTTTACCACCTCTTAACAAATTTCTTCCAAATTAAATTATATCATTTAAAATTATATGTTATTATTTGATATTCTTATAACAACCATAAGAATTACCTATTAGTAAACATTCATTTTGTTATATATTTTACTCAAATTACTAATTTTTATTATATTTAAATGTAATTATTATAAATATACAAAAAAGAGAATTAGCATTTGCTAATTCTCTTTTTTAAATAAATCCTTTAAGCCTTTTTTATGTGATGTTCCTTCTCCAACATTTTCTCCACAAGCTTCCATAAATGCCTTTAATGCATCCTTTTGCTTTTCATTTAAAGTCTTAGGAATATCTACTATTACTTTTACGTATTGATCCCCTCTTCCTGAAGAGTTCACCCTAGGTACTCCTTTTCCTTTTAATCTAAATAATGTACCTGATTGAGTTCCTGCAGGAATAGTATATTTAACATCTCCATCTACAGTTGCCACAGTAATTTCTGTTCCTAAAGCAGCTTTTCCCATAGAAATATGAGTGTCTATATATATATCATTTCCTTTTCTTACAAACTTCTTTGAAGGCGCTACATTAATTCTTACATATAAGTCTCCTGGAGGCCCATCATTAGTTCCATGATTTCCTTGTCCTCTTAAAGGCATAACATTTCCAGTATCAACACCTGCTGGTATATTAACTTTAATTTTTCTAGTCTTTCTAACATTACCTCTTCCATGACAAGCTGTACATGGTTCCTCTATAACTGTTCCTGTACCACCACAAGTGTTACAAGTTGAAGTACTAACAAAGCTTCCTAATGGAGTTTGTCTTTGTACTCTTACCTGTCCTTGACCATGACATGTTGGACATGTTTTCTTTGATGTACCTTCCTTTGCTCCACTCCCTTTACAAGTTTCACAATTTTCACTTCTATCTATTGATATTTCCTTTTCTACTCCAAAAACAGCTTCTTCGAAAGTTAAATTAATTGTATATTCTAAATCTGAACCTCTTTGTGGTCCATTTCTTCTTCTTCCGCCGCTGCCTCCGCCGCCGAAGAAACTTTCAAATATATCTCCAAATCCGCCCATATCAGAAAAATCAAAGCCACCGAATCCACCTGATCCAAAACCACTACCATCAAAGTCAACTGTTCCATACATATCATATTTTGCTTTCTTATCTGGATCAGAAAGTACTTGATATGCTTCATTTATTTCTTTAAATTTATTTTCAGCTTCCTTATCGCCTTGATTCTTGTCAGGATGATATTTTATAGCTAACTTTCTAAAGGCCTTCTTTATGTCTGCTTCTGATGCTCCTTTTTCAAGTCCAAGGGCTGCATAATAGTCCTTATTTGCCATCTATTTTCACCACCATTTTTAAACTTTATAAAAGGGAAGACGACTTTTGCCTTCCCTCCTATATTATATATATTAGACTACTAGGTTACAACTATTTATCGTCTTTCACTTCAAAATCTGCATCTACTACATTGTCATCATTTGGAGTACTGTTAGTTCCTGCTCCACCCATATTGTTTGGATCGAAACCTGCACCTTCTGCTCCATTTGGATTAGCATCTGCATACATCTTAGATGAAATAGCATAGAATTCTTTATTTAATTCTTCCATAGCATTCTTTATAGCTTCAAGATCTTCTCCATCTTTAACTTTATTTAATTCATCTAATTTTGTTTGAACCTTAGCCTTATCATCTGCTGATACCTTATCACCTAATTCTTCTAAAGCTTTAGCTGTTTGGTATGCTACTTGATCAGCGTTATTCTTAACTTCTATTTTTTCTTTTCTCTTCTTATCTTCTTCAGCAAATTTTTCTGCTTCTTTAACAGCCTTTTCTACTTCATCTTCACTTAAGTTAGTTGATGCTGTTATAGTAATATTTGCTTCTTTATTAGTTGCTTTATCTACTGCTGATACTTTAACTAATCCATTAGCATCTATATCAAATGTTACTTCGATTTGAGGAATTCCTCTTGGTGCTGGAGCTATTCCAGATAAAGTAAATCTTCCTAAAGTCTTATTATCTGCTGCCATTTGTCTTTCACCTTGAACTACGTGAATTTCAACTGATGTTTGACCATCTGCTGCAGTTGAGAATGTTTGACTCTTCTTAGTTGGAATTGTAGTGTTTCTTTCAATAAGTGGTGTAGCTACTCCACCTAATGTTTCAATTCCTAAAGTTAATGGAGTTACATCTAATAATAATACGTCCTTAACTTCTCCTGTTAATACACCTGCTTGAATAGCAGCTCCAACAGCTACACATTCATCTGGATTAACACCCTTTGATGGTTCTTTTCCAGTAAAGTTCTTAACAGCTTCTACTACTGCTGGAATTCTTGTAGATCCTCCAACTAATATTACCTTATGAACATCGCTTAATGAAAGACCTGCATCTGATAAAGCTTTCTTCATTGGCTCAATTGTTCTTTGAACTAAATCATGAGTAATTTCATTGAATTTAGCTCTAGTTAAGTTCATATCAATGTGCTTTGGACCAGTTGCATCTGCAGTTATAAATGGTAAGTTTATATTAGTTTGCATTGATGATGATAATTCAATCTTTGCTTTTTCAGCTGCTTCTTTTAATCTTTGAAGTGCCATTTTATCATTTCTTAAATCTATTCCATTTTCAGTCTTAAATGTATCTGCTATATAGTTCATGATTCTTTCATCAAAATCATCTCCACCTAGCTTAGTATCACCATTTGTTGCTAATACTTCAAATACACCATCACCTAATTCTAGGATAGATACGTCAAAAGTACCACCACCTAAGTCATAAACAAATATCTTTTCACTTGAATCCATCTTATCTAGTCCATAAGCTAATGCTGCAGCTGTTGGCTCATTTATAATTCTTAAAACTTCTAAGCCAGCAATTCTTCCTGCATCCTTAGTTGCTTGTCTTTGAGAATCATTAAAGTAAGCAGGAACTGTAATAACAGCTTGAGTTACACTTTCTCCTAAATAGCTTTCAGCATCAGCTTTAATTTTTTGAAGAACCATTGCTGATATTTCTTGTGGTGAATGATCCTTACCATCTATAGTAACTTTATAATTAGTTCCCATATGTCTTTTTATTGATATTACTGTTCTATCTGGATTAGTAATCGCTTGTCTTTTAGCAATTTGTCCTACTAATCTTTCTCCATTTGCTTGGAATGAAACTACTGATGGAGTAGTTCTTGCACCTTCTGAGTTGCTAATAACAACTGGTTCTCCACCTTCCATTACAGCTACACATGAGTTAGTTGTTCCTAAGTCAATTCCTATAATTTTTCCCATAATCTATTTCCTCCTAAATATATCTTCTATATTAAATTTAGTTAATATGTCTTAACTTTAATTAGCTACCTTTACAACTGTATATCTAATTACTTTGTCGCCTCTTTTATATCCCTTTTGGAATACTTCTGCTACTGAATTTGCTCCTAAACTTTCATCTTCAATGTGCATTACTGCTTGATGATAATTTGGATCGAATTCTCCTGTAGCATCAATTTCTTCTACTCCTAATTTTTCGAAAGATGCTTTGAAACCTTTTATAGTCATTTCAATGCCTTTTTTAATATCTTCAACATTTCCGTCAACTGATATGGCTCTTTCTAAATTATCAAGTACTGGAATCATTTCTTTTAATACATCTGTGCAAGCATCTGTGTATATTCCTTCTTTTTCCTTAGAAGTTCTTTTTCTATAATTGTCATATTCTGCAGTTAATCTAAGTAATCTTTCCTTTAAAGTCTCTGCTTCATTAGTCAATTTTTTATTTTCATCCTTTAATTTACGCATAGCATCTAATTCATTTTCCTTATCATTATTTTCTTCTGCTATATCTTCTGAAGAATCCTCAGTAGAATCATTTGAAGAATTAATTGAATCTGCTTCCATATCTAAATTTGCTTCTTCGTTTTTTTCAGCATCAACATTCTCATCAACATTAGTAGTATCATCTAAATTATTTTGGTTATCTAATGTCTCCTTAATATCCTCCACAAAAACACCTCATCTCTTATTCTATAATTTGATTTTTCAAACTTTTATTAAGCTCTTTCATAACTTCATTCATAATTGCTATAACCCTTGAATAATTAATTCTTTTTGGTCCAATTAACCCAATTTTACCTATAGGTCTACCATCTACAGAATATTCTGCTGAAATAATAGAACAATCCTTTGCTTCTGGGAAGAAATTTTCTTCTCCTATTCTAATAGTAATATCATTACCTGGCTCAATTAAATCCATTAAATTATCTTTATCATTTATTAAAGATAAGATTTCTTTTGCTTTTTCAATATTATTGTACTCAGGATAATTAAAAATATTAGTTGTTCCCTCAACAAAAACCTCTGTATTATTAGATTCCTTTAAAGTTTCATATAAAGCTGGAAGAATTCCATTAAATACTTCATCAAAACCTTGCAATTCAAGTTTTAAGTTATTTATAACTTCTAAATTAATTTCTTCAATAGTTAAATTTCTAAGCCTAATATTCAAAACATCATTAATCTTTTGAATAGTTTCAGGTTTAGGCATATTATTAACTCTTATTCTATGATTTTTAATAACTCCACTATCTGCAACTATTACAGAAACCAAATTATGATTGTCGATAGGCAGCAATTGAATAGATTTAATATAACTACTTCTTACAGAAGGAGTCTGTACTACTGTAGTTAGGTTTGTCAATTCTGAAAGAAGCGAACATGCTTCCTTAACTATTCTATCTACTTCGTACATTGCAGAATTAATTAAATACTCTTTAATTTTTAATTCTTCGTCTTTAGTTAACCTTCCAGTATCCATTAATTTATCTACATATAATCTATAACCTTTATTGGAAGGTATCCTACCTGCTGAAGTATGAGGTTGTTCTAAGTACCCCATTTCTTCTAAATCAGCCATTTCATTTCTAATAGTAGCTGAGCCTACTCCTAAATCATATCTTTTAGCTATTGTCCTTGATCCTACTGGCTCTCCAGTCATAATATAGTCATTAATGATAGCCTGAAGTATTTTAATTTTTCTTTCATCAATAGCCATTTACATCACCTCTATCTGTTAGCACTCAATAACATCGAGTGCTAATGACTACAATATCAATATATTCCTTATTAAGTTTTTTGTCAATTTTATTTAAGCACAAAATTAATAATCTCATTTAACTTTATTAAATTATTTTTTGTTTTCTTTATTTCTCTAATAATTTCTTTATTTTTCTAATATATTTAAGTTAATATAAAATCACTCATTACAGAATTAGATAACTCTATTCCTTTCTCTGTTAATCTTAATGAATCTTTTTCTAAAACTAATAACTTTTTGTTTATATTTTTCTCAATAACATCTTTATATATACTTTCAATATTTACCCCAAACCTTTTCTTAAATTCCTTTAAACTTATTCCACTAAGCATTCTTAACCCCATAAATACGAACTCTTCCATACTATCTTCCAGTGTATTCTCTGTTATATCTTCTATAACCTCTTCTCCAGAATTAATTTTATCTATGTATTTTTTTACATTTTCTATATTTTTAATTCTTTTTCCATCTATAAAAGATGTGGATGCTGAGCCAAGTCCTAAGTACTCATCACATTTCCAATAAACCTTATTATGATAGCATTCAAAACCTTCCTTGGCATAATTAGATATTTCATATTGATGATATCCATACTTAGTTAATATACTCTTAGTTATTTCATACATAGTTCTTTCATCATCTTCTGATGGTAAAATTAATTTATTTCTTTCCCAAAGCTTATAAAAAGCTGTTCCTTCTTCAATAATTAAACTATATGCAGAAATATGCTCTGGATTTAACCTAGCAATTACTTCTAATGATTCCTTCCATTCATCAACCCTTTGATTTGGAAGTCCAAACATTAAATCTACATTTATATTTTTAAACCCTACTTTTCTAGCTAATTTAAAATTTTCTTCAAATTGCTTAAAGCTATGAATTCTTCCAATATCCTTAAGCAATGAATTTTGTACTGCTTGTAATCCCATACTTATTCTATTTACTCCACCATTTAGCATAGCTGTTAATTTTTCTTCTTCTAAAGCTCCTGGATTACACTCCATAGTAAATTCCAGACCTTCCATAAGATGAAGTTTTTTTATAGAATTTAAAACCTTAACTATTTCCTTAGTTTCTAAATAAGATGGTGTTCCACCACCTATAAATATACTTTTTATAACATACTTACTTCCTTTATCCTCAATCTCCTTACACAATGCCTCAACATAATCTTCTCTTAAGTAATCTATAGAAGCATAAGAAGGAAAATCACAATAGAAACACTTCTGTTTGCAAAATGGTATATGTATATAAAGAGATAATTCTTTTTTCTTTTCCATATTATCAACTCTTTCTTTATTAAAATTCTCTTATCCTTATTATACAGAAACATCAAAAAATAGAAAGCATTGAACTTTTGAAGAAAGTAAAAAAGGAACTCTAAAAAGCAGTTCCTTTTAAACTAGCGCAATATTCTTCTTATATTTTTCATTCTTCTTTAGACCATTTATAAACATCCACTTATGAATACTTTTCATAATTCCGAATAAAATGAGGAATTATTACCTTTATTTTTCATTTTTTCATTCTTCATTTTACATTGGTGCGAAGCACCATTTCATGCTTCTAATAAGTCTACATTTATAATATTATGATATATTACATCTCTTTGTACTTTTTCTATTCTAGTATTTATTAAATCTCCCTGAAACCTTATTTGTAAGCTTAAATTCAATCCACTTCTAGCCACTAATGTATCTAAATCATTTCCATTCATTTGAATATTATATACTTGTCCATTTTTTCTTTTTAATGTTCCAGTAATTATTCCTTGATTTCTTAAGCTTTTCCCTTTCTTTTTTAGATTTCTATTACTTACCTCTAACATCAAATCCACCTCACTAAATTTACTTTACATTTTAATATATTTTCAAAATTATGATTTAATTACTTAATATTTATGTCAATTAAAAAACTTTTGAATATTATATATAAGTAATTTATTTATGGAGTAATATATGAAAAAATTTAAAATCCTTTCCTTTGATGGTGGTGGAATTAGAGGAGCTTTAAGTGTTGAAATTCTATCTAGAATAATAATAAAATATCCAAATTTTTTAAATGAAATAGATCTCTTTGCCGGGACTTCTACAGGAGCTATAATTGCTGCACTCTTAGCCAAAGGTATTCCTATAGATGAGTTAAAGAAGTTATATTCTAAGGAAATTGCTGATAAAATTTTTTCTAATTCTAATTTTAATTTCATAAAGCCAAAATTTAATAATACTTCACTAAAAAGATTTATTTCAAATTATTTTGATGATAATTTTAAAATTAATGACTTTAAAAAATATATATTTATTCCAGCCTTTTACTTAGGAGATGAAGATACAAAATCTTGGAAGCCTGTGTTTTTTAACAACTTATCTAAGAATAATACAACTTCTATTCTTGCTAGAGATGCTATTTTAGCTAGCTGTGCTGCTCCTACATATTTCCCATCCTATAACAACTATATAGATGGAGGAGTAGTAGCTAATTCTCCTACTGCCATTTCTATTGCCACAACTTTATCTTCTTTACCTAAGTATAGAAAAGAAGATATATTACTTTTATCTATTGGTACAGGAGACAGCCCTGAAAGAATAATAGGTAAGACTCATAAATGGGGAATACTTCAATGGTCATTTCATCCCTTTGCAAAGATGAAATCCCCATTACTGGCTTTATTAATGGATGGTATGTCTAACTTAGAAGACTTATATTGCAAAGAATTTTTAAAAGAAAATTACTTTAGAATAAATCCACAGGTGTCAAAATTTATAGATTTAGATGATTATAAATTTATTCCTTATTTAAAGAATATAGGTGAAAAATGTGATTTATCGGATTTATTTAAATATTTAAATTTTTTTTATTTTAAGTAAATATTTAAGTAGCATTTGTATTTTTTTGATATATAATAAATTATATAAGGATTATTTGCTTATATAAAATAATATTACCACCTTATTCTTATAGTTATCTATTAAAAAAATGCTAAGTCAAACTGACTTAGCATTTTTTAGCTATATATTATCACTTTCTTTTAAAATTTATATTTAAGTTTTCATTTCTTAGCATATCTTTATGATATTATTTCTATACCATATTTAAAATTAAAATTTATTTAACAAATAAATAGTAAATTAAATAAATAATTAAAAGCATATTGAATATACCTATTATTAAATAGAAGATAATTCCGCCACCTCTAATAACTAATCTAACACCATTGTAATATACAGCACTTCTTTTATCTTTTTCATATTTAATTTCTACATTCTTTTCTTCATTCAAATATTTTATTATTTCATCTAAGAGTCTATTATTTTCCTCATTTATTGCTCTTAAATCTACTTTCATTCTATCTTTAAAAACTAATGTTAAAGTGTTTATATTAGTTCTTTCATCGTTAATATATTTTAAATCTCTAATATTTTGTATTTTTTCTACATCAATAATTTTATATCTTCCTGTAAGCTTATAAATAAATATTCTTTCATTACTTATAAATACTCCAAAATATACTGGAATTTCAAATCCCGGAGATATAAATTCAAAGTTTCTCATGTTTTTTTCTAGCATACTTACTAAAAATATACCTTTATAAATCAACATTTCATTATGCTTTAAATTTAGCTTTGCCTTTTTATATAATTCTGAAAATGCAACCTTTCTTAATATTTCTTCATTTTGAAGCTTATATACTTTCTCAGCATATTCATTTTTGCTATCTAGAGAGTCTTTTTCTATTAAATTTAATTCATCTTCTGAATAATCTATATAATTTAAATTCTTTAATAGTTCTTTTTCTGACATTTATATAACCTCCCCCTTTATAGCTTGCAACTTCTTTCTGGCTCTTGATATTCTAGCATGAAGATAGTTTTCCGAAACATTCATTTTTATTGCTATTTCCTTTATAGAATACCCTTCTAAATATCTTTTAATAAAAATATTTTTATCTTCTTCTTTTAAATATTTAAAAGCATTATTAATAATTTCATCTATTTCTATTTTTTCAAAAGGTTTTCTTCCATCTTCTAAAGCATTATTTATAAGCTCTAACCCATTATTTTTTAATATATTCCTTTTAATATCTAGAGCTTTATATTTAGTTATAGATACTATCCAGCCTTTTAAGTTTCCATATTCTTCATCAAAGCAATCAGAATTTTCCCAAATAGCAATAAAAACATCATTGTAGCATTCATCTATATAGGATTTTTCTTCTTCATTAGTTAAAATTGAATTTGATATAAAATAAACTAACTTTCCGAATAATTTCATAAGTTCTTCCAATGCATCTGTATTTTTCTTTTTTATTTCTCTCATAATTTCTAACTCTTTAAAATCTTTCAAAATTTCTCCTCCCTATAAAATTTTATTACATATATTATTCGTAAATCAAATTAGTTTTCTGACAGGTTCTGTAAAATAAAAAAACATCAGTTTAATCTGATGTTTTTAATAACAATTATTAAAAAATTTAAACTATATATTAAATCCCTTATATTATTTATCTACTTTTAATACTGCCATAAATGCTTCTTGAGGAATTTCAACTGAGCCAACCTGTCTCATTCTCTTCTTTCCTTCTTTTTGCTTTTCTAACAGTTTCTTCTTTCTTGAAATATCTCCACCATAACATTTTGCAAGTACGTCTTTTCTCATAGCTTTAACAGTTTCTCTAGCTATAATTTTAGATCCTACTGCTGCTTGAATTGGAACTTCAAACATTTGTCTTGGAATTATTTCTTTAAGCTTTTCTGCTATACCTCTTCCCTTTTCATAAGCCTTTTCTCTTGGAACTATCATAGATAAGGCATCTACAACGTCACCATTTAACATAATATCAAGCTTAACTAATTCAGTTTGAGTATATCCCTTAAATTCATAATCCAATGAAGCATAACCTCTAGTTCTAGATTTTAATGTATCAAAGAAATCATAAACAATTTCATTTAATGGAATATCGTAATTAATAGAAACTCTTGTTTCTTCTAGATATTGCATATCAATGAAAGTTCCTCTTCTTTCTTGGCATAATTCCATAACAGCACCAACATAGTCAGACGGAGCTATTATACTTGCTTTAACTATTGGTTCTTCCATATATTCTATTTCTGTAGCTTCTGGTAAATTAGTTGGATTTGTAAGTTCTATTACTTCTCCGTTAGTCTTTATTACTTTATAAATAACTGACGGTGCAGTTGTAATAATATCTAAATTAAATTCTCTTTCGATTCTTTCTTGAATTATTTCCATATGTAATAATCCTAAGAATCCACATCTAAATCCAAAGCCTAAAGCTATTGATGTTTCTGGTTCGAAACTTAAAGCAGCGTCATTTATTTGAAGCTTTTCTAATGCATCTTTTAATTCTTGATATTTTGCTCCATCAACTGGATAAATACCTGAATAAACCATTGGCACTGCAGGTTTATATCCTGGCATTGCTTCAGCTGTCGGTCTATCTGCTTCAGTGATAGTATCACCTACTCTTGCATCTCTTACATTTTTTATTGAAGCTGCAATATATCCAACATCTCCTGCTCTTAGTTCATTAATTGGAAGTGCCTTAGGTGTAAATACACCAACTTCAGTTACTTCACAAACTTTATTTGTTGCCATTAGCTTAATTTTTGTTCCTGGCTTTACAACACCATCAAAAATTCTTACATAAGAAACAACACCTTTATAGCTGTCATAATAAGAGTCAAATATTAAAGCTTTAAGTGGTGCATCTTCATCTCCATTAGGTGCTGGTACCTTTTCTACTACAGTTTCTAAAACATCTGTAATATTTAAACCAGTTTTAGCAGAAATTAATGGTGCATCTTCCGCTTCTATACCTATAATATCTTCAATTTCTTGTTTAACTTCATCTGGTCTTGCAGATTGTAAATCTACCTTATTTATAACTGGTGCAATTTCTAAATCGTTATTTAAAGCTAAATAGCAGTTAGCTAGTGTTTGTGCTTGAACTCCTTGAGTTGCATCTACTACTAATACAGCTCCTTCACATGCAGCTAAGCTTCTTGAAACTTCATATGTAAAATCTACGTGTCCTGGAGTATCAATTAAATTTAATATATATTCCTCTCCATCAGGTCTTCTATAAATAAGTCTTGCTGCTTGAGACTTAATAGTTATACCTCTTTCTCTCTCTATTTCCATATTATCAAGTATTTGTTCTTCCATTTCTCTTTGGGTAAGAGTTCCTGTGGCTTCCAACAATCTATCAGCTAGGGTTGACTTACCATGATCTATATGGGCTACTATAGAAAAATTTCTAATTCTTTCTTGTCTATTACTACTCATATATTAAACTATTGCTTAAATAAGCAAATAGTCACTTCACCCCCATTATAATTTTCAAGGTAAATTATATCATAATGCCTAGGTTGTGTGTCAATATAAATATGAAGTTGTTAATATGTGTTAATTACTATTATTATTGTCTTGTAAAAAATCATCTATTATCTTATCTAAATCTTCACTTTCAGTATTGACTTCATTATTTTTTATTTTACCATTTACTTTATCTATTATACTATTAAATCCATTATATAAAAATCCACCAACATCATAAAATTTTTCTGTTATTTTATTATTAAGTTCAATTATAAATTCTTTGTCATATATCTTAATTGTAGGATTTTCAATTACATCATTAGGAGTATAAATCTTTACTTCTGCATCATCTTTAATAAATTCTTCGAAGTCTCCACCAAATTCTTCCTTAACTAATTCATAATTGTCATCACCATTACCCACAGGTGATAAAGCCTTTGTGTTAATAATATTAACTTGTACAACGCCTAATATTGTTATTATAAAAAAAATCAATGTTCCTATTAAAACTTTTTTATTAATCAAAAAAGCACCCCCTAGTATTTTACTATCTAAAGGATGCTCATAATAATCAATTTTTATTCATATTTTACTTATTTAAATTTTCTGCTATTATCCTAGCAATGTATTTACTAGTTAATTTTGCTTCTTGTGCTGTATTTACATTTGATCCTACTTCTATAAGTATAAGATTGTCACTTAAACTATAGTTAATTGCAAAGCCTCCTGGACTCCATACATAAGTTTCTCTAATTAAGTCTGGAAACAATTTAACTGCAGTATTATACATCTTATCTACAAAGGCCTTGTTTGCAGGATATCTAGTACTATTATCAGCAGTAACAAACATCATTTTAGCTAAACTTTCATTATTCATATTAACTGTATATACGTCCTTTAATCTATTTGCTTTAGCACTATCTACCCCATCTCTATGAAGGTCTATTATTACCTTAAAATCTCCATATTCATTTAAATATTTCTTCAAAGTCTCATTGGACCTATCATATGCATCTTCATAAACAAAACTATGATTAGTCTTATCATGAATAACAGATATTCCATACCCTTCTTCAAGTTCCTTAGCTAAAACATCCCCCACACCTGCTACATTGAAATCAGTATCTGTAGTTAAATTTTCTCTTTCTGAATAATTTTCCGTTGTATGAGTATGAAATATTAGAACTTCTGGTTTTGAATTATCTAAAGGTTTTTTCAAACTAGGATCATAGGCTGCACTTACCTTGTTTAACTCAGCTATCTCCTCATCTGTCATCTTAGCTATGCTTTCTGTTTTTAGTGAAAATGGAGTTAATTTATTTGTTGGTGATGCTACTGCTGATCCTCCAAAAACTTTACTAAATAGGCTAACTTCCTTCCCTACTATTTTATATGCATTTATACCTCTTATTCCTATAGCTTCTAAAGCCACATTCTTTAAAGAAAGATTATTTTCTACATAGGCTCCTTCATCATAAACTGCAGTTTTTACCACTGGCATAGAAAAGTTAAGCATTTGAACATATGCATACCCACCTGGATCATTGTAGTTATTTACTACATTAATTGCTCTTATAACAAATATTATACAAGCTACTATAATAATAAAATATCCCATACTAAAATTCTTACTATTAACACCTAACTTACTACTTTTTCTTGTTCTCTTATTATTAGGTGACCCTTGTCTTAATGAATACATGCAACTCCCCCTTCCTCTAATAAGTATATTTAGAGAGTTACATAATTATTAATGAATAAAAAAATTTTTTTAATTCATAAACTTATTAATATCTTCCATATCTAAATTAGGTTGTATTGCCATATTAATACCATTTGCAATTATTTTTGCTAATGATTCAATTACAGCATCAACATCCTTTGGCGTAACCATTAAATCTCCTACATATGGATCTAATACTTCTTTTATCAATTGGCTTTTTTCAAGTTTATCTACTGATTTTAGCATATTATAAAATTCTTTTCCTTTTTCAGCCTTACTAATAAGTCCATCCAGTACAAGATCTATAGTATCATTTGCTATAGTTGCTGCATGAACTACAGTAGGAACTCCAATAGCTACTACCTTCACACCTAAAGACTCTTCATTTATCTTCATTCTATGATTTCCAACTCCTGCTCCTGGAGATATCCCTGTGTCACTAATTTGTATAGTCCTATTAACTCTTTCAAGCTTTCTTGAACCAAGAGCATCTATACAAATAACCAAATCTGGTTTTATTCTATCTACTAATGATTTTATTATTTCACCAGTTTCTATTCCAGTTATCCCAAGAACCCCAGGAGATATACAACAAACTGGTCTTACTGAATCATCTATAGCCTCTGGCATAACTTGCTTTAAATGTCTCGTAACCATAATTTTTTCAGTTACCTTTGGACCTAAGGAATCTGGAGTTACATTCCAATTCCCAAGACCTACAACTAATGCAGTTTTTTCTTCAGGCATATTTACTAATCTAGTTAAGACATTATCAACAACCTTTGATACATTATCCATAGATTCCCCATCATAATGAGTAAATTCTGGGAAGTCTATTGTTATATAATTGCCTTTAGGCTTACCTAATTCTTCACCAGCCTTATCACTTTCTATACTTACAGTAGTTATCTTTATATCTCCCTCTTTTTCTTCATCTACAATGACTCCATCAAGTTCCTTTTTATTCTCTTCAGTGTACATGTCTCTAGCTTCTATGGCTAAATCTGTTCTTACATTAATCATAAAAATACCTCCAAAAAAACTATTATCCCTTTTATTTTTCCTTAATGTTTCAATTTAATACTTGAACTTCTAAACTTTCAATGATATAATCTAGTATGTTAAAAACGAACTCGAACGCAGATTTCCCCAAAACTGCAAAGAGACCCTAATAAAATTATTAAGGGGGTGAATTAGAATGGCAAATATTAAATCAGCAAAAAAGAGAATTAAGGTTACTGAAGCAAAAACTGCTCAAAACAGAATGATTAAATCAGCTTTAAAAACTGCTGTAAAGAAATTTGAAGTAGCTGTTGCTGCAAACAACGTAGAAGAAGCTAAGGTTCTTTTCCCTAAGGCTGTTAAAGCTTTAGATATGGCTGCTCAAAAAGGAGTATGTCACAAGAACATGGTAGCTAGAAAGAAATCAAGATTAGCTGCAAAGTTAAACGCTATGGCGTAATCAAATAAGAAGCCGATCCTAGTGGATCGGCTATTATTTTATTAAAAAACTCCTATAGGAGTTTTTTTATCAATTTTTCATTTTACATTCTTCATTTATATTTACTTAGTCATAAATATGTTAAATATCATTAGTTCCATTTCCATGTTTTTATCTACACCTGATGTTTTCATCTTGTTTTCAGTTTCTAAACAAATTTCCATTATCTTTTGCAGCTGCTTTATAGAAAATTTACTTGATTGATTAATTAACTTTTCACAAACAAAGGTTGGAAGTTTAAATTTAGATGAAATGTCATTAACATTTCCCCCACTTTGAACCATAACTTTAATTTCGTAAAGCCTTTTAAAATTATTTTCTATATTAGAAATAATAAGCATATGCTGATCACTTTTAGATAATAGATCATAAAGTAAATCTAAAGTTTTTTCCACCTTCTTTTGAGAAATAAAATCTACTAAATCAAAAATATCATCTTCACTAGAATTTGCAATTAACTTATCTATATCAAGTTTATTTATAGCTCTATTTTCTGCATATGAAATAAGCTTATCAGCTTCTCTTCTAATTATATCAAAGTTATTTTGTACCTTTTCTGTAAAATATCTCAGCTCAATTTTCCCTATTTCTTTTCCTTTTTCTTTAAAAACTTCTTCTACCTTTTTATAATATCTATCTTTTTTTAATTTATCAAAATACACTACCTTAGAAACCTTTTCTAAGGATTTTATTTTATTACTTTTCTTAGGCGTATCTCTCTTATCATTAAATAAGTAATACATTATAAGAACTGTATAGGTAGGTAAGTCTTTTAAATATTTAATCATATCGTTGTATAGCTTGGTTCCTGTAGCATCAGATTTATCCTTTAAAAAAGCAGCTCTATATACAACAACTACCTTTTTCTCTCCCATAAAAGGCATAGTTTCACAAGCATTCATTATTTCATCAAAGGTTGTTGTTAATCCATCTAATCTTATATAATTTAAATCAAGTAAGGATTTATCAATAGTAGTATTAACAATTAAGTCTATTCCTTCTTTAATTAGCTCTTCATCTAATCCACAAAAGATATAAGAATTGTCAATTTTCCCCTTCTTAACTTCACCTTCTAGTACATCAAAATCTATCAAAGCAATCTACCTTTCTTAATTAATTACTAAAACTTTATTTTTAAATAAAACAATTTTTACATAATTACTATATTTGCAGTCTATTATATCATAATTTTCATCATATTTCCCACTAGATAGCTTTATTAAATATCTGTTTATTCTATTTCTTATTAAAATATTTTTATTAACTTTTTCTATCTCAATAGTGTTATTTAACTTTATCATTTTAAAATCTTTATATTCACTATTGGATAATGATATGAATTTATATTTCTTTAAATCCACACCTTTCTTTGTAGCCACCAAACTTCTTTCTCCCTTATAACTGATTAACAATACTCCATCCCTATAATATTCCAGTTTTGGATAAGGACTATAAAAGATAATAAATAAATAGAATAATATTATAGTTGGAAAATAAATAATTTTTTTATAGCCTCTTCTATAAAAATAAATTGTTATTAGAATTATTATATAACTAACTGATATAATTTCATTTAAAAAAAGTATCCTTGGTAAAATATCAAGTAATTTTTCTGAAATTATATCTATAGATAAGGTTGCATAATATGCAATAAAGGCAAGATAATTAAATATAACTTTAAAATTTATTGTTAAAGCTAAAATATTTCCTAAAATTACAATTGAATTTATTAGTGGCATAAGAATTAAGTTTCCAGCTAGAAATCCTAAGGAAAACTCTCTAAAGTATAATATTAAAAAAGGAAAAGTAAATACTTGAGAAGATAAACTAATAGCTGTTGCCTCTCTTATTGATTTAGGTAATTTATACAAATCCTTATTAAATTTTTTATTAAATAAAATTATTCCAATAGTTGATAGAAAACTTAGTTGAAATCCCACTTCGAAAATACTATATGGCTTATATAAAATAAGTATAATGCCTGCCAAAGACAAACCAGCTAAAGGATTATAGCTTCTTCTAAAAGGTACAGCTAAGCTTAAGCATAATAACATTATATAGGACCTTACAGTTGATATAGCTGCTCCAGTAAAAATAACATAAATAATAGAAAGAATAGGTGCTATTTTATTTCCTAGAGTTTTTTTCAATAAAGAATATACTATAACCATATGAAGTCCTGATACAGATACAGCATGCAACACCCCTAAATTCTTCATTGAACTTTCGTCTTCTCTATCTAAAAACTCCGTGTATCCAAAAGATATAGATGTTATTAAAGCTGCTCTTCTACTTCCTAGCTTTTCTCTTAATTTATTATAGATTTCTTCTCTAATTCTATAAATTTTCCCCTTTAAATCTAAATCTAATTTTTCATATTTTTCTACTTTTACTTCCCCTAATATCCCTCTCTCAATATTAATATCCTTATTAAACTCTATCTTAGCTATTAATCTATCCCCTAATTTAATGTCTTTAAAATCTCCTGATAAATAAACTTTTCTCCCTTTAATTTCTCCTATACCTCCATAGCTATTTAATGAAATTATTCTTATTTCTACACTGCTATTAACCTCTAAATTATAGTATAAAGAATTATTTATTATAGGTATTAGAAAAAATATAAATAATATAACAGCTAAATCCAATCTTTTTAACAAAATAAAAGGAATAAAAAAACAGCTAACAAATAGTATTGCTAGCCATTTCTCTTTATAAAAAAGTAAAAATATACAACTTGATAATATAAAAACTATAAATATATAAAGTAATATATTTTCTTTATTCTTTGACTTCAATGGCAACACCTCATTTTAAAGTCTTACCATTTTTTTATAATTAAATCTGCTATAATAAAAATTAATAGAATCCAAGCAACTATTATTAAAGCAACTAAATTAAATTCAAATCCCAATAATATAATTAGCATTGTCAATGATAACCCATATATTAAAAGAGTCACTAATAAAAGTTTTATATATTTTAAGTTATTTTTACTAAAAATATTACAATTAATAATAGTATCTATAATAGACATACCACCAATAAATAATAATCCTATTACATCTAAGTTGTTTTTCATGAAATATGCTGCTACCATTGGAAGTAAGGCAAATAAGATACCCTTTAAAATTAATTTTTTGCCCTTATATGACTTATTTCCACATAGTATATTTAATAAAATTACAGGAGATATTAAAAGTAAATTTATTAAAATAATATAGTATTCTTTAGCTAAGTTTCCATCTAAAAAATAATATTGGAAATTTAAATATATTATTTCAGTTAAAGTAATAATTGAGTATATACTTAATCCTACTTTAACCCCTTCTTTTATTTCATCTTCTCTACTTTTCAAGTTGAAAAATGTTTTTATACTACTTTTTTCAGTATAAACATCTCCTATCCTTCTTAACAGCATTGAAACCTTTCCTTTTACTATTCCCACATTTGCCAAGCTTACTATAGATAAATCCGCTAAGTTTTTTCCTTCAGCAATAAATTCATAGCCATCATTGTTATATAAGGATATTATTTTATTTCTTATCTCAGGATTAACCTTACAGTAAATTCTCACCTTTGATACTACTTTTATTAATTCCTCTTCACTTAAGGATTCTAATTCAGCGCCTGAAGCTATTTGATCTTCACTAGAAATTAAACCAATTTTTCTACCCAACACTTCTGCTGATATAATAGACTCCTCTGTAAATATTATAGGTAAAACTCCATTGTCTATCATTGTATTAATGTCATCTACAACATCATCTACTAATGGATTTTCTAATGCTATAATCCCTACAAAAACCAAATTACTTTCTACATTTTCATATTTTGATGGTTCATAATTGAAACTTCTATATGCAAAAGCTTCTGTTAATAAACCTTCCTTTGAAAAACTTAAATCTGCAAGTTTAATTTTCATTATATCTTCAGAGGTTATTTCTCTTTCAATACCATTTATTAAAATATGCGTACAAGAATTTAAAATGTTATCTAAATTACCTCTTGAATTTGATCTATATCCTTTTTTATTTTTATTTACAGTTGTAATAATATTTCCATGAGAAGAATTAGCAATTTCAAATCTCCTCTTATTTAATCCTTCTAATTGCTGTTTGCTAATAGAATTTTCTTCTCCAAACTTAACATAAGCTAATTCAAATATACTACCTTTTGTATATTTATTATCTATATTAGGTTTAGAGTTATTACATAACATAGATATATCTATAAGTCTTTTTATATTTATATCAGCTATATCTATTTTATTAGACAAATATATTTGTTCATTTGTATACAACTTATCTACCAATAGCTCTTTTCTACTTATATTGCCTATCTTATCCATAAAAAATATTTTTACATCATTTACTAAGGATACAGCAGAAAGGTTATTTATCTCTATATTATCCTCAAGTAAAACCTGTTTTCTAAATGCTTTATTATAATATAGTAAAATAAACGGAAATACTATTGAAATAACTGAAAATATCCCTTGTGCTAAAAGTTCAGTCTTATTTGTTATTTTCCCTGGAAAAACAAAAACTAAGATAGCTTGTACAAGTAATAAACATAAAAGAACTTTCAAGATATTATTTTCAACATTTTTTATAAGTGCATTACTTTTATTATTAGTATTGCTAATAATATTAACTAATTTTCCAAGCTGCGTATTATCTCCTACTTCTACAACTATTCCCTTACCAGCACCTTCTTTAACTACAGAACCTCTAAATATCATATTAGAAATTTCACCAATAGAATCTACTGTATAATCTATTTTTATTGAATCCTTCTCTTTTATAAAATTATCTCCAGTAACTCCTTTTTCGTCTACTTTAAGATTGTTACTTTCTATAATTCTAATATCTGCAGCTATTATAGAATTTTTTCTAAAGAAAATTATATCTCCTTTTACTAAATCCTCAGCTTCAACTAATTTTTCAATTCCTTCTCTTAAAACTAAAACTTGAGATGTATTTAGATTATGTAATATTTCAATTTCCTTTTCATTCTTTATTTCACTATGTAACTTTATTGCTAAATTACTCAATAGTAAGATGGCTATAATTGCTCCCATTATGTAAAATTCATTTAATAAAAAAGCTATAATAAATACTAAGTAGACTACTAAATATTTTTGTTTTACTAGCTCTAGTAATAGCTTAAACCTACTTTTAGAATATGGTAAATTTATTTTATTATTTTCAACTTCTCTTCTTATACTACAATCATATTCATAAAGGCCTTTATTAATATCACTATTAAATTCTTCTACTACTTTAATCCAAGATTCGCTGTAATACTTCTCCATAAAACCCCTCCCTATTTAAATTTTCGAATTGAATAACAATAACCTAACAATAATAGTATAAATTGTTAGGTTATTTTTTAAAAGTATTATTTCATCATTTCAAATATACATTATCATTTTGTCTTTGGATTAAATATTAAAGCCATTGTATATCCAAAAAATATTGCAGCTGTAATTCCAGCTGCTGTGCCTGTTATACCACCAGTAAAAGCTCCAATTAATCCTTTCTCTTCAACAGCCTTTATGGCTCCTTTTGCTAAGGAATTACCAAAACCAGGTAAGGGAATACTTGCACCAGCTCCTCCAATTTCAATTATTTTATCATATATTCCAAAGGCACCTAATATAGTTCCTAAAGTAACAAAAATCACTAATATCCTAGCTGGAGTTAATTTAGTTGTATCCATAAGTATTTGACCTATAACACAAATAATACCACCTACTACAAAAGCACTAACATATACCATAATATTATCTCCTTCCTAATTCTTAAACTCAATTGCCACAGCATGAGCAATTCCAGGAATACTTTCTCCTTGAAGAGAAGATGTAGTACTCATAAGAGCTCCAGTAGATATTAATAAAATGCTTTTAATTTCTTTTCTTATCATCTTTTTATAGAAATATCCTGATGCCACTACTGCTGAACATCCACAGCCACTTCCACCAGAATCTGTTTTTTGAATATTATCATCAAATATCATATCTCCACAATCAAAATAATTACTTCTTATATCATAACCATATTCCAATAATAACTTACAGGTTATTTCCTTTCCTACTTTCCCTAAATCACCTGTAATAATAGCATCATAATAACTTGGATTTCTTCCAGTATCCTTAAAATGCATAGATATTGTATCCACTGCTGCTGGAGCCATTGCTGCACCCATATTATTAGGATCTTTAATTCCATAATCCTTTACTACTCCAGTAGTAATATAAGTAACTTCTGGAAAATCTCCCTCTTTAGCAAGTACCATTGCTCCTGCACCTGTAACTGTCCACTGTGCTAAAGGACTTCTTTGTGCTCCATATTCTAAAGGAAATCTAAATTGTCTTTCAGCCGAACTAAAATGTGATGATGTTGCTGCTATTACATATTTTCCAAAACCTCCATCTAACATCATAGATGCCACACTTAAAGATTCAGACATAGTAGAACACGCTCCATAAAGTCCAAAGAAAGGAATATTAAGTTTCCTTGCTGCAAAGGATGAAGATGTTAATTGATTAAGTAAATCTCCAGCAAATAAATAATCAACATCCTCTTCTTCTATATTTGCCCTACCTATGGCAGAAGTTATGGCTGTATATAACATTTCACTTTCTGCCTTTTCAAAGCTTTCCTTACCACATAAATCATCATTTAATATTTCATCAAAATAACTTCCTAATGGCCCTTCTCCTTCCTTTGGTCCAACTATAGAATAGGTTGATACAATCTTAGGAGGATTTAATAACCTAACTGTTTGCTTTCCAACTTTTTTTGTTTTATTCATAACTATTGCCTTTCTTACATTAATAGTTTAATTACATAATAAATTATTCCTATAATAACTGAACTTCCTATTCCGTATACTAGAACAGGCCCTGCTATAGTAAACATTTTAGCTGCAACTCCAAAAATAAATCCCTCTTTTTTAAATTCAATAGCTGGAGCAACTATGGCATTTGAAAAACCTGTAATTGGCACTACTGTTCCAGCTCCACCATAAGAAGCAATTTTATCATATATACCAACACCAGTTAATAATGCTCCTAAAAATACCATAATAATTGGTAGCAACATCTTAACATCCTCTTCTTGAAATCCATAATTAGTTAATAATTCTTGGAATACTTGAGCTATTGTGCAAATTCCTCCTCCTACCAAAAAAGCTCTTACACAATTTCTAGCTATTCTAGGTTTTGGATTTGTTTGATTAGCAATAATTTTAAACCTTTGTAATATTTGTTGCTCGCTTGGTCTTTTATTTTTAGACATAAGAATACTCCTTTCTATAATTCTCTCAATTTATTATTCCTCTTTATAAAAAAATCAACACTGGTACTTTTTTCAATATAAAAAAATAGAGAAAAAATATAATGCTAATTTTAACTTTATCAGTGAAATTAACATTATATTTTTTCTCTTAAATTCTACATTAAAATTTAATAAAAGGTCTTTTAAATGAACATTTATTCTTGTAATTTTTCTTTCATCAATCCTAAAACCTTTTTTTCTATTCTTGAAACTTGAACTTGGCTAATTCCAAGCATCTTAGCAACTTGCACTTGGGTTTTATCTTTAAAATATCTAAGCATAATGATTTGTCTTGATTTACTATCTAAACTCCTTAATGCTTCCTTAAGTGCAATTCTATTTATCATATCACTATCATCTTCACCCTTTTCGCTTAATTTATCTATAAGTAAAACAGGAGCTCCATCATCTTGGTGAATAATATCATAGAGATATTGCATATTAACGGAAGATTCTATGGCAAATAAAATTTCTTCTTTATCTATGCGTGAATATTCAGACAATTCTTCTATAGTTGGTTCCCTATCTAATTTCTTAGTTAATTCTTCCTTATCAAAATGAAGCTTTCTAGCTAGGCTTTTTACATTTCTACTAACCTTAATTATTCCATCATCTCTTATAAATCTCTTTATTTCTCCTATTATCATAGGAACTGCATAAGTAGAAAATTTAACATTAAACTTATCATCAAAATTATTAATAGCCTTAACTAAACCAATAGATCCTATTTGAAATATATCTTCATAATCATATCCCCTATTTAGAAATTTTTTACTAATAGAAGATACAAGAGGTAAATTCATTTCAATAACCTTATTCATAGCCTCTTGATTACCTGCTTTAGCTAGAGGTATTAATTTTGAATTATCTTCGTAATTATACACCTCTTTTCTTACATTTCCGTTTTCCATTTAATTCACCTAACTTACTGTATTAAATTTCTTCTTCATAATAACTTTTGTACCTTTTCCATATTCACTAAAAACTTCTAAGTTATCCATAAAGGTTTCCATAACAGTAAAGCCCATTCCAGACCTTTCTAATTCTGTTTTAGAAGTATATAATGGCTCCATAGCTTGCTTAATATCCTTTATTCCTTTGCCATAGTCTTCAATTATTATGGTTATTTCATTTCCAGTGATACTTGCCTCTATTTTGATTATACCCTCTTTTTTATTTTCATAACCATGTATAATAGAATTTGTTACAGCTTCTGAAACTGATGTTTTTACATCTGTCAATTCTTCAACCGTTGGGTCTAATTGAGAAACAAAAGCAGCTACTGCTACTCTTGCAAAACCTTCATTTTCGGATTTGCTCATTAATTCAATACTAACTTTATTATCAACCATTTTAAACCCTCCATTAAATATTCACTATGGCTTCATCAATATTTCCATAAACATCAATTATCTTATACATTCCCGAAATCTCAAAAACTTTATTTACTGTTCTATTTATTTCAGCCACACATAACTTTCCATTTCTATTTTGCATTTTTTTATATCTGCCTATAACAACGCCTATTCCAGAGCTGTCCATAAAAGTAACTCCACTAAAATTCAATATAACTTTTCTTATGTTATCCCTATCTATTCTATCATCTATCTTAACCCTAACTTCCTCTGCACTATGATGATCTAACTCCCCCATAAGTCTAATTATAAGAGTATCATCTCGTTTCTCAAATTTAAGATACATACAAATTCCTCTAAAGTAAATTACTTTAGAGAACACCCCCTTCACCAAGTATAATTTCCTTCTTTTTCCATAATTTTAACATATTAGTTTATTTATAGTCAAACATAATTATGCATTAATATAAAAAAGAATTAATATATTTATAATATTAATTCTTTTTTATATTATATTTTATTTATTTTTTATTACTATATTTTTTAATTTCTTCTTTTAAATTAAAATAGAAATCCTCAATAGTTTCCTCTTCTTTTAATATTAAGGTTTCTATTGCATCATCTAAAGTATTCATAACATATATATGAAAATCCCCATCTTCTATGGCTTTCTCTACTTCTGGCATTAATATTAACTCATCTTTATTACAAGAAGGTATTAATACACCCTTCCCCTTATAATCATCAATAAATTCACAAACCTTAAAAAAGCCTTCTATTTTTTCATTTACTCCACCTATAGCTTGAACTTCACCTAGCTGATTAATGGAGCCAGTAACTGAAATACTTTGATTAATAGGTCTCTTTGTTAATGCAGATAAAATGCAGATAACTTCAGCTACAGAAGCACTATCCCCATCAATAATCCCATAGGACTGCTCAAAATTCAAATAAAAATCTACTGGAATATCTTCATAAGAATTAATAATATTGCTAATTAATCCCTTTATAATATTAATTGATTTTTCATGAATCTTTCCACTTAACTTACTTTCTTTATGAATATCAATTATTTTGCCAGTTCCCTTATGGGCAATACAAGTTATTCTTACAGGCTTGCCAAAGGAATGATATCCTGTATCTAATACTGATAACCCATTAATTACTCCTATTTTTTCTCCTGTAACTGATAGTATAATTTTGTTTTCTTTATAAAGCTTATCATATTCTTCTTCTATTCTTTCTTTATAATAAACCACATTTATTATATCCTCATCTTCAATTAATAAGCTATTTCTTTTCTTAGCATTATAATTTGCAAGAATAATAACTTTATCTATTTCAGCAATATCTATATTAATTTTTGTTTTTCTACTTGCACTTCTAGATAAATACTTAATAATTTCATTTATGCCCTCTTCTGTTATTTGCATAAGTCCATTTACTTTTATTTTATTATCTAGGGCAGATTTAATATATTTCACAGCATTTTTATTAACATCTACTATTGGATAAAATTCCGCTCTTAATGGAAATAACTTACCAAAATCCTCATCTAAGCTATACAATGTATCATAGGTTTCCATATCCCCAATTATAATAACCTTCACATCTATAGGTATAGGCTGTGGCTTTAAAGTATTAATAGAAATTATATCTAAATAGGATTTTGATGCATCGTAAGTTACCTTATTAGTCATTAATGCTTTCTTTAAATAATAATAGGAATATCCATTACTAGCTAATGTATTCATTCTTATAATTAAACATCCTCCATTAGCTTTTAATAAAGAGCCTGAATTAATTAATGATATATCTGTTGTATAAACTCCATTATGGTTTTCATATTCTAAAAATCCCATTAAATTATTTGTATTAGGATCTTCTTCATATATAACAGGTGGATGATAAGTCTTACTATTATCAACTAATAAATGAATATTGTATCTATTAATTACTTCATATAACTTTTCTTCATCTTCATCTATATCCATGGTATAACATTCTACTATGTCCTTTTCCATAAGAGTGAATAACTTTTCTAAATACTCATAAGCATTATCATCATCTATAAATTCAAAAAGTACTTCATCTTTGTAATATTCCATTTCCTTTGTTAAGAAATCACTATATATTTCTTTTAATTTACTTATAGATTTTATTTCTATATCCTTAATTTTCACTAAAACTACTTCAGCTCTCTTTTTTAATACAGTTGCTTTTGCTACTATTACTTCTTTTTTTTCTTTATCTAAATTATCATATTCTCTTTCACTTATAACTTTTCCATTTATTAATGGTATAAAAGCAAACCCCTTATTGGTAACCTTCACCTCAAAATTCTCTTTCTTGGCCATTTCCATTAATTCACTTACATAAGAATTTCTTTTACTTTGTATTTCTTCGATTAATTCATCTTTTTCATCTTCTTTAGAAGAATTATAAAACTCTTCAATTAACTCTATATAATTATTGCGTATTCCTTCAACTACCTTTACTAATTTATTACCATTGCCATTAGATACAAATAAAACTTCAGGTTTTTTATAATCCTCTAAAACAATATAACAAATATCCTTAGGAGGTTCTTTATATTTATACTGCTCCTTTATATAGGCTTGAAGTTTTGTTAATTTCTCCTTTGAAAATGAATCTATTAAATAAATATTATATCCCTCGCTATTTATACTAAGGGCTCTTCCTATCTTTTCATACTCTCCGTCTATTTCGGGTATCATTGTCACACTGCCGTTTTCTTTATTATCATTAAACTTAAAGTTAAACTTTACCTCTTGAGAAGTTAATTCTTTTTTGATACATTCCCACCTTTAAATTGACTAGCAATTTTTAAGAAGCAGTTTCCCCCCTTTTTTTAATTATTTATTATATAGATATTCTATTATTATAGGTTTAGGGATTACTTTTAAAAATAAATTCATTTTTATAAATACTATTATTTATATGAATATAGATATTAACTAATTACAAAAATAAGCTAAGTAAAAAGAGCATTGAAAAACTTAATATTCTTCAATGCCCTTATTAAATAGCTCTAGTTAAAAATGCATAAATTTTACATTTCATTAATATTCTTTTTTAATTACATTAAGCTTAAAAACTTCTCAACTGCTTCTTCAGCTTTTTTATACTCTTCCTCTGATGGTACAAAACAAAATGATAATCCTGGTTCTACTACTTTAAGCTTTAAATCTTTCAGTCTAGATGTAAGCATTTTTACTCCTTCTCCACTCCATCCATAAGATCCAAAAGCCATGGCAGCTTTTCCTCTATTAATTATTGGGCTAACTAATGATAGTAAATCCCAAGAAGGTTTAACAGCATCTTGGTTTATTGTAGGTGATCCAATCATAAAGCCCTTTGCTCTTTCTAGCTTAGCTATACTTTCTTCTAATGGTCTTTCAGTAATTTCTGTTATATTAGCTATATACCCTTTTGCTTCTATTTTTTCTTTTAAGAATTTAGCCATTTCTTCTGTATTTCCATAAGCAGAAATATAGAATATTTCTATTCTTTTTTCATCTATTTCTTCTTCAGTTGCCCATTCCCTATATAGATTTAATATTTTATCTATATTATCCATATGAACTGGGCCATGGCTTGTAGCAATACAATCGAATTCTAAATTCTTAATCTTATCTAGTCCCATTAACACAAATTTCTTAAATGGTCCCATTATACATTCAAAGTAATATTTCATTTCAGCAAAATAATCATCATCTAAACTTGACATTATTCCACCCTTAGGGCAATAATGTGAGCCAGTAAAATCACATGTAAATAGTATTTTTCTTTCTTTTACATAAGTAAACATAGTGTCTGGCCAATGTAAATTTGGAGCAGGTATAAACTTCAAAGTAACTTCTCCAAGATTAATTTCTTCTTTAGCTTCAATATATTTAAATTCTCCATTTATTATATTTTTTAAATATATTATAGCTGCCTTTGAACCAACTATAGTAGCTTCAGGGTAATCTTTTATTAAATTTATTAAAGAACCACTATGATCTAATTCTGTATGTTGAACTATAATATAGTCAACGTTTTTGTCTCCAATAACTGATACTAAATTTTCCTTAAACTCATTATAAAAACCTGTTTTTACAGTATCTACTACTGCTACTTTTTCATCGTTAATAACATAGGAATTATAGGTTGTTCCTTTTTTTGTTTCCATTATTATATCAAAGACCTTTAAATTAGGATCCTTAACTCCTACCCAATAAATATTGTCTCTTAATTTTTCTTGTACCATATAAATGCCTCCACAATATTAATCTATTAGTTCATTTCTTGGTAACATTTTATCATAATCTTATTTGTCAAACAATTATAAATGTATATATTGTATATATTTTTTCTGTAACTTACATTTCTAATATATAAAATATTATTATGACCTTATCATTTTTGTTAGATTATTAATTTCTATAATATATTCATAATGTAAGGCTCTTGTTAAAGAAACATATAAAAGTCTTTTATCTAAAATACTATCTTGGTAATTTTTATCACTTGGATCATATACAATAGTGGCATCAAATTCTAATCCTTTAGTCAAATAAGATGGAATTATAATTATATCATCATTATTTTCTTTTTCGCTTCCTTTTATTAATGAAATTTTTAAGTTAATTTCCTTTTTTATAATTTTCTCTAATTTTTTACCTTCCTCTAAGGTTTTAGTTATAATAGCTATACTTTTTTTACCCTTTTTAATAACTTCTTCAACAATATTTTTTATTTGTATAGCAGCTTCTTTATCTGAATTACACTTTATTATTTTTGGAACATCTCCATGCCTTAAAACTGGTTTGGCATTCTTTAAATTTAAGTTTTGTGAAATTAATGCCTCATTTGCAAAATCAATTATTTCAACTGTCGATCTATAACTTTGTGTCAATTGTATATATGTTGCCTTACCTTCAAAAACTTTATCAACTATATCATTCCAAGTTTTAAGTCCTTTATAATAATAAATTCCTTGTGCTATATCTCCAACTAAAGTTAAAGAATTTCCCTTAGTTAGTCTATTTACTAAATAAATTTGAAAAGGATTATAGTCTTGGGCTTCGTCTACTACAATATGTGAATATTTATCTTTTTCAGCAACTCCTTCTAATAATATATTTATATACATAAGAGGAGCTAAATCATCTTCATCTATTATACCTTTTTCATTGTTGTATTTTAATTCTTCCTTCATAAACTCTGCAAGGTCTGTAGGGATTTTACCTAAGGTTGCAATTTCAAAATATTCTTCATTGCTAAATAAATCATAATATATATCCTTTGATGTTATGCCTCTCCAATTCTTAAAATATTCATTCATAATTTTTTTAGAATTATTAATAATATTATTTTTTATTTCATCTCTTTGTGAGTACACTTTTATAAGTTTTTCTCTTCTTTCATTGCAATCTTCTAGTTCTCTCTTTACCTCTTTAATCTTTATATCCCAATCTAAATCTACTTGTAAGCAAAGTAATTGAATCTTTTCTTTTAGCTTTAATGATAAATATCTCTTTATTTCATCCTTCCTTTTATTTATAGGATAACTTTTTAAATCCTTTAGATAAAGCCTCATTATTTCTCTTTTACCAAACAAAATATAGCCTTCCACAGTAATATCATTTATGTCTAGTGAAGCCCCTTCTAATAAAGCTAAATATCTATCTATTATACTTTTAAAGGTTAAAGTTCCCTTAATCTTAGATGAATTAACAACATAGCTGCACTTTTCTATGTTATCTGCTTCAATAATTTCCTTTAGTTTTTCATCCTTACCCTTAATTTTACCTTTAATTTTTAAGTGTTTAAGGGCTAAATCTTGAAATGTAGTTTGATTAACTTCCCCAACACCAAGATTAGGTAATATGTCTGATATATAATCTAAAAATAGCTTGTTTGGAGCTAAAACTAATATATCCTTGCCCTTAATACTATCTGAATAACGATAAATTAAGTATGCTAATCTATGTAATGCTACTGTAGTTTTACCTGAACCTGCTGAACCCTGAACTATTATAGGTAAGTTCTTTGGCCACCTAATTATGTCATTTTGCTCCTTTTGGATAGTTGCTACTACTTCCTTTAGCTTCTTTCCTCTGCTTTCTTCTAGATTAATCTTTAAGAATTCATCCACTAGATCCTCTTCTTCTAATCCACTCTTAATAATAATATCATTTATACCTTCATCAAATATTTCTTCTAGGTAGTCTTCCTTAAATAAGAATTTTCTTTTTAAAGACAAGTTACCTTCTATTATTCCATTTGGGGACTTATAATATGCATATCCTCCAGTTCCACTGTAATAAAGATCTGCTACTGGAGTTCTCCAATCTACAACTATTTCTTCTCCATCTTGACTTGAACTTACAGATTGTTTACCAATATATATACTTTCCTCTTGTGATTTATTTTCTCTAAAGTCAACTCTTCCAAAGTATGGTACCTTAATTGCTTCTTCATAATTACTTATGTCTTTTTTAAGAACTGAATAAATTTTTTCAGTGGTTTCCTTTTCTTCGTTATAACTTCCTCTTGATTCCTTAGTTAAAAGCTTTAATTTTTTATCTATAACTTCGAAGTTTCTTTTCTTTTCCAAAAGCTCTTCATTTATTTTTTTCCTTTTTTCTTCAAGAATTTCTTTTTCTAAAAATAAACCTTCTTTCTTCATACAAATACCTCTTATTAAAACTATTAAATTAATTATAGAATAAGTTATATCTAAATTCAATTAAATAGCAGTTTAATGCAATAAACTAGTAAATTATAGTTGTATTTCCTATCTGTTCATATATTAAAATTATCTGCTTTATAAGTAATTCTTATTCTTTTATTTTTATTATTTTATATTAATTATAAAATAATAAGGATTTTACTTTCTAACATTGTATGTTAGAATTTGTATATAAAGGAGCGGATAAAATTGTTTAAACAAACTAAAACACCTAACTACATTAAAATAGCTGTTGATATAGCTCACAGAATAGTTAATAACCAATTTGTAGAGGGAGAAAAAATAACTGGTCGTACAACTTTAGTTAGTATTTATAATGTATCTCCTGAAACAATTAGAAGATCTTTAGCCCTTCTAAAGGATATGAATGTTGTTACAATTAATGAAAAAAGTGGGATTATTATAAATAATAAAAGTTCTGCTAAAGATTTTTTAAATAAATTTAAAACTAAAACTGATTTTACATATTTAAATAATGAAACCTTTGAATTAATAAAACAAAGAAAAGAAATTGATGATAAGTTAGAAAAGAATATTAATAGTATAATTCAATTTGCTACTCAATTAAGAAATGTAGGTTCTATAATTCCCTTTGAAAGTATAGTTGAAAAAGATAGCTTTGCCGTTGGAAAAAGCATTGGTGAACTTAATTTTTGGCATAATACTAAAGCTACTATAATTGCTGTTAAAAGAGATGGTGATTTATTTTTATCACCAGGCCCATATTTTAAAATTAATTCAAATGACATAATAGTTTATGTTGGTGAAGACTCTGTTATAGAAACAGTTAAAGATTATATTTCTTTACCTTCATCTTCTAAGTAAAAAAAATAGGAGCTGTCGTACAATGTAAAATGAATAATGAAAAATGTAAAATTAAAGAAGAAACTCCCTTAGGAGTTTCTAAAATATATATCTTTTTAGTAATTCCTTTGGAATTACATCAATAATTCTACATTTTACATTCTACATTTTTAATTTAGGAGCTGTTGCGACAGC
>JAEXLD010000040.1 GCA_023445445.1 Bacillota bacterium
AAAGTACAACTTAAATAAATAAAGTGGTACTTTTATTTTTTGGAGGAATTATGAAAAAGTGGAATGATAAAAGATATCATAGTTTAAATTATTATCTTAGAAGTAAATTTGATGAAAAAGTATATAAGATATCTTTAGATGGAGGATTTAATTGTCCAAATAGAGATGGTAAAGTTGCAAAAGGTGGATGTACTTTCTGTAGTGCAAGAGGATCAGGGGACTTTGCAGGAAGCAGAATATTATCAATAACAAAGCAATTTGAAGACAGAAAAGATATGATGGAGAAGAAGTGGAAGGACGGTAAATTAATTGCTTACTTCCAAGCATATACAAATACTTATGCTCCAGTTGAAGAGCTTAGAAGAAAATATAATGAAGCATTATCTCAAGAAAACGTAGTTGCCATATCTATTGCAACAAGACCAGATTGCATAGATGATGATGTTTTAGAATATTTAACTGAATTAAATGAAAAGACTTATTTAATAGTGGAGCTTGGATTACAAACTATAAATGATAAGACAGCTAGAGAATTTAATAGGGGATATGATTTTGAAGTTTTTGATAATACATTAAAAAGATTACTTGAAAGAAATATTGAAGTAGTTGCCCACACAATTTTTGGACTACCAGGAGAAACAGAAGAGGATATGTTAAAGACTGTTGATTATATAGCACATTCAGGGGCTAAGGGAATCAAGTTCCATTTACTTCATTTAATGAAGGGAACTAAAATGGTAGAAAAATACGAAAGTGGAGAACTAAAACTATTAACTCAAGAACAATACATAGATTTAGTTTGTAAGGGAATAGCAAGAATACCAGAAGAAATGGTAGTTCATAGACTTACAGGAGATGCACCTAGAGATTTATTAATAGGTCCAATGTGGAGTCTAAAAAAATGGGAAGTGTTAAATGCTATAGACAAAGCTTTAGAAGATAATGATATATGGCAAGGTAAGGATTTTAAGTAGCCATATATAATTGGGGGAATTTATATGAAATTAGACATAATTATTTCTGCTGATAATATAAAGGAAGAATATTTAAAAAATAAAATAGTAGTTGTTATTGATATGCTAAGAGCAACATCAGTAATAATAACTGCTTTGGCAAATAAGGCTAAAGAAGTATTTCCTATACTTACAATAGAAGAGGCTTTGAAAAAGAAAGAAGAACTTATAATAAATGGAGTAAATCCGCTTCTTGGAGGTGAAAGAAAGGCTGTAAAAATAGATGGCTTTGACTTTTCTAACTCACCTTTAGAGTATAATTTAGATAAGGTTCAAGGAAAGAGTATAATTTTAAGTACCACTAATGGAACAAGAGCAATTAATTTAAGTTTAAAAGCAGAGGAAATACTTATAGGAGCCATAATCAATGCTAAAGCCGTAGCAGAAGAGCTAAAAAAATATAATAAAGATGTGGTTTTCATTAATGCAGGAACAAATGGAGAGTTTTCTATGGATGACTTCATTTGTTCAGGCTATATGATAAGTCTTTTATGTAATAATGATAATAATGAACTTTCAGATATATCTAAAACAGCAAAGTATATTTATGAAAATAATACTAATTTAATTAGCTATATAAAAGAAGCTACTCATTATAATATTTTAAAGGGATTAAATTTATTAAGAGATTTAGAATATTGTTGTCAAAAAGATATTATAAATATAGTGCCTAAGTATGAGAAAAGTTCGAAAAGTATAAAAATTTAAATTAATAATAATTTTTTTGAAATATTTGAATTTTTATGTTGACAAGAAAAATAAAAAGATATATTATAATATTAGATTGATAATCAATATCAATTAGTAAATAAATATATTATTAAAAGATCCACACTTCTAATAATATAATATATAAATAATTAAGCTCCTATATTATAGAATTTATTTCGGTAAAAGATGGCTAAACATTAGTTTAGCCATCTTTTGTTTTCTATTGCTATAGTAATTAATTTAAACTTTCCATATAAAATATGAAGATGTAATTTAAGGAGTTGTACTTTAATATAGAGTAATAAATTATTCAGAAAATATATGGAACTAAATCCATGGATAAAATAATAAAAAATTGAATAAATTATGAAAAATAAGACTGATTTATTTAATGATATGAATCAGTCTTATTTCAATAGTCATGGTAATTAAGAAAGAATTTAATCTAAGCAATAATGATTCATATGAATATAAAAAAGTCTAGTGGTAAAAAAATAAATAAAATATAAATAATAGATAGAGTTATAATAATTTCAATAATTAGAAACTAACTCATATTTGGGACAGGCATTTATTATGTTACTATGAGGGGGACACGGAACAAGAAATCTGAAGGGGGATTTACAAATGATTAAATCAAAATTAATTATGGTAATATCATCAATAGGATTGGTAGTTACATTAGGTGTTGGAAGTATTTTACTAAGTTCTAATAAAGAAGTACCTGAAAACAATATAGTGAAAGCTGAAAATAATGAAGAAGTTTCACAAGACATAATAAATGAAGAAGCAAGTAATACTAATGAAAGTAATACTGATATTAATAACAATGCCATTAATGAAGAAGCTACTTTTAATGAGGAAGTTTTAATAAATGATGATAATATAATTTCAAGTGATGAAATAAGTAATACTACCGAAGAACAAGGAGAAAGTGGAGTAGAAGGAGTATCAAGATATAGAAGGCCATCAAAAAGACCTTCCTATAATAAACCATCAAATAGGCCGTCAATTAATCAGCCTTCCAATAATAAGCCTAATACTCCAAGTGATAAACCATCACAAGATACTAATAAGCCAGTTGATACCCCAAGTAATGAGCCTGTAGTTTCAGAAAGCAATTATATAGCTGAAATAGAACAAGCTATATTCCAAAGAGTTAATAAAGAAAGATCAGCAGCTGGATTGCCAGCATTAAGCTACAATACAACTATGGAGCATTATGCAAGAATTAAATCTAAGGATATGGGGGATAATGGATATTTTTCTCACGAAGACAAGCAAGGGAATTTAATAACTGTTCAAATGAAGGCAGATGGGGTTTCCTATAGAGCTTGGGGAGAAAATATAGCATATATTCAAGGGGCAAATAGCAATAGTGCTTTAGCAACTAAATTTATGGATAATTGGATGAATTCATCAGGACATAGAGCAAATATATTATCAACTAACTTTAGTAGTATAGGAATTGGAGTATATAAAATAGGAAATACTTATTATGCAACACAAGAATTTTATAGATAAAAATTTTAATCCAGCTTTAATGCTGGATTTTTTTTATTTAGTTTTATCCATAGTAATAAGTAATAAATATTGTAGGTATATTATAAATTAATAAATTATGAGGTTAATATAGATAAAAGTAATAATATTAATAAAAAATGTATACTTTGGAGTATCATTAAGTTATAATTGATAGAAATTATCAATTAAATACATAGAATGAATAAATTATAAGAGGATGTATTTAATTATGGGAGGATTAACAAATGATTAAATCAAGATTAGTAGCATTAGTTCTATCAATAGGATTAGCGACCCTAGTTGCTATAAGTGGAATTTTCTTAAATTCCAATAAGGAAAATACACAAGAAAAAATAGTAAAAGCAGAAGTTATAGAGAAAAATTCAGAGGAATTGGATAAGGAAGAGGAAGTAAACTATAATGATACTAATTCTAATGAGGAGAATTTAGAGACTAAAACTATAGAGAGTGAAGAAAATACTAATGAAAAAGTTGTAAATGAAGCAGAGGTATTACAAAACACACCAGAAGTTAACAATTCAGAATTCACTAATAATAATTCTGCTACTGAAAATATAGCTCCACCTAAAGTGCCAGAACCACAACCTAAAACTTCAGAACCACAGCCTGTAACACCAGCTCCACAACCTATAGCTATAGACAATAGTAATTATATAGGAGATATTGAACAAGCTATTTTTCAAATTGTGAATGAGAGAAGAGCAGAAGCTGGGCTAACAAAATTAAGCTATAATACAAATATGCAGTATTATGCAAGGATAAAATCAAAGGATATGGGAGATAGAAGTTATTTTAATCATGTAAATCCTGATGGGGTATATATGAATCAAATAATTAAGGCTGATGGACTATCTTATAGAGCCTGGGGGGAAAATATTGCATATATTGAAGGCTTAACTGATTATGGTGCTTTAGCAAATAGATTTATGAGTAATTGGATGAATTCTCAAGGGCATAAGGATAATATATTATCATCAAATTTTAGTAGCATAGGAATAGGTGTCTATAAAGCAGGAAATACATATTATGCAACACAAGAATTTTACAATTAGTATATAAAACCTAAAGTGCTGTGGCACAATGTAAAATGAATAATTTAAAATGTAAAATTAAAGAAGAAACTCCCTTTGGAGTTTCTAAAATATATATCTTTTTAGTAATTCCTTTGGAATTACATCAATAATTCTACATTTTACATTCTACATTTTTAATTTAGGAGCTGTTGCCACAGCTTCTTTTTATTATATAATTATTGACAGATGGCTAGATTGGCAGTAATATATGGAAAAAAAGTTGTTAAATAGTAAGCAAAATTAATTTAATATATTGGATTAATAGTATAAAAGGGGTGGAGAGAATTATGGATAATAGAAAAATATTAATAAAAAAGGATATAGTAGATGCTCTAAGACAGATAGGTATTAAAAGTGGACAAAGTATTATGGTTCATACTTCCATGAAGAGTTTTGGATTTGTATGTGGTGGGCCACAAATTATAATTGAGGCACTTATAGAGGTTGTTGGGGAAGAAGGAACTATAATGATGCCAACACAGACATGGAAAAACATGGACCCTGCTTATGGTGTACACTGGCAGGAACCTAAAGAGTGGTGGGATATTATTAGAGATAATTGGCCAGCTTATGATAAAAATATTACTCCAACAAATTCAATGGGAGCAGTAGCAGAAATGTTTAGAAATTGGCCAGGTACATTACGAAGTGATCATCCTGTTAGATCCGTAGCTGCTTGGGGGAAAAATGCTAAATATCTTGTAAGTAATCATGATTTAAGTGATATTTTTGGTGAAACATCGCCAATTGGAAAGCTATATAATTTGAATGGACATGTATTATTATTAGGAACTGGATATGATAAAAATACTTCTATGCATCTAGCAGATGTAAGAGCAAATTATCCATCAAAACATATGGAGGAAAATAGTTGTGCAATAATTAAGGATGGTAAACGCCAATGGATTACCTATTCTACTTTATATGTTGATGGAGAGGATTTTATAGATATAGGCAAGGCATTTGAAGAAAGCAATAATATAAGTAAAACTAAGATTGGAAATGCAGATATAAGATTTATGAAGCAAAGAGATATTGTAGACTATGCAGTTAAATGGATTGAAAAAAATAGAAAATAAATATAATTGGGGTGTAATATATGAAGAATTTAGGAGCTAAGACTATAGAAACAGAAAGGTTAATTTTAAGAAGATTTAAAATGGAAGATGCTGAAGCTATGTATAAAAATTGGGTTACTGATGAAGATGTTACAAAATTTTTAACATGGCCTCCACATAGTAGTATAGAATTAACAAAAAATATTTTAAAAGAGTGGATTAATGAGTATAAAAATGAAAATTATTATAATTGGGCTATTACAATAAAAGAAAATGGTGATGAACCTATTGGAAGTATTGGTGCTGTAGACATTAATGAAAGAATTAATATGGTTCATATAGGCTATTGCATAAGTAAGAAGTGGTGGAATAAGGGCATAACCTCAGAGGCACTAAAAGCATTAATTAAATATTTCTTTGAAGAAGTTGGTGTTAACAGAGTTGAGTCAAGACATGATACTAATAATCCTAACTCAGGAAAAGTAATGATGAAGTGTGGTATGAATTATGAGGGTACAATGAGAGAAGCAGATATAAATAATCAAGGAATATGCGATTATTCAATGTATGGAATTCTCGCTAAAGATTTTTTTAAAAAAGAGTAAATTACTAACACTATAAGGGAAGATAATGTGGATAATCTTATAGTCCTTGTGGAGTTTTATAATTTGAAATTTATAAAAGACGACTTTAGCGGTCGTCTTTTTTATCTAAAAAACTTGGAATATGAAGAACTTAAGGTAATAAGATTCATCAGAGTTCCACAAAATTGGATGATCTGCACTTTGAGTTCTTACTTCTACTTGTCTTAAAGTTCTTCTAGCATCATGAGCAGCTTCTAATACAGTTTTCTTTAATTGTTCTTCACTCATATAATGTGAACAAGAACAAGTTGCAAAGTATCCACCTTCTTTAACCATTTTTAATCCTCTAAGGTTTATTTCTTTATAGCCTCTAATAGCTGAATTAATTGTATTTCTTGACTTTGTAAAGGCTGGGGGGTCTAATATAACAACATCAAATTGCTTTCCTTCTCTTGACCAATCTCCAAGAACATTAAAAGCATTATGGCATTCAAATTTAACTGTATCTTGTAGGTTATTAAGTTCTGCATTTTTTCTAGCACAATCTATAGCATGTTGAGATACATCAATACCTAATACTGATTTTGCACCTGAAATACCTGCATTTAATGCAAAGGAACCAGTATGCGTAAAGCAATCTAATACATCTTTATCCTTACAGATTCTATGCATAGCTGCTCTATTTTCTTTTTGGTCTAAGAAGAAACCAGTCTTTTGACCATTTTCTAAGTCAACTATGTACTTAACACCATTTTCAATTATTTCTATATTAGTATCGAAAGGCTCAGTTAAAAAACCTTTAGTTTGTTCAAGACCTTCTATTTCTCTAGTCTTAATATCACTTCTTTCGTAAACACCCTTAGCTCCGAATTCATCAACTAATATTTTAACTATTAAGTCTCTATACTTATCCATTCCTAAAGTTGATATTTGAATTACATAGTAGTCTTCAAATTTATCTACTGTTAAGCCTGGTAAAAAGTCAGCTTCTCCAAATATAAGTCTACAAGATGAAGTGTCTATAACAGTTTTTCTATATTCATATGCTGCTTCAAATCTTCTTTTAAAGAAATCATAATTTATTTCTTCATTTATATCTCTAGTCATAATTCTAATAGTTATCTTACTTCTATCATTAATATAACCTTTTCCTATGAAGTAATTTTTGTGATTATATACTTCAACTATATCACCATTTTCATAATCGCCATCATATTCATTTATTTCATCAATATATATCCAAGGTCTGCCTTGCTCAGCTCTTTTATTTTTCCCTTTATGTAAAAAAAACTTACTTGCCATAATAT
>JAEXLD010000047.1 GCA_023445445.1 Bacillota bacterium
ATATTAATTTGTACAGATTTTAAGAAAATACCTATAAAGGAAGAAGTTATAGATATATTTTTAGATTGTAGTGGCAGTAGTAACTATTGGTTTGAAAATAATGATTTTTCTATAAGAGATATATTAAAATATTTAAAGAAAGATGCATATGTATTATTATCATATATTATATTTAAGAAAATTAGCCTAAATAATTTTATAAAGATAGAAAATAGAAAAAATTTTAACATAAAGTATGTAAAAGAGGAAATAAAGAAGAATAAGTTTAATACAATAGATGAACTATCTACAGATTGTTTAAATAAGCCAAGTCTTTATGAAAATTATTTTAAGGAAGGGGAAGAAGTTTATATTTATATGTATTTTGGTAAAAGGTAGGGTGAACCCTACCTTTTAAATATTTTTATTATAAATATACAGAAATTAAATATTGATATAGGGTTAAGGCTAGATTCTATAATAATTTTAGAGGTGAGATAAATGAAAATTATTAAGAATAAAGAAAGTCAAAATTCCATATTATTTTATTTAGCAAGTTTAATATCAATATTTGGTACAGCTATATATACATTTGCAATGAGTTTATATGTGTTAAAGGTAACGGGTTCTAGTTTAAATTTTTCTTCAACTTTAATTCTAAGTATACTGCCTATAGTATTTTTAAATCCCTTTGTAGGGGTTATAGTAGATAAGTACGATAAGAAAAAACTAGTGATTTTAGCTAATCTTTTAAATGGTATTTTCTTATTAGCAATTTATACAATTGGTGTATTTAATGGAATAAGTATAGGAATTATCTATTTGAGTACCTTTGTAATAAGTAGCATTAATATAATTTTTGATGTTAGTATAGATTCGTCAATACCAAATATAGTTTCAAAGGAAAAGATAGTGAATATAAATGCAGGAAATAGAATTATTGATTCTATATCATCTATACTAGGACCAGTTATGGGGGGAATTGTATTTGTAATTTTTGATATAAAAACCTTTATATTATTTAATTCCATATCATTTTTTATATCTTCTATTTTAGATTGGAAAATTGATTTTAAATTATATAAAAGGAATCCTTCAGATAATGATAGAGTTATAAATAAGAACTATTTTATAGAGATAAAGGAAGGCTTCAAATATTTAATAAGTAAGAAAAGTATTAAGGATTTTATCATAATTTTTATAATATATAACTTCTTTATTTCCTTCTCCATATCTATACCTATGCCAATTATTTTAAATAATATATTTATGATGCCAGAAAAGCATTATGGTTTTATCCAAAGTGGAGTGCCAATAGGAATGATAATTGGAGCAATTATAATAAAGAAAATAATAAATAAGCTTAAATTAAATAATTTATTATCATTAATTGGAACATTTATGGCAGCAGAAATAATTCTATTAGCTATTCCTTTAATGGGCAAGGTAAATGAATATAATATTAACTATTTATCTGTATATTATTTCTTTATAATGATGTTTATTGGGATATGTATATCCTTAGTGGATATTCCATTTTCATATAGTATACAAACTGATATTGAAGAAGGTTATAGAGGAAGGGTCTTAAGTTTAACAATAAGTTTAGTAAAAACAGTAGTTCCTATATCCTATTTAGTTTCAGGACTATTACTAGATAAGATTAATCCACTTATTATTGTATTATTTGGTGGAATAGCTATATTAATAGTTAGTGCATTTTATTATAAATTTAAACTTGTAGAATAGGAGCTGAATTAATTCAGCTCCTTTAACCATTTAAGCATATTAATTATGCTATCATCCTTAGGAATATTTACATCTCCAACATTCCCATGTGATTTATCATTTGGAATACCATGGCAATCTGATCCACAAGAAATATAAATATTATTTTCTTTAGCTAAGTTAATTAAATTGTTAGTATCAGTTTCAGTGTTTCTATAATAAATAGCTTCAATACCATCAAAACCCAAGGCTATTAATTCTTTAATTGGAGTTTTCTTAACTAATATAGGATGAGCTAAGAAAACTAAGGCGTTAAAATCCTTTAAAAATTTAATTCCATCCTTTGTAGATAATTTAGTTGAAGGTACATAAGCAGGGCAATTATTTCCTATAAAGTTCTTAAATATATATTCATGATCGTAGTCATAACCAGCATCTATTATAGCTTTTGCTATATGTGGCCTTGCTATAGTATCTTTTCCATTTGACAAAACCTTATTAATATCTAAATCTATATTATGTAGTTTTTTTAAGTTTTCAACTATCTTATATGCTCTAGATATTCTTTTTTCCTTAAGATCAGTTAAAATTTTATTTAAATTAGGATTATTATAATCTTCTTTATTAAAAAATCCTAAAACATGAATTGATTCACCATTATATTCAGTAGATAATTCAATTCCAGGAATAAAATTAATATTAAGTTTTTTAGCTTCTAAAAGAGCTTCATTTATGCCAGTCAAAGTATCATGATCTGTTAAAGAAATATAATTAAGGTCTCTTTTTTTAGCCATTTCAATTATTTCTTTAGGTTTAAATCTTCCATCAGAGCAAATTGAATGATTATGTAAATCACACTTAAACATTCTATCTCCTTTCAAAATAACAAATTATTATGATATAATCTATACATTAAAATTATTTTAGCACATATATATTATTTTTAACACAAAATATGGAGGGAAAAATGCTTTTAATGATAGACAATTATGATTCATTTGTGTTTAATTTAGTAAGATATATTGAAGAATTAGGTGAAGAAGTAATAATATACAGAAATAATAAAATATCAATTGAAGCCATTAAGGAGTTAGATATTGATGGAATAATAATTTCACCAGGTCCAAAATCTCCAAAGGAAGCTGGCATATCATTAGATATTTTACATAATTTTAAGGGCATAAAGCCAATACTTGGAATATGCTTAGGACATCAGTGCATAGGTCATTATTTTGGAAATAAAATAGTAAAAGGAAAAGAGCCAGTTCATGGAAAAATAAGCTATATAACTCATAAAGGCAAGGATTTATTTAAAGGACTTAATAATCCTTTAAGAGTAACTAGATATCATTCTCTAATAATTGATAATAATAATATTAATGAAGAATTAGAAGTAACTAGTTATACTGAAGATAATGTTATTATGGGTATAAGTCATAAAAAATATCCTATTTTTGGAGTTCAATTTCATCCAGAAGCTGAAATGACTGAAGATGGCCATAAGCTTTTAAGAAATTTTATTGATATAACTAAGAAGTTTAAGGAGGATAATAATGATTAAAATTAGGGAAGTAGAAATTAATTTTAATCCTCTTGAAGTATATAATTTATTTAAGGATGAAACAGATACTATATTATTAGATTCCTCAAAGGAAGATAAAACTTTATCTAAGTTTTCCTTTATTGGGTTAAATCCATTTATGACATTAGAGGCTAAGGGTAATGCTTGCTTTATTGATGATATGGAAGTTATAGGAGAGCCATTTGAGGTTTTAGAAAAACTTATTGAAAAATATAAGATTTCAGAAGAACTCTATAGCCATATACCATTTATATCAGGAGCCATAGGATATATATCTTATGATACAGGTAGAATATTAGAGGAATTACCTAATAGTAGCTTGGAGGATTTTAATATTAGTGATATAAAATTTATATTTTATAACAATATTATTATTTTTGATTTACATAATAATAAGCAATATATCTCATCACTAAATGGCAGAGATGAAGAAATAGATTTAATTATAAATAGAATAAAAAGTACTGTGCATATAGAAGAATACAAAGTAGAAGAAAAAAGAAGTAATTTTATTTCTAATTTTAATAAATCAGAGTATAAATCAGCTATAACTAAAATGAAAAATTATATTGCTAGTGGAGATATTTACATAGCAAACATGACTCAAAGATTTTATACAGAAAGCAATGAAGACTCCTTTGAAATATATAAGAAACTTAGAAGCATAAATAAAGCACCATTTTCTGCTTTTATGAATTTTAAAGATTTTCAAGTAATAAGCTCCTCACCAGAAAGATTTCTTCAGGTAAATAATAAAAAGGTTGTTACAAGACCAATTAAAGGTACAAGACCTAGAGGAAAAACTAAGGAGGAAGATCATAAGAATAGCTTAGAACTTTTAAATAGTGAAAAAGATAAAGCAGAATTATTAATGGTGGTGGATTTAGAAAGAAATGATTTGAGTAAGGTGTGTAAACCTCATTCTGTGAAGGTTACAGAGCTTTTTAAACTGGAAACTTACGCTACAGTATTTCATTTAGTTTCAACAGTAGAAGGTGAACTTAAGGATGAAGTATCAGCTGTAAAATGTATAAAAGAATGTTTTCCAGGAGGATCTATAACAGGAACCCCTAAAATTAGAGCTATGGAAATAATTGAGGAACTAGAAGCTTTAAAAAGAAATATATATACAGGTTCTATTGGATACTTTGATTTTAGAGGGAATGCTGATTTCAATATTGCGATTAGGACTATAATAAAAAAAGATAATAAAGCTTATTTTGGAGTTGGTGGAGGAATTACCTATGACTCTAATGAAGAAGCAGAGTACAATGAAACTTTAGATAAAGCAAAGGCTTTAATGAGGGTATTATAATGAGAAATATTATTGTTAATAAAGAAAAGATAACTTTAGATAGCGGATACTTTTTTGGAAGAGGAGTTTTTGAAACAATTCTAGTTAAAAAAAATCCTATATTTTTAAAAGAACATATTGAAAGACTTAATCAGGGAATTAGAGTTTTAGAATTAGGTGATGAAGTTTTAATAGATGATATTTTAAATATAATAAATAAATATTCAATACAGAATTGTGTACTAAAAATAGCTGTTTCAGAAAAAAATATTGTAATGGAAACCCGTGATAATAAATATAAGTCAGAAGATTATTTAAAGGGATTTTCTTTAAAGCTTTCTAATATTAATAAGAATTCAAAATCTAGACTAACTTATATAAAGTCTATTAATTATTTAGATAATATACTTCAAAGAGAAGAAGCCTTAAAAATTGGGTATGATGAAGTATTATTTTTAAATGAGAAGGGCTTTGTAACAGAGGGAAGTATATCAAATATATTTCTTATAAAAGAAAATAAAATATTTACACCTAAAGTTGAAAGTGGACTACTTCCAGGAGTTGTTAGGAAATTTATCGTAGATGAATTTAATGTAATAGAAAAAGAAGTGATTTTAGATGATTTATTTAATGCAGATGAAATATTTATAACAAATAGTTTATTAGGTATAATGGGAGTTAGTAAACTAGAAGATAAGATTCTTTCGGAAAATACAATAACAAAGGGTATAAGAAAAAAATATGAAGAAATAATCAGTAATTAGGAGGAGCATAAATGATAGACAAGGAAAAGATACAAGAAGGGGTAAGGCTGATAATTGAAGGAATAGGAGAGGATCCTAATAGAGAGGGATTATTAGAAACTCCTGATAGAATAGCAAGAATGTATGAAGAAATATTTGCTGGCATAGGTAAAACAGCTGAAGAAGAGTTATCTAAGACCTTTACTGTTGAGGGAAATGACTTAGTAATAGAAAAAGATATTACTTTTTATTCTATGTGTGAACATCATTTGGTACCTTTTTATGGGAAAGTGCATATAGCATATATACCAAATGGAAAAGTAGCAGGTTTATCTAAATTAGCTAGATGTGTTGAAGTATATTCAAAAAAGCCACAGCTTCAAGAAAGACTTACAGCTGAAATAGCGGATGCATTAATGGATTATTTAGATGCAAAGGGTGCTATGGTAGTTATTGAAGGTGAACATATGTGTATGACTATGAGGGGTGTTAAGAAACCAGGGGCTAAAACAGTAACTACAACTTATAGAGGATGCTTCTTAGAAGACTATAAATTAAAAAAAGAAGTTATAAGTTTTATCAAATAATCTAAGATATAGAAGGTGATAATTTGGAAAATGTAAATATCATTTTAAAGCATCCTAAGTACAAGGCTTTATTAGAGGAACTTAATAATCTAGAAAAGGATAGAAAGTTTTGCAATCATACTTTAGAACATTTTTTAGATGTAGCAAGAATTGCATATATTATGGTATTAGAAAAGGGGTTAGATTACAATAAAGATGTAATTTATACCATTGCCCTTTTGCATGACATAGGAAGAGTTTTAGAGTATAATAATGGTGTTGATCACCATATAGCTAGTGCAAAAATAGCAGAAGAATTATTGCAATTCACATCTTTTGAGAAAGAAGAAAAGACTTTAATAATAAGGTCTATAAAAGAGCACAGAAGAGAAAGTGAAGATGAATTATCTAAAATAATATACAAAAGTGATAAACTTTCAAGAAATTGCTTTAATTGTAAAGCCTATAAAGATTGCTATTGGAAGGAAGATAAAAAAAATAAAGACATAAAGCTATAACAAAAGGGAGAGAATTATGAAAATAGGAAATAAAACACTTAATTTTGAAGACAGAACATATATTATGGGTATATTAAATGTAACACCAGACTCATTTTCTGATGGAGGAAATTATAATAATATTGAAGCAGCAGTTAAAAGAGCTAAGGAAATGGTTGAAGAAGGTGCTGATATTATTGACATAGGTGGGGAATCTACAAGACCAGGAGCAAGCTATGTATCAGAAGAGGAAGAAATACAAAGGGTTGTTCCAATAATTAAAGCTATAAAAAATGAACTAGATGTTTTAATTTCAGTAGATACTTATAAGAGTAAAACAGCAGAAGAGGCAATAAAAGCTGGTGCTGATATAATTAATGATGTTTGGGGATTTAAAAAAGATAGTAATATGGCTAAAATTGTAGCAAAATATGATGTTCCTTGCATTTTAATGCATAATAGAGAAGATAAACCATATTCAAATTTAATGAAAAATATTTTAGAAGATTTAATAGATAGCATAAATATTGCCTTAGATGCAGGAGTAAAAAGAGAAAATATTATATTAGATCCAGGTATAGGTTTTGCAAAAACTTATGAGGAAAATTTAAAGGTTATGAATAACCTTCAGGATATAGTTAATATAGGTTTTCCAGTTTTACTAGCTACATCAAGAAAATCAATGATTGGATTAACTTTAAATCTTCCAGTGGAAAATAGATTAGAAGGAACTATTGCAACTACTGTATTAGGGATAATGAAGGGTTGCAAAATTGTAAGAGTACATGATGTTCTTGAAAATAAAAGAGCTTGTGTAATGACTGACAAAATATTAAATAATAAGTAGAGGATTATCTATGGACAAACTATATTTAAAAGATGTAGAGATATTTGCAAATCATGGTGTATTTAAAGAAGAAAAAACTTTAGGCCAAAAGTTTATAATTTCACTAGAGTTAGATTTAGATGTAAGAGAAGCAGCAAAAAATTGTGATTTAACAAAGTCTGTTCATTATGGAGAGTTATGTCACAATATAGAAAAAGAATTTCAAAGAGAAAGTTATGATTTAATTGAAACAGCTGCTGAAAAAATAGCTGAGTATGTATTAAATAATTATGATTTAGTAAATGGAGTTAAGGTATTACTTAAAAAGCCTTGGGCTCCAATTGGAATACATTTAGATACTGCAGCAATAGAAATATATAGGAAATGGCATAAGGCGTATATTTCTATAGGAAGCAATATTGGAAATAAAGAAGAAAATATAAAAGATTCAATAGAGAGACTTAAGGAAAATAAGGAAATAAAGGTTACAAAAATAGCAAGTATAATTGAAACAGAGCCTTGGGGATATGAAGAACAAGATACTTTTAAAAATACAGCTATAGAAATAAAAACCTTCCTTAATCCAAAAGAGCTTATGAAAACTTTATTAACTATAGAACAGGATATGAAACGTGAGAGAATAATAAAATGGGGTCCAAGAATAATAGATTTAGATATTATTTTCTTCGATGATTATGCTACAAGTGATGATTATGTAACTATACCTCATCCAAGAATGGAAGAAAGAGAATTCGTTTTGGAACCATTAAATGAAATAGCTCCAAACTACATACATCCATTAAACAAAAAAAGAGTTTTTAAGATGTTAGAAGAAATAAAAAACAAATAGTAGAAATAAGGTGTTGTAAATAATTATACATTTTACAGCACCTTTTTATTTATATATTATGGTTCTCCTAGCCCTCAAAGCCACTTGCTACCTTTTTTATATATTCACAGTATTTATAAAGGTTATAATAATCAGAAATACCCTCCATAGAAATTATATCTTCTTTATAGACCCCATCCCAAGGATATATAGAGATTAACTTATCATTATAGGCATTAATAACATACTTATCATTGGAAAATTCAATAATAATTTTATAATCTGGAATTAAACCATCTTGTAACTCAGTATTATAATTATCTTTATTTAAAGCATCTATAAATTCTGGAATAATGCTATGCTCCTTTTTATCTACTTCATAATATTTATACAGATTTAAATCAAATATTTTAATAGTATATTCATCTTTTTTATCTATCCTATCTTTAATTTCACTTATATAATAATCAACTTTAGGTTTAGAACTAGGGCTTATGTATTGCGATTCATTAAAAGTGCAACTTGTAAATAAATAAGTAAATATAATAACTAAAGTAAAACTAATTAATTTCTTCATAGAAACCTCCTAAGGCATTAAGTTCTATATTAACATATTCTTAGTGAAAAGACTTTAGAACATTTTATGATAATGAGAATAAAATGAAATAAAAATAGGGTTATTTTGGAGGTAAAATGAAATACGGAATTGATATAAATAGTGAAAGAATTCTAAGTTTTATTTCTGAAAAATTAAAAGAAAGAGGACATTTTATTATAGATTTAACTGATAAGAATAATATTAATAATGGGAAGTCCTTATTAAAAAAAGTAATAATTTCAAATGTTACAAATGTGGATTTTTTCTTAGCAATTGATTTTAAAAAAGAAATAACTGTACCAGTAATCTTTTATGAGGATAATTACTCTGAAATATTTGTAAAAGAGTTTATAGAAGTTTTTGGAGATAAATTTAAAAACATAAGTTGTAAAAATGGTAAACATCTTTATTTAGTTAAAAATATAAAAGCATCTGTAGTTTATATTACCTTTTCAACAAAGGATAAAGAAATAGTAGAAAAGTTATTAATTACAAATAGGTTAATTGATATATTAGAAAATATAAAAAATGATTAGTTAAATATTAAATATAATTCTTAATTGAATTATATTTAATAGCTTTGTAATAAAATAGGCTACTTCATCGTAAAAATAAATGATAACAATAAATAGGAGAATGATATGAATATTATAGCAACTATAGGTCCTAAAACTATAGATAAATGGATTATTAAGGAGCTTGTAGATAATGGGGTAGATATATTAAGATTAAACTGTGCTCATTTTAATAAAGATGAATTTGAAGAAGTGATAAACTATGTCAAAACCATAAAAAATGAAATACATATATTAATTGATTTATCAGGGAAAAAGATAAGAATATCAAAAAATCTAAGATATATCTATAAGGTTTATAATAATCAAGAGGTGTACTTTTGTGGAGAGGATTACTACAATATCTTAAATAATAATGAGTTAGGAAATAAAAAATATATTCCTTTAAATATAACTACAGAAAAGATAAAGATAAGCAATATAGAAAGTATATCTATTAAAGATAATACTATGAACTTTAATGTTTTAGATGTAAAAGAAGGTGTTATAAAAGCTAAGGTGATGAAAGGAGGAATAATACGTGCTGGAAAGGGATGTAATGTTTCTACTATCAATGATGATGAAAGAGTAATTAGTAAAAAAGATAAAGACAATATTCTTTGGGCAATAGATAATGACTTAGATATTATATGTCAGTCTTTTGTAGAATCAAAGAAGGATATTGATGAAATAGAAAAATTTATTGGTGGAAAGACAAATGAAAAAAAATACGATATTTGGGCTAAGATAGAGACTCCAAAAGGAGTAAAAAATATAAAAGAAATTATTACAAATGTAGATACTGTTGTATTAGGTCGAGGGGATTTAGTTGCAGAAGCAGGAATTTTAGAGTCTGTAATACTTCAAGAAAAAGCCATTAAAATCGTTAAAGACAAGGATAAGAGAATTATTATAGCAACACATATATTAAATAGCATGAAGAATGGAAATATGGCAACATTACCTGAAATTGAAAGTATTTATGAATTTATTAAAAAAGGAGTAGATGGTTTTTTATTAGCTGGGGAAACCTCTATAGGAAAGGCTCCAATACAAACTGCAAAATTCTTAAAAGAAGTTATTGAATTTTATAAGAGAGAAATAAATATTGAGTAAAGAAAAATTAATACTTTCAATTCTTTGGATAATACTTGGATTTATATTAATATTTTTATTATTTTATGTATATAATTTATTTATTACATTTTAGTAAAGAAAAAGAAATAATTTCTTAGTGATTTTGTAACGAAATTGCCACAAAGTAATTGTATTATATTTATATAGTTGTTAGTGCTTAACAATTAGTTATTTATCCCCTTAATAAAAAATGATATCTGAATTCAGATATCATTTTTTATTTTAACTATTTATTTATAAGAAATTTTATAATAATTTATTTAAAACAACTCATATATATCAGATAGTTCACTTAGAACTTTTTCATCATCTACATAGTATTTATAATTATTATCTGTATAAATTCCTATTTGAGAAGCTTTTGGGAAAGTAATTATGAATTCACAGCCTTCTTTATATTTTTCATTAATAAATATTTGTCCACCCTGCAGTTCAACTAAGCTCTTTGTTATTGAAAGACCTATCCCACTACCTTCATTTTTTCTAGAAAAGGAGTTATCTATCTTATAAAATCTATTGAAAATTAAATCAATGCATCCTTCTGGAATTCCAATTCCAGTATCTTTTATTGAAATAGTAACCTTATCATCATTAGATTCTATTTTTACAAGAATATTACCATCATAATTGTTAAATTTAATAGCATTAGATAACAAATTTAAAATCACTCTTTCAAAAGCATAGGTATCAATTCTTAAATACAGTTTTTCTACATTAGTATCGAAGGTAACATTTAGATTTTTGAATTTTGTATAAGGTATAATGGATAAAGTTAGATTTTCTAGAAAGGGAACTATATCTACTAGAACTAAATCTAGTTTAGTCATACCTGAATCTATTTTAGTTATGTCAATTAAATTACCAATTAACCTTAACATACGTAAACAGTTTTGCTTAACAGTTTTCTCATATTTATTAAAATATTGTATTAGTGAAGTTTCATTCTTATTTTTTAATGAACTCATAAGTTGAATAGAAGAATATATTATATTTACTGGTGTTTTAAGCTCATGACTAAGATTGGAAAAGAAATTACAATTAATTGAATTAAAAACAATCTTTTTATTGTATTCTTCAAAAAGCTTAATATATAAATCATTGTTATTAAATTTATTATAATTATCTATAGATTCTATGTAAATTTTATAGTATTTTAAAGCTTCTTTATAATTTAATAGTTTTTCATAGTCATTAGATATTAATTTATATAAGTTGGTATTTTCTTCGCTATGAGGCTTATCAGAAAATAATAAAGCCTTCTTATGGTGAAATAAAGCTTTTTCGCAATTATCTAATGAAAAATATAGATTACCATAAGAGATATCTATCCAATATTCTAAGTCAGAATTAGTAAATTTATAATAATTACTCTTATATATATAATCAGCATTATCTAAATAATAAAATAAATCAGATAATGAATTTTTACTAAAGGAATTATTGCTCTCTAAAATAGAATAATGGGTGATAATAAGGTTATATCTAGCAAGATAAATATCAATATAATAAGAGTCTAGACTATATAAATTATTTTTATAGTCATCTAATAATACTTTTACTTCTTCATAGGTATATTCAATTTTATATAAAGAACTTAGAATTTTACAATATATATTCAATTTAAATGTATTAGTTAAAATATTACTATTAGTTTTTAAAATATCTTTTAAAATATCTATACCTTCAGATATTTTCTTTATATCTATATAATGGCACCCAATATTATATTTTACTAATAAATAATTATCATTCTCTTTGTTTGATTGACAAATAGATAATGATTTATCAAATAGTTCCATAGCAATATTAGGTAAAAATAAATATTTTCCGTATATATATCCAATATGTATTAAAGCTTGGTAAGAATATATTCCATCATAAGATGTTAAAATTTCTAAGGAATTATTAATATTTCCGTAAAGTAATTCATCTGTTCTAAATACTTCAAGTTTAGTTAAAGAAGTATTTATATGTAGAAATAATAATAATTCTTTTAAGTCAGTAGATTTCAAATGATTTATTGCTAATTCATAGTATTTAATATGTTGATCAATATTTTTTGTTTTTAAATAAGATATAGATAATAGAGTATATAAGTAAGGAATTATAAAATGGGTACATTTTAAATTCAATTCATTTGATAGAGATTCAAAAATATTAGTTGAAGAAAAAAAATCATTAGATTTATATATACATAAGCCTATTAGGAACTTTGCATATAATTGCTCTTCAAGCTCCAAATCTTCATTTATTAACTTATTTTCCATATTTACTTTAATTTCAGTTAAATAATAACTTGATAAAAAAATTTCTGGTGAAAAAAAAATATAGTTAATAGTATTTTCATACACTTCATTTCCATTTAATATTTCACTATAAACAGTTTGCATTTTGAAAACCTCCAAAGTAGAGACTATATATGCTAATATATTACCATATATAGAATAAATTGTATAATATTATTGACGAAATTTTAAGTAAAAAATATTTTTATGGATAAATAACGAATAATAAGGTAATTACATTTATAAAATAATATGATATTAGTAAAACTATTCATAGCACATTCAAATTAATAGATTTTTTAGTTTCAATGTCACTAGAATTTAATAAATATATATGTGATGTTGTATCCTTTATTTCAAAGCAATAAAAGAGAAATTGTCATTAGGGGATAGTCTTAATATAAGAGAGGAAATGCGAAAGCATAAATAGATTTATAGATAAGTTGTTAAAATAAATATATAGTAGAGTAAATATACTTTTTGGGGGTGCACCCTAAATAAAAAAGAAAGCACTTAAACCCTTGTAAATAAAAGGTTTAAGTGCTTTTGGTGCCGGCAGAGGGAATCGAACCCTCACGGTTTCCCGCATGATTTTGAGTCATGTGCGTCTGCCAGTTCCGCCATGCCGACTTACTGCAGAATTTATTATATCAAAATAAATTACAAATATCAAGAATAAATAATTATATATTAAAAATATGGGTTTTTGAATTTTTATAGATTGTTAAAGCTTTACTCATTTGGTATTATATAGTTAGGACAAATATAACCACATGGGATTATATTTGTCCCGATTGATGTAGTCTGTATTTTTATGGATCTTAAATATAATGATTACGCTAATCTATAATTAGGGAGGAGATATAATATGATGTATTCAAGAGAAGTGGAAGAAATGTGCGTTGTTGCTAAGGGACCAAATCATGGACCTGCACCAATTCCTGTTGAAGGAAGATGGGTACAAGC
>JAEXLD010000068.1 GCA_023445445.1 Bacillota bacterium
GTCATAACTATCTCCTATAGTTAAAGGTTTTTTATTGATAAAAGTCTTTCCGAGGGTGGACGGGGGGAAGCCGTACAGCGGGTTCAGCGCAGGAGGACGCGATCCGCAACATCGCCGGTAAGCTGGGCGAAACAATCCACACGGAGCTTTTTGATGGCGCTTTTTATATTGGGAGTACAACCGGAACGCGTAGCTATCCAGATGGAGGCTATACTGCTGGTTTCCCCTTCCTCGACGCCTCCCGTGTAGTCCCGACCGCTAATGAAAATCGTCCGGCCAACGTTGCGTTACCCGTGGCCTTGTATATTGGCCTCCCGGCCTAAGCGCGGAGGCCGAGATACAGGCAGACCGGGAGGTCAACCGAAGCTGGCATGACCGTAGGAGATGCTCCGTAGATTGGATTTGACCATGAAGCATCAAAATCCAACCTTACATCTCCTGCGCCGCTCACCGCATTAGTCGTCGTCGAGCCAGCGAGTGTCACTCGAAATGCTCCTGCGCTATTGGTGGTGGCTGGCTCACCACCAGCACCTCTTGTCCATGAAGCCTCCCCTGTTACCGCAGGCAAGCCCGCCGGGTTTGTTGCCCCGGCGGTACTGCCACCCGTCCAAGCTCGGAAAAACTGTTCGCTTAGGTTAGGAACGTATAATCCCGTAGGGTTAGCAGCATTTGGTCGCCATTTTCCGAGGTTAGCTGCGATGGTGGCGGAGTTCGCGTTATACGCCAGCAACATCCCTGCGAACCCTCCGGCATCGTATATCTTTTTCAGTTCGGGCCAGTCTGCGAACAGCGCGAGGTCGCCGTTCGCCCAGACGTGCCCGGCGGGCAGGGTCGTGGAGCGCCAGTAGCGCGGGACGCCGATCATCGAAAGCCGGAAGGCTTCTGAAGCTGTCACGCGGGCGTCGTTCCCTTGACACGCCGTACCTGCGGCAGTCCCGTATTTGATCGTAAACGTCCGATCTGCTTCTAAGCTGCCTCCTCCAGAGAGGCCCGTACCAGCGATTATTTTTCTGGAAGTAAGCACATATCCCGGTATGTCCGGTACAGCCCATACCGCATTATTCGTACCGGGTTGAACAGGACTGGCAGCATTCGCAGCGATATTAACCTGAGCCTGATAAAGCCCGCCATTGGGAGCGATAGACAGGGCCCCTTTGGTATAGGATTGCGCCGAAGACCAAGGCAGAATACCAAAATTAGCAAGCTCGGACGTGAGACCAGTAAGCAGATAGAGCAGTTGATTCCAACGGGAACTCTCACCAAGGGAATCGTATTTCTGCCCGGACTCGAACTCCGCATCGGTGTCGCGGTAGGCAATGCCGGAAACGGGCTGCGTGGGGATCGTCGTCTGTGCGTTCTTGCCCCATATCGAGTTGAGAACGCCTGCAAAAGTTCGCTGGATGCCTGAAAGCGCCATATGTTCTCCTAAAGAAAAAGGTTACCCTTGCTTGCCCATCTGCCGGAATCCCAGCGTTGGGCGTTGCTTTTATCGAACGAAAAAAAGGAAACGGGGACGAAAACGATATATCCCGAGACATGCAGGGTTGCGGGATAGGGAACCGCGTATTCGTCATCGACCCGCCGTGTCGTTACAGCGGTGGTAAATTTAATGAGATTCGTTGTGCTTATCGTCGAGGGGGCGATCAGGCGTACTTGCATGGGACCCGTCTTTTCAAAGCTGACGGAGTTTCCCGCAACAAGCCGAATAAGCCCATCAAGCTCCGGGACCGAGGCCACCAGCGTATGGTTGGCGATGATGCGGGCCAAAATATTCGTCCGGTACACCGGGTCTTCCGCCGGGATGTACTCGACCAGCGGAGCATCCCGGCACCACCACGGCGTCGAATCCCAAGCCTGTCCCATGCGGTCAAAGGCGAACCAGTGCGAATCGCTGTACTGGTACGGGGCGCGTTCCTCTCCGACGATACGCCCAAGCGCGTCAAGGTTCGCGGCTTCGGCGGCGTAGAGGGTACGCCCGCGCTGCATATCCAGCACGGCGTCGTAAAGCTCCTGAACCTCGCCAACGAACACGGCGACGAGCTGCCGCAACATGCACGATGTCAGAAACTGGCTCGGCAGCTTGGCAAGCGCCTCGTCGATCAGGGACTTGGCATACTGCCCAAAAGAGACTTCAAGGCGGGACGGAACCGGCATGGCTACTGCCCCCGCACCGTGACAGTGATATCGTCAACATCAAAAGTCGCCACCTGATTCCATGCGATAAGGATATTCTCTTCGGCGAGAGAGCCTTGCTCCGTGCCGATCTCGCAAAGGATAATCTCATGCCCCGCTATGGAGTTGATCGGCGTATAAAGCCGAGTCCTGATGACATCCTCGCCAGGCGGGAACCCTTCCGTATTGCTCGTGTCGCCGTATTGGGCATAGGCGACGATGGCTTCCTTGATGAGCTGAATGCCGTTGTCCGGGAACTCCGATCTGTTGGTGATCTCGACGATGACGTTGACGTACACGGGAATGGGCGTGGGCCTGCTGAACGAGATCGGATAGCCTACGCCCTGCTGGTCATACTTCGTAACCGATATACTCCCGTGCCCGATGACGCCGACGGGGAAACGCAGGAACAGGGCGTCAGTGATCGCCGCTGGGTCGCCGCCCTCAGCAACGACGGCCACCTCCTTGAAAGGTATGCCGCGATCATCAACTGGGTACGCCGTAGCGTTCTGGTAGGCCCGGCAGTAGGTCACGCCCTCGACAGCCAGAACGGACGTATAAATGGCGTCGATCTGGCGATAACTGGTGAGCTGCGTGGAACGCTGCTGACGCTTGCGCAGTTCCTCGTCCGTCTCCTGCGCCGTCCCGACCGACTCCGTAGCCGTGTTGCTGGCGTTGAACCAGCCCGCAACCGGGGTCTGGATGGTATTGACCGTGCCCGGCCCGGGATCAAATGCGCCGTATTCCGTGCAGACCCCGCGCGCTGTCGTATGGGATGTCCGCTGCCCTTCGACCACTGCGGGGAAAATGACGTTTTCCTGAAGAGCATAGGCCGTTTCCCCGGAAGCGGCGGCAATCAGGGCACCTGACGGAACCAGCACGCCCGGCGTCCCCGTCAGGTCGAACGTGAGGATGGTTTTCGTGCCCGCCTTGCGCGTAATGGCGTTGAGCTGCACCGTTCCGCTCTGCCCCGCCCCCGTGTTCTTCTGTGGGTCAAACTGGACGCTGGCTTCGTAGGCGGCTTCCCACGCCTCCTCAAGCGCGGAGGCGAACACGCCGACAACCTGCTGCAATACAGCGTCGTCCGTCACGTTCTGAAACGGGTATTCCCCGGTATGGGGATCGACAATGAGCGCAATGGAAGCGTTCATATCGTTTTGGATATCCGCCAAACGCTTGGGGATGAACCCCGCAAGGGTCATGCCGTATGAAGACGACGCCATATCACTACCTCCAGAGCGCACCGTTCAAGAGCGAAGAATCCAGTTTGCCGTCCTTCAAGGCTGACGCGCTGGCGGCTCTGGACAAAATGATCGCCTGAGTGGAACTCGTCACCGCTCCTTCCGAAACAGCCACAACCGAGAATGGCCAACGGGCCGACTTGAGCACGAGGTACGCCGTGTTGCTGTCCGGATCAAAAACGATATCGTTTGCAGCGTAGGTCGTACCCGAAACAACAGCACCCTTGACCGAATAGGAAAGCCCGGAATCCCCCTTGTCGCCTTTTGGTCCTTGCTGCCCTGTGGCTCCGGTATCCCCTTTGTCCCCTTTATCGCCTTTCGCTCCGGTTTCTCCGGTATTCCCCCTCGGAATCACAAAGTCGAGCACGGCGTCATCATCCGTTCCGCTGTTGGTGACGGAAGCCTGTGTTCCGGGTTCGCCCGTGATGACGGTGCCGATGGAAATCTGTGCAGCCTTCCCCTGTATGCCCTGCTCACCGCGAACGCCTTGAGGGATTATAAAATCAAGAACGGCTGCGCTCTCCGTCCCGCTGTTCGTGACTTTAGCATTGGAACCGGCCTCACCTGTCCAAACTGTACCGACGGCGACCGTCGCCACAACCCCATCAATACCGGGTATCCCCTGTTCTCCTTGTTCACCCTGTATTCCTTGCTCTCCACGCGGGATGGTGAACCACAGGACGGCGTCCTTATCCGTCCCCGTGTTCTGAACAGCGGCTTCGGTTCCCGGGGCTCCCGTCGTCACCTTTCCAACGGAAAGCGTCGCGGCCGTGCCGTCTTCTCCCGGTTTTCCTTCCGGGCCGACGAACGCCCCGTTTTCCAGCTTCTGCTGCAAGGTTTCACCGTCAGAGAACAGTATATTCTGGGCCATCAGCTTCGTGAGATCGGACATGGTCATCCCCGGCGCCGTGAATACGGACTCATGGACAGTCACGGTTTGCTCGACCAGTTTTCCCGAATCGAGCAACACCTCCATATAAATGGAGTATTCGCGCTGCCCTGCGGCAAACAAACTGTTGAGCTTGAGAATTCTGGAGACGCCTTCCGTTCCGAGCGCCTGCTTTCGGATGAACAGATCAACCGCGCCTTTGTCCCGCAAAGGGGAACCGAGGATCCCCTTGCCGTCCTGATACCACGGCAAGCCCGAAGCGGTATTCAGGAACCACTCCCCCAGTTCGCGGAACAAGCGCGTGCGGATGCGCTGGATGACTTCATCGTCACCCGTCACAATGCCGCCCGTCAGGTCGCCGTTTTTGAACTCCAAGTCCCAAGCCATCCGTTTGCCCCTGTTTGCCGCAACAGTAGGGAAAAATACGGAACACGTTCACCCTGAATGAATTCCTTGGATGCAATAAAAAATACGCATAGTGCGCATCTTTTTCTTGACTACAATGCGCACTATGCGTATAAAAAACTCATGACAGCACGGGAACTCATAAAGAAACTGGAGGAAGCGGGGTTCGTGAACAAGGGCGGAACCAACCATGACAAGATGGTTCACCCGGACGGGAGAGTCACCGTGATTCACAGGCACAAAGGAGACATCCCGTTGGGAACCCTCAAGGCAATCGCGAGGCAAACCAAAATCAAGTTACCCTAACCGAAGGGGGGAACAATCCCCCCTTCAGGAGTAAAGATATGCGTTATCCCGTTATCGTCCATAAGGACGGAGGTTCGGACTACGGCGTGACCGT
>JAEXLD010000057.1 GCA_023445445.1 Bacillota bacterium
TACTAAAAAAGGTAATAAAAAACATTATTAGTATTTCTTAAATATAAAAAAATATTACTGGAAATCAAAATTTCCAGTAATATTAAAACAAACAAAATAATAATTACACAGAATTATCTATTCTCTCCACTAAATACCCTAAAAAATCAACAAATTTAATCTCTTACTTACTTCTTACCTCTTACTTCTTATCTCTTACTTCTTATCTCTTACTTCTTACCTAAAAAAATATAGAAGAGATTGGTTTCCCATCTCTTCTATATTTTTTTCTATATTTTCTTTCTATCACTCTTTTTCTTAAGTAACATACTAGTATCAATTGAGTCTTTTTTATTATCATTCTTAACTTCTTTTTTCTTAGGCTTTTTAATTTCCTTAATCTTTTCTTTTTCAGTATTTATATCTTCTTGTAGCTTTTCCTTTATATTATTTTTTTCTTCTAATATTACTTTTTCTTTATTTATCTTTTCCTGCTTTGTAATATTTGAAGTTTCTTTTTCTTTCTTTTCCTTTTTAAGCTTATTTTTATTTTTATTAAAGAACTTAATAAAGTCTAAGTTTAATCTTCTATAAGCTATATCTAGCATAAATAGTAAAATACTTATTACTAAAAGTGGCGTAGTTAAGTTTATTTTCTTATATTCTCTTTGAAGCTTTCCTTCAAATACTTCCTCTGGTTTATTAATAAAGGTCCCCTTAGTTTCCTTTACTACTACATCTAGTTTTTCAGCATTTGTATTAAATTTATATTCATCTGAATACTGAAGAGCAAAGGCTCCTTTATAATTATTAGTAATTTCGCCATTTTCCTCTTCTCTTATATTAAAATTATAAAATCCTAATGAATTTAAAGGCACATTTGCAGAGAATTTTCCAGGTTCAGTTTGAGTCAAATCAAACTCCCCTTCTTCTCCATTTTCACCATTAAATATTCCCTTTACTTTTGCATCTTTAGAAATATTATCATTATAAAATTCAATTTTTGCCTCATTACCTTCTTGACTAATATTTAAATATCCTTCTTCTCCATACTTCGGAATAGTGAAATAAACCATATTTTTTATTAGTTGTGGTCCATATTCCCAAGTTAAATAATTTCTACTCCACTCACCATTAATATCTGAAGTAAAGCTAACTGTCCTACCTATTCCATATTGCATAGCTGCTAATATTGGTTCATCATGGCTAGAACTGAATATTTCAACTGCATTTTCCTTTATTGATGTCCCAATATATCCAAGAAGGCTTGGAATGCCATCTGAAGTTTTAACTCCTGCTAGTATTTCATGATTACTTAAAATTTTAGGAGTAAATTCTTCATTAATTATATAGGTTCCTGCTGATAATAAAACTTCCTTTGCAAATATTCTAGGTATATCAGTATAAATATCAGTATAGTAACTTCTTCCTCTTCCTATAGATGCCAATTGATTTAACAAATCTGCATTTGCTCCTTCACCAACTGCCACTGTTGAAAGAGTTACATTATTATCATTAAAACCTTGTAATAAGGTTGCATAGTTATCATATCCATATCCATCTTGACCATCTGTTAGTAATATAGTGTGCTTTATCTTTGCATTACTTTCAAGTTGCATATTATATCCTTGTTCAAGTGCTGGATATATAGACGTACCACCTCTTATTTGAATTCCAGAAATCATTTCTTTTATAGATTCCTTATCTCCAACCTTTTGAAGTGGTACAACTACATCATAGGTGTCATCAAAAGCTATAACTGATATTTCATCCACTTCTCTTAAATTTTCTAAAGCCTTCATAGCAGCTTCTTTAGCTAAGGTTAATTTACTAACTCCACCACCTTCTGCACTCATACTTCCAGACTTATCTATTATTAAATTAATACTTATAGCAGGTACTTCATTCGTTCCCCTCTTATCCATATAAACTGGAAGTACTTTTTCTAAGGATGTATCCTTATATCCACCTAGTGCATAGGAATCTTCTCCTCCAAAGGTTATAAGCCCTCCACCATAATCTTTAACATAACTTTCAATGTTCTCCATAAAACCATTAGTTAAATCATCTCTATGAACATCATTAAAGACTATGGTCTTATATTCAAGCATTTCATTTAAAGTACTTGGAGATGCCCCAGGGGACACTATTTTTACATTTCCACCAGATTTTGTAAGTATTTCTTCTAGGGCTTTTGAATCTCCATTTATTCCATTAACAAGAAGTATTGTTGGTCTATCTATTACATTAGTATAGGTGCTATATTCATTATTAGATTTATTGGTGTCATCACTTGCTTCAATTAATACTCTATAACCCTTAAAGCCACCAGAAGCTTGCTTATCTTTAAATACAAAGGAGTTTTTACCCTTTTGTATTTGAACTTCTTGTTCCCCTACCTTAGTTCTTCCAGAAAATAATGATAATTTGGCTTTTGTGGCATAATTAGATTTAATATCTATAGACACTGAAAATTCCTCACCAACAGATATATTATCAGGTACCTTTACAGCATCTACATAAACTTCATTACCCTTTTCACCACTTACCTTATATACTTTTAAATCTATTTTTTGCTCATTTAGTAAAGGAATAGTTTTTAATATGTCCCCCTGATTTTCTTCACCATCAGTAATTAAAACTATTCTCTTTGATCCACCTCTTTCAAATAAACTTAAAGCACTTTCAACGGCTTCTTGAATATTTGTGGCTGTAGATATTGGATTTTCATTAATGGATTTATATTCTTTCTTTTTATTTAACACCTTATCAACAACAGAATTATCTCCAAATAATACTACTCCTGCTTTATTTCCTCTTGGAATTTTCTCTAAAGCTGTAGATATAAAGTCTTTTCCAGAGTCTTCAAAATCATAAACACTTTCTGAAACATCTAGTAAAAATACTGTTGAAATATTTCTTCCTTTTAAATTTAAGGTTATATTACCTAAAGCTAATATTAATAAAGTAAATATTATTGTTCTACTTATAAATATTACTATTTCATTTCTATTCCATGGTTTATATTTCTTAAAACTATAGTACATAAAGGCAAGAACTATTGGAATAAATAATAAAAAGTATAAATTTCCTATTTCTATCTTCATATTCTTTGCCTCCTAATTTCCTCGTTTATACATTATCCACTCAAAAGCTACTACTGAAATTGCTAAAATTATAAGTAAAGGAGAAATATTTAAACCTCTCTTTAAATCTGATTTTACACTAGCTATATTTTCATTTTCACTGATATTATTAATGCTTGTATTTCCTTCCTTTTCTGAAGGAAAATTCACTGAAAATAATTCTTTTTCTTCTAATGAAGTTAATTTATATATTCCAAGAGAATTATCTTCTCTTATCTCATCTCCTGAAGATATATCTAAGGTATCTCCATTTGGATAAGCTACTGTAATAGCTGCATCTAAAGATAACCCCTTAGCAATAATTCTTTCACCTGCTTTAAAATTATTCTTATAAACCATTCCACTTGAAATTAAATTTTCTCCAAGCTCATACATTAAAATTGGGAATTCCTTTTTAAGTGGAAAATCACTATTGTGAAAATCAAAGGATAATGCCGCTATTTTTCTTCCATCAACTTCTCCTTTAAATCCTATAAAATCTTCATCAATATTTAAAAATCCTCTTCCATAGTAAGGTATTTCAAGGGAATTATATTTAGCTACTGTAAAAGTGGTATCTTCTAAATACTTTGATACTTCTCCAATTACAGCTTTAGCCTCTCCACCTTCCCCTCCACTAATTACATTAAAGAATTCATTTGAAGAAGGGTTAATAAATAATATACTGCCTTTAGATGGAATAATATCTGGAGTAATACCATCAAATACATATAAATCATAGTTATCAGCACTAGTTAAATTAGAGGCACTATTTGTCTTATAGACTTCTGTGTTTGGAATGATAGCAAAGGCTTTTTCTAAAAATAAGTTTTCTTCTGTTACAATAAGAACCTTATTTACCTTCTTCTTTCCAACAACATGATTATAAGTATTATCTTCTAAAATCATATCTTTTCTAGAAAGTTCCCCTCTTAATACTTCCGACTTAATTGAAGGTAAATCAAAGGTTAATGTCTTATTATCACCTTCTTTAAGTTCTAAAGCTTCCACTGATATAAGCTCCTCTCCATCATAAAGAGAAAAATCTCCTGAATAATCTCCAGAGCCTCTGTTAGTAATAGTTGCAATTACTCTTACCTTATCTTCTAAGAATTTATGAGATACATTATCTATAGAAGCATTTATACCTGAATTGGCTAAGGATACTACTTTCCCATTAACATCTCCTAATGAAAAATCTTTATCTGTAATTGCAATTACTTCATACTCTTCCTCTATACCTTCACCTATGGCTTTAACAAAGGATAAAATTTCACTTATTTCTCCAGTGTTATAGCTTTGGGATATTGATGAAATAATTTCATTAGAAACTTCCTTATTAAAATCCCCATTTTGAAGTAAATTACTATTTCCATCAAAGGAAATAATATAAGTATTTGTGTCATCCTTAGTAGAAGATAAAACTTCCCTTGCTAATTTTTTTGCTTCCTCTAATCTAGTGGCATTTCCATACTCTGCAGCCATACTTGCAGTATTATCTATTACTAAAATTATATTCTTATATGTTTTTCCACCAAAATTTAAAAATGGCCTCATTAAACTAAATATTAATAATAGTAATATTATTATTTGTAAAAGTAACATTATATTTTTTCTTAGTTTTTCCCAGGGTGTATTAGCCCTTGTATTTTTATAAACTTCATTCCACAAAAGAGTTGAAGAAATAACTTCTTCTCTATACTTTCTTTTTAATATATACAATAATATTAAAAGAGGAATAGTTATAAGTAAAAACAATGGCCATAAGTTAGTAAATCCCATAACCTTTTCCTCCTAATACAATACTCTTTTCTTACTAAACTCACCTAATATAATTTCTTCTATTTCCATAGATGAGCTAATACTTATAAATTTCCCACCATATTTTCTAACTAAATCTTCTAAGGATTTTTTATATACTTTCAAAGCCTTCTTATATTCCTTTATTACATTTGGAGTTAAACTCATTTTAACAGATTCATTAGTTTCAGAATCTATAAAGGTTATTTCATTATTGAAGTCTGGATTTATTTCTTCATCAGAAAGAATTTGAACTAAAATTATTTCTTGCTTTTTAAAGGCTAAATATTTTAAAGAGTCTTCTAAATCCTTTAATCCATAGTTATTTAAAAAGTCTGAAACTATTACTGAAACCCCTCTATTTGATAAAGGTCTCTTTTTTATACTTTTAGTTAAATCTGTACTTCCTTTAAACTCTAAAGTATCAAGTTCTCTAAGTATCCTTTGAAAGGCCTTATTTCCAGCCGCTGATTTAATATTTTCTATATTGCCACTTTCCATGGTGGAAATATTTACCCTATCTAAATTATTTAATGCAATATAACTTAAGGCAGCAACTACCTTTAATGCTGTATCCTTTTTATTTATTAATCCATAATCCATGGATTTAGATTTATCTATAAAAAAGTTAAATACACCTTCTCTTTCTTCCATAAAGACCTTAACAAAAAACTTATCAAATCTTCCATAGGCATTCCAATCTATCCTTCTAAAGTCATCCCCTGGGGCATAATCTCTATAATCTGAAAACTCTACAGAAACACCCTTTGCCTTAGACTTTCTTCCTCCTTGAGTGCCAGATGAAAGTTTAAAATTAATATGCATATTAATCTTATTTAGCTTTTTAAAAAAGTCTTCATTAAATAACCTTTCACTCATTATCTACACAACCTTTAAATCTTCTAATAAGCTTTCTATTATATTTTCTACAGTTAACCCTTCAGTTATAGCATCAAAATTTAATATTAGTCTGTGTCTTAAAACAGGATAAGCTAGTTCCTTAATATCTTCAAAAGAAACATTTAACCTTCCTTCCATTACTGCTCTTACCTTTGCTCCACTAATAATGCCTTGAGCTGCTCTTGGGCTTGCTCCTGCTTCTACATATTTTTTAACTATATCTGCAGCTTCATTAATTTCTGGATGTGTTGCTAATATTAACTTTAAAGCGTATTCCATTACAGAATCTGCAATTTTAACTTCTCTAATTAATTCCCTTATCTTTAGTATTTCATCCCCTTCAAGAACTACATTAATTTCAGTTTTATCATTAGTTAAGGTTAAATCCATTATTGACTTCAATTCTTGTAAATTAGGAAAATCTACATTTAATTTAAATAAGAATCTGTCTAATTGTGCTTCAGGAAGTGGATAAGTTCCCTCTTGCTCAATAGGGTTTTGAGTGGCAAGAACCATAAATGGTTTTGACATTTCATAGGTCTGTTTACCTACAGTAACTGTTTTTTCTCCCATTGCTTCAAGTAAAGCAGATTGCGTCTTTGGGGTAGCTCTATTTATTTCATCTGCTAATAAAAGATTAGTAAATACAGGTCCCTTTTCAAATTTGAATAAGGTCTTATCTCCTTCTTTAACAACTATGTTTGTACCAACAACATCTGCTGGCATTAAATCTGGAGTAAATTGAATTCTTGAAAACTGTAAATTCAATACCTTACCAATGGTTTTAACTAATTGTGTTTTCCCCATTCCAGGCATACCCTCTAACAGTACATTTCCATCTGCAAATATTGCTATTAAAACATCTCTAATAATATCCTTTTGTCCTATTATTCCTTTAGATATTTCTTCTTCACATTTCCTTATTTTTTCTGATACTTCTATCATTTCCTTTTCATTAATTTCCATATTATTCACCTCTTAGTTTAATCCTTCAAAATAATCCTTTATTAGATCCTTTAGACTTTCTGGTAAATTACTATTATTTGCTCCTTCTAATGCACTATTTGTATAATCTCCTATTACCTTATCGTAATTAATTTTACTTCCATCTAAATTAAATCCATTTTCAGAATCTATACTTTGAGAATCTCCATCTTCATTTTTATTTCCAGTTAAGTTCTTATCATTTCCAAAATCTCTTCCTGGAATATAAACTTGCTCTCCCTTTTTATTATCTATATCATTTTCATTTCCTTCATTACTACCAGTGTCCCAGCCTGTTCCACTTTGACCATTTCCATTTCCATTACCTTGGCCCTGACCATTTCCATTACCTTGGCCTTCTCCAGATCCTTCACCATCTCCGTTGCCTTCGCCTTCTCCTTCTCCTTCTCCTGAGCCATCTCCGTTACCCTCTGTTTTCTTTCCATCACTATTCTTTTGAGCATTTTCAATAGCTTCTTTTAAGCTTTCCGCATCAATTTTCCCCTCTAATACAGAGTTTGAAGCATTTTCTAAGGCTTCCTTTAAATTCTCATCATTTACACCTTCAGCTGCACTAGCAAGAGCTTTTGATAAATTATTTAATTCACTAGAACTCATATTACCTAAGGATTTTTTTAAATCTCCTAATGCTTTCTCCAAAGCTTCCTTATCCTTTGATAAAATTGCTTCTGCTAAATCCTTACCCTCTTTCTTTTTCATAAGGTCATTTACAAGTTTATTTAAATCCTTCTTAGCTTCCTCTTCCTTTTCCTTATTAAACTTATCTAATAAATTTTTCTGCATATTATCTATGGCAGCTTTACTTTTATCATTTTTAGATTTATCCTTTGCATCCTCTAATTTCTTTTCCATTCTTTCTAGGGTTTTATTAACATCAAGTTTCTTTTCGCTTTCTTTTAATTCTTTCTTTGCATCTTCTAATATCTTCTTTATTGCTTCCTTTTCTTCCTCTGATAAATCTTCTAGCTTATCTATTTTTTTCTTTTCTTCTTCAACTTTTTTTATATATTCTTGCTGATATTTATTAAATTCCCTAATATTATTAGCTTCCTTTTTAGCTGATGTATCTATAAAAGAAGTTAGTATACATAATCCAATTAAAGCTACTACTAAAAGAATTTGTTTTTTATCAATAGAAATTTTAAGATTCTCCTTGATATTAAAACTTCTTATAAATTTTAAAGTATCATTTTTTTGAGCTACAGAGATACTATCTTCATCATTAATGAATTCTAAAGAGGTTGTAACTCTTTCTTTTAATCCCTTTGAATCTACTATTAATGCCACTTTCTTATTATCAGGAGCCTTAATAAATCCATAACTCACTATAGCTATTAATCCTATTAATAAAATTATTAAAGAAACTTCTTCTATATAGGGAATAGTTATAAACAAAGATATTAATAGTAAAGATAGTATTAAGCATAATAGGTATTTTAAACCTACTATGCTTAAATTAATTATAAAGTTAGCTTTAATTCTTTTTGATGCCTTTTTTATAAAGGTTAATATTTCATTATTTAAAGAATTCATAGCTTTACTCCTTTACTTTTTTCTCAACACCTATTTCTCTTATTTTTTTTAAAGTTATTTTCCCTTTTAAAGGATTTAATTTTCTTGCTGCAAAATATATAAATATAACACTTAATAATAATTGAATTCCTATACTAATATAATCTGCATATTTATTAACCCCAATTTGACCTATTAAGAAAAAAGAATTTCCTCCAAATCCAACTTGGTTAGATAGCATAGTAAAGAATCCTATAGCTGGACTTAAGTATGCAATAATAGGTACTTTAGGAGTAATACCATTATACCCACCTCTGTATGCGTTAAGACTTAAAATAATAAATGCTATAATTATTGTTCCAACAAATATAAATAGAACTAAAGCATAAGTTAATGCTGTTGCTGCTTTAGAGGTTTTGGAGTAGGCAGAAATAAATACTCCTATGGCTCCAACAAATATAGTATTTATAATAAATGATCCAGTTAAAATTAATATATTGCTTAATTTTACACCACCTATTAATCCACAAATTGCATATAAAGGTATTGTACATATTACTAACATAATTACCTTTAATGATGAAGCTGATAACTTACCAAATATTATTTGAAGTGGAGTTAATCTTGTTGATAATAAAATATCTAAAGTTTGCTTTTCTCTTTCAGAACAAATAGATGTTGCAGTTAAAGATGGTACTATAAACATAAGTAATATAGCTTGAATTACTGCCATTGTAATATATAGAGTAACTGCTCCTTGTGGATTTATTCCTGAGGCATATATATCTCTACTATAACTATTATAAAATATTAAAATCCCTGTAGCTAAAACTGATATATATATCAATATCATTAATGAAAATCTAGGAGTTCTTACAGATAATTTACTTTCATTTCTTAATACTGGATTTATTCTCATATCAAAATTCCCCCCTTTATTTATTTTCCTCTGTTATTTGAATAAATACTTCTTCTAAATTGCCTGCGGCCTTACTGTAATTTATAACTGGTATATCCTTTAATACTAATTTTTTTAAGATATCTCTAGCTTCTTTGTCACCACCAGCTAAGTTAATGGTTATTTTATTGCTATCAACAGATATTTCTTTTATTTCTGGCTGTTCTTTTAGAATTCCAATAGCCTCTTGAACTTTATCCATAACAGTTATATTTATAGGGGCAGTACCTGATGCCATTAACATAACATCTTCTACTGTTCCTTCACAAACTATAGCTCCATTTTTAATTATTCCTATTCTAGTACATATTTCACCAAGCTCAGATAATATATGAGAGGAAACTATTATAGTCTTTCCCATTTCCTTAAGATTTTTTAATATTCCCTTCATTTCAAATCTAGCTCTTGGATCCATACCTGAAGCAGGTTCATCTAAGATTAGTAATTCAGGATTATGAACTAAGCACCTAGCTAAACATAGCCTTTGCTTCATTCCTCTAGATAATCCATCTACATTTGCATCATATTTATCTTGCAAATTTACAAGTTCAAGTAAGTCCATGGATAATTTTCTTGCTTCTTCCCCAACTATTCCATATATGGATGCATAAAACTCTAAATACTCTATTGCTTTTAAATTATCATATACTCCAAAGAAATCAGGCATATATCCTATTTTATCTTTTAATTCTTTATTGTTTTTTATAGCATCTATACCATCTACATAAACCTCTCCACTATCTGGGGAAAGAAGGCCTGATACTATCTTCATAGTAGTACTTTTTCCTGCACCATTTGGTCCAATAAATCCAAAAATTTCTCCCTTTTGAATTTCTAAGTTTAGGCCTTTTAATGCTTTAAATCTACCATAGGATTTTTCAAGATTTTTAATAACTAGCATTATCTTTCCCTCCCTTTAATAGTAATCATTGGAATCATTGATTGACCCTTCATATCATCTACAGTATATTTAATTTTAATATTGTTATCATTAATGTAGTTTTCTAAGTTAGTTATTTTTTCAAATCCCTGACCCATATTAAATTTATCATAAGTATCTGTTTTATAATTATAGATATATCTCTCTGCAGAATCTTGACCTTTATAACCGTATCTATCTACGCCTTGTTTAATAATTAAATCTTTAACCTCTATATTGCTATCTACCTTATAATTAAACACAACATCTCCTTGTCCATATATATATCCATTATATTCATCTATATTAACATTACTTGATACTGACTCCACAGTTGCTTCAAAGTATCCATCTGGGAAGTTATAGTATCCATTTTCATCTTTAAACTCTAATTCTGCATCTTGAACTATAGCTGTTGTATCAAACTTAGAAATTGATTTTTTACCAAAATTAATACCATAGTCCATTGGTAAATCTGTTATTGCAATTAACTTAATATCTTTATTAATTGAAATTTCATCAGATACCGCTCCAATTAAAGCTGAAACTCTCATTATATTTTTAAATTCTTCAGAATTTAAATTACCTTTATTATTCCATCGTGCTTCATTATACTTTTGATTTAGTATATCTGAATAAGCCTGTAATCCTGATGAGCCAGATGTTTTTAAGGCTGAAATCTCTTTTTCTTCATCTTTTTGTAAAGAACCTATATCCCAAACATTTCTGCCAACAACTAACATTAATCTACTAATCTCATATCCTAAAGTATTCTTAACCTTTCCATTTAAATTTCCTTCAGATAGCTTAAACTCTGATTCTATTTTAGAAATTACTTCTTCCTTTCCAGTTACCTCAAAGGATTTCATATCTAAAGCATCACTATTATGGAATGTAAAGTAAGCATTATTTCCACTATAAGTAGTCTTAACTCTCAATACATTACTGACTTCTTCTTCTTGGTTTCCATAATAATAATTGTCCATAGTAGAATAATTCATAGTTAAATCTTCTGGCTTTTCAATAATTACATCTGATTTATATTTTGTTCCTATTCCTAAATAACCCTTAGCTGTAGCTTTTCCATCTTTATCTACTGAAATTACATTATTTTGATTTAATACAATATCATTTACTCTTGTTTTAGAACCCATAAAATAAATTATTAATGTAAATAATATTGATGCCAGTGGTATTGCAATCCAAGCAAAATCCCTTTTATTTAATTTCTTTAAAACTAAATATATAACTATTCCAATTAAAACTACATACACTCCAAGCACAGCTATTAATGATTTAACTCCTATTACTTCATTAATAGGAATAGACTTTGTTAGCTCGTTTATCCTGTAATATCCTTGGTTATATCCACCTTTAAAATTTTTGTTAGCAATATCATTTATAGCTTCTAATAATAAAGAATTAATAAAGCTTTTTGAATCCTTTGATGATATAAATGGCTCTAATCCTAAATCAAAGGTTGTAACTAATATTCGTCCTTTGCCCTTTTCTATAGAATATGCTAAAGGATTTCTTTCATCTCCAACCTTAATCTTTCCATTCTTAACTTCTAAATCTGAAAAAATTAGATTTAAGTTTTCATCTACTATTTTCACATTTTTTTCTTTATTACCTTTTGATTTTATATCCAAAAAGTCACTATCTATATTATTAATAGTTTTTGACTCATTAGCTCCTGATCCTATTATTAAAGTCCCACCTTTATTTAGCCAGGAATTTAAAGCTGTGTATTGTTCCTTCTTTAGATTTGACATATTATAATTATTAATAAAAATTACATCCAACCCATCTATGTTTAAACTATTTTCTCCAATTAGCTTTTCATCTAACTGTACTTTTTCAATTGCTCCCTTTACTCCTTGACCAGCATATGGATTATTCATGTCAAATAAAATACTTCCTGTATAACTTAAAGCTGTTGGATCATCTGTTAATATTCCCATAAAAATATTTGATTCCGAAATTCTACCATTTGAAATTATACTTTTCTTTTCAAATAAAACCTTTCCATTTTCCATAAGATTAACTGTAATCTTACTAGAACCTTCTATCATTTTAATTGGTATAGTTACCTTTCCTGTTTCCCCTTTGGCTACAGAAATCTCCTTACTATAAGCATCATAAGTAGATGTATAACTACCAGATGTTCTTATTTCCACTTCACCATTAAAATCCTTTTCAGAGCTAGTAAATTCCACTGTTACAGGAATATATTTTAACGCTCTATATTTTCCTTCTATTCCAGAAGTAATCTTCATTTCATAAGCTTCAGCTTTCTTCTCATCTGCCTTAGCCAGAAAACTTCCAATAGGTAAAGTAAAAATTATTAAAGCTACTATAACAACTATTATGCTATTTTTAAAAAATGCCTTCATTATTTAACCCCCTTAAATTCATTTATCCTATATTTTTATTCTAGACTAAATAATAGAAAATTACCTTAACAAATACTTAAAATTTTCTTATTTTCTTTAAATAAAGTAAATTAATATGGTTAAATCTCTATTATTATAATTTTACTACTACTATCTCCATTTTACTATATTATGTTATTTTTTTATAAATTTGTAATATTTTAAGAAGATTCATTATTTTACTATTTAATACTATTGTTAAATTATCAATAAATATAAAATAAAAGATTATTACATGAACTTATCATATAATAATCTTTTAACAAGCTACTTTCTTAATTTATAATTATTTAATAACCTTATATAATGATTTGCTTCTCTTAATACATGATCTGCTAGAAGTGGTAATATTATTGATTTTATCTTGCACTCTTCTATTCCTTCTGTTCCAGCCTTCTTAAAGTCTCTTAGCTTAATTGTCTCCATCAGTGTCTCATCCCTAACAGCTAAAGTTGTTTCACTAGTCATATTTTTTGCTTTTTCAATTAAATCACAATATTCTTTAGCAAATTTATCTGAAGTATTTATTAATTCCTCCTCGCTTGGATCTAATAGACCTCTAATAAATAATGAATGCTCCATCATTATTTCATCCCAAAATAGCTCTGTTTCTTTAATACTTCTTTCCTCAATATCCTCATCATTTTCAATATCATATACATAAGCACGATATAATTTAGCTTCACGGAGTATGTGTTCAATAAGTAATGGATAATTTGATGTAAACAGCTTACAAGATAACATATCATTTAAAATTCTAGCCTTTAAATCAATAAGTCCATCTAATGATTTAATAGCTCTACTATTAATCTTCTTTATGGAACTGATTAATTTTGAATCAACTTCAATATCATCATTACTACTTAATTTTAATTCTAGCATAGTTATTTTAGAATTAATTTCTATTCCTGTATAGTATTCTGTCTTTTTTTCGGTGTTTAAAGTATGATCAGTATAAATTTCTCCTGAATTCAATACACATTCTCTAATATTTCCATCACTTAACTTAACTGTTTCTAATAGTATTTTCTCAAATTGCACTTTATAATCATTTGCTTCCTTAGAAAGCTTAGTATTTTTAGCTGTGAACCCTGCTTCTAAAAAAAGTGAATGCTCTTTCATTATACGTGCAAAAAACAGATGTAGTTCCAAAGATAATAATGCATACCTTTTACGACTTAGCATAGCAATCCTCCAAAATTTATTATTATATTATATTTTAAAGTTTTGCTTTATATTCATATTCATCATTTAATTAATTAAATATCTAATCTTATTATCTCTTATATTTTTCTTCTAATTTTCTTATATCTTCTTTATTATCTATCCATTCTTCCGTATATCCACAATCACAACACATATATCTTGAAACATTAACTGTTCCCTTTAGAAAACAAATTCTAATATTATTTCCTACTCCATAAGCCCCTGTCTCACCTGGTATCCTAATAATTTTATTGCTATTGCACTTAGGACATATTTTTGTATTTTTCATAACTTCCCCCTATATTAATTATCTAAAAATAGCTTGCTGTACTATCATCCTTTGATTTAAAAAATAGAATTAATGTACATCCAGATAATACTGCAGTTAATATTCTTATTTGTTTATTCCTTACCTCCAGAATGTTAATTTCACTTTAAAATATTATCTATAACTACTAATATAATTCCTATAAGAATTCCAACATCCACTGAAATATTTCTATTTTCTTTCTTCTTATTAATTATTACAAAAAGCTTTCCTATTATAATAAAACTCCCCGCTATCCCTATAACTACCTTACTAAAGGATTCATTAAAAGGAATATCCCTAATAAGAACTATAGTTATTGGAATAAGTATAGTTAACGCAGCAATATAGTATGCTATTTTAGTTAATTTACCACTATAGATATGAATTAATAGATTCAACTTAGCCCCTTTAAATTTATTAGAATCCTTTTTAATACTCATATTTTTCTTTATTCTCCTATTTGAAAATTATAGTTACTTTTTTTATTTTTATAGTTAGCATAACTATTACTTAATAAAAATATTAAAACTAAAACTGAAGTTATAGTAACTAGTATAAAAAAAATTGATGCCCATATAGGTTTACTTTGTTTGAAAGACTGAAATGTCAATATGATAAATAATGATATTAATAAAATAGAAGGTAATGTCATAAATATAATATTTAATCTAAACCAATGCTTTATTTTAATATATCTATAGTATTAGCATTAGCAGCCTTTCTTGCTGGAACGAAACTTGAAGCTAGGCCTATTACAATTGATATTATTACAGCTAATAACCCAGTAAATAAGTTTGGTGTTATTACTAACTTAAGGAAGAATGATATTATATTAGCAACTATTATTCCTAATATATATCCTATTAATCCACCTAATAAAGTTATTAATATTCCTTCTATTAAAAACTCTCTCTTTATATCTCTTTTTCTTGCACCAAGAGCTCTTTTTATACCTATTTCTTTAGTTCTTTCAGAAACTGCTGTGTACATCATATTCATAAGACCTATACTTGCTATAAATAAGGAAATACCTGCTACAGCAGCAATAAATGTAGTTATTGTATTAAGTACACCACCTAATAAATTTACTATTCCACTTGTATCTATTATCTCATATTCCCCTTCTATTCTATTTCCTTCAATGGAATTCAATGTATTCTTTATTTCCTTCATAGCAGCCTTAACATCTACATCTTGTTTTAATGTAATACTAAGACCTGCTACTTTTTTTGCAGAAGAAAAATATTTGTTATAAGTTTCCTTGGGAATTTTCACGTCTCCACCCATATCAAAAAAACTTATTTCATCTTCTGGTGGAGCTTTTTTTATTCCAATAACATCAAAGGATATACCATTTATTGTTGCTACTGCTCCTACTAATGGTTCTATATCTTCAAAGGAATTTCTCAACACTTGCTCTGAAACAAAGATAACTCTACTTTTAAGTAAATTATCATTAACAGATAAATTTCTACCATAAGCTTCTTCTTCCATTGTAAAATCTTCTACTGACTTAACTAAAGTAGTAAAATTTTTCCCTCTAATTTCAATTTCCATATATTCTCCAAATGGATTTTCATTATATTGAAATTCAGCTGATGCCACAGATTCTAAAGCTTCTACTTTACTTTTATGTTTGTCATTGAAAAACTCCATATTCATTGTATCTTCAGTATAAATCTCTGGAGTAAAAGTTGCCATTAAAACAACAGCTCCATCACTTTCTCCTGTAAAGTCTTTAATTGTCTTGTTTTTATATCCTTGTCCCAATGCTACTATTGCAATAACAGCTGTTATACCAATAACTATCCCTAGCATAGTTAAAATAGATCTTTTTTTATTCCTATTTAAATTTCTTAAGGCTGAAGCAATTAATACTTTAAACTGCATAATTTTCAACCTCCTTAAGCTCTCCATCAAAAATCTTTACTATTCGCTCTGCCTTTTTAGCAACATTAATATCATGAGTAATTAAAATTATGGTTATTCCTTCTTTGTTAAGGTCTTTAAATATATTTATTATTTCTTCAGAAGTTTTACTATCAAGAGCACCTGTTGGCTCATCAGCTATTATTATGTCAGGATTATTTACTAAAGATCTAATAATAGATATTCTTTGTTGTTGTCCACCAGATAATTGACTTGGATATTTATTAATCTTATCTTTTAAATTTACCTTTTCTAAAAGTTCCATTACTCTACTCTTAGTTTTTTTTGATGAAACACCCTTATATAACATAGGAAGTTCTATATTTTCTTTTATTGTCAATCTATCTATTAAGTTAAAGTCCTGAAAAACAAAACCAATACTCTTATTTCTTAACTTACTTAATAAATCATCATTTAAAGTTTTTATTTCTTCTCCATTAAGTATATAATCTCCTTGAAATTCTTTATCTAATAATCCTAATATTTTAATCATAGTAGATTTACCAGAACCTGAAGGACCCATTATGGCTAAAAATTCTCCCTTATTTATTTCTAAATCCACATTTTTCAAGGCATGTAATTTTTCTTCTCCTGAAGTATAATATTTATTTATTCCCTTCAGTTTTATCATATTATACTTCCTCCTTACTAGCTTCTGAAGGATTTACAATAATTTTATCTCCTACCTTTAAAGTTTCGTCTTGGACTATATAATTATCATCTTTAAGGGTTGCTACTATTTCTGTCTTTTTGTTATTTTCCCCCTCTGCTAACATAACATATAATTTCCCTGCCTCTTCTATAACAGAACTTCTAGGAATTACTATTTCAGATGGGTTTACCGTTAATTCCACACTAAATCCAATTTTTATATTTTCATCTGGCTTAACATAAAAAGTGTATAAAGAAGATTTTTTATCAAGTGACATAGTTGGAATATCTTCCACTTTAGTTATCTTCCCTGTAACTTTTTTATTATTACTTACAATCTTAATATCTACCTTACTATCTATTTTTAGTTCTTCTATATCAAATTCTGAAGATTCTGCTGCTATTAATGACTCTTCAGAAATTACTCTCATATATTCCTTTGTTAAATCATCTTTATTTACATATACTTTTCCTTTTATATCCGACTTTACGGAGCTTACAACCTTTTCCTTTAATGAATCTCTCTTTAAAATAGTATCATCTAAACTAGCTTTTAGTTCTTCTATTACAGCACTATTATTTAATTGCTCCACTTTATTATTTTCTGTTGGAATTTGATTTTCTAAATTTTCCTTATTGTTAGCAATATCAGCTTGTTCTTTCATTAAAGCTTCCAACTTACTTTGTTTTTCCTTTTCTTTTTCTATTTTAGAACTTAAAGAATTAATTTGCCTATCTAACTCCTCTACTTGCTCTTGAATAGTTTCATTATAATAATTAAAAAGCACAGTATCTTTTTCAACTATTTGTCCATCTTCAACAAATACTTCATTAACTTCACCTTTAGATGGATCTAAAATTATCTTTTGCTCATTGCTTATAATACTACTTCCTTTAAATTTCAATCCTGAAGTATCTTCTATAGTAAAATATTCAACAGCTTTTTCCTTATTAGTTGTTACTGCCTTTGACTTATTTTTAACATACATAGCTCCAGCTATAGTTAAAATTAAAGCTACTGTAAATATGCTAATTCCTATTATTAATTGCTTCTTTTTCATATAACCTCCTATATAATATTTCACACAAAAAACATTATATTCTATTTCCTTTTATTATTTTTTTATTATCTAATAATCTACAAATTAATTATTCTTATATTATTTTTAGTATTTCCAATTTTTCTCTTTATTTATCAATTAATTTTATTTTTTAAAAATTTATTTAAATTAGGTAAAATCCCATAGAATAAAAGAGCTGTATTAAACAGCTCCAAAGTTAAAACTTATAAATTATACCTAAGTATTATCAATGTAAATTAAATAAATATATTCATAATTTTCTAAAGTTCTTTTATGTTATTCCTTAGCGAAATATATATCTTTTTTCTTGTAAATAAATAATATCATTAAGACTGGGAAAATTAACATTATAAAAGTAAATAAGCCTACTCCTGAAGATATTACTCCATATATACGTGATAAAATTTCTATTCCTATAAATATATATGCTCCCATAGGCTTTTTAGCTAAAAGTAATGCTACAGATATAGTTATTATTACTGATATAGCCAATGTTATATAAATATCTGTCATATTTACTGTCTCTAATACATTAGGCATTCCCATACTCTCATAATAACTATTTATAAAATCACTTCCAAAAATATTAACTAAAGATCCTAATATAACAAAAAATTGCCCAACCAAGTATAATACGGACATTGTAATAATACCTGCACCTACCTTTTTAGTTTCAACTGCATTTTCCATTGATACTCCCCCTTATTTTCATTCCATTTTATAAATTATATACTTATTTAAAAAGAACATTAATAATTGAAATTTAAAGTACATTAACTTTATTAAATACATATAATAAACTTAATATATTTCATTAAATAATTATATATAAAAATATTGCTTATATATAAAAATATGCTTTAAATGCAAAAAAATTAACCTTAAAAGAATTAATTAATTCTTTTTAGGTTAAAATTAATATAAAGATTTTATATATTGAATTAAATCTTTTATATTTTCCTTATTACAATGATATTCTGCAATCCATTTAGCATAAGTCTCCGTATACCCTGATTTAGACTTGTAAATAACAATAGCTTTCAATATATAACTCCAAATAAAACAATGTTTTTAATAATATATTAAATTTCTTATATAAATATACACAGAACTAAGTAACCATATACTACATATAATTATAGGAAGAATAAGGACTTTTTTATGGGCTTCCCTTAAATACACAATACTAAATACTAATCCTATTAATGGAACTATAAATTTTATTATTACTACAATACTAATAAATATTAAAAATATTAATGTTAAAATTCCTTCATCAATATTTGGTTCAGTATAAAATGTTAATAATATGATTGAAGTCAAAGTAACTACAAATAAGGATATTAATATAATTAAGAATCTTATATTTATCTTTTTAAAATAATTAACCTTTACCTTTTCTATATTATTTATATCAATAGTAGAATTAATGACTTCATATTCTTTCCTACAAGAACTGCAACTATTTAAATGATCTTTTACTAATTCATTTCCTTCATTACTTAAAACATTTTCAGCATAGTTAGGTAATAAATCTTTTATTATTCCACATGAAACTATTTCTTTCATCTTATCCCTCCTAAAGCCAATTTACTAAGTTCATATATCTATATAGTAAACTCCCTATTAAATATATAACTATTATCACTAAAGATATGAAAAATGAATTTGCAACATTATAGCTACTACTTCCATAGGATACATTTTTCCATACCCAGCAAAGTAACAAGGTCATCATTGGCATAAAATAAATACTTATATTTAGTAATACAAATAGAATAACTTCTAACGTAGACATCCTATGCAAACCGAATTGAATGTTTTTACATATCATAGATAAACTCACAGCAGCTATACTTATTATAATAAATAAAATAAATATCAATATAATTTTTAATTTTAACTTTTTAAAACTTTCTATATCATTAGATTTTCCATTAAAATTGTTGCCTTTATTTATTTTATAATATTCCTCCTTACAAGCATCACATCTATCTAAATGCTCTTTAATGCAATTATTAGTTTCTTCACTTGAAATTTCATCAACATACATAGGTAATAGGTCTTTAATTATATTACATGACAATTTATTCTCCATCTTCTAACCTCCTAATAAGCTTAGATTTACCTCTATAAAACGTAACTCTAGCCCAATTTTCTGACCTTCCTAATATCTCACCAATTTCTTTAAAACTTAAATCTCCTGTTAATCTAAGATACATCACTTCTTTATAAGGATTATCTAAAGATTGTATTATTTTATATATACTTTTTTTGTTTTCATTTGATATAAATAAGGTTTCTATAGAGTTAGTAGTTACTGTTATACTTTCATCAAATGAAACATTTATTGACTTTCCTCTTTTCTCCCATTCTTGATATAAAAGATGTTTTGCTATTTGACAAAGCCATACTGAAATTTTGCATTCTCCATTATACTTATTTATTGATTTAATTGCCCTTAGGAAAGTTTCTTGTGTTAATTCTTCTGATAAGCTTAAATCTTTTGTATAACTAAGTAAAAAACTATACACAATCTTAGAGTTTTCTTTATATATTTCACCAATAGTAAGCAATGTTTCACCTCCTATAATATATATCCGATTTTTAATTAATTCGTTACAAGGTATGAAAAAAGTATTTCTATCAAATGAATTAATTTCAAAATCAAGAAATACTTTTCAAGTTAAATCTAATCTTATTTATAATTCAATTAAAATGTATTCCATATTGCATTATAAATAGTTTCCCTACTTTCTGAATCACCACCATCGGCTATATCTATAGGATTTGCATGACTTCTTAAATAATTTAATAAAGGTGCTCCAACAATAGGACTAAGACTTAATAACAAAGCCGGTGAAGCATAGTATATTACTGCATGTGCATATATCTCTTTAGCAATTTGATACTTTGTCATACCTCTGACTTGATAACTTCTTATTAAAATATCTGCCTTATTTAAACAAGTATCTTTATTTAAATATGATACTGACATTGCTAGACTTACTCCTCCACCATCAACATATTCCATTTCATCTCTGTCAATTTCTACATAGCTATTTGGTAATTGTAAAGAGTATTCTCTTCCTAATACAAATGCGCTCATTTTCTCTCCTCCATTATATATATTTATTTTAAAAGAACTTTTAATCTTTGTAAATATTTAACATAAAATTAATTAATTCGCGCGCTATTCATATTAAAATTACTATATTAAAATTTCTCCTAATGCTAATTAACTAAATTTAATTCCTATTAATTCTAAAATGTATTTCATATAAGTAATCTTTTCATATTTTACTCTTGTTTCTGCTACCATTCCTAAGGTTAAATTAACTTTTTCACCTTTAGAATCCTCTAAGTATGTTTTATCTGGTTTAACCTTAACTTTAAAAAATACATTTCCTTTTTCATTATCTATGGTTGCATCTTCATCAATGCTTATTACTTTTCCTGGTATTGTTCCATATTCTGATTGCAATAAGCCACCTATTACTAAAGATACTTCATCTCCTAGATGTATTCTTGGTCTATCACTTGAAGGTAGCATAGTTTCTATTATTAATTCTTCTTCTTTACTTGTTATAGTTCCTATTAAGCTTCCACCTTGAAGTACCATTCCTGATGTTAATGGTGTATTTAAATGAATAACTCCAGTTTTTTGAGCAACTACTTTATATTGTTCTTTTCCCTTTTCTAAAGCTTCCTTTTGTGCTGTTAATTTTGATAATTCTAATTCATATTGATTTTTTTCACTTGTAAATTCTGAAATAGTTTTATAATACTGCTCATCTAATTTGTTTTTCTGTGTTTTAGCATATTCTTCAATTTGCTTCTCTTCATATCCCTGATTCTTTAAGGATTCTCTATCTACATTAAATTCTTTTCTAGCTATATAAGCTGCATTTAACTTATTATAGAATTCAACTTCTTCCTCATTATATCTATCAAAATAATTAGTTCCATTAGTTGCATTTTCTTCTGCCATACTTAGAAGTTCAATTCTTCTGCTAAAGGTATCTATTTGTGCAACTATTTGTTCTAATTGAAGATCACTTTCAAGTCCATTAGTTGTAAATAATATATCTCCTTCTTTAACTTCGCTTCCTTCAGTTACAAAAACCTCTTTTATCTCTCCTGAAGTTTTAGTCATAATATGAGATTTATTTTCTGAAACTACAATACCTTGTCCTTTTACCATATAAGTTTTTACTGATTTATCTGCCCAAATTAATAGTGCTATAATTAATGCAGTAACTATTAAAATAACATATTTCATAAAAGCTGGTGGTTTTCTATCATAAATGATTTTACTATCAGTAATCTCATTAAAGTTATATACTTTCAAGTAAATCTCCACCTTTCAAAACTTCCATAAATACATCTGCTACAATATTTTCTTCTTCTTGCTTTACAAATACAGTATAAGAATCTCCCTTTAGGTTAATATTATTTTCAAAGGCATATACACCAAGCTTTTGATATGCAAACTGTAGATTTTCTTCTTTTTCTGTGAATCTTGCAAAAAGACAATTAGTTACTCTTAGCTGTGATTTTATTTCATATGGTTTTTCAACATTATAAATAGGATTTTTCAATTGAACCATTAGCTTTATTATTACTTTAGCTTGTCCACTTTCATCTACTTCTACTGTAGAATAATTAATCATTGGTCCAATAGTAGAATTTCCTTTTGATTTAATATAACTATCCATCATATAGCTAATTTTATTTATATCAATTAATTCATTTTCACTTACTTCTCTAATTAATACATTATTAAGCTTTAAAGTTTTATTTTCTCTTAAAGCTATTTTTTCAATTGTACTCATACTCCTCACCCTCTTCTATAATATTTTCTGCTATTTTTTCATCTTTTTCTTTATTTAGATTATCCTTATATATAATTTCTTTTTCTTCTATTGAACCTACTTGACTTATATAAAGCTCATAATAATATCCTTTTTTCTTTAATAAGCTTTCATGATTTCCTTCTTCTACAATTTTTCCTTTATCCATAACATAAATTATGTCGCAGCTTCTTATTGTAGATAATCTATGAGCTATCATAAGCATTGTAATCTTCTTACCCTTTTTAAATAAGGTATCAAATATTTTTGCTTCACTTATAAAGTCTAAGTTACTTGTAGCTTCATCTAATATTAAAAAGCTTGGCTTTTTAATTAAAGCTCTTGCCATTGCAATTCTTTGTTTTTCTCCACCAGAAAGTCCTCCACCTGCTTCTTCTAAGAAGGTATCATACTTACCTGGAAGTTTTTCTATAAACTCTTTGCAGCCTGCATTTTCACAAGAACTTTTAATTTCTTCATAAGTTGCATTGCCTCTACCTAAGGTTATATTTTCTCTTATAGAACCTGAAAATAATTCAACATTTTGAGGAACATAAGCTATATTTTCTCTTAAGTTATATAAGTCCAATTCCTCTATGTTATATCCGTTAATATTTATTTTTCCTTCTTCAGGAGTATAATACTTCAATAAAAGCTTAGATATAGTTGTTTTACCACTTCCTGATTCTCCAACTAAAGCTACCTTTTTCCCCTTAGGAATTTTCATACTGATATTATTTAAAACTGGAGACCTACTTCCATATCTAAAGGTAATATTATTTAATTCTATATCTCCATCTAATTTTTCTATTTTAATTTTTTCAGTTTCAGTTTCTTCTTGTTCCTTTTCAACTTCATAGATTTCTGAAATTCTTTTTAATTATATACTAGCTTCTTGAATACTTAGCTGTAATCCTATAAGTCTACCTATTGGATCCATAAAATATCCTGATAATGTTGAAAATGCCATAAGGCTACCTAAGGTAAGCTCTCCACTCATAATCATCCTAGCTCCAATATACATAAGAACAAGATTTCCTACAGTTGATACAGCACCTGAAATTGATCCTTGAATATTTGAAAGTACACCTTCCTTAAAGGCTATTTTTAAATTTCTAATATACTCTCCTTCTAACTTTTCAATACTTTTTTCTTCTGCCGCATGAACCTTTATAGTTTCTATTCCTTTTAAACTTTCTATAATATGACTATTTAACCTTGCCCCTGCTTCCATTTGCTCTAAGTTTATCTTCTTATATGGAGCTTTAAATATATATATTAAAGCTGCACTAATTATAGTTAAAACTAAAATAACAATAAAAAGTTTTTGGTTCATTATATAAAGTTATGAAAAAAAGATAGAATTTTTATTAATTCTATCTTTTTAAATAAACTTATTTAAATATTTCTAACTTATTTTTATAACTATAGCTTAAATCAGCGGTTTTATCATAATTTTCAAAGGCTACTTCCCATAGCTTTGAATTTATTCTTTTAATTTCTTTTATATTGTCTAAATTAACAGCATAAGACTTATGAGTTCTTATTATATTTTTATAATTTATTTCTTTTATTATTTTTTCTATACTATTAGTTCTTATATCAATAGTTTCTATTTTTGTATGTATTTTGCACTTTTTAAAGTAATACTCTAAAAACAAAATATCTTTATAATATACCTTTATCTTACTTCCAAGAACATCCTTGAAAAAAATGTAGTTACTATTTTGTACTTTTTTTAAATGTCGTTGAAACTTTTCTACTATTTCATATACCTTTTCAATACTATAAGGCTTTACTAAAAAGTCAAAACAATTAACTTTCTGTATTGCTTCAATTATATATGAAATCTCACCACTAATAAAAACTACTGGGGTCACTTCATACTTTTCTATCTTTCTTATATATTTTGCAAAATTAAGCCCTGATCCTTCATTTAATTTAATATCAATAAAAAACAAATCTATATTACTTACTTTATTTATTATTTCCTTTGCTTCCTCTTCAGTACCTACTTCATACACCTTTATATCAAAAAACTTTTTTTCAAGGCTTACTTTTAACATTTCCCTCTGATAATACTCATCCTCTAATACTAAAATATTCATTTATTTTCCCCCTAAAACACCATACAATATTTTCTATTTTATATGAATTATTAAATTTTGTAAATATACGGAAATTTGTGTTGTATTTTTCTACAGTTATTTTGTCATTTTATTAGCATTAATATAGAACTTTGAATATACTTATATTAATAAAATAATACTAATTAGGAGATTTTATGAGATATTTTATTAAAACCTCTGATAATGCTCGAATTCTAGTTGAAGATTTAAATTCTGATTCAGATAAAACAATATTATTTATACATGGTTGGCCTTTAAATCATAATGCATATGAATATCAATATAACTTTTTTGGTGAAAAAGGATATAGATCTATAGGTATAGATTTAAGAGGATTTGGAGAATCTGATAGACCTTTTAATTGCTATGATTATGATACCATGGCTTCAGATATAAGAAAGATAATTGATGTTCTTGATTTAAAAAATATAACTTTAGTTGGTCACTCTATGGGTGGTGCTCTATCAATTAGATATATATCAAAATATGATTCCCATAGAGTTTCAAAGCTTTGTTTAATAGGGGCAGCTGCTCCTAGTTGGATTAAATCTAAAGATTATCCCTATGGTTTTACAGAAGAAGAAGTAAATAAATTTATTAAAGAATCCTTAAATGATAGACCAAGCTTTATAAGAACAAAGGTTACTAATTTATTCTTTTATAAGAATACTCCAATAGAAATGCTAAACTGGTTTAATAATATTTCCTTATCTGCTTCTCCTTGGGGAACTTTTAAGTGTTTATTTAGTTTAAGGGATGAAAGATTATTTAATGATATAAATAAAATTAAAATCCCTACTTTAATTCTTCATGGAGTCCATGATGTTATTTGTCCATATGAATTTGGTAAGTACCTTCATGAAAATATAGAAAACTCAAAATTAATACCACTATCTGAAAGTGGACACGGTTCCTTTATTGAAGAAAAAGATAAAGTTAACAAAAGCCTATTAAACTTTATTGAAGATACTAACTAAAAAGATTATCCTTTAGTTATGGATATAGCTCTAAAGATATAAAAAAACTTAAATAAGAATGATGCTACTTAGACATCTATATTAAAGTCACAGTAGCATCATATTTTTTATATTTCTTCTTCTAAAATTTCATTTAATAGTTCTGGGTAGTCAGTAAAGGCACCATCTACTTTATTTTTTATTAATAATCTCATATGCATTGGATTATTAACTGTAAAAATATTAACCTTTAAGTTATTTTCATGAGCTTCCCTTATTAATTCTTCTGATACAACTAATAAACTTGGATGAATTGCATCTACTCCTAAAGATTTGGCATATTCAACAACATTTGCTATAGGACTTTCATATAAAATTCCTGTTTTTATATTACTAATGGCTTTTACTTTTCTTATAGATTCATGATTAAAGCTAGATATTATAATATTATCTTCTAGATTATAATATCTAATTAAATTAATAACATCCTCTTCTATTCCTTCATAATTAATAATATCTGTTTTTAATTCAATATTTAATAATATATCTATGTCCTTAATTAACTCTAATACTTCTTCTAATGTTGGAATATGACATTCTTCATTATCTCTAAATAGTTTTTTTCTATTTTTAAAGGATTTTAATTCTTCTAAAGTAAAGTCCTTAATAAGACCTTTTCCAATAAATGTGCGCTCTATATCTTCATCATGTATAACAACAATTTTATTATCCTTTGTTTTATGAACATCAATTTCTAATCCCTTTGCTCCTGATTTTATTCCTTCTCTTAGAGAAAGCATTGTATTTTCTGGGTAATCAGAACTTGCACCCCTATGTGCAAAATTTATCATATTTATCTTCTCCCCTTATATAGATATTAATTTTCTATACTCTTAAACAATTAAAATTTTACTATAAATTGGACTTTTTTATAAATATAAATTTATCTATTATCATAGCCATAAATATACCAATGGTATAACAAATTAAGTCAGAAAATAAAAATCCATGTCCTAATACTAAAGAACCTATTAAAGTGCTCCTAACATTATTAATCCATTCCCCTTGATATAACTGTGATATTTCTATTCCATAGGAAAATATTAAAGATACTATTGCAACTTTTTTAATAGTAAGCTTATTAAATAAAAAGGCAAATCCAAAATAGACCATAGTTGCCCACAAAGTATCCCCTGCATACTTTCCTAAAAAGTTAGGTAAATAATCAACATACGTTCTTGACGATAATCCTAAAAAAATAACAATTAAAACTAAACATAAATAGATAATTCTAGCCCTAATTAAATTGCTTTCACTTCCCCTTAAGAAAGCCTTTAAATTCCTCATTTTATCCCCCTTGTTTACTAATAAATCTTTTCTTATAAATATACTAACATAATCCTTATATATATACTCGTTTTTTCATAAATTCCAAAAAACGAAAAAATAAGTACACCTATATAGATATACTTATTTATGTATTTATATATTAAATATTATGGCAATCTTCATAAAGTCCTTCGACTTTTTCCCAATCTATTACATTCCATATATTCTTTACATAATCAGCTCTTAAATTCTTATATTTTAAGTAATAAGCATGCTCCCATACATCAATAGTTAAAATTGGAATTAAATCATCCATAACTGGTGAATTTTGATTTACTCTTTTAACTATTGATAGCTTTCCATCCTTATCTTTAACCAAGAATCCATATCCTGAGCCAAATTGAGATATAGCTGCATTAGATAATTCTTCTTTTAAATTATCTACACTTCCAAAGGTATTATTTATTTCTTCTAATAATTTCCCCTCTGGAGCTTTCTTTGGATTTGGAGAAAGTATTGAAAAATATAAATTATGATTTGATACTCCTCCACCATTATTAACAACTGCTGGTCTTATTTCCTCTGGTAAATCAGCAACACCTTTTATTAGTTGATCTAGATTTTTACCTTTTGTATATTCTTCGTATCCCTCTAGAGCTTTGTTTAAATTTGTTTCATAAGTTTGAAGGTGCTTACTATAGTGTGTTTTTATAGTTTCCTCATCTATATAAGGTTCTAATGCATTAAAATCATAAGGTAATTGTATTTTGTTATACATAAATTCTCTCCTTAATTTTAATTTTCTACTAATCTTATTACATACTAATTAGTAGTTTATCTTAATTTATCCTTGTATTGAGATTCTTATACACTAAAAAAAGTGCATCTTTAAAATGCACTTTTTCTTTTATAATACCCTATTATATTACTATATGTTATATTCTTCGTTGTAAAGTTCTTCAACTTTTCCCCAACATATTACATTCCATAAATTCTTAACATAATCTGGTCTTAAATTCTTATATTTTAAATAATATGCATGTTCCCATACATCAATACCTAGAATTGGTACTAATCCATCCATATATGGTGAGTCTTGATTTGATTTCTTAACTATTGATAATTTTCCATCCTTATCTTTAACTAAAAATGCAAATCCTGCTCCAAATAAAGTTACTGCAGCATTAGTTAAATCTTCTTTTAATTTATCAACACTACCAAAAGTTTTATTAATTTCTTCTAATAACTTACCTTCTGGGGCCTTCTTTGCATTAGGAGAAAGAATTGAGAAGAATAAGTTGTGATTTACAACTCCACCACCGTTATTAATAACTGGTGTTTTTACATCTTCAGGTAATTCATTAACAGATTTTAATAATTGTGCTAATGTTTTTCCCTTTGCATATTCTCCATGATTTTCTAATGCCTTATTTAAATTTGTTTCATAAGTTTTATGATGCTTATCATAATGTGTTCTCATAGTTTCCTCATCTATATAAGGTTCTAATGAGTTATAATCATATGGTAATTCTATTCTATTATACATAAAGTTCCCTCCCTTTTTTTCTTAATTATAGCATATAAAATATACCTTTTCAATGATAATTGTAATCATTTTTAATTAATAATAATTATCAATGTATTTTAAATATTATTATTTGGAACTTTATATATATTTTTTAACTATTTACCTTAATTTTATTACCACAATAAGGACAGTATTTATAGTCTGAATCCACTACTTTCCCACAATTGTTACATATATTATTAATATTATAATCATATTCGTAAGAATTATTAATTTCATTTAAATCCCAATATGTTAATTCAATATTTTCACCTTTTTCTATTAGCTTTCCCTTTTCCTTATCTATTGAAAATATCTTCTTACAACTTTCACATTGAACATAATATTTTTCATTCCACTTAAAAATAGGTATAAAAAAGAAGTGGAAAAATTCATAGTGTTTTATAACTCTTCCAATAGTTAATCTATTACAACTATTACATGTAAAATTATTTATTATTTTTATTTCTTTTTCTTTATTTTCTATACCAAAGATACCTATAAAAAACATATTATTCTCCTTACTTAATTTTATAATATATTTTTATTTTATCACAAAAAAATAAGAAGTTAGATTAATTTTAATTCTAACTTCTTATCATTGTCTTCTATTATTTTTTAAGCAATTACTACTATTTATCACTTTAATTACTAAGTTATTTACAAACTTACACTCAACTTCTAATTTAACTGTCATTAAGATATACTCCTCTGCAATTATTTTAACAAGTAGAAAAATAACAGTAAACTATCCCTTTTTTTTGTTCAATTCATATTTTTGTTGTTCCCATGTACTATTGATATCCTTTTCAATCTTATTTGTAAGATCTCTTTTTTCTTCCTCTGTATACCTTGGTGAGTTATTTATATTTTGTTTCATATAAAATAATTTCCTTACAGATTCATTAAAACTACAGTGTTTATTTCTATCTATTATAAACATACACTATCCCCCCTTCCAATTAATTCTCTATCTACATTATATACTGTTTCTATTATTTTTTGTTACAATTTATATTGAATTTGTATATTTAATTAAATTTTAAGATTTTAATACTAAAAATTTCGGATTTGAATAAAAAAACTTTATTTAAAAATAGTGTATTCTTTACAAATAATATAGTTCCTTATTCTAATAAAGAAGCCTTAGAAAAATCTAAAGCTCCTTATAAATACATAAAATAATTATTCTAAATCTATATTAGCTCCTAATTCCATTGCTAATTTATTTAATTCATAATATTCTTTCTTTCCATGCATTTTTATAGAATTTAAAAGGTCTTCTATTGTAATAATATTTAATTTTTTAATTAAAAAGCCTAATAATATCATATTGGCGTTTCTTTTATCCCCAAGTTTTTCTGCCTTTGTTTCAGCATTAATTTTATATACTTTTAAGCCTTGAAAATTTATATCATCTTTTATCATATCTGAATCTATTATTAAAGTTCCATTTTCTTTTATTGATTGGATAAACTTATCTAAAGATGGTTTATTCATAACAACTACTATATCTGCTTCTGTAATAACAGGTGATCCAACTTCTTCATCAGAAATTATAACAGAACAATTTGCTGTACCACCTCTCATTTCAGGCCCATAAGATGGTAGCCATGACACATTGAATCCATTATCCATAGCTGCATAGGATAAAAGCTTACCAACAGTTAATATTCCCTGTCCTCCAAAACCTGCAAATATAATTTCTTTTTTAATCATTCTACTTATCCTCCTTATTTGTATCTTTTTTAACACCTAAAGGATAATAAGGAATCATATTTTCTCTAAGCCACTTTAAAGAATCCTGTGGAGATAACCCCCAATTAGTTGGACATGTAGATAAAACTTCAATAAATGAGTATCCTAACCCTTTTATTGAATTATTAAAAGCTTTTTTAATTGCTTTTTTAGCTTTTGTTAAATTTGCTATATTATCTACGCTTACTCTTTCTACATAGGTTGCACCATCTAAAGTAGCTATCATTTCAGAAACTCTTATTGGATAACCTTGTGTTTTTAAATTTCTTCCATAAGGAGATGTTTCCGTGATTTGTCCTTCTAAACTGGTTGGTGCCATTTGCCCTCCAGTCATACCATATATGCAATTGTTTACAAAGATAGTTGCAATATTTTCTCCTCTGGCAGCTGCATGAATAACTTCTCCAGTTCCTATTGCTATTAAATCTCCATCTCCCTGATAAGTAAATACTACCTTATCTGGATTTCCTCTCTTTATACCTGTAGCAACTGCAGGTGCTCTTCCATGAGCTGCTTGAAACATATCACAAGCAAAGTAATTATATGCAAGTACTGAGCATCCAACTGATGCAACACCTATAGTCTTATCTAATATTCCTAATTCTTCTATGACTTCTCCTACTAATTTATGAATTATTCCATGAGTACATCCTGGACAATAGTGTGTAGGTACATCTAAAAGAGCTTTGGTTGGCTCATATACAATCCCCATATTTATATACCTCCAATAATAGATTTTACATATTGGTATATCTCATCTACCCTAGGTACTACCCCACCTGTTCTACCATAAAAACTAACTTCTTCTTTTCCATTTAAAGAAAGCTTTATATCTTCAACCATTTGTCCACAATTCATTTCCACAGATAAATATCCATTTTTACTCTTACCTAGTGTCTTTATAAAGGCTTCATTAGGAAATGGCCAAGTTGTTATAGGTCTTATTAAACCTAAATTTATTCCTTCTTCTTTAGCAAGACTTATAACACTTTTACATATTCTAGCTGTTATTCCAAAGGAAACTAATATCAGATCACAGGAATTCTCACAATTATATAACTCATATTTAACTTCATTTTCTTTTATTATTCTATATTTTTCTTGAAGCTTCAAATTAAGTTCTTCTAACTTCTCTGGATTTAATTCTAATGAGTTTATTATGTTATGTTTATTCCTCTTTCCTAACCCATTAGCAGCCCAAGTTTTTACTGGTAACTCTCTTTTTTTATTTTCTTTAAATTCAACACCTTCCATCATTTGACCTAACATACCATCTGCCATTATCATTACTGGTGTCCTATATAAATCACTTACATCAAAAGCCTCTGATATTAAATCTATCATTTCTTGAATAGAAGCTGGAGCATAAACTGGCAAATTAAAATCTCCATGTCCGAGTCCCTTGTTTAAAAATAAATAATCAGATTGAGCTGGTTGTATTCCTCCAAGTCCTGGCCCGCATCTAACTACATCAACTATTACACAAGGTACTTCTGCTGCTGCTAAATATGAAATACCCTCTGTCATAAGACTTATTCCTGGACTAGATGATGATGTCATACATCTAACCCCTGTTCCTCCACAACCATATACCATATTAATAGCTGCAATTTCACTTTCAGCTTGTAAAAAAACTCCATTAGCCTTTGCCATATTTTTCGCCATATATGCTATTAACTCAGTTTGAGGTGTTATTGGATATCCAAAAAAACATTTACACCCTGCTCTAATAGCTGCTTCTGCTATGGCTTCATTACCCTTCATTAAAAACTTTTCCCCCATAGTCTTACTCCTACCTTTTAATTGTTATAACACAATCTGGACAAATTTTCCCACAAGAGGCACATGCTATACATTCACTCATAAGATTTTCATCTATTCCAGCTGGATGATACCCCTTACTATTAAAACACTCTTTAAAACTAATAATTTTCTTTGGACATATATTTATACAATGCCCACAACCTTTACATCTTTCCTCTTTAAATACAACCTTCGCCATTAAAATCCTCCTTGCTATTACCACGGCATGTCCATATATAAATCTATAGTTAATATTTTTCCATTAACTTTATCCTTTATTACCTCTTCAAATTTTTTAGTACACACAGTGTATTTGTAAGGAATGTTTAAAAACTTAGATAACTCAAAAGATTCAATATCTCCTTTGAGTATATGACTAGACTCTGTTTCCTTCATCATGTGAGAATTTGATATTATACCCCTTACTTTTAGCTTACTAGCTAATTCAATAGACTTTAGATATTTACTTGCTGTTCTACAATTTAAGGTTTCTAGTCTTGAATTATTTAAAATATAATACATTGAATAACCTTCTTCTTCAAAGTACTTGTTATATACTCCTAGAACCCTTGCCCCTACATCATCTCCACCGACATCTAATACTACTACTTCGTATGATTTATCATTAAATACAGATAAAATTTCTGCTGATAATACCATTAGCTCTGCATTGATTAAATTCTTTGAGGTACTTATAACCCTTATCATATAATCCTTTTCTATTTTAGTTTTAATATCTCTTATAGAAAAATAAGGATTAATTGTGTCCATATCTACCAACGCTACTTTTTTACCTTCTTTAGCCATCTTTATAGCAAAATTTATTGCAACTTCTGTCTTACCACTACCGAAGTGTCCAGTAAATATCTTAATCCTACTCACATTAACACTCTCCATTAAACATTCTTACTATAAGTATACTTTATATTTTATTTCTCTCGCAATAAAATGTGTAATAGCAATGCATATTTACTATAATTCACAGTAATTTAGATTTATTTAAATAAATCTTTAAGAATTATCTAAAATAAATATTATATTAATTATGCTAAAAGGAATTACTTGAATTATTAATAAATGAGCCTTATCAAAATAAAAAATAAATATGAATATTTAATAAAAAAAGAGCTGTGGCAACAACTCCTAAATTAAAATTGTGCCACATCTCCCTTATATATTTTCCATATAGTCTAAGGTTCATTTACCAATTTAAAAACCTTATCCTTCTTTCCAAGAAGATAATAAACTATATTTTCACAGGAAATCCTTTGAAGATCCCTCATACTATCATATGAATAAAATGCTGAATGGGGTGTAATTATTACATTTTCCCTATGAGCTAATTTATGATTTTTCAAATCTGGATTTTCATCATATAAAACATCTAATCCTGCAGCTCTAATTAACCCCTTATCTAAGGCATAAGCTAAATCATCCTCATTAATACTCATGCCTCTACCTAGATTCAATAATATTGGTTTTTTCTTCATAATCTCAAATTCCTTTTTGGTGAAATATGCAGTATTAAATTTATCTAGATTCATATGATTTGTTATGACATCTGCTGTTTTCAAAATAGTCTCCTTATCTACTAACTTAACTCCCATACTTTTAGCTAAATCTCTGCCTACATTTGGATCATGTGCTATAACTTCCATTCCAAGACCTTGGGCTAATTTAGCAACAGCCCTTCCTATTTTTCCAAATCCAAATATACCTAAGACCTGATTTCCTATTCTTACAGGACTTTCCACAGAATTATATCTCCAAATATGCCTTTCATCGATATCATTTATATAATGTTTTAGGTTCTTATTTAAAGCTAGCATAAGTGCAATTGTATGCTCTGCAACATCTAAGGTACAATATTCTCCTATTGGCATTACACCTACATTGTGCTTTGTAGCTTCCTCTAAATCTACATTATCATAACCAGTAGCATTAATTGAGATACACTTTAGATTCTTGCTTCTATCTAAAACTTCCTTGTCAATTTTAATAAATGCAGTTAATAGTGCATCTACATCTTCCATCTTATTTAGAAATTCTTCTCTATTTTCATCTGTGTAGACATAAACTTCGATTTCTACATTAGGCATACTAAAATTTAAAATACTACATTCATAATCGTGAGTAGGCATTAAACCTGCAGCATAGTCACTTATTAGTACTTTCATATTATCATTCCTCCCTGTAAATTGGGAATGTCATACAATGAGGGCCTCCTCCTGCTTTTAGAATTTGGCATAAATCAACCTCAATAACCTCTACTCCAGCTTCACGAATCTTATCATTAACCATTTTGTTGTTTTTTATAGCAATTACCTTATTATTACCTATAGCTTGTACATTGCAGCCATGCTTAGCTACTAACTCTGATGGAACATCTATAATATTAAATCCTCTACGTTCTAGCATTTTTATAAAGAAATATGGTAATTCTCTTGTTGCAGCAATACATACTTTAGGTGCTACTATATTAAATACCATATCTAGGTGTAAATTTTCAGGTGGTACAGGAACTCCTACAACTGTATATCCGAATTTTTGTAGTTGTTCTCTCATATTATCAACACCTGCAGTATCTGTACGGTCTACTAATCCAAAGGCTATTGTGTGTTCATCTATCATCCAAATATCTCCGCCTTCAAAACATCCCGCATTACATCTACATATAATAGGTACTCCCAATTCTTTTAGTTTTGCTTCATATACTTTAGTTTCAGCTTGTCTTGCAGGATGCCTGAACTTACCTATAATGGCACCTTCCTTAACCATTCCTCCGAAATCACGGGCAAAAGTCTGAACTTCTAATTTTGGATCTGCTTCAACTTCCACTACTTCAATTCCATTATCTTTGTATGCCTTAATAAGCCTATTCCATTCTTCAACCATTAAATCATTCTGTTCAGTTTCTCCTTTTTCCATCCAACTCTTAGTTATTTCATTAATTGCATTAAATACATAATATTTAGGTGAACAAACTAAAACTTTCTTTAAAACATTAGTTGCATTTGGTACATATACTTTTGACATATTTATCCTCCTTTAACTATGCTATTAGTACTCCTGCTACTAAGAACGCAGCTGATAATACTAATAAACCAATCATAAATTTAATATTTGTTTTTACCCACTGACCATAACTTATATGTGCAACTTCTGTACATGTCATTACCACTATAGATGTTGGCATTATCATTTTTGCAAAACCTAAAGACACTAAATACACATTAATCATTATTTCAGGAGGTACATTTGCAAAACCTGCTAAAGCTGACATTATTGACATTGTGGCTGCTGCTAATCCAGTTGAGCTTGGAATAAGTGATGCTAATACCAAGTAGAATAATAAGCTCAATAATATAAATACTACTGGTGATAGACTACTTAAAGTATTTTCTCCAAAATGTAGTATTGTTGGAGTAATTAATCCATTATCCATAACTACTTGAATACCTCTTGCTAATGGTACTATAAATGCTGTAGATACTATTCCAGAAGCACCTTTAATTAATATTTTTATTATCTTTTCAGCATTGTAATGCATAATGAAACCTGCAATAAAAGTCATTACAATTAGTAGCATAGATATTTCATTAAAATACCAATCTCCTAATGGCACCATTCCCTTACCTAATATAGTACCTAAAACTGGTACTCCTGTTATAAACTTAGTTAGATCTTGAAAGAAAGTAAAGTTTGGATTTAATGAAGTCCATGGTACTAATCCGATTATCATAATAATAAATGTTAATGCAAATACAACTAGTATTCTTTTTTGTTCTTTGCTCATTTCAGTTGTTTCATTAGATACTGGGAATTCTTTAAGATCCTCTTCCCTTCTAAAAAACTGTGGTGATTTTTCAGGATTATCTTTAATTTTTTTAGCATACCTACAGATATACCAAGAAATAACTGCCATAAATACTATAAACATAATAACACGCATTACTATTCCTTGACCTGGGCTGATTCCTGCTATATCAGAAGCGATTCCTACTGAAAATGGGTTGATAGTAGATGCTAAACAACCTCCTTGAGTCCCAAATACAACAATCATAACTGCAACTATTGTATCTAAGCCTAGTGCCAAGATTACAGGTATAAACATTAATAGATATACGAAACCTTCCTCGTATGCTCCTTCAACTGTTCCAAAAATACCCATAGCTACAACCAATATAGTTATTAAAGCATACATATTCTTTTGATTTTTTTCTGTAAGTCTCTTTAAAAATAATTTTATGGCATTTGTTTCATCCATCATTTCTAAGAAACTACCAAATAACATAATAGTTAAAGATATAGCAATTGCTCCACTCATTGTCTTAGAACCAATCATACCAATTATAGGAGCCATAAAAATATCCCATAAACCTTGAGGGTTTGAGTCAGTTAGATGATAAGTTCCTGCTATAGCATGACCAGCGTCATCCAATTCATATGATCCTCCAGGTACAATCCAGCTTAAAATTGCAACTACAACTATTACACAAAATATTATTATATATGTGTTCGGTGCTCTCTTTTTTTTCATTTTCTTCCCTCCTATACTTTTGGAATAAATAAATTACCTAAAGTTGCTGCCATAACAGCCTTGATTGTATGCATTCTATTTTCAGCTTGCTCAAATTGACGAGCATGTGGCCCATAGAAAACCTCATCTGTCATTTCCATTTCCTTCACTCCATACTTTTCATATATTTCTCTTCCTAGAGATGTTTCTAAATTATGAAATGCTGGCAAACAGTGAAGTAATATATAATCTTTATTTTTAACATTACTTAATAACTCTGCATTAACTTGATATGGTTTATTCAACCTTACTCTTTCTTCAAAAATAGCTTCTTCGTGCATTGCAGCCCATACATTAGTATAAATTGCATCTGCATCTCTTACTGCTTCTACCGGGTCATTGTATATATTGATTTTAGCTCCTGACTTTTCTGCAAATTCCTTAGCTAACTTAATTACCTCTTCTTTGGGATTCAATTCCTTAGGGCATCCAACATTAACATTAACACCTAAAATAGCACCAGTTACAATAATTGAATTACATACATTATTATCACCAGTTCCCATATAAGCAATTGTTTTTCCTTCTAATGTTCCAAATTCTTCTTTCATTGTCATATAATCTGCTAGCATTTGTGTTGGATGTTCTGAATTAGTTAGCCCATTCCAAACAGGTACATCTGCATAATAAGCCAATTCTTCTACTAAAGCCTGCTCAAATCCACGATATTCAATTCCATCAAACATATTTGTCAATACTAAAGCAGTATCTCTAACACTTTCTTTTTTACCTAACTGAATATCACCTTTTCCTAAATATTCAGGATGTGCTCCTAAATCAATAGCTGCTGTAGTAAAAGCTGAACGTGTTCTTGTTGAAGGCTTTTCGAAAATTAATGCAATATTTTTTCCCTCTAAATATTTATGAGGAATATTATTTTTCTTTAGATATTTTAGGTGTTCTGCAAATTCTATTAAGAACATCAATTCATCCTTAGAGTAATCTTTTGTTGATAATAAGTCACGGTTTTGAAATACTGATTTCATGGGTGTCACATCATCCTCCTTCTTATTCAATTATTGTTCCAGTTAGCCCTTGTAGTGCTTCTTTAGCCTTATTTAGTGATGTTATTAAAGCCTTCTTATTTTTTCCACTTTCAACAAACTGTAATGCTGCTAATACCTTAGGAAGCATTGAGCCTGGTGCAAACTGTTTCTCTTCTATATATCTCTTAGCTTCATTAACTGATAAACGCCTTAACATTTTTTCATCTTTCGTATTGTAATTTATACATACTCCATCTACTGTTGTTAAAATAACTAACTTATCAGCATTGATTAACTCAGCTACCTTTTCACTAGCAAAATCCTTGTCAATTACTGCTGCAATTCCTATAAGTAAATTTCCTTCCTTAATGACAGGAATTCCACCTCCTCCAGCGCAGATAACTACATCTCCGTTTTTTATCAAGTTGTTTATAACTTCCTTTTCAACTATGTCAATAGGTTTAGGGCTAGGGACTACTCTTCTATATCCCCTTCCTGAATCTTCCTTAATTATATAGTTGATTTTTCTCAACTTCTCTAATTGTTCTTTGTTATAAAACTTTCCAATTGGTTTAGTTGGATTATTAAAAGCTTCATCATTTGGATCAACTATTACTTGTGTTATAATTGTTTCAACGTTTTTTCTAATCCCACGGTTCAGTAATTCAGACCTTATGGAATTTTGAAGATGATAGCCGATATATCCTTGTGACATTGCACCACATTCAGGAAATGGCATTTCAATATCTTCAATTGATTTTTCAGCTGCTTCTTCAAATGCAAGATTTATCATTCCCACCTGAGGCCCATTGCCGTGTACAACTATTACCTCACTTCCACTTTCAACCAGGTCTACAATGGACTTAGCAGTTTCCTTAACTAGCTCTAATTGTTCTTTAGCTGAATTTCCCAATGCGTTTCCACCTAATGCAACAACTATTCTCTCCATTATTACTTCCCTTTCATTTTTATTATTTAAAATGATTGGCCAACCATTTCTTTAATTTAATTATAGCAATGGCTCTCTTCTTCAAATATTGTGTAAATGTATACATTTTGAAATACCAATGTGTATTTATGTATATAAATTTGTAAATTTATATACATAAATTCATAATTGTGGTATAATTTAATTTATAATTTGTTTAATTTTTATAATATATATGATATAAAAAAGTATATAATAAGCATAACTTTATATGAAAGTGGATAAAGAAAGGAGCTGAATTTATGATTACTGTCTCCGATTTTATAAAAAATTCTAATATTCATGCTAAACTTTTATACGGTTTGAATGGAAGCAAAAAAATAATATCTTCAGTGACAATTGAAGATATTCCTGAAATTCTAGATTGGTCAACTAAAGGGGATTTAATTATATCTGGAATGCTTCTTAAAGATACGCTTACATTAAGTTGGATAGATGAAGCAATTAAACTAGGTATTGTTGGAATTATAAGCAAAGATAAATTTATCAGCCTTATAGATGAATCTATCTTAAACTACTGCGAAGAAAAATCTTTTCCTATAATTTCTGTACCTGAAGAATATTGCTGGAGCAAAGTTATTGCATCTATAACTAACTTAATTACAGAAAAAGTCACTAGTCTACTTAAAGATACTATTATGTTTGAAAACTCTTTAATAAAATTATTAATACAAAATTCATCATTATCTAATTTATCAGAAAGTATAAAGAAAGAATATGATTTTGATTTTACATTCTTAAATAATAATTTCAATCTGATAACTAATAGCACTGATAATAATTGGATTAAAAGAACTGAAAATATTAATGAATTTACTGTCACTATAATAAATGATTCTTTTACTTCTGAATTTAATTGCTCTTACGTATTCAAGTATATAAATAATTACTTACAATCTGAGAAAAAGTGTTTATATATCTTCCCTATCATAATTGATAATAGCCTTTCTTCATATATATGTGTACTGCTTGATTATCCTTACACTAATTTGAATAGGATTCAAATTACTAGAATTCAACAGCTTATATTAGTAACAACTCTATTAATGAAGGAGGAAAAGATTTTTAATGAAGAATTAAGGAAGACCAACTTTGATATCTACGAAAAACTATCAAGTAACAGTGAAATTTCTATAGAAAAGGCATACTTTTTATTAGAGCCCCTAAATAAGAAGCTTCATACCTATTATTATGTTGTATTTATTAACAATCCTTTAGATGACTTCTTACTATATAATGAAATTAACAAAGAATTAAAAAATTCATTTACCTACATTGACCACATCATGCATTTCACAAATGACAAATATTATATTCTTCTAATTCCTGATATAATTCCTGATTTTGATGGTATTATTAATAATATTTATAATATTTATAAAAAAGTTATGAAATGTGAGGATATTTTCCTTGGAATAAGCACTGTTTCAACTATTAATAATATATCTAAACTGCAAAAAGAAGCTATGTATGCAAACAAGGTGGCCTATAGATTAAATAATAAACATATACTAAAATATGAAGATTTAGGAATTATTAAAATGTTTATAGACAATGACTCTATAAATAATTCATATTTAGAAAACACTTACAACTCATATATAAAGCCACTTATTGACCACGATAATAAATATAATAGCCAATTATTAATTACATTACAGCATTATATTAAGTGTAACTTTAATAAGAACGACACTGCAAACTCACTTTATATTCATATAAATACTCTAAGGCAGAGAATAGCTACTATTAATAAAATTCTTAATGTTGATATGGATTTACCAGAAGATTTATTCAATATCCAGTTAGCCTTAAAAGTAAAATTATTATATGACTTGGAAATCTTAAAGTTAGAATAATTAGGCATAGTAAAATTCATTATTATAGCTTCATAACACAAGCCCCTAGGTGTAACTTAATTTTCACATGAAATTTAATATAAAAAAGGCTATACCTTGCTGCAATTGAATCTGCAACAGGTATGACCTTATTTTTTTAGATAATTACTTAGATAACTTTGATTTTCTCATTGATTTCAAGCGTATTCATTACCATAAAAATTATAAATAGTCATGGGTAAATAATAAAAAATGACCGTCTATATAAATGATAAAAATCATTCAATAGACAGTCCTTTATAAAAAAACTATTTATTATTTTCAATTAATGCTTCAATTCTAGCTCCACATCTACTAGCTCCACAGAATCCTGTTCCAGCACAAGTAGCTTCTTGAACCTTTTCAAAAGTATCAGCACCATCTTTTATA